>JAICYJ010000142.1 GCA_025934255.1 Thermoleophilia bacterium | reverse complement strand
GTACGACGTGCCGTGCGCAGCGCCGGCGGCCAGCGCCGTGGACTCCACTGCGTGAGAGATGTCGGTCAGCCTGCCACCGGGTCGCGCCGCCACGATTCCGGCTTCCAGCGCCGCCCGGCAGGCCATCGATAGTTTTTTATCGGCCCGCACAATGGTCCCCACATGCACCGTCACCGCGGCATCGCCGTGCCAGCCCTCGAGGATCGCACCGCAGTCCAGGGACAGCAGGTCGCCGTCGGCGAGCACCTGCTCGCTGCTGGGGATGCCGTGCACCACCTGTTCGTTGACCGAACTGCAGATCGACCCGGGGAACCCGTGATAGCCCTTGAACGACGGTATCGCCCCAGCGTCCCGGATCGACTGCTCCGCCAGCTCATCCAGCTCACCGGTGCTCACCCCAGCGCGGGCATAACATTCGAGCAAGCGCAGCGTCCGGGCCACCACCGCTCCGGCGGCGCGCATCGCCTCGATTTCGCCTGGAGACTTCAGCTCGATGCTGGCCTTGCCCCGTAACCGCCGTACCACAGCACGCACCCCACCCCCGGTCATCGCACGCTCGTCACGCCCGCGTTCGCAACGCGTGCAGCGCCCGGGCCGTGACCTCGGGCACCGAACCGACTGCCGGCACGGTGACCAACCGCTCGGCGTAGAAGCTCAGTAGCGGCGCGGTCTCCTGGCGATAAAGCTGCTGGCGGTGCCGGATGACGTCCTCGGTGTCGTCGCCGCGCCCGCGGGCCAGCAGCCGCGCCACCACCTGGTCCTCGGGTACGTCGAACTCCAGCACCGTGTCGATCTCGCAGTCACGCGCGCGCAGCAGATTCTCCAGCACCTCGGCCTGGCCGACGGTACGGGGAAATCCATCGAGCAGAAATCCTGCCCGGCACACGTCATCGGTAAGCCGTTGCGCGACCATCGCGTTGGTGACCTCGTCGGGCACCAACGCACCGGCATCCAGGTACTGCTTGACCTTCTGACCCAGCTCAGATCGGCGGTCGACATGCGCCCGGAAAAGCTCTCCAGTGGAGATGTGCGCCACACCGAGCTCCGCGCTCAGCAGGGCGGCCTGAGTGCCCTTGCCGGCGCCTGGAGGACCGACGATGAGGATCCGCACTAGCGCAGGAACCCTTCATAGTTGCGCTGCATCAGCTGACTTTCGATCTGCTTCACGGTATCCAGGCCCACCCCGACCATGATCAGTACCGCCGTACCGCCGAAGGGGAAGTTCTGGTTCTGCCCGTTACCGGTCAGGTCGAGGAACAAGTTGGGCAGTACAGCCACAATGCCCAAATACAGCGAGCCAGGCAAGGTGATACGGCTGAGTACAAAGCTCAAGTACTCGGAGGTGGGGCGGCCGGGCCGGATGCCCGGGATGAAACCGCCGAACTTCTTCATCTCCTCAGCACGTTCTTCGGGATTGAACGTGATCGCCACGTAGAAGTAAGTGAAGAAGATGATCATCAGGAAGTACAGCCCGATGTGTATCCAGCTGGACTGGTCGGACAGGTAGCGGGTGATGAACGTCTGGAACCAGCTCGGTTTACTGGTGGGCGAGCTGGTCAGCCGCGCGACGAGATCGGGCAGATAGAGCAGCGACGACGCGAAGATGACCGGGATGACGCCGGCTTGGTTCACCTTCAGCGGCAGGTAGGTGGAGGTGCCGCCGTACATCCGGCGGCCGATCATCCGTTTGGCGTACTGCACCGGAATACGTCGCTGGCCCTGCTCGACGAACACGACACTGGCGATGATCGCTAGACCGAACAAGCACACCAGCAGGAATACCAGCAGGCCCTGCGAGTCCAGGATGTTCTTGCCCTCAGCGGGGATGCGCGCGGCGATCGAGGTGAAG
>JAICYJ010000002.1 GCA_025934255.1 Thermoleophilia bacterium | reverse complement strand
CTTCGCTGTATACGGCGCGTAGGGTTTCGACCAAGCAGCCGGTGTGTGTGATCTGTGTTGATCGCACGCGTGGCAGGACGCAGCGTGTCGGGTTTGGGTATGGCGTTGAGGTGTGGTTGTGTGAGGGGCATGCCTCGGTCGCGTTTTTGACGCAGCGGGGTGGTCGTGACGTGGTGTTGACGTTGTCCGCGGTGTGGCGGGCGTGTGGGTGTTTGACGGCTGCTCGGCGGCGCGCGATGGATGCGCATCTGGCCGGGTTGAGGGCGCGGCCGGCTCGCGCAAGGCCTGGTAGCTATGCGTGGCCGAAGATGCGGCTGCGCGCGGAGCGGGCCTTTGCGAAGGGCGCACCCCTGAGCACCGTCCGCGCGCACATCCTGGACGCGACGTACACCAACGCCGAGCCACCCAGCCCGCGCACCATCCAGCGCTGGCACCACCAACGCCGCTGGGCGCTGCCGCCACCCCGCTCGGCGAAGCTGAACTAACTAGGGAAGGCTGACGGGAACCGCAGCCTGCCGGCTCGCGATCAGCTCGACCACCGCCTGGCGGTCGCCGGCCCGCAGCAGGTCGACAGGATCGGGACTGCCGTTCACGATCCCCTCGAAGAACGCCTTCCGCTCCTCGTAGGTGGGCAGCGTCGCCTTCGCCCAGCCGCGCGCGTCGTTCAGCAGCTCCGCCAGCTCCGCATACTGATCCCCGAACAGCTCACCGATCTCGCGCTTCATCCGCTTCGCCAGCGCCGGGCTCGCGCCGGCCGTCGAGATCGCGATCGCGATCGGGCCGGTGCGCACGATCGCCGGCAGGATGAAACTGCACAGCGGCGGCACGTCCACCACGTTGCACAGCATCGCCCGGCTCTCCGCCTCCTCGAATACCGCCACGTTCACGTCCGTATCGCTGGTTGCGGCGATCGCCAGGAAGTGCCCCTCCAGATCGCCTCGCCGGTACGGCCGCACCGTCAGCTCGATGTCGCCCGCGTCGGCCAGCTCCTGCACCGGCGCGTCCACCTCGGTCGCGATCACGTGCACGCTGGCGTCGCACGCCAGCAGCCCCTCGATCTTCTCCAGCCCGACCGCGCCCGCGCCCACCACCAGGCACCGTCGCTCGGTCAGCTTCAGGCATGCCATGTAGAACGTCGTGGCCATCATGTCGGCGACGCATCGCTGATCGCAGAGCTCCAAACGGTGCTGGCACACGCATGGCTTGCCCCGGTAGGTCTGGGCCGGCATGGTCGAATCGTAGCGACGGGTGCGGTACACTCGCCCACCCCGACCCGAGGTACAGCTAGCGCATGAGCTACCAGCGACCCCGCGAGGATTCCGTCTCCAACACCATGGCCACCCGGCTGCTGACGATCGGGCCGTCCGAGGCGCTGCAGGAGGCCGCGCACCAGATGGCGGACCGCCGCGTCGGTGCGATCCTGGTCACCGACGGCGACCACCTGATCGGCATCCTCACCGAGCGCGATGTGCTGCGGGCCGTCGGCCGCGGCACCATCGAGGGCACCGTCGAGCAGTGGATGACCCGCGACCCGATCACCGTCGGGCCCGATGCCACCAACGGCGAGGCGGCCATGATGATGATCCACGGCGGCTTCCGGCACGTGCCCATCTGCGATCACGGCAACCTGATCGGGATCGTCTCGATCCGCGACCTGCTGACGCTGCCGAACGAGTCCCCGAAGGGCGTGTGACGTAGCCGCGGCCTACTGCACGAGCTGCGGCGAGCCGGTCGCGCCCGACGCCGGGTTCTGCTCGAACTGCGGCGCCAGGGTCGGCGGCGCGCGCGTGTCGGGCGGCGTCCACATGTCGGCCGGCGAGACCAGCGGCAAGGCGATCGCCTCGCTGGTGCTCGGGATCGGCGGCTTCGTGATCTTCCCGTTCGTGTTGTCGATCCTGGCGATCGTGTTCGGTCGCTCGGCCAAGCGCGAGATCGCGGAGCGTCCCGGGCTCGGAGGGGCCGGCTTGGCCACCGCCGGCATCGTGCTGGGCTGGATCGGGGTGGCGCTGGTCGCGCTCGCGGTGCTGTTCATCGTGCTGGTGGTCGTGGCCAGCACCAGCTCCGGCAGCGGCTGACGACAGGTAGGCTTGCCGCCATGAGCACAGGCATCTTCAACCTCCCCACTCCGTACAACGAGCCGGTGCGCGACTACGCCCCCGGCTCGCCCGAGCGCGCGAGCCTCAAGCAGCGGCTGTCCGAGCTGGACGGCCAGCAGATCGAGATCCCGATGATCATCGGCGGCGAGGAGGTGCGCACCGGCACCACCGCCAAGTCCGTCAAGCCGCACGCCAAGCACCACGTGCTGGCCGAGTACCACAAGGGCGACGCCGAGCAGGTCAAGCAGGCGATCGCTGCGGCCCGCGACGCCCACAAGGAATGGTCGCGCACCCCGTGGGACGAGCGCGCCGCCGTGTTCCTGCGGGCCGCCGACCTGCTGACCGGTCCGTGGCGCGACACGATCAACGCCGCAACCATGCTGGGGCAGTCGAAGACCGTCTACCAGGCCGAGATCGACGCGGCCTGCGAGCTCGCCGACTTCTGGCGTTTCAACCCCACCTACATGCGGCGGATCATGGAGGAGCAGCCGCGCTCGTCGCGGGGCATCTGGAACCGGATGGAGTACCGGCCGCTGGAGGGCTTCGTGTTCGCCGTGGCGCCGTTCAACTTCACGGCAATCGCCGGCAACCTGTCGGGCGCTCCCGCCCTGATGGGCAACACCGTGATCCTGAAGCCGGCCTCGACCGCCGTCTACTCGACGTACTTCCTGATGAAGCTGCTCGAGCAGGCCGGCCTGCCGCCGGGCGTGATCAACATGGTGCTCGGGTCGGGCGCCGAGATCGGCGACGCGGCGCTGCGCTCGCCCGAGCTGGCCGGCATCCACTTCACCGGCTCGACGGCGGTGTTCCAGTCGATGTGGAAGACGGTCGGCGACAACATCGCCGGCTACCACGGCTACCCGCGCATCGTTGGCGAGACCGGCGGCAAGGACTTCATCCTCGCCCACACCTCGGCCGACCCCCAGGCCGTCGCCACCGCGATCCTGCGCGGTGGGTTCGAGTACCAGGGGCAGAAGTGCTCGGCGGCCTCGCGCGTGTACGCGCCGTCCAACCTGTGGCCGCAGATCCGGGAGGCACTCGAGACCGAGGTGCCGACCATCCGCATGGGCCCGGTCGAGGACTTCCGCAACTTCATGGGCGCGGTGATCGACGAGAACGCCTACACGACCCAGGCGGATGCGTTCGACATGGTCAAGAAGTCGGACGACGCCGAGATCGTGGTCGGTGGGGACGCCGACGACAGCGACGGCTACTTCGTCGGCCCGACCGTGGTCGCAACCAAGGATCCCTCGTTCGACCTGATGCAGCGGGAGCTGTTCGGGCCGGTCGTGACCACCTACGTATACGACGAGAAGCGGTTCGATGACACCCTCGACGTGGTCAACGCCACCTCGCCCTACGCCCTCACCGGCGCCGTGTTCGCGACCGACCGGTCTGCCATCTCCCAGGCCCACGACGCGCTGCGCGACGCCGCCGGCAACTTCTACGTGAACGACAAGCCGACCGGCGCCGTGGTCGGGCAGCAGCCGTTCGGCGGCGCCCGCGCCTCCGGCACCAACGACAAGGCCGGCTCCATGTGGAACCTGATCCGGTGGACGAGCCCGCGCACGATCAAGGAGACGTTCGTGCCGGCGGCCGACTACCGGTATCCGTTCATGGCCGAGGAGTAGCGTGGAGGGGGCGGCCGAACGAGCGTTGGCATCGCTGCCGGGACGCACCGGCGTATCGGCCACCTCGCAGGAGGGCAAACAGCTCGTGTGCGATCCCTTCCAGCTGGACGGCCTGATGCTGCGGGCCTACCTGCCGCGGCTGCAGATGGGTGGGGTCGAGCAGCTGACCCTGCGCTTTGCGGTCGGCGACCAGCCGTGGACGGCGCGGTTCGAGCTGACCGAGGCCGAGTACCACTCGTTCGAGCAGGCGATCGGGGTGCTCGCTCTGGTCGAGATCAGCGAGGACGGCCCGGGCCGGCAGGCGGCGCGGGTGGAGCTGCACATACCGGCGGTGATGACCGCGATCTTCTGCCAGTACGCCGTCGAGGGCAACGAGTACGACGTGCGCGTGGACGACCTGTCGGAGACCGGGGTGCAGTTCTCGATCGAGCTGCAGATGGCCGCGGGCGACGAGTTCGCCCTCACCTTTACGCTCGAGGAGCGCAAGATCACGATCCAGGCCAAGGCCGTAAAGGCGGACGTGGGCGCCTACGGCCGGTCAGTGGTGGGCGCGCGTATCACGCGGGTCAGCGACCGCGACCTGCTGGCCATACGACGGGCCGCCGCGACCGCCGGGTAGCGCTCGGCCCTACCCGCCTCAGTAGCCTACGGCGATGACCTCCTCCTTGCCCGAACCGCGGGTGGTGGCCGCGTTCGCGGCCATCTACCTGGTCTGGGGGTCGACCTTCCTGGCCATCGCCTGGGCGGTCGAGACGATCCCGCCGTTTCCGATGATGGCGGCGCGCTGCCTGGTCGGCGGCGGCATCCTGCTGGGCCTGTCGCGCCTGCGCGAGCCTGACTCGGCATGGCCGACGCCGGGCGAGTGGCTGGGCTCGGGCGCGGTCGGGCTGTTCCTGTTCGTCGGCTGCCACGCGGTGCTGGCGCGCGAGGAGCAGTTCGTCCCGTCCGGCGTGTCCGCGCTCTGTCTCGCCACCATCCCGCTGTTCGTGCCGCTGCTGGCGTGGGGCTTCCTGGGGTCCGGCCGGCCCTCGTCGCGCACGGCGTTGGCCCTGTTCGCCGCGTTCCTGGGCGTGGCGCTGTTGGTGGCGGGAAAGACCAGCGGCGGCGGCCTGTCGGCGACCGATGCCGCGTTGCTGCTGCTGGCCGCCTTCTCGTGGGCGGCCGGCACGATCGCCACCCGCAGGGTGCCGCTGCCGGCATCGCCGATGGCGGCGGCGGGTGCGCCGCTGCTGGTGGGCGGGCTGGTGCTGGTGGCCGTCTCGTTCGCATCCGGCGAGGCGCAGGATCTGCAGCTGTCGCAGGTCAGCGGCCGCTCGCTCGTTGGCCTGCTCTACCTGGTGCTGCTCGGCACGGTGGTCACCTTCACCGCCTACATCTGGCTGCTCGGCCACGTCGCGCCCACACGGGTGGCCACCTACGCGTTCGTGAACCCGGTGGTGGCGGTCTTCCTCGGCTGGGCGCTGGCGGGCGAGCAGCTCACTGTCACCATCCTGGTCGCGACGGCGGTGATCGTGGCCGCCGTGGCGGTCGCGGTGTCTGACCGCTCGTCGAGCCGGTCCCGCCGGCAGGTGGTGATCGACTCGGCCGAGCCGGTGTCGCCGGTCGCCGAGCGCGGCGCGTAGCGCCTGGAGCATCGATTCCGCAACGATCGGTCGCGGCGCCCACACAGACGTGCAACGCCCGGCGCGTTCTTAACGGGCTCAGAGCCCGACTCGGGGGGCGTGGGCGGTCCGGCACGGGATCGTCACGTGTCGTCACCTGGCGGTGATCCGCGCCCGCGTGGTTGTGAGGTGGAGCGCTCGGGGCCGTGATGTTCGTGCCGGCCCGCCGGTGCAGATCGTGGCGTATGGCGACCGGGCCGTCGCTGCGGCGTGACGAACGTTGCGCCATTGCGTGTCACGCGCCGGTCACGGCAATGTCTACGGGCCGATCGCCGCCAGCACGGCGGCCGCGGCGTCCGGCGACCGACAGAACGCGCTGAAGGCGGATGCTTCCGGCAGGATCGGGCCGCTCGCGCGCCGCAGGACGAACCAGGAGCGCTCGAGCGGCGCGCCCGGCATCGCCACCGGCACCAGCGAGCCCGACGCCAGCTCCGCCCCGGCCGCGTGGTCGGACAGCAGGGTGATGCCAAGACCCACCAGCACCGCCTGCTTGACGGCGCCGTTCGACCCCAGCGTGAGTGTGGAGCGGGGCGCGATCCCGGCCGCGACCAGGAACGCCTCGACGGTTGCGCGCGTCCCCGACCCGCGCTCGCGGAGCAGCCAGGTCTCGTCCGCGGGATCCGCGACCGGATGGTCGGCGGCGGCCACCACCACCAGGCGGTAGCCGAGGAACGGCTGGCCGCTGATGCCCGAGCCGGCCGGCGGGCTGCCGCCGATGGCCAGGTCGACCTGGCGCTGGGTCAGCCGCTCGTACACCTCGGCGCGGTTTCCGACCTCGAGCGAGACGTCTATGTTCGGGTGGGCCGCCATGAACGCCTTCAGGAGTGGCGGCACCACGTACTCGCCGGCGGTCGTGACCGCGGCCAGACGCAGCGCCCGCACCTCCCGGATCTCGCGCAGCGCCTGGTCGCGCAGGCCCAGCAGCTCGGCGGCGTAGCGGGCCAGCGTGTCACCGGCCGGCGTCAGCATGATGCCGCGGCCCTGCCGGGTCACCAGCTCCACGCCGAGGTCGCGCTGCAGCGCGCCCACCGCCGCCGACACGGCCGGCTCGGTCACCACCAGCGCCGCCGCCGCACCGCGCACCGAGCCGGCCCGCGCCAGCGCCAGGAACGTGTTCAGCTGGCCGAACGTCATTGCAAGGCGAGGTTATCAGTACCGACCGAGCGTTCAACCGTGGTTGCAGCGTTCGCCCGCGTCCCCACCCGGTAGAGTGGATCGATGTCACGCCCGATCATCCTTGGCGTCGTGGGCGACTCCGCGAGCGGCAAGACGACGCTGACGCGGGGGCTTGTGCGCGTGCTGGGCCAGGAACAGGTCTCGCACGTCTGCCTCGACGACTACCACCGCTACGACCGCTCGCAGCGCGCTGACATGGGCCTGACGCCGCTCGACCCGGGCTGCAACCACATGGACATCATGGGCCAGCACCTGATGCTGCTGCGCCGCGGCGAGGCGATCATGAAGCCGGTCTACCGGCACTCGGACGGGACGTTCGCGCCGCCCGTCTACCTCACCCCGGGACGCTTCCTGATCGTGGAAGGCCTGCTCGGCTACCACACCGACGCGCTCCGCGAATGCTTCGACATCCGCGTCTTCCTCGATCCTCCCGAGAGCCTGCGGCGCCGGTGGAAGGTGGTGCGTGACTGCTCGCGGCGCGGCTACACCACCAACCAGGTGCTCGACGAGCTCGACCGCCGCGAGCGCGATTCCAACCAGTACATCCGCCCTCAGCGGCACCACGCGGACATGGTCGTGCGGTTCGCCGACCCGCCCGGCGCGCAGGACGATCCCGACTCCACGCACCTGGACGCGCACCTGCTGCTGCGCCCAGGCCTGCCGCACCCCGACCTGTCGGACGTCGTCGGCGACGACCCCGAACAGGGCCTGTCGCTGGTGGGCGCGGACGGCGAGCAGGACCTGCGGGTGCCGGGGCGGCTGCCGGCCGCCACCGCGCTCGAGCTCGAGGAGCGGATCTGGGAGCACATGCACTTCGCAAGCCACCTGCGGTCGGAGCGCCTGGGCGAGTTCACGCTCGGCACCGACCTCAACCGCAGCGACTCGCTCGCCATCGTGCAGCTGCTCGTGCTCTACCACCTCGTCACGGCGCGGGCGAAGATCGCCGTGGGTGGGGCGGAAGCGGCAACGCGTACGTAGCCCTGGCCAACCATGGCTAGAATCGCGCTCCTATGCGCGTAGCCGTGATCGGACTGGGGACGATGGGCGCACCCATGGCGGGCCACCTGCTCGACGCCGGCCACGAGGTGACGGTGCACAACCGCACGCGCGAGCGCGAGCTGCCCCTGGCCGAGCGCGGCGCCGCCCGTGCCGCCACGCCGGCTGAGGCCGCCGCCGGAGTCGATGCCGTGCTGGTCTGCGTCTCCGACACGCCTGACCTGGATGCCGTGGTGTTCGGCGCCGACGGCGTCGCGCAGGGGCTGGCCGCGGGCGGCACCGTGATCGACTGCTCGACGGTGTCTCCCTCGGCAACGGCCGAGCTGGCCGAGCGCCTGGCCGCTCAGGGCATCGGCCTGGTGGACGCGCCCGTGTCCGGCGGCTCCGAGGGCGCCGAGAACGGCACGCTCACGATCTTCGTGGGCGGCTCGCCCGACCACGTCGAGCGGGCGCAGCCGATCCTGCAGGCGTTCGGCAAGCGCATCACGCACCTCGGCCCCAGCGGCTGCGGGCAGATGGCCAAGGCGGTGAACCAGGTGATGATCGCGGGCACCTACGCCACCGTCGGCGAGGGCATCGCGCTGGCGCAGGCCGCCGGCCTGCCGCTGGAGCAGCTGATGGAGGCGCTGTCGGCCGGAGCGGCGTCGTCGTGGGTGCTGGCGAACAGGGCCCAGAACATGGTCGACGACAGCTACCCACTCGGGTTCAAGGTATCGCTGCACCGCAAGGACGTGGCGATCGCGCTGGACGAGGCCGGGCGCCTGGGCCTCGACCTGGGCGTGTCGCAGGTGGTGCTGGCCGAGGAGGACGACCTGATCGGCGAGGGGCACGGCGACGAGGATGTGAGCGCGCTGGCGCGGATCGCCAAGCGGCGCTCCGTGCGTCCGTGAGCCTGACCGTCCGCACCGTGCACGAGCCGGACGAGCTGCGTGAGTTCGCCACCGTCCACGCCACCGCCTTCGGCTACCACTGGGAGGACGAGAAGCTGGACAGGCTGATGGTGCCGTTCCTGCGGCGGGTGAACTGCGTGGCGGCGTTCGACGGCGGCGAGATGATCGGCGTCAGCGTCGACCAGCCGTTCCAGATGACCGTGCCCGGCGGGCGAACCGTGCCCATGCGCGGGCTGACGTGGGCGGGCGTGCTCCCGACCCACCGCCGCAGAGGGGCGCTGCGGGCGATGTTCGACCGCCAGCACGCGGACATGCGCGAGCAGGGCGTGCCGGTGTCGGGGCTGTTCGCTGCCGCAACCGACATCTACCATCGCTTCGGCTACGGGCCTGCGACGCTGACCGTTGCCGAGGCCGAGGTCGACAGCAACCACGGCGCCTTCGCGGCGCCGTTCCAGGATCCCGGGAGCATCGAGCTGCTGCGCGATCCCTCCCCGGTCGCGGTCGTTCGCGAGGTGCTGGAGCGATCGCGGCTGCAGATCCCGGGCGAGCTCGATCGCGACGACGCGGACATCGCCGAGATGTTCACGGTGGCCGAGCACGACGAGTTCCGGATCGCCCACCGCGCCCCCGGCGGCGGCTACGACGGCTTCGCCAGCTACCGGGTGAAGAGCGAGTGGACGCACGAGGTGCTGCCGCAGGGGCAGGTGCAGGTGCAGGCGCTGCTGACGGCGGCGCCCGAGGCGGCGGCCGCGATCTGGCGCTACCTGCTCGACGTCGAGCTGACCACCACCGTGCAGGTCTACAACCGGCCGCTCGACGACCCGATCCGCGGGCTGCTGGCCGAGTGGCGCTACCACCACGTCAAGCAGATCGCCGACGGGCTGTGGCTGTCGCTGCTTGACGCGTCCGCCGCGCTTCAGGCGCGCCGCTATCCGGCCGACGGCGAGCTGGTGCTGGAGCTGGACGGGGCCGCCCTGCTGCTCGAGGTGCGCGACGGAGAGGGGAGCTGCGCGCCCACCGGCCGCCGGCCCGAGATCGCGCTGGATGCCCCGGCGCTTGCCTCCACGTTCCTGGGCGGCTACCGGTTCACGGCGCTGCGCGAGGCGATGCGGCTGCGCGAGCTCGCGCCGGGCGCCTGCGTGCGGGCCGATTCGATGTTCAGGGCCGAGCGCGAGCCCTGGTGCAGCTTCGAGTTCTAAGAGGGGAGCCACATGCGACGCGTCAACATCAATCAGCCGGAGTTCAACCTGACACAGGGGCAGCCGGGGTACAGCTGGCGCGCGGCGCAGCTGGGGCCGGCCATCGACGCGGTGCGGATGGGCGCGACGCTGTACGAGCTGCCGCCGGGCGAGGCCACCTACCCCTACCACTATGAGTACGGCTGCGAGGAGTGGCTGCTGCTGTTGTCCAGGTCGGCAACGCTGCGCGACCCGGATGGGGATCGCGCTCTGACGGCCGGCGACCTGGTTTGCTTCCCCGAGGGGCCGGACGGCGGGCACCGCGTCGTCAACACCGGCGACCTGCCGGCCCGGCTGGTGATCCTGTCGACCAAGGGCCGGCCGGCGGTGGCGGTGTTTCCCGACAGCGACAAGGTGGTGCTGTCCAGCGGCGGCGAGGGCGACGACCTGATCGCGCGCAAGGCGGACTCGGTCGGCTACTGGGACGGCGAGAGTTAGATGATCTAGCCGGCGACCCGGGCCGGCACCGGCGCCAGGTCGAAGGGCAGCAGCTCGACGGCCTGCTGGTAGCGGTCGATCAGCGACTCGCGGTCGGGGCCGGACAGCGCGACCACCGCCAGGCGGTGGGACAGCACGTCGTCGTCGTTCTCGCTCAGCCGCTGGCCCTCGCGCACCAGCAGCTCGACGAACGCGCCCGGGAATGCCTCGGTTACGGCGGCCGTGTCCGGCACCTCGCGCACGACCGCGTCGTGGTAGGTGCGGAGCAGGAAGCTGGCGGCCACCACATCCGGGCGGGCGGGCGGCATGTCGGGAGCGCCTCCGGCCGCCAGCTCGAGCTGGAGCTCGTACGTGGAGACGCCGTGCACGGCCCGCACCAGCGGCGCGAACTGCGACGCCATCCGCCCGTTCACCTCGACGATCGTCATGCGTCCGTCGGCCCGGACGAAGAACTCGATGTTAAACAGCGACTGGTCGAACCCAAGCGCGGGCATCAGCCGGGAGGCGATCTCGGCCATCTGCTGCTGGGGCCCTGCCGGGAGCTTGCTGGGGTACTCGAACCGTAGGAAGCTGATGCCGTTTCTGTGCAGCACGGCATCGGTCACGCCCACGGGTGTCACCTGGCCGTCGTGCATGAATCCCTCGAACGTGACCAGGTGCCCCGAGAGCAGCTCCTCGGCGATCAGATGGCGGAAGCTGGCGCGCCGGGCTGCGGCCAGCACCTCCGCCAGCCGCTCGTCGCTGTCGACCTCGTAGGCGTGCTGCGACAGGTGGCCCTGCACCGGCTTCACGAAGAACGGGTAGGGCAGCGGCGGCCGTTCGGGCGGGCGCATCGCATCCAGCGGCGCGAACCGCGGCGTCGCCTCCGGCACCGCCTCGGCCTGGATCCGCCGCGAGCCCAGCTTGTCGTGGCAGCGCATGAACGCCTCGTACCCGGGACCAGGCAGTCCCAGCCGGTCGGCCACCACCACGGCCAGCGCCGCCGTGGAGTCGCTGGACCCGAACACGCCCTGCACGCCGGGCCGCTCCTCGAACACGAGGTCGTAGCGCGCCAGCACCCGAGCGTCGGCCAGGTTCAGCAGATCTCTCCGGGTCGGTGCAACAACCAGCACCCGTCTCATGTCGGTCACTGTCCCCTTTGCCGGCCCGGGTGGGCCGCTACGGCTTCGCGGAATGGTAGGCGCTGGGCGCCGGCCGTCGCAAACCGGTCACCCCCAGATGGCGGACGCCGCGCGTGCGATCGTCTCCAGCTTCGCGCGCTCGTCGTCCTGCGTGAGGGCATTCCCGACCACCGACGTCGCGAAACCGCACTGCGGCGAGATCGCCAACCGCTCCAGGCCGACGAAGGCCGCGGCCTCCCGCGTCCGGCGCTCCAGCTCCTCCACCGTCTCGCGGCGCCCGGACTTGGTGGTGACCAGCCCCAGCACCACCATCCGGTCGTCCGGCACCTCGCGCAGCGGCTCGAACGAGCCCGACCGCTCGTCGTCGTACTCGAGCAGCAGCCGCTGCGCGTTGACACCGCGGAATACGCGCGGGGCGATCGGGTCGTAGCCGCCGGACACCAGCCAGCGGCTGCCCTGGTTGCCGCGGCACAGATGGAACCCGAAGGTGACGCCGGGGGCGGCTGCGATCACGGCGTTGTCGAGCTCGATGCCGCGGTCGAGCCAGCGCTCGAGCGACCAGCCCTGCGACTCGTAGAACGCGCGCGTGGCCGGGTCGATCAGCAGCGGGTAGTGCGGGGCGTCCAGCTGCAGGTAGGTTGCGCCCAGCCGCGCCAGCTCGCGCACCTCGTCCCGCATGATCTCGACGACGTCCTCCAGGAAGCTGTCCAGCGTGGGATAGGCGTCGAGCGACAGCTCCGGCGACCACAGGTTGGCGTAGAGGCTGGGGCTGGTGAGGGTGATCTTGGGGATGCGGCTGGTGCGGCCGCGCAGGTAGGTCAGCTCCTCGGCCGCGATGTGGCGGCGCCGGCGCAGGGGCTCGCGCACGCCCAGGCGCGGCGGCCGTTCCGTGGCGCGGTCGCCGACCTGCTCGTCGCCGTGCCACTCGCCCCATAGATAGGCATCCAGCGGCACCTCGCCGAAGCCCTCGACAGCATCCGGCAGGCCGCTCTGGAACGACAGGCGGCGCATCTCGCCGTCGGTCACGACATCCAGCCCGGCCTGCTCCTGCAGGGCCACCGCGGCGTCCACCGCCGCGTCCTCGATCCGCTTGAACTCGGCCGGTTCGATCTCGCCCTGCTCGAGCCGTTGGCGGGCGTCGAGCAGCGCCTGCGGGCGGAGCAGGCTGCCGACCACGTCTGTGTGAGCCGAGACCATGGGGGAGCAGTGTAGTCACGCGGACCCCACCCAGACCCGTAGGATGAGCGCATGGACGAGCTGATCCTGACCGGCGCCCGGTTGATCGTGGAGGACGTGGCGGCGGTCGCCCGTGACGGACTGCCGGTGGCGCTGTCCAGCGAGGCAACGCGGCGGATGAGAGCGGCGTCGGAGCTGGCCGCTCGCCTGGCCGAGGGCGACCAGCCCGTCTACGGCCTCAACACGGGGGTGGGCGCCCTGCGCGAGGTGCGCCAGTCCGCGGAGGACGCCGGGCGCTTCGCGCGACTCACGATCCAGGCGCATCGCACCTCGCACGGCGACCCGCTGCCCGGTGAGGTGGGACGCGCGGCGCTGCTGCACCGGGTGAACGCACTGTGCCGCGGGCACAGCATGGTGCGGCCGGAGGTGGCCGACGCGTTCGTGGCCGCGCTCAACGACGGTGCGGCGCCGCAGCTGCCGCCGATCGGATCGCTTGGCCAGTCCGACCTGCCGGCAATGGCCGAGCTGATCGATGCGCTGCAGGCGCGCGGGCTGGTGCTCGAGCGAGGCGAGCCGCTGGCGCTGCTGAACGGCAACTCGCTCTCGGTCGGGATCGGCGCTCTGGCACTGGCCGACACGGCGCGGCTGCTCGACGCCTATGACGTGGTGGGGGCGCTCAGCCTGGAGGGGTTCGCCGGCAACCCGTCGGTGCTGCATCCGCACGTGGCCGACGCGCGGCCGTTCCGCGGGCTGGCCACGTCGATCGGGCGGATGCGAACGCTGCTCGAGGGCAGCTACCTGTGGCAGCCCGGGGCGCCGCGGAACCTGCAGGACCCGCTCAGCTTCCGCACCCTCCCGCAGGTGCTGGGCGCCGCCCGCGACGCGTTCGGCCACGCCCACATGCAGCTGGAGACCGAGCTCAACGCCTCGGGCGACAACCCGATGGTGGTCGCCTCGGAGGGCCGGATCGTTTCGGTCGGCAACTTCGACGTGACCCCGGTGGCGGCGGCGCTCGACCTGATGCGGATCGCGATGGCGCAGGTGATGACGGCGAGCTGCGAGCGCATCCAGAAGCATCTGGCCGGGCACTGGTCCGGGATCTCCACCGGGCTTCGCAGCACCGACACCCCCGACGACGCGCTGGCGCTGGTCGGCGGCGGCGCGGCCGCGCTGGCCGCCGAGGCGCGGCTGCTGGCGATGCCGGTGTCATTGGAGCTGCCGACCTCGACGGTCGCGGGCGGGATCGAGGATCACCTGACGATGGCACCGCTGGGGGCGCGGCGGCTGGCCGAGACGGTGGGGCTGGCAGCGCGGCTGGGCGCGCTGGAGCTGGTGGTGTCGGCTCAGGCGATCGACCTGCGCGGCGTGGAGCCGCTGGGCGCCGGCACGGGCCCCGTGCGCGCCCGCGCCCGCGAGCTGGTGCCGTTCATCGGCGTCGGCGAGGCCTGGGATCAGGATCTGTCGGCCCTCGCAGCCTGGATGCTCAAGGGCGCCGGCGTCGGCATCTAGATGACAATCCAGGCGCCGAGATTGTTGTCATATCTGGAATATGATACGTTCGCCCGGTGCCCCCTCCGGCCGTTGTCCCCGAAGGCCCGGAGGCGCCCCTCTTCCTCGAAGTGCGCCCCGATAGCCTGACCGATGCCGTCTACGAAGCGATTCGTCGGGGGATCATCGACCGGCGCCTGGCGCCGGGAAGCCCGGTGACCGAGGCGGCCCTGGCCGAGCAGCTGGGAGTCAGCAAGACGCCCGTGCGCGAGGCCCTGCTGCGGCTGAAG
The DNA here is from genome assembly GCA_025934255.1 of Thermoleophilia bacterium. Classification (GTDB taxonomy): domain Bacteria; phylum Actinomycetota; class Thermoleophilia; order Gaiellales; family JAICJC01; genus JAICYJ01. Next base: position 123,300 of record JAICYJ010000002.1, on the reverse strand, counting down.
GACATCGGCGTGATCGAGCCCAACGGCAGGCGCGGGGGACGGGTGGTGCAGCTGTCGGAGCTCTCCGTCAGGCGCGCCTACGAGGTGCGCGATGCGCTCGAGCCGTACGCTGCCGGACGGGCCGCGGAGCGGGCCAAGGCCGATCAGGTCGCCGAGCTGCGATCGCTGGCTGCGCGGTCTCTGGCCTGCGTTCAGGCCGACGACGTCGACGGGTTCACGAACCACGACATCGATTTCCACACGGCCATCGCCGAGGCCGCGTCGAACCCGTTGCTGCGCCGGATGGTGGAGGACGCACTGACGCTGGCCCTCACCCTGCGCCGCCGGGCACGCCCCAAGGCGACCGCGTCGCGGGCCTGTGCCGAGGCACACGTGCGGATCGCGGATGCGATCGCGGACGGCGCCGCGGCGGTCGCCGAGCGCGAGATGCGCGGGCACATCGGCTTCGTGGCCGGCATGGTGCTGGCCGGCCCGCTTCAAACGACCACCGATGAGGTCGGCCTGTGACCATCAAACCAACTTGTTACGACAACGAACGTCCGAGGTGGACGCGCACCCCCGACGAGGAAGCGAGGAATTGGTGAACGACTACGAGTATCACCTGTACGAAGAGGCGAAGTCCGGCAGGATGTCCCGCCAGCAGTTGCTCGTCCGGGCAACCATGATGGGCGTGTCTCTGCCTGCGCTGACGGCGATTCTGGCCGCCTGCGGGAGCAGCTCCAGCTCGAGCTCCGGCGGCAGTGGCGGCAGCAGCAGCGCCGGCCCCGTCAAGCGCGGCGGCACCGGGGTGTTCGGCATCACATCGCCGGCCCAGGACGTCGACCCGATCACCATGTTCAACACCGGCTCGATCATGACCACGCAGCTGGCCGCGGACTACCTGGTCTTCCCCGACGCCAACTACGTGATGCAGCCGCGTCTTGCCACCAAGTGGCAGCCCGGCACCAAGCCCGACGAGTGGACGTTCACCATCCGCCAGGGCGTGCTCTGGCAGGACGGCTCACCCTTCACGGTCGACGACGTGGTCGCCTCCTTCGATCGCATCACCGATCCCAAGGTCGGTTCTGCCGCGCTGTCGGCGTTCGCCGGCGTGCTCTCGAACGGCAACATCGAGAAGGTGGACGACCAGACCGTGATGTTCCATCTCGACCGCCCCTACGGCGACTTCCCGACGCTCGTCTCGTCCTTCAACTACAACTCCGTGATCCTGCCCAAGGACTACAAGGAGGGGACGTTCACGAAGGGCGGGATCGGCACCGGGCCGTTCATCCTGAAGACGTTCTCGGCCGACCAGGGCGCCAGCTACGTCAAGAACCCGAAGTACTGGGGCGGCCCCACGCTGCCCTATCTGGACGCCGTCCAGATCAAGTACTTCGCAGACACGCCGCCGATCGTGCTGGCCATCCAGGGCGGCTCCATCGACGTGTTCCCGCAGGTGCCCTACCAGGGCTCGCAGGCGCTGTTCTCGGACGCCAACATCCACGTCAGCGAGACGCCGTCGAGCGAGTACCGCACGCTGCAGATGCGGGTCGACCAGGACCCCTGGAAGCAGAAGGAGGTGCGCCAGGCGCTGGCGTACGCGCTCGACCGGCCCGGCCTCGTCCAGGGCCTGCTGGGCGGCAAGGCCGAGCTCGGGAACGACCACGCGTTCGCGCCCATCTACCCGGGATCGCCGACCGCCGCGGAGGTGCCGCAGCGGGCGCAGGACATCGCCAAGGCCAAGCAGCTGCTGCAGACCGCCGGGATGACATCGGTCAACGTCACGCTCACGACCGAGCAGTTCCTGGAGATCCCGCAGTACGCCCAGTACGTCAAGCAGATGGCGGCCCCGGCCGGGTTCAACATCACGCTGGACGTCCAGCCGCAGACGAAGTTCTACGGCACCGGCGCCAACCAGCCCTGGCTGCAGGCCAACTTCGGCATCACCGACTGGGGTGCCCGTGGCGTCGCCGGCCAGACCATCGACCCGGCCTATCTGTGCAGCTCCGTGCCGAAGCCCGACCTGTCGAACGCCGGCGCATGGAACTCCGCGCACTGGTGCGATCCGCAGTTCGACACGCTGGTCAAGCAGTTCGAGGGCGAGGCCGACGAGCAGAAGCGGAAGGATCTCGCGGTCCAGGCCGCGACCATCCAGAACGAGGAGGTGCCGGACGTGATCGCCTACTGGATCAACGAGCTGCGCGCCACCCGCACGAACGTCCACGGCCTGGCCGTAGGGCCGACCTTCCACCTCGACGCGAGGGAGATGTGGAAGGCCTGAGCATCATCGGGGCCGGCGCTCCCCGCGTGGAGCGCCGGCCCTCTCGAGGCCCCGGGTAGGCGCAGCGTGGGCCGCTACATCCTGAAACGGCTGGGCCTGAGCCTGATCACGCTGGTGATCGTCTCGTTCACCGTGTTCGCAGCCGCCGAGGTGCTGCCGGGCGACGTCGCCCGCACGGTGCTGGGGCCGTATGCCAGCCAGCAGCAGGTGGATCAGCTGAACCACAAGCTGGGCACCGACCAGCCGCTGGTCAAGCGCTACCTGACCTGGGCCGGCGACTTCGTCAAGGGTGACTGGGGCACGTCGCCGATCCTGAACGTGCCGGTGCGGCCGCTGGTGCTCGACCGGCTCAAGAACTCGCTGATCCTGGCCGGCTTCGCGCTGCTCCTGATCGTGCCCATATCCGTGCTGTTAGGGGTGCTGGCCGCCCTCAACTACGGCGGGGCGGCCGACCGCATCATCACCATCACCGGTCTCTCGTTCGTGGCCCTGCCGGAGTTCGTGGTCGGCACCTTCGTGATCGTCGTCTTCGCGGTGCAGCTGGGCTGGTTCCCCACGTCGTCGTCGGTGCCGGATGCCAACCCGGTCGACATCTTCAAACAGCTGCTGCTGCCGTCGATCCCGCTGATGTTCGTGCTGTTCGGGTACATCTCGCGCATGGCGCGGGTCGGCACGGTCGAGTCGCTGCGCTCCAACTACACGCGCACGGCGGTGCTGAAAGGCCTGCCCCGGCGCCAGGTGGTCGGCAGGCACGTGCTGCGCAACTCACTGCTGCCGACGATCACGGTCGTCAGCGTGCAGGTCGGCTACCTGGTCGGCGGCCTGGTGGTGGTGGAAACGCTGTTCAGCTATCCCGGCATCGGCCAGCTGATCCTGAATGCCGCCGTCAGCCACGACCTGCCGGTGCTGGAGCCGGCGGTGTTGATGATCGCGATCATCTACCTGGTCGCCAACTTCGTCGCCGACGTGCTGGTGGCGGTGTTGAACCCGCGCGTAAGGCTGGCCACGTGAGCACCGTCGAACAGAGCGACCTGGCCGGGATCCCGGGCGGCACCGCGCCGGAGGACGTGGCGTCGCTGCGGCGCGCCCGGCGGGCCGAGCTGGTGCGCGGCCTGCTGCACTCGAAGACGTTCATGATCGGCGCCGCGATGGTGGCCGTGTGGGTGATCTCGGCGCTGTTCTGGCGCTGGATCACGCCGTACAACCCACAGGCGGTGGACCCCATCAACACGCTCAAGGCTCCCAGCAGCGCGCACTGGTTCGGCACCGACAACCTCGGCCGCGACGTGTTCTCGCGCGTGATCGCGGGCGCGGCACCGGTGCTGACGGTGGCTCCGCTGGCAACGGCGCTGGGGCTGCTGGGAGGCATCACGCTGGGGCTGCTGACCGGCTACTACCGGGGCTGGGTGGACGACGTCTTCAGCCGGCTGGTGGATGCGCTGCTGACATTTCCGCTGATCATCCTGGCGGTGCTGGTGCTGGCCTCGCTGGGGCGCTCGCCGCGCAACGTGATCCTCGTGATCGGCATCATCTTCACGCCGCTGATCGCGCGCACGGTGCGCTCGGCGGTGCTGATCGAGCGCGAGCGCGAGTACGTGGCCGCCGCCCAGCTACGGGGGGAGCGCGGCCCCCGCATCATGGTGTTCGAGATCCTGCCCAACATCACCGGCCCGATCACGGTGGAGGGCACCATCCGGCTCGGCTATGCGATCTTCGCCGCCGCCACGCTGGCCTTCCTCGGCCTCGGCATCCAGGATCCATCGCCCGACTGGGGCCTGCAGGTGGCGAATGCCCGCGCCTACGTGCAGATCGCGTGGTGGATGGCGATCTTCCCGGCGCTGGCGCTGTCGACGCTGGTGGTGGGCGTCCACCTGATTGCCGACGGCATCCGGCGGGTGCTCGAGGAATGAGCGCCGTGGCCGAACAGGCAGCTGTCCGCATCCAGGGCCTGACCGTCAGCTACCGGCGCCGGCGGAAGCTGCTGCGCGTGCTGAACGATGTGTCGTTCGAGATCGGCCACGGCGAGGCCTACGGGCTGGTGGGCGAGTCCGGCTGCGGCAAGACGACCGCGGCCATGGCCCTGATGCGCTACCTGCCCGACAACGCGGTGGTCGACGGCGGCCGCATCATGTTCGGCGATGAGGACGTGCTGACCGCCAGCGATTCCACGCTGCGCAAGTGGCGGGGCGAGCGCATGGCCATGGTCTACCAGGACCCCGGCTCCGCCCTCAACCCGTCCATCAAGGTCGGCGAGCAGATCGCCGAGGTCTACCGCTTCCACAAGCACCTCGGCAAGTCTGACGCGCTGGCTGCCGCCATCGAGATGCTGTCGACCGTGCAGATCTCGGCGCCCGACCGGGTCGCACGGCGGTACCCCCACGAGCTGTCCGGCGGCCAGCAGCAGCGCGTCATGTTCGCCATGGCGCTGGCCACCGACCCCGACCTGCTGGTGCTGGACGAGCCCACCACCGGCCTGGACGCGACCGTCGAGGCCGAGGTGCTCGACCTGGTCGAGCAGCTGCGCGCCCAGTTCAACACGTCGATCCTGTTCGTCAGCCACAACCTGGGGATCGTCGCGCGCGTCTGCGAGCGCGTGGGCGTGCTGTACGCGGGGCGGCTGATCGAGCAGGGGCCGGCGCAGGAGCTGTTCCAGAGCCCGCGGCATCCCTACACGCTGGCGCTGCTCCGCTGCATGCCGCGGCTGGGGATGCGCAAGGACACCGACCGGCTCGACTCGATCGCGGGATCGCTGCCGCCGCTGGGCGCCGAGATTGCCGGCTGCGTGTACGCCGACCGCTGCCCGATCGCTCGCGACCGCTGCCGCAACGAGCCGCCGCAGATCGAACCGGTGAACGAGCGGCACGGCGCCCGCTGCTTCTACCACGAGCAGGTGCCGGGCATCCCGCCCCAGGCGCAGGGGATCGAACAGGTGCCGGCCGCGGCCGTCGAGCAGGAGGCGCTGCTCGAGGTGGAGCAGCTGGTCAAGGCCTACGGCTCCGGCACCAACGCGCTGCTGGCCGTCGCCGGCGTCGACGTGCACGTCGCCCGCGGCGAGGTGCTGGGGCTGGTGGGCGAGTCCGGCAGCGGCAAGACCTCGCTGGCCAAGTGCATCGTGGGCCTGATCGACCCCACCGAGGGCACCATCGAGTTCGAGCACATGAACGTCACGAAGGGCCGGTCGCGCGGCCGCGAGGCGCGGCGGCGGCTGCAGATGGTGTTCCAGAATCCCGACAACGCCCTCAACCCCAGCCACACGGTCGGCTCGATCCTGCGCCGCTCGCTGCAGCTGCTGGCCGGTGTCAGGAGCAAGCGGCAGCAGGATGCCGAGCTGGAGGCGCTGACCAGATCGGTGCGGCTGGAGCCGCGCCACCTGGACGTGCGGCCCTCGTCGCTCTCGGGCGGGCTCAAGCAGCGAGTGGCGATCGCCCGGTCGTTCGCCGGCAAGCCGTCGATGGTGCTGTGCGACGAGCCGACGTCGGCGCTGGACGTGTCGGTGCAGGCGGCGATCCTGAACCTGCTGGTCGACCTGCAGCGGCGCGAGGGCGTCTCCTACGTCTTCATCTCCCACGACCTGGCGGTCGTCCGCTACGTGGCCGACCGGATCGCGGTCATGTACCTGGGGCAGATCGTGGACGTCGGCCCCAGCGAGGCCGTGTTCAGCGCGCCCCACCATCCCTACACGGAGGCGCTGCTGTCGGCCATACCCACCCTCGACATCGAGGCGAAGGCCCGCATCAAGCTGCGCGGGACGCTGCCCAGCCCCAGCGATCCGCCCAGCGGCTGCCGCTTCCACACGCGCTGCCCGCGCTACCTGGGCGACATCTGCAAGACCGAGGAGCCGCCCTGGCAGGAGAGCACCGGCGGCCAGACCTACCGCTGCCACATCGCGCCTGTGGAGCTGCAGCGGCTGCAGACGCAGGATGCCGACGCCGCCGACGCGGCCGGCGACCCGGTCGGCTGAGCATCTCGGCGGTGCGCGGACGTCGACGCGCGGACCCGCCGCGTGCTTAACGTGCCCTTAACGTGCATATTATGCACGAGATGCGTAGTATGAGCGCATGGAACAGATCTCCGGATGCCAGGCTGTCGAACGTGCGATCACGATCCTGGAGCTGTTCGACGAGCACCGCACGGTCGTCGGCGTGGGCGATGCCGCCAAGGCGCTGGGCGTGCACCGCAGCACCGCGTCGCGGCTGATGGCGACGCTCGAGCGCCGCGGGCTGCTGGAGCAGGCCGAGGGCTCCGCCAGCTTCCGGCTGGGCCTGGGGCTGGTGCCGCTGGCAGGCTTCGTGCTGAACCGCTTTCCCGTCCGCGCTCAGGCGGGACAGGTGCTGCGCGAGCTGCGCGACGCCACCGGCGAGACGGCCTGGCTGGGCGTGCTCGACGCGCACAAGATCACCTACCTCGACCAGGCTTCCAGCCGCCACGTCACCGTCAACGTCGACTGGGTCGGCGTCCGCCACGAGCTGACGGAGGGCGTCACCGGCCGGCTGCTGCTGGCATACCAGCCCGGCGACGTGATCGACCGGCTGGTGGCCGAGGCGCCCGCCGACGCGCCGGGCCTGTCCGACACCGAGCTGGCACAGGTGCGCCGGCAGGGCCACGCCATTCGCATCAGCGAGGGCGAGGACGGCTACTGCGGCGTCGCGGTGCCGATCCGCGATGCCGGCGGCATGGTGGTGGCCGCGATCGCCCTGGGAGGCCCGCGGTTCCGCGTCTCCGAGCAGAGGGTTCGCGACGAGCTGCTGCCGGCGGCGCTCAACGCCGCCGCGCGCGTCTCCGAGGCGCTGGGTCACCGGGCCGCTTGATGACCAACTCCCGACGCGGTTTCTACCCGGTTGCGGCGCTGTCCGGGCTCTCCTTCGGCGTGCTGGCCGTGGCCGTCCCGCTGCACGTCGCGGCCATGCACCGGCCCGCGTCGCTGGCCGGCCAGCTGCTCGCATCGGTCACCGTCGCCGTGGCGCTGGCCGCCCTCGGCGCCGGCGTCGTCGGCAGGATGGTGGGCAGCGCCCGCAACCTGCTGGTGACGTCGATCGCGGTCACCGCGTGCGGGCAAGCGGTGCTGATGGCCGCGTCGTCGACGGCCTGGATGGTGGTGGGCACCGCGCTGGTCGGCGCCGGCATCGGCCTGTTCTGGGTCGCCAGCCAGACGCTGCTCGGCCGCTCGTCCGGCGGCGACGACAGCGAGCGCGCCTTCGCCCACCACTACGCCGCCTACACGCTTGGGGTTGCCGGAGGCTCCGCGATCGTCGGCATCGTTGCCGCCGTCGTGCGCCACGCGGGCATCGGCGAGGCGGATGCCATCCAGCTCAGCTACGGGCTGGCGCTGGCCGCGATGCTCCTGGCCCTGGCGCTGTGGCGGCCCCGCCGCGAGCGCGACGCCGTCCCGCGCGGACTGCGCCCGCGCACCTCGCCGCAGGCGGTGGCGGTGCAGCTGCCAGACCTGCTGCTGGTCTCCGCGCTGGCGATGATGCTGCCGCTGACGCCGATCGTGCTCCTGCGCGACTTCCACCTGGCGCCGTTTGTGGTCGGGCTGACCGTGGCCTGCGTCCAGGCCGGCAAGATCGGCGGCGCGTTTGCCGGCCGCATCATCACCCGCGAGAGCGGCCATCGCCGGGCAATCCTGTTGCTGCTCGGCGCCGGTGCCGTCCTCAGCCTGGCGCTGTGCGCCTCCACCAGCACGCTCGGCGCCCCGCTGTTCGTGCTGGCGCTGATCGCCACCTCCTTCGTCGCCACCGGCGCCTGGCCGCTGATCGTCGACTCGGCGCTGGCTCGCATCGAGCCGGACACCCGGCCCAACGTGACGGTCACGTGGAACGCCTTCGAGTACGGCGTGATCGCGACGGTGACGGCGGTGTCCGGCTGGCTGCTGGCCAGCATGCACAGCCCCGAGCTGCTGTTCGCGCTGGGGGCGGCGCTGCTCGCGGCGGCAACCGTGTCGGCGGGCTTCGTGCTGCGGCTGCCGGTGTACGCTCCGGAGGTGCCGGAGCTCTCGTCATGACCGCGGACCTGCGGCTGGGGATGATCGGCGCCGGCTGGATCGCAGACCGGCATCTGCAGAGCGTTTCGGAGCTGCCACAGGTCTCCGTCGTCGCGGTGGCCGACCTCGATCGCACGCGCGCAGAGCGGGTCGCGTCGGCGGCCGGAGCGGCCGTGCACGACGACTGGCGGGCCATGCTCGACGGGGAGCAGATGGACGCCGTGATGGTGCTGACGCCCCCGCTGGCACACCGCGAGCCGCTGGAGGCCGCCGTCGAGCGAGGGCTGCCGGTGTACCTGGAGAAGCCGGTCGCGCGCACGCATGACGACGCGGTCGCCATCGCCGAGGCGGTGCGCAGCGTTGGAGCGCTGGTCGCCGTCGGCTACCAGTACCGCGCACTCGACTTCCTACCCGACCTGGCCGCCGCGGCAGCCGCCGACCCGCTCGGCCTGCTCGCCTCCTACAGCGTTGGAGCCACGGCCGGCCGGCCCTGGTTCGTGCAGCAGGCCCAGGGTGGTGGCCAGGTGCTGGAACGGGCCAGCCACCACATCGACCTGCAGCGGGCGATCGCCGGGGAGGTCGACTGGGTGCAGGCAGCAGGCTCGCAGGTCGATCTGGCGGGCGACCAGCGGCCGGCGGGATCCGACATCGACGACGTGATCACGCTCACGCTCGGCTTCCGCTCGGGTGCGCTCGGCACCGTGCTGGTCGCCTGGACGCAGCCCGGCCTGCCCTCCCGCTACACGCTCGATCTGGTGTCTGCCGGGTCGGCCGTGCGGGTCGAGCTCGATCCCGGCTTCTCGGCCACCGGCGTGCGCGGCGGCGCCGAGGTGTCGCTGCGCACCGGCGCGCCTCCGATCCAGCGCGGCCTGGAGCGCTTTCTGGATGCGGTGCGGGCGGGGGATCCCGGCCTGGTCGCGTGCACCGTCGAGCAGGCCGCCGGCACGCTCGAGGTGGCGCTGGCGTGTGAGCGGGCGCTGGCCGGCGGCGGCCGCGTCACCGTCGGGTCGTGAGCGACCACGACCTGGTGATCCGCGGTGGCCGCGTGATCGGCGCGGACGGGGAGCCGACGGCGGACGTGGCGGTCGATGGCGAGCTGATCGCGGCGGTGGCGCCGGGCCTGCGCGGCCGGCGTGAGATCGACGCTGACGGGCTGTACGTGATCCCGGGAGCGGTCGACGGGCACGTGCACATGCGAACCGACCGGCCGCTGCACGTCTACGACGACACGTTCGAGACCGGCGGGACGGCGGCGGCCTTCGGCGGCGTGACCACCATCATCGACCAGGCTCAGGTGGAGCCGGGCATGCCGCTGATGGAGGGCTTTCGCAAGCGGCGGGCCGAGGCCGACGGCCACTGCCCGATCGACTACGGCCTGCACCTGAACCTGCGCGAGCCGTCGCTGGCACGGGTGGACGAGATCCCGGCGGTGATGGCCGAGGGCGTGCCCACGGTCAAGATGTTCATGACGTACGAGACCTACCAGCTGCCAGACGACATCATCTTCCGGGCGATGCAGCGCGTCGCCGAGAACAACGGCATGGCCGTCGTCCATGCGGAAAACGGCGCCATCGTGGCCGAGCTGTCGCGCGAGCTGGAGCAGCTGGGCCGCACCGATCCGCGCTGGTATCCGTCGATCAGCCCGCCCGTGATGGAGGGTGAGGCAGCCCACCGCGCGCTGGCGCTGGCCCGGCTGGCGGGTTGCCGGCTGCTGCTGTTCCACCTCACCACAACCGACTCGCTGGCCGAGCTGCGGCGTGCACGGGACGCCGGCCAGGACGCCTTCGGTGAGGCGCTGCTGCACCATCTGCTGCTGGGCGACGAGCTCTACCTCGATCCCGAGCTGGCGCCGCAGTTCATGGGCACGCCGCCGCTGCGGCCCCGGGAGCACCGCGACGCGCTGTGGCGGGCGCTGGCCGACGGGACGCTCGACGTCGTCTCGACCGACCATGGCCCTCGCCGCCGGGTCGCCGACGAGTCGGGCCGGCTGCGGCACCAGTCCGGCACGAGCGGGGTGGAGGTGCGGCTGGCGCTGATGCACGACCGCGGGGTGCTGAACGGCCGCATCGACCTGCAGCGCTGGGTCGACGTCTGCTGCAGCGCGCCGGCCAGGCTGCACGGGCTGCCGCAGAAGGGCCGGCTCGAGGCCGGGCGCGATGCCGACATCGTGCTGTTCGACCCCGCCGCGACGCAGCGGCTGTCGGCCGCCGTCCTGCACTCGGACATCGATCACTCCACCTACGACGGGCAGGACGTGCGCGGCTGGCCGGTCGTCACGATCAGCCGCGGCCAGGTGATCGCCGACCGCGGCCAGTGGCTGGGCGAGCCCGGCCGCGGCCGGTTCCTGCGCCGGTCGATCGACGAGGATTAGTCCGCCAGATCCAGCACGACCCTGCGGCCGCTGCCCGAGCGCAGCAGGTCGAAGGCCTCGCCGATCCCGTCGAGCGGCAGCCGGTGTGAGATCAGCCGGTCGAGCGGCAGCCGTCCCCGCGCGTACTGGTCGAGGATCACGGCGAAGTCGCGCTCCGGCCGGGCCGAGCCGTACAGCGCTCCCATCACCCGCCGTTCCATGCGCGGGATCGACAGCGCCGGCAGCTCCAGCACCGCGTCCTCGGCCGGGATCCCGATCAGCACGGCGGTGCCGCGGCGACGCGTCGAGAGGAACGCGGCGCGCATCGCGTCGCTGCGGCCGGTGGCCTCGATCGCGACGTCGACCCCGCCGCCCGATGCCTCTCGCACCCGCTCCGCAGTCTCCTCGGCGGTGGCCGCGCCCTGGACGGCGTCCGTTGCCCCCAGAGACAGCGCCGCCTCCAGCCGCCCCTCGTGCAGGTCGACGGCGATGATCGGTGCCGCGCCGACGGCGGCCAGGCCCATCACCGCTGACAGGCCGACGCCGCCGCAGCCGATCACGGCCGCGCGCTGGCCGGCGTGCACCTGCGCGCTGCGCCAGACGGCGCAGATCCCGGTGGTGACCGCACAGCCCACCAGCGCCGCCACCTCGGGTGGCACGTCATCGGGGATCGGCACGCACGATGCCTCGGGCAGCACCGTCCGCTCGGCGAAGGACGAGATGAACGAGTAGTGGTAGACGGGCTTGCCGCCTCGTGACAGCCGGGTGGTGCCGTCCAGCAGCGTGCCCTGGGCCATCATCGGCCAGGCTGTGCCGCACAGGTGCGGCAGGTCGTCCAGGCACTCGGCACAACGGCCGCACGACGGCGCCCACGAAAGCGCCACGTGCTGGCCCACCCCGACCCGCGTCACGCCGTCACCGACCCCCTCGACCACGCCCGCCCCCTCGTGCCCGAGGACGGCCGGACAGCGGGTCTCGGCCGTGCCGTCGATGGCGTTCAGATCGCTGTGGCAGACCCCGCTTGCCAGCAGCCGCACCTGCACCTCGCCGGCCCGCGGGGGTGCCAGGTCAAGCTCCTGCACCTCGAGGTCGCCCCCGACTCCCTCCAGCACCGCGGCCCGGATGGTGGTCATGGTCGGCGAGTGTATCGGCTGCCATACTCACCCGATGCACTCCGCTGACAGCGCCGCCGGCGAGCTCCTGATCGAGGGAGCGGTCGTGCTTCCCTCGGCCGCAGGCGAGCCGATCGCGGACGCGGCCGTGCTCGTCAACGACGGCGTCGTCACGGCGCTGGGCGACGCCGGCGAGCTCGTGGCCGCGCACCCGCAGGCGCGTCGCGCCGGTGGCCCCGGCATGCTGGTGATGCCGGGGCTGGTGAACGCCCATCAGCACGCCGAGGGCGTGTCCACCTTCCAGATGGGGTTCGTGGACGAGCCGTTCGAGCCGTGGATGGCGCTGATGCACGCGCTGCCGTCCGTGGACGCGTACCTGACCACGCTCTACAAGTCGATGCTGATGCTGACCAGCGGCGTGACGACGCACGTTCACTCACACTTCCCCGCCAAGCACGGCTACGGCGACGATCCCGCCGGCGGCTACCTGGCAGAGCTCGAGGGAGCGGTCAGCGCCCACCGCGAGTCCGGGCTGCGCACCGCGCTCGCGCCCTACTGGCGTGACCGCGCCTCGTTCGTCTACGACGACGACGCGCGGTTCATCGACAGCCTGCCGGACGACCTGTCCGGACCCGCGCGGGCGCTCGTCGACGGCCCCCGCATCCCGAACAGCGTCTACATCGACGCCATCACCGAGCTTCACCGGCGGCTGGCGGGCGATGAGATGATCGGCGTCCAGCTGTCGATCGCGGCGCCGCAGTGGGCGTCCGACGAGCTGGTCGACGCCGTCGGCGAGGCCGCCGCGGCGCTTCGCATCGGCGTCCACCTGCACGCGCTCGAGAGCCGCCGACAGCTGGCCTGGGGAGACGACGTCCATGCAGGCAATGAGCTCCGCAGGCTGGCCGACCGGGGCGTGCTCGGCGACCGCACGGCGATTGCCCACGGCGTCTACCTGCGCGACGCGGACATCGACCTGATGGCCGAGCGCGGCGCGATGGTCGCCCACAACTGCTCCTCGAACCTGCGGCTGGCCTGCGGCATCGCGCCGGTGCGCCGGCTGGTGGCGCGCGGCGTCACGGTCGGCCTGGGCAGCGACGACATGACGCTCGACGATGACGACGACATGCTCAGCGAGGTGCGGGCCGCGCACATCACGCAGCGGGTCTGGGAGGGGCCGGAGCCGCTGCTCGATGCGCGCGACATCCTGCGGATGACGTGGGAGGGCGGCGCCCGCATCGCCGGGCGCGAGGGCGAGGTCGGCCGGCTGGAGCCCGGCTACCGGGCCGACGCGGTCGTGCTCGACCTGGACGCGATGCGCGGGGTCTACGCCTCGCCGGCCGTCCCCGTCCATGACCTGGTTGTGGCCCGCGCCCGGCGGCGGCACGTGCGGCAGGTGCTTGTCGGCGGGCGGGTGCTCGCGCAGGACGGCCGGCCGCTGCACGTCGACATGGACGCGCTCGGCGCCGAGGTGGCCGCGTCGGCCGACGCGGCGGTGCGGGCGGTCGACCCGGCCCGCGTGGAGCTGCTGCAGCGCCTGCGGCCGTGGATGCTGCGCTACCCGCCGGCGTACTGAAGGAGGGTGAAACGTGCGCGAAGCCCGGATCGACGACACGACGGAGGGCCGGCTGCCGGCCGGTGAAGGCTGGTTCATCCTCAACCTCGGTGAGATGCCGTGGGAGACGGTGCCCGGCTTCGGGGTGTGGCGCGACCTCGACTGGGCCAGGGTGTCCGGCGACGTGCCGGTCGTCGGCATTCACATCCACGTCCTGCAGCCCGGCGAGAGCAACGGCTACTACCACGCCGAAGCCGCCCAGGAAGGGTTCGTCGTGCTCAGCGGCGAGTGTCTGGCGCTGGTGGAGGGCCAGGAGCGGTCGATGCGCCAGTGGGACTTCCTCCACTCGCCGCCGGGAACCGCTCACATCACGATCGGAGCCGGCGACGGACCGTGCGTGATCCTGATGTTCGGCGGCCCCGATCCAAGCCGCAAGGTCGAGTGGATCGCCGACGAGACCGCGGCCAGACACGGAGCCAGCGTCGAGCAGACGACCGGGGACTCCGGCGAGGCGTACGGCGATCTGCCGGACGAGGTGCTCACGCCTCCTCCGGCGCCGTTTGGGAGGCGGGCCGGCTAGATCATCTCAGGCAGGCCGGCCGCGCCCTCGTCCAGTACGACCACCGTCCGCGCGCCCTGCCCGCGGCGCAGCCGCTCAAAGGCGGCCTCGATCCCGTCCAGGTCGGTGAAGTCGGACACGGCGCCGGCCACGTCCAGCCGCCCGTCCATCAGCATGCCGATCAGCTCCGGCATCTCGGCGGCCGGATTGCCCGATCCATAGAAGCAGCCGGCGATCGTCTTGTCGCTCACGAAGTCGAGGGCCGGCAGCGCCACCTCGACCCCGCTGGGGGCGATGCCCACCACCACCGCCGTGCCGCCCGGCCGGATCATGTCGAACGCCTGGCGGATCGTGTCCGGCCGTCCCACCACCTCGATCGCATGGTCGGCGCCGCCGTCGCCGCATAGCTCCCGCACCCGCGCCACGGGATCGCGGCCGTCGCCCGACAGCACCGTGTCGGTGGCGCCCAGCCGCATTGCGCGCTCCAGCTTGCCGGGGTCGCGGTCGATCGCGACCACGCGGGCCGCGCCGGCCAGCCTGGCGCCCGCGATCGCCTGCAGCCCGACGCCGCCGCAGCCGATCACGGCGACGCTCTGGCCGGGCCGTACGCGCGCGACGTTGCGCACCGCGCCCAGGCCGGTGACGACGCTGCAGCCGACCAGCGCCGCCTGCCACAGAGGCAGCCCGGCCGGCAGCGGCACCGCCGCGGCGGCCGGGATGACGCAGCGCTCGGCGAAGCAGGCGACGCTCAGGAAGTGCTTGACGGGCTCTCCGCCGGGGAACGACAGGCGCGTGGTGCCGTCGCCCAGCACCCCGCGGCTGTTGTGTTCGCCGGCCGGGACGCAGAGGTTGGCGTGGCCGGCCCGGCACTGCGTGCAGGCGCCGCAGGAGGGCACGAAGCAGAACGCCACGCGGTCGCCACCGGAGACGTGCGCGACGCCCGCGCCCACGGCCTCGACCGTGCCCGCACCCTCGTGGCCGAGCACGATCGGCTGCCGCTCGCTGCCCAGGTGCCCGTCAGCCAGATGCAGGTCGGAGTGGCAGACGCCGGCCGCCGCCACCCGCACCAGCACCTCGCCGGGGCCGGGCGGCGCAAGCTCCAGCTCCTCCACCGTCAGGGGCGAGCCCATCTGGCGCAGCACCGCCGCCCTCGTCCTCATGCCACCCGCCACCGCTCGAGCGCGTCCAGGTCCGGCTCGACGCCCAGCCCCGGCCCGGGCGGGGGCGCGATCGTCCCGTCCCTCTCGATCTCGAGCACGAAGGGCAGCATCCAGTCGCGACGTCCGGCCGACCAGGCGGGCGGGTCGTAGGGCACCTCCACGTAGCCGTGGTTCGAGAGCGCGCAGGCCGCGTGCAGGTTCGCGACCAACCCGTAGCCGTTCGACCAGGTGTGCGGCGACCAGCTGCGACCCAGCTCGCGGGCGAGGCCCGCGATCCGCCGGCAGCCGCCGATGCCGCCGCAGAACAGGACGTCGCACTGGATCACCGCGATGCCGCCGCGGGTCAGCAGGTCGCGCGCCTCGTGCTCCTGCCGCACCATCTCCCCGGCCGCGATCGGCACGTCGGCGGATGCGACCAGCGCCGCGTAGCCGTCTACGTCGGCCGTGGGCAACGGCTCCTCCAGCCAGTGGATGCGGAGCGGCTCGAGCGCCGCGGCGCACTCGCAGGCGGTGGCGAGGTCCCAGGGCGGGGCGAGGTCGCCGGGCATCCGCCAGCCCTGGTTCGCGTCGACCATGATCTCCATCTCATCGCCGACCGCCTCCCGCACGGCCTCCACCACCCGCACGTCGTCACGCCAGTCCGGGTGATGGAAGCGGATCTTGAGCGCCCGCAGGCCGCGGTCGCGCAGCGCCACCGCGCGGCTCGCCCGCTCCTGCGGCCCCGCCAGCTCGCCGGTCGAGGCGTAGGCCGCGAGCGAGCCGCCGTCGCCGCCCAGCAGCTGCCAGACCGGCATCCCGGCCGCCCGCCCGGCGAGATCCCAGCACGCGACCTCGACTGCCCAGGGCCGGCCGCCGTGGAAGTCGACGGTCTCGCACGTCCGCCGCACTGATGAATTGTCACGTGGGTCAACACCGCGCAGCAGCCGTTCCAGCAGCTCCCGGTCGGGGAGGCCGTCGCCGCCGCTGGCGTACCCCGCGGTGCCGTCATCGGCCGTCACGATCACCAGCGTCGCATCCTGCGAGGCGCGCGGGACGGGATCCCACGCAGCCCGGAACGGCGGGTCGAACGGGTGGCGGTAGCTGCGCGTCTCGATCGAGACGATCCGCATCACTCGCCGCCGTAGAAGACGTTCCGAGCGTCGTGGCGAAGCTCCGCGATGCGGCGCACCGAGTCGGCCGGCGCGCCTGCCAGCGCGTCGTCGACCGCGCGGCGGGTGGCGTCTCGTGCCGCCTCGCGGCAGGCAGTCTCGTCGCTCGCGTCGGGGTCGACCCAGGCCGCCACCAGCAGCACCAGGTCACCCGCCTGCTCGGCCGGCAGCACACCGTCGGCCACGGCGTCCATCACGCCCTGCCCGATGCCCAGCTGGGCGGCACCCCAGGTGATGCGCTGGTGCAGATCCTCGATCGCCGTGGCCTTGTTGGTCATGATCGTGACCGGCCGCACGGCGTTGCCCGCGCCCAGGCAGACGACCACAGGCGCGTGGCCGGCGCGCGGGTTGGCCAGCGCCGACACGGCCACCGCCGCGGTCGGCGAGCCGCGCCAGGCCAGCACCAGGTTGATGTGGCTGCCGTTCGGGACGTCGCCCGACCAGGCCTCGCCGATCCTGCCGTCGATGTGTTCGCGGTCGAGCATGTGCACGCGGGAACCTATGCGACCACACGGGCTCCGCGCCACCGGCACCAGCCGCGCCGGGCGCGGGTAGGCTGCGCCGATGCGTGCGATCGTGTTCACGGGTGCCGGCGGCGCCGAGGTGATGAGCCTGGAGCAGCGGCCCGACCCGGTACCCGGCTCGGACGAGGTGCTGGTCGCCGCCACGCACTCGGGCATCAACCCGGCCGACCTGCACCAGCGCAGCGGTGGCTATCCGGCGCCGCCTGGCGCCCCCGCCGATGTCCCGGGGCTGGAGGTGTCGGGCACGGTGGTGTCGGTGGGGCGGAACGTCAGCGAGTGGCGTGAGGGAGACCGGGTGTTCGGTGTCGTCGGCGGCGGTGGGCATGCCGACCGCGCCGTCGTCAACGCCCGCCACGTCGCGCGGATCCCGGACCGGCTCGGCGACGAGCAGGCGGCAGCGGTGCCGGAGGCGTTCATCACCGCGCACGACGCCTGCTACACCCAGGCCGGCCTGCACGCCGGCGAGCGGCTGCTGGTGAACGGAGCCAACGGCGGCGTCGGGCTGGCCGCCGTGCAGATGGGGCTTGCCACGGGCGTGCACGTGCTCGCCAACGTCCGCTCGCAGCCGGCGCGCGAGCGGCTGGCCGCACTCGGCGCCGAGCCGGTGTCGCTGGACGAGGCGAAGAATGCGGACGTGATCCTGGAGCTGGTGGGATCGCCCAACCTGGCAGGAGACTTCGAGGCGGTGGCGCTGCGCGGCCGGATCGTGATCGTCAGCACGGCCGCCGGCTCGACCGCCGAGATGCCGCTGCGGGTGCTGATGGGCAAGCGCGCGACCATGATCGGCACGCTGCTGCGAGCGCGGCCGATCGAGCAGAAGGGCGCCGCCGTGCAGGCCTTCGCCCACCAGGTGGTGCCGCTGCTCGAGTCGGGCGCGATCGATCCGGTCGTCGACCGGGTGTTCCCGGCAGAGCAAGCGGCCGAGGCCTTCGACTACATGGCCCAGCCCGGCAAGTTCGGCAAGGTGCTGCTCGGCTGGTAGCCCCGAGGGGCGGGCCCCTAAGGCCACTGCGGCTGCGACGCGGGCAGCCGCTCGAGGCCGCCCCAGTCGTCGCGCCGGGGCGCGAACACCTCGACCGCGACGGCTCCCTGCGGCCCGGCTTCAACCTCGTGCGGCACGTTCGCGGGGATGCACCAGGTCGCTCCCGGTCCCAGCTCGCGCGTCTCCTCGCCGATCCGGAAGCGCATCGTGCCGGACGCGAGCACGCCCAGCTGCTCGTTCTCGTGGCGGTGCTCCGGCACCGTGCTGCCGGGATCGAGCTCGATCACCGCGAACGAGACCAGCTCGCCGTGCACGGTGCGGGCGGCGATGCCGTCCCAGATCCGAAGCGGCTGCATGCCTGCCAGCTGGTCGAAGTCGCTCACCAAAACACCCTATCTCACAGCTTCTTGCCCGGGTTGAACAGCCCCTTCGGGTCGAGCGCCTGCTTGATCGCGCGGTGTGCACCGACGGCGGCCGGGCCCCACTGCCGCTCGAGGTAGCCGGCCTTGACCGACCCAAGCCCGTGCTCGCCCGAGATCGACCCGTCCATCTCGAGCGTCAGGTCGAACAGCTCCTGGACGGCGGCCTGGGCGGCAGCGAACTGGGCGGGGTCGGCCGGGTCGAGCAGGAAGCTCGAGTGCAGGTTGCCGTCGCCGGCGTGGCCGAAGCTGAGCCCGGTCAGGCCGTGCCGCTCCCCGATCCGCGGCACCGCCGCCACCATCTCGGCCAGGCGGTCGAGCGGTACCACGATGTCCTCGGACAGCTTGGCGCCGTGGGCCGCCGCCAGCCGTGACGAGACGCCGTCGCGCCAGCGCCAGACGGCCTCGCGGTCGTCCACCTGCTGCACCGCGGCGGCGCCCTCCGCCATCGCCTCGAGCAGCGCGTCGCGACGGGCCGCCGCCTCCAGCGTGCCGCCGTCGGCCTCGGCCAGCACCAGCGCCCCATCGGCCGTCTCGGCCGGGAAGCCGCCGCCGCCGAACCGCATCGCGGCGGCGTCCAGCAGCTCGATCGCCGCCGCCTCGATGCCGCTGCCCAGGATCCGTTCGATCGCGGCGCAGGCGGCGGCGTCGGTGGGGTAGACGCCGGCAGCGACGTGCACCGCCTCGGGCGCCGGCACCAGCCGCAGCCACGCGGCGGTGATCAACCCCAGCGTGCCCTCCGACCCGACCAGCAACCCCAGCAGGTCGTAGCCGGCCACGTCCTTTCTGACCGGCCCGCCCACCGTGATCAGCTCGCCGGGTGCGATCACGGCCTCGATCCCGGTCACCCAGCGGCGGGTGACGCCGTAGCGGAAGGCGTGCGGCCCGCCTGCGTTGGTGGCCAGGTTGCCGCCGATCTGCGACTGCTCGGAGGCGCCGGGGTCGGGCGGAAACATGAGCCCGCTCCCGCGCGCCAGCTGGTGCAGGCGCCCGGTGGTGACGCCCGCCTCCACCTGGATCCGCCACACCAGCGGGTCGAAGCTCCGGATCCGGTTCAGGCGCTCGAGGCTGACCACGATGCCGCCGTCGGGCACCGCGCCCCCGGCCACCCCGCTGCCGCCGCCGCGCGGCGTGATCGCGATGTCGTTGCGGTAGCAGGCGGCTACGACCCGCGCCGCCTCGGCCGCGTCGGCCGGCCGCACAACCGCCAGCGCCGATCCGCGCATGCCGCGGGCGGTAGCGTCGGTCAGGTAGTCGGCCGGGGCCGGGCTGACCACGTGGTCGAGGCCGACGGTGCGGATCAGCTCGTCCAGCATGGCCGAGAGCCTACCGCCGCGCCGGCCCGGTGCTCGAGCGCACGTGCAGCCGCGGCTCGATCACCATCTCGCCGGCGGGGCGGCCGGCGATCGCATCGACCAGCATCTGAGCCGCGCCCACCGCCGCTCCCGGCGTGTCCCATCCCACCGCGGTCAGCGCCGGGTCGAGCAGGCGCGAGATCGGGATGTCGTCGAAGCCGACAACGCTGACGTCACCGCCCACCTGCAGGCCGGCGTCGCGGCAGGCCTGGTAGGCGCCGCAGGCGATCGAGTCGGAGAGCGCGAACACGGCGGTGGGCGCCCGCGTGCCGGCGAGCACGCGCGCGGCGGCGGCGCGGGCCTGGTCGTCGGCGAACCCGCAGCGGACGCGACGTACGCCGGCCCGGCGTGGGACGGCGTGCGGCCCGCCGCCCAGCACCACCATCTCGCGGTGTCCCAGGCCCTGCAGGTGATCGAGCGCGAGCGCGATGCCGGCGGGTGAGTTGAACCGGATCGATCCGGCCGGTGCCGGCAGCGAGGCGTTCACCGAGACCGTGGGCGTGGCGGCGGCGATCGCCCGCCAGTCCGGGGCGCTGGGATCGATCGGCAGCACGATCAGCCCGTCGCAGCGCTGGGCCGCCAGGTCGCGTGCCAGGGCCAGTTCCTCCTGCGCATCGCCTGCGGCGTCGGCCAGCACCATCCGCAGGCCGTGGCGGCGGAGGCTGCCCTGCAGGCTGGTCACGAACTGCTGGTGCCAGAGGTCGGCGAGGCTGCCCCCGACCACGCCGACCAGCTCGGTGCGGCCACCGCGCAGGGCGCGAGCGATCGGGTCGCTGCGAAAGCCGATGCGGTCGGCCGCGGCGCGCACGCGCCGCTCGGTGGCGGGGGACACGCGCTGGCCGCGCAGGGCGTATGAGACGCCCGCGGTGGAGAGGCCGGTGATCTCGGACAGCTCGCGCAGCGTGGCCCGCTTGCGTTCCGGGCGGTGGTTCGGCACAATCATATGTTAATCGTTTCACCATGAAGATGCGAACCGACGTTCACCAACACCTCTGGCCGCGCCCGCTGGTGGACGCGCTGCGCGCCCGCCGCTCTCCGCCCTATCTGGATGCCGACGGCGACGCCCCGGTGCTGTTCATGGCGCACGAGCCGGCGGGCGCCGTCGACCTCACCCGGCACCGGCTTGACACCAGGCTGGCGGCGCTCGACGCCGCCGGCATCGAGCGGGCCGTGATCTCGCTGTCGACGCCGCTCGGCATCGAGGCGCTGCCGGGGGCGGAGTCGCTGGAGCTGATCGGCGCCTACCACGACGGCCTGGCCGCACTGATCGAGCAGTCGGACGGCCGGCTGGCGGGCTGGGCGGCGGCTCCGCTGGCCTGCCCGGACGCCGGTGCGGGTACCGTGGCGGCGGCGCTCGACCGCGGGTTCATGGGTGCCTCGTTGCCCAGCGAGGCGCTGGCCGGGCCGGATGCGATCGAGCGGGTGGCACCGCTGCTGGACATGCTGGAGCGCCGCGGTGCCGCACTGTTCGTGCATCCGGGGCCGGCGCCGGAGACGCAGCCGTACGCGCTCGATGCGGGCATGCCGACCTGGTGGCCGAACCTGGGCGTCTACCCGGGCCTGTCGATCCGGGCCTTTTTCGGCTGGCGCACGCTGGGCGCGTCACGCTGGCCCGGCCTGCGCCTCTGCTTCGCGATCATGGCCGGCGCCGCGCCGTTCCTGGAGGAGCGCTGGCGGGCGTTCAGCGGCGAGACGCGCGCGATCGACCGCAACATGTACTTGGACACCGCCTCCTGCGGCCGGCTGGCGCTCGAGTGCGGCATGGCCACGTACGGGGTCGAGCAGATCGTGCTCGGCACCGATATACCCGTCATCAGCCCGCTGCCGCTTGGGCGGGCGCTGACCGACCTGGGTGCGGCCGTCGAGGACGCGGTCGCGCACACCAATCCCCTCAGGCTGTTCGACCAGATGGAGCGACCATGAGCGACCACGACACCGACCTGCACGGCTTCCTCCGCGAGCGGCTGGGTGACCACGACCTGGATCCGGAGCAGGCCGAGGCGCTGGCCGGCGAGCTGGCGAAGCGCGCCGAGCTGTGGCAGCACCTCGTCCGTCACAGCGATGAGGAGCGCATCTACACCGAGCTCTACCGCGACCATCACCTGGACGTGTGGCTGATCTGCTGGAGCGGCACGCAGGACACCGGGCTGCACGATCACGACCTGTCCGGGGGAGCCGTGCGGATCGTGGACGGAGCGCTCGACGAGGACCGGCTGTGCCTGGGCTCGGGCATCGACACCACGCGCTACGACGCCGGGCAGTCGTTCCGATTCGATGCGTCGCGCATCCACGACGTGCGAAACGCGGCCGGGCATGTCACCACATCGCTGCACCTGTACTCGCCGCCGCTGTGGCGGATGGGCTACTACGACGTCGGCGACGACGGCCGCATCTCGCGCCGCTCGGCCAGCTACGCCGAAGAGCTGCGGCCGTGAAGGACTGAAGCCTGAGCGGCGGCGCGCCGATACATGCACCGGTGCGCCGTTCCTCGTTGACACCCCTGATCTGCCTGTTGCTCCTGGCGCTTCCCGGGTGTGGCATCGGCCCGTCCTCGCACGCGCCCTCCACCGCCCCGTCGCCGGCCGACGCGATGACCACCAAGCAGCGCTTCACCGCGGCCAGGCCGGCGGTGGAGAGCTACCTGAAGGCGCTGGCGCTGCACCGCACCGCCGACGCCGCACCGGTGGTGCAGGCGGCCGGCACGTACGCCAACCAGAGCACGTTGGACGACCTGCAGACATGGTTCGGGCGGCTGCCGATCGGCGCCGTCAAGATGACCGCCAAGCCGGTGAAGGTGCCCGACCCCGGGTCGGTGGGCGTGCGGGTGTCGATCAGCGCCCGGTTCTCGCCGGCGCCCTTGTCGAACTGGGTGAAGCTGGGCGACCGGGTGATGCTGGCCAGCTACAGCGAGGGCAGCTGGCGCGTGGTGGCCGACATCTCGGCCCGCAAGGCCGTCCACACGAAGGCTTACGGCCTGCGCCTGTTCGAGGTGCCGTCGGTGCTGACGGGGAAGCACACGACCGTGATCTACGAGGCGGTGGAGGCCGCGAACGACGCCACCCAGATCCTGTCGGACGCCGACGAGGTGGTGCCGCGGCTTACCGGCCTGTTCGGGCGCGACCGGGCTGCCGCGCACCCGGTCATCTTCGTGATCAGCAGCCGCAAGCAGGGCCAGGACCTGTCCGGCGTCAAGATCTTCCGTAAGGAGCTACCCGAGGGCTTCGTGATCAACGGCGTCGCCTACATCGAGTGGCCGGTGTGGGGTCCCGGCAACGTGCTGGAGCGGGACGGCACCATCGCCCACGAGCTGACACACGTGGCCAGCATGGGGATGCTGGGCCGCTCGCCGCACAGCCTGGTGGAGGGGCTGGCGATGTACGAGGAGGACAGCTACCTGCGCACGCTGGGCGTGCACCTCACGCTGGGGAGCATCGCGCACCTGTACGCGAGCGGCGGCTTCCCGTCGGCCACGATCTGGCGCACGCGCGTCACCGACTGGGGACTGCGCAACCCGACCGCGGTCGACCTCTGCTACGAGGACGGTCAGGCCATGTCTGCGGTGATCATGGAGCGCCACGGCGGCGCGGCCGGCGTCGCGCGGCTGGCGAAGGCGTTCAACGCCTTGCACGCCTCGCACCACGGCGCCGTCTACAGCGAGGCGCAGGTGCGTGAAGCCTTCCAGCGCGGGCTGGGCGTCTCGTTCGACCAGGTGGTGGCCGAGGCGCACGCCTACGCCGCCGCGCACGTGCACTGACCGAGATTGTGTCCGGATCGCCCAGTCCGCGGGCGCGCCTGGCTCGCTAGTGTGGCGCGCATGGAAGACGCCCGTGCGCTGCTGGCCGAGCTGGTCGCGATCGACTCCGTCAACCCCAGCCTGGTGCCGGGCGGGGCGGGGGAGGCCGAGATCGCGCGCTTCGTGGGCGGCTGGCTGGAGTCCCGCGGGCTCGAGGTGGACGTGTCCGACGCCGTGCCCGGCCGGCCGAACGCCGTCGGGCGCTCCCGCGGCAGCGGCGGTGGCCGCACACTGCTCCTGAACGCGCACATGGACGTGGTCGGGGTGGACGGCATGAGCGATCCGTTCCGGCCCCGCGTCGAGGGCGACCGGCTCTACGGGCGCGGCGCCTACGACATGAAGGCCGGCCTGGCCGCGATCATGGTGGCCGCGGCTGCCGCGGCCGAGCGTGGGCTGGTCGGCGACGTGGTGGTGGCCGCGGTCTGCGACGAGGAGTTCGCATCGGCCGGTGCCGAGGCGGTCGCGCAAACGATCAGCGCCGACGCCGCCATCGTGACCGAGCCGACCGGTGCCGAGATCAACGTCGCGGTCGCGCACAAGGGCTTCACCTGGCACCGGATCGTGGTCGGCGGCCGCGCCGCGCACGGCTCGCGCCCGCAGGACGGCGTCGACGCGATCGCCCGCATGGGCCACGTGCTGGTCGGCCTCGAGCAGATGTCGGCCGATCTGGCCGCCCGCGAAGGCCATCCGCTGCTCGGCCCCGGGTCGATCCACGCGTCGATCATCGAGGGCGGCCGCGAGCTCTCGACCTACCCGGACAGCTGCCGGCTACAGCTGGAGCGCCGGACGCTGCCGGGCGAGACCGCCGAGAGCGTCGAGGCCGAGCTGTCGGCGATGCTGGATGCGATCACCGACGCGGGCAATGATCTGTCGGCCGAGCTGCACACCACGCTGGTGCGCGACCCGTTCGAAGTGGACGCCGACTCGGCGATCGTGACCGCAGCCCGAGAGGCGTTGGGCGGCGACGTGCCCGTGATAGGCGTCCCCTTCTGGGCGGACAGCGCGATCTTCTCGGCCGCGGGCATCCCCACCGTTATCTTCGGACCCGGTGGGGAGGGTGCCCACGCCGACGTCGAGTGGGTCGACCTGAAGCAGCTCGACCGCTGCGTGGACGCCCTCGAACGGGTGATCGCGAGCTTCTGCGCCTAGTGCCCTTCCGGCTCGTCCTCGTCGATCCACTCACCGTACGGCTGCGCCTCTCCCGGCGCCGCGCCGATGCAGACGATGCGGGTGCCGGGCTCGAGTGCCTCGTAGGCGCGGTTCGCCGCAGGGTCGGGAGCGGACACGACCGTGCCCGGCCCGGCCTCGATGCGGTCGTCGCCGATCGTGAAAACGGCCCGGCCGCTGACCACGACGTAGGCCTCCTGGTGGCCGGTCTCGGACTCGTCGTGGGCGATGTCGAACTCCTCGCCCGGGTCGCAGACGATCGCATTCATGCCGAACGCCTGCAGGCCGAGCGGGCCGTTCAGCTGCTGCCAGCGGCCGAAGCTGGTGGGTTTCACGGGAAGCGTGCTGAGGTCGACGGTGGCCATCGTGTCTCCTTCGGTGTGTGTGTTCAGGTCTTGGTGCCGCGGATGATGACCGCGCCGCCCACGGATAGCCGCTGGGCGCGGACGTTGCCGATGCCGGCATCGTGCCACCAGCCCAGCAACTGTTCCAGTGGGTGGTCGAGCCAGAAGCGCTCGATGTTCGGGCCCAGGAAGCGGCCGGTGCGATACCAGCCGGGGCCGCCGGCCGCGCCCACGGCGGGCAGGCCGATCCGCGTCCAGGCCCACCAGGCCGGGTACCAGGCGCCGGCGGGCACGAAGAACTCGAGCGACGCCATCTCGCCGCCGGGGCGGATCGGGCGGGCCAGCTCGCGCAGCACCGCCGGCGGGTCGTCGACGTAGCGCAGCAGATAGGTGTGCACGAGCGCGTCCACCGACGCATCCTCGAGCGGCAGCGCCTCTGCCTCGCCCTGCACCAGCTCGATGCGGCCGTCCAGCCCGGTCGCCGCCACGCGCTCGCGGCCGCGGGCCAGCATGGCCTCGTTCTGGTCGATCCCGATCACGCGGCTGCCGTGGCGCCAGGCGATCGACATGGCGACGGCGGCGGTGCCGGTGGCGACGTCGGCAACCACTGAGTCGGGACCGACCGCCAGCCGGTCGACCAGCAGGTCGTGCCAGCGGCGGTCGTTGCCGAACGAGAGCAGCTGCGCCCAGCGGTCGTAGTCGGCCGCGATGCCGTCGAACAGACCCAGCGCGTGGCGCTTGCGTGTCGAGGTGTCCTGCGTCATACCGTGGCGTAGCGGTCGCGCTCGGCAACGGCCAGCTGATCGGCGCGCTCGTTCATCTCGACGCCGGTGTGGCCACGCACGCGCTGGAAGCTGACGTTGTGGCGGGCGGCCTCCTCGGCCAGGCGCTGCCACAGATCCTGGTTCTTGACAGCCTGCTTGGAGGCGGTGCGCCAGCCGTTTCGCTGCCACTGCTCCAGCCAGCCCTTTGTGAACGCCTGCTCCACGTAGGCCGAGTCAGTGTTGATGACGACGTCCATCGGTCGCGTGATGGCGGCCAGGCCCATGATCACCGACATCAGCTCCATGCGGTTGTTGGTGGTGTCGGCTTCGCCGCCGGACAGCTCGCGCTCGTGGCCGTTCCAGATCAGGATCGCCCCCCAGCCACCCGGCCCGGGATTCCCCGAGCAGGCGCCATCCGTCCACAGTTCCACGACCTCGGCCACGTCGCTAGTCTAGAGCCCGATGCCGGTGCCCTCTCCCCGCAACGCGCCGCTGGCGGTGGCGCTGCTCGGCCGCGGCGTTGTCGACCCGCAGCAGCCGCTGCTGCACGCGGACGATGCGGGGGTGCTGCGGGGCCGGGCGGCGTTCGAGACGATGCGGGTCTACGAGGGGGTGCCGTTCCGGCTGGACGCGCACCTGGCACGGCTGGGGGGGTCGGCCGAGGTGCTGGGGCTACCGGCGCCCGACCCGGCCCGGCTGGCGCCTCTGGCGCTGCAGGCGGTGGCAGCGGCGGGCGTGCCGGGATGCGTGCTGCGGGTGGTGTGGACGGGCGGCCGCGAGGCGGAGCAGGACGGCGTCGGGTTCGCGCTGGTGACGGCGCTGCCGGACGGGCTCGAGCAGCAGCGCCGGCGGGGCGTGGCGCTGGCCTCGCTGCAGCTGGCGATCGGCGCGCACGCGCGGCGCTCATCGCCGTGGCTGCTACCGGGCGTGAAGTCGACCAGCTACGCGGTCAACATGGCGGCGCAGCGGGAGGCGCACCGGCGCGGGGCGGACGATGCGGTGTTCGTCTCGGCGGAGGGGATCGTCCTGGAGGGGCCGACGTCGAACGTGTGGTTCACGGAAGCCGGGAAGCTGTGCACGCCCGGGCTCGACCTGGGCATCCTGGCCGGGGTCACGCGCGACACCCTGCTGGCGGCGGCGGCGGCGCGCGGGATCGAGGTGGTGGAGGACGCGTTTGCGATCGAGCGGCTGTTCGCAGCCGACGAGGTGTTCACGAGCTCGAGCGTGCGCGAGGTGATGCCGGTGGTGACGCTGGACGAGCGGACGGTGGGGGACGGCGCGCCGGGGCCGGTCGCGGCCGAGATGCAGAAAGCGCTCCGCGATCGCACATAACTAGAGGGCAGCTTCAGGGACCTTATGCCACTGCGCCACGTACTGCCGCTGCAACGGGTGCGTCAGCCGCCCCGCCCACGCCACCTGCACCATGTCCGGCCGCTTCGGCACGTTGCGCGGGTACATGCCAGCCTCGTAGGGGAGCCGGCTGCCCTTGCGATGGTTGCAGCGGCGGCAGGCTGCCACCACGTTGTCCCACGCGTGCTCGCCGCCGCGCGACAGCGGCTTCACGTGGTCGACGGTGAGGTCGCGCGGCCCGCCGTCGCGGCCGCAGTAGGCGCAGCGCCAGTTGTCGCGGCAGAACAGCACCCGCCGCACCACCGTGTGTTTGACGATCGGGCGCAGCTCCACGTAGGCCGGCACCTGCAGGATCACCGGCAGCGCCAGCCGCAGATGCTGGGAGCGGTACACCACCGACTCGTCCTCCGCGATCACCTGCGCGTGGCCGCAGACCACCAGCGTCACGGCGCGCTCGCGCGAGACGAGGCTGGTCGGTCGCATGGTCGCATCAAGCAGCAGGCAGCGGATCTGATCTCCTCCACGCTGGTGTTGACCGCAGTGTAGATGCGTGATCCGCCGGAATGAAGCTCAGGCGGAGCGGCGCCGGCGGCCCTTGGAGCGCCGGGATTCCAGCAGCGCGCTCTGGGCACGGTCGATCAGCACGCGTGCGTCCAGCTCTTGCGGCTGCGCCCGCGCCACGCCGGCGGATAGCGATACGCCGGTGCGCTCCGCCATCCGGCTGACGACGCGGTCGGCGATGGCGGGGCCGTCGCCGCCCACCCCGGGCAGCACCAGCAGGAACTCGTCTCCGCCGATGCGCGCAGCGATGTCGCAGTCGCGCGATTCCTCGCGCAGCACGTCGGCCACGCGACGAAGCACCAGGTCGCCGGCCGCGTGCCCGTCGCGGTCGTTGACCGCCCGGAAGTCGTCCAGGTCGAAGGCCACGACCGACAGCTCGTCCCGGCCGGCGTTGGCAGCGACCAGGATCGCCTCCAGCTGCTCGTGCAGCCCGCGATGGCTGAGCAGGCCGGTCAGCTGATCGTGCAGCACCTGCCGGCGGAGGCCCTCATGCAGCTGCGCGCTTCGCACGGCCATCGCGGCCTGGCTGGCGATCGTCTGGCAGAAGGCGATGTCGTGCGGTGACCAGCGCTCGTCGGTTTGGTGGTCGACCACTTCGATCAGGCCCACCGAGCGAGCCTCGACCACCAGCGGCAGCGCGATCCAGGTCTTCCATCCCCACTCGTCCAGCTGGTCGCGCACACGCTGGTTCCAGACCGGGTCGTCGCGGCGGTACTCGCCGTAGGCGGTACCTTCGGCCAGCATGGCGCGGCTGTGCGGCCAGTCCTCCAGCGCAAACTGCTCCCCACGTTGATCCTCGGCGATGCCGGAGCCGAGCTCGTAGACGGACATGATCGTGAGCTGGTCGAGGCCTGCGTCCCAGGACGATATCGTGCACTCGCCGGCGCGCTGCGTGGCCAGCACCAGGTGCTCGGCCAGCAGGTCGGTGACGCCGGTCACGGTCAGCGTGCGAGGTAGCTCCACGGCCAGGCGATGCAGTACCTCAAGCTCCCGGCGGTTCCGGTCGCCCTGTGTGAACCGGCGGGTCATGCCGACAGCCTGTAGGTCCGCTTGCCGGCGCGCTTGGCCTCGAGCAGCGAGCGGTCGGCGCGCGCCATCACCAGCAGCGGATCGGTCTCACCCGGCTCCGCGATGGTGATGCCGAGCGAGGCGCCGGCGCCGGCCTTGGACGTGATGGCGGCCAGCACCCGTCGTCCCACCAGCTCGATCTCATCGCCGACGCCGGGCAGGATCAGCGCGAACTCGTCGCCGCCCAGGCGGCCGGCCACGTCGCTCTGGCGCGCGCAGCCGAGGATCGCCGAGGCCACCAGCACCAGCGCCTTGTCGCCGGCCAGGTGGCCGCGCGAGTCGTTCAGGGCCTTGAAGTTGTCGAGGTCGAGCGTGATCACGCCGACCTGGGTGCCATCGCGCTGGGCACGGCTCAGCTCGTGGCCCAGCCGCTGGTAGAAGGCGCGGTGGTTGAGCAGGTCGGTCAGGGAGTCGCGGTCGGCCTGCTCCTGCAGCCCCTCGTACAGCTGGGCGTTTCGTACGGCCATCGCGGCCTGGCTGGCGATCGTCTGGCAGAAGGCGATGTCGCGCTGCGACCATGCCCGCGACGACCGGTAGTCGGCCACCTCGATCAGTCCGACGGAGCGGCCCTCGACCACCAGCGGCAGCTCGATCATGGAACGCCAGCCCCACAGCTCCAGCACCGCGCGGTCATTGCTGCTGAGCTCGGGATCCGACATCCGGTACTCGCCCCAGCCGCGGCCGCGCTTGAGCAGCGCACGGGTGGCGGGATACTCGTCGAGCGGATTCTCGACCTGGCCGCGCGGCCAGGCCGGCGGGCCGTGCACCGTGTGCGCGGCGGCGTCGATCAGCACGTCGCGCTGCCTGTCCCAGAGCGAGATCGCGCACTCGGAGGCGCGCTCGACACCCAACACCAGCTCGCGCGTCAGCGCGCGCAGGACGTCGGTCGTCGAGAGCGACTGTGTCAGCGCGACGGCGACGCGGTGCAGAACTTCGAGCTCACGCCGGTCGCGCTCGGGGATGCTGCGCCGGGTTGACATGTGAAACCTGTATCGGCATGCCGGCGAGCCGACTGAACCTTCGGCACGGGCCGATCGAGGTCGGCTATGTTCGCCCCGGCATGGGTGAGGAGATGGTCACAACCACGCGGGACGGCGAGGTCTGCATCGTGCGGCTGCAGCGGGAGGCCAAGCTGAACGCGCTCAGCGAGCAGATGGCCGCCCAGCTGATCGCCGCCTTCGGCTCCGGCGACGTCACGGGCAGCAGGGTGGTGGTCCTGGCCGGCTCCGCGAAGGCGTTCTCAGCCGGGGCCGACCTGACGGAGTTCACCGACCCCAGCCCCGAGGAGACGATCCGCTACTACCGCGGGCCGGGCCGGATCTGGGAGCTGCTGCCGGAGCTGCCGCAGCCGTCGATCGCGGCCATCTCGGGCTGGGCGATCGGGGGCGGTCTCGAGCTGGCGCTGTCGGCCGACCTGCGGGTGGCCGACGAGACCGCCCGGTTCGGGCTGCCGGAGGTGTCGCTGGGGATCCTGCCCAGCGCTGGTGGGATGTCGCGGCTGGTGCGGCTGCTGGGCACTGCCCGCGCGAAGCAGCTGATCCTGCTGGGCGAGCGGTTCGACGCCGCCCGCGCGCTGGAGCTGGGCGTGGTCAACCGGGTGGTGCCCGAGGGCGAGGCCGAGACGGCGGCGCTGGAGTGGGCCCAGAAGCTGGCGGAGCAGCCGCAGGCCGCGCTCCAGATCACACGCGAGCTGATCGACCGGTCGGCGGAGATGTCGCTGGCCGGATCGCTGGCGGCGGAGCGGCTGGCACAGGGCATGCTCGCGCACAGCGCCGACAGCTACCGGGCCGACCGGTGAGCCGCGTCGCGATCGTCACCGGCGGTGGCACCGGCATCGGCCGGGCGGCGGCGCTGGCGCTGCACCGCGATGGTTGCCGGGTGGTGATCGCCGGCCGCAGGCCGGAGCCCTTGGAGGAGGTGCGAGGGCGGATCGGCGACGACTGCGCGGTGCTGTCCGGCGACATCCGCGAGCCCGAGGTGGCGGACGCGCTGATCGACCTGGCGCTGAAGCGGTTCGGTCGCATCGACGTGCTGGTCAACAACGCCGGCGGGCAGTTCATGGCGCCGGCCGAGGAGATCTCGCCGAACGGGTGGGCAGCGGTACGTCGCCTGAACCTGGATGCCCCCTGGTACCTCACCCAGCAGGTGGCGAAGCGCTGGATGATCGAGCACGGCGGCGGGCGCATCATCTCGATCGTGCTGTGCCCGACCCGCGGCATCCCCGGGATGGCGCACTCCTCCGCGGCGCGGGCCGGCACCGAGGCGCTGGCGCGGGTGCTGTCGGTGGAGTGGGGTAAGTACGACATCGGCGTCGTCTGCGTCGCGCCCGGCTGGATCGACACCGAGGGGATGCGCCGGTACGGCGACGATCTCGATGAGCTGGCCAAGCTGGTGCCGATGCGGCGGCTGGGCAGCCCGGAGGAGGTGGCCGACACGATCGCCTTCCTGGCATCGCCGCAGGCGCGCTACATCACAGGCCAGACGATCGTGATCGACGGCGGCATCGACAACACGCACACCTCGCTGCCCGGCATCACCAGCTAGCACATCACCTGGCGACATCTGCCACGAATGCAACACCGGTGCCAGGCGCAGGTGTTGCGTCACGCGGCCGTGACGGCCGCGTGACGGGCTGCGAGTCGCGTGAAACCTCCCTGGTATCGTGGAGCCATGCCGCCTGACGCCGTCGATGCGCTGTCCGAGTCGCTCCGCGAACACGCCTACCTGGCCGATCGCGGGCTGGCCACCGTGCTGCACCTGTCGCTGGTGCTCGAGAAGCCGCTGCTGCTGGAGGGCGAGGCCGGCGTCGGCAAGACCGAGCTGGCCAAGGTGCTCGCCGACATCACCGGCGGCCGCCTGATCCGCCTCCAGTGCTACGAGGGCATCGACGTCGCGCACGCGCTCTACGACTGGAGCTACGCCCGCCAGCTGCTCTACATCCGCACGCTCGAGGCCGCCCAGGCGGGCGGCGGCAAGGAGCGCCTGCACGAGCTGTTCGGCCGGGAGTTCCTCGAGCGCAGGCCGCTGCTGGACGCCATCGAGAACGACGACCCGCAGCCGCCGGTATTGCTGATCGACGAGATCGACCGCGCCGACGACGAGTTCGAGGCCTTCCTGCTGGAGCTGCTCTCCGACTTCCAGGTCACGATCCCCGAGATCGGCACGATCCGGGCCACGCGGCGCCCGCTGGTGATCCTCACGTCGAACCGCACCCGCGAGCTGCACGACGCCCTCAAGCGCCGCTGCCTCTACCACTGGATCGGGCACCCCTCGCTGGAGCGCGAGATCGAGATCGTGCGCGTCCGCGTGCCCGGCGTGCCGGAGCGCCTGGCTGCCGAGGCCGCCGCCTTCGTGCAGGAGCTGCGTCGGCTCGACCTGGCCAAGTCGCCCGGGGTGGCCGAGACGATCGACTGGACGCAGGCGCTGCTCGCCCTCGGCCAGCAGGAGCTGGACGCCGGCGTGGTGGACGCCACCCTCGGCTCGGTGCTGAAGTACCACGAGGACGTCGAGCGGGTTCGTGACGCCGGCCTGCGCGAGCTGGTCGGCGAAGCGCGCGGTACCTGAGATGGACCGACCATCTCCGAACCCTGGCGACGCGGTCACTCGCAAGCTGGTCACCTTCGGCCGGATCCTGCGCGAGGCCGGCCTCGAGGTCGGTCCGGGCCGGCTGCAGGACGCCATGCGCGGGCTGGCGCTGGTCGATCTGGCCGACCGCGAGCAGGTCTACCACGCGCTCCGGTGCACCCTGGTCGCGCGCCACGACCACCTGGACATCTTCGACGCCGCCTTCACCGCCTACTGGGAGCGGGAGCCACGCGAGTCCTCCAACGCCTCCGGCGACGTGCTCAGACAGGAGCGCCCGATGCTGCCGCCTCCGCCCGGGTCCGAGGACGGCGCCGTTGCCGGTCCCGACGACGAGGACGACCGCAGGAGGCACGGCGTCGCCGCCGCCCGTGATGAGCTGCTGCGCCACCGCGACTTCGCCCACATGACCAACGACGAGCTGCGGCGCGTGCGCCGGCTGATGGACGACCTGGCCGCGCTGCACCCGGTGCGCCGCTCCCGCCGGCTCCAGCCGGCGCATGCCCCCGGCGTGCTCGACCAGCGCAACACGCTGCGCCAGTCGATGCGCTCGGAGGGGATCCCGCTCGACCGCCGCTGGCGCCGGCCCAAGCTGGTGCCGCGCAAGCTGGTGGTGCTGGTGGACGTGTCCGGCTCGATGGAGCCCTACGCCCGTGCCCTGGTCATGTTCCTGCAGGCGCTGTCGGCCCGCGAGGGCGCCTCACGGTACGTCGAGGCCTTCGCCTTCGGCACCCGGCTCACCCGCCTCACCCCGCACCTGGCCGGACGCGATCCCGACGTGGCCATGGCCCGCGCCAGCATGGCGCTGTCGGACTGGGGCGGGGGCACCCGCATCGGCGAGTCGCTGGCCGGCTACAACCGCGTGTTCGGCCGCCGCGGGCTCACCCGCGGTGCCGTCGTCGTGATCGCGTCCGACGGCTGGGAGCGCGGCGACCTGGCGCTGCTGGACGGCGAGCTGGCCACGATCGCCAGGCAGGCCGACACGCTGATGTGGGTCAACCCGCTGAAGGGCCACGAGGGCTTCGAGCCGCTCGCGGGCGGCATGCAGATCGCACTCCGCCACGTGGACGACGTGCTCGAGGGACACAACCTGGCCGCCCTGGAGGCGCTGGCCGAGGCGCTACGGCGACTGCAGCCGGTCCCGCGCGCCGTCAGTCGCGGGGCCTGAGCCCGACCCAGAGCATGCCGCTGATGGCGGCGCCCTGGAACTTCTGGATGGGATCCCTGCGCAGGGTCATCACCGTGGCCGTCAGCTGCAGGCAGATCACGACGGCGGCGGTGGCCAGGTTGCGTGCGATGCGGGCGGTCATGGCCGGATCCTAGAGCGTCTGCGCCGGCGCCGGCTGTCAGCCCACGCACGGCCCGGTGTCGGCCCGCTGCTCGGGCGAGGCCAGCGCGTGGCGGATGTCGTCCATCGAGACGCCGAATCCGCCGGGGCCGGACTCCGTGGCCGCGAACATCATCGCCAAGACGTGACCGGAACGGTCGACCACGGGGCCGCCGCTGTCGCCGTGCAGCACCCTGCCCCGGATCGGCACCACCGTGCGCTGGGCCACGCCCTGGCCGTAGGCGTTCTGGGTGACGATGAACTGGGAGTGGCCGACGCGTCCTGGAGCTGCCGTCAGCGGCCCGCCGCCCGGGTAGCCGATCAGCGCCACCCCGGTGCCTCCGGACGTGCCGTCCCGTGTCGCCAGCGGGGGATCGGTCAGGCCGCTCACCCGCAGCAGCGCGATGTCCTTGGACGGGTCGACGAAGACAGGCACGGCATTCAGCGCCCCGGTGTCCGTGATCACCTGGGTCTCGTGCTCGCCCGAGATCACGTGCGCGTTGGTCACGACCAGGCCGGGCCGCGCCACCCACCCCGTCCCCTGCAGCGTCAGGCCGCAGGATGATCCCTCGATCATCACCACGCTCCGCTCCGCCCGCCGCACCGCCGGCGAGACCGGCACCGACCGGTCGGGCGGGGGCAGGCTGGCCACGCCACCCACGCCCAGCACCGGCAGGCGATCGAACCGGGCGATGGCATCGATCAGCGACTGCGCCGGCACCCAGCGCACCAGCCGCGGCAGGATCGTCGAGGACTGCACCTCGTGGCGCAGACCCAGGCTGGGCTGGTTGATCGCGGTCACCGCCACCAGCCACGCCACCGCGAGCCCCAGCACCGTGCCTGCGACCAGGCCGCCGGCGCCGTCGACGGTCGCCAGCGGGCCGATCAGCACCCTGCGGCGAACGGCGTTCGCGAGCGGGCTGGTCGCGGCCTGCACCATTGCGCCGCCGATCACCGCGCCCACCAGCGCGGCCACCGGCTCCCACTCGGCGCGGGCGCTGTCGGACAGCGCGTAGGGCGCCAGCCGTGAACCCAGCCAGGCACCAGCCGCAAAGCCGGCCAGCGCCAGCACCTGGGCGGCGAACCCGCGTCGTAGCCCGACCAGCGCCGACAGCGTCAGCCACACGATCACGATCAGATCTGCACCGGTCACGCTCGGAAGTATCGGTGCTGGAACGGTTGTGCGACACTCCTAACGTGGAGCACATCACCATCG
The DNA here is from genome assembly GCA_025934255.1 of Thermoleophilia bacterium. Lineage (GTDB taxonomy): Bacteria > Actinomycetota > Thermoleophilia > Gaiellales > JAICJC01 > JAICYJ01. Next base: position 88,727 of record JAICYJ010000002.1, on the reverse strand, counting down.
AGTCGACGCCGAAGCTGAACCGGCCGACCATGGTGGCGGCATTCCGGGGCTGGAACGACGCCGGCGGAGCCGCCAGCCTGGCGGCCGGCTACCTGCGTGTGGCCACCGGCGCGGAGCGGTTCGCGTCGATCGATCCCGATCCGTTCGTCGACTACCAGCAGACGCGGCCCACCGTCACGCTCTCCGACGGCCAGGTGCGCGACCTGGAGTGGCCCGAGACCGAGATCATGGCCTCCGAGCAGCACGACATCGTGATCGTGGTCGGCCCTGAGCCGAACATGCGCTGGCGAGCCTACACCGACGCCATCTGCGGGCTGGCCGGCGACATCGGCGTGGGGCTGGTGGTGACGCTGGGCGCGCTCCTGGCCGACACGCCTCACACGCGCCCGGTGCCGGTGTCGTCCACCGCATCCGACGAGGAGCTGATCGCGCGGCTGCATCTGACCAGATCGAACTACGAGGGCCCCACCGGGATCGTGGGCGTGCTGCATGACGCCTGCGGCCGGGCCGACCTGCGCTCGGCCAGCCTGTGGGCGGCCACGCCTCACTACATCTCGGCCACGCCAAACCCGCGCGCCGCGGTGGCGCTGCTGGAGCGTCTGTCCGACCTGACCGGCACCCCCGGGCCGAGCGGCGAGCTGGAGCGGGCCGCGAGCGAGTACGCGGTGCGGGTGGCCGCCGCCGTGGCCGACGACCCGGAGCTGGGCGCCTACGTCGAGCAGCTGGAGTCGGCCGCCGACGCCGACGATCCGGCCACCGGCGAGGACCTGGCGCGCGACTTCGAGCAGTACCTGCGAGAGCAGGGCGAGGAGGGCACCGAGCGTTGAGCGCGGACGCGACCGATCACAGCTTCGCGCGCGACGTGATCGACCGCTCCCACGAGGTGCCGGTGATCGTCGACTTCTGGGCCGAGTGGTGCGGGCCGTGCCGCCAGCTGACCCCGGTGCTGGAGGATGCCGTGGCGGCGCTGGACGGACAGGTGGAGATGGTCAAGGTCGACGTCGACGCGAACCCGCGACTGGCCGCCGAGTACCGCGTGCAGGGCATCCCGGCCGTGAAGGCGTTCCGGGACGGCCGCATGGTCGATCAGTTCACCGGCGCCGTGCCGCGGCAGACGGCCGACCTGTTCCTGCGCGGGCTGCTGCCGAGCGAGGCCGACCGGCTGGTCGAGCTGGGCGACGAGGATTCACTGCGCCGCGCGCTGGAGCTGGAGCCCGGCCACGCCGGGGCGCTGGCCGCGCTGGCGCGCCTGGAGCTGGCCGACGACGACACCGCCGGCCCGGCCCTGGCGGCGATCGCGGCCGGAGATCCGGAGCGGGGGCTGCAGCTGCTGCTGGACGGCGTGCGCGGCTCCAGCGGCGAGTCCCGCGACGCGCTGCGCAAGGTGATGGTGGGCGTGTTCGCCGACCTGGGGCAGGACCACCCGCTGGCGCTACGCTACCGACGGGAGCTGGCGAGCGCGCTCTTCTAGACCGTCTCAACCTATGGCCGAACCGACCTACACCGTCAAGCCGCTCGATCAGTCGACGTGGCCCGCGTTCGCCGCGCTGGTGGAGCGCAACAACGGGGTGTTCGGCGGGTGCTGGTGCATGGGCTTCCACGCCGAGGGTGTCGGCAAGGACACCACCGCGGCCCAGAACTGCGAGCGCAAGCACGAGCGGGTGCGGGCGGGCACGGCCCATGCGGCGCTGGTGTTCGACGGGGACGACTGCCTGGGGTGGTGTCAGTTCGGGACGCCCGACGAGCTGCCCCGGATCAAGAGCCGTGCGGCCTACGAGAAGGGTCGCACGGCATCGCCGGACTGGCGGATCGCGTGCTGCTACGTCGGCAAGGGCCACCGCCGACGGGGCGTTGCCACCGCGGCGCTTGCCGGCGCCGTCGATCTGATCGCGGGACTGGGCGGCGGCACCGTCGAGGGATACCCCGAGGACGCCGGCTTGGTGCCTGCCGGGTTCCTCTTCAACGGTGCGCTGTCGACCTACGAGCAGCTGGGCTTCGTCCGCGACCGCAAGATCGGCAAGCACCGCTGGGTCGTGACGCGGGCCGTCGCGCCGGCCGCGCAGGACGGTGTCTAGACTGGCTCTCATCCGATGAACGAGCAGACGCAGACGTGGCCCGGCGGGATCGCGGCGGTCACGCTGTTCGTGGACGACGTGGAGGCGTCGCGCACCTTTTACGCCGACGTGTTCGGACTCGAGGTGTTCTACGAGGACGACGACTCGGCTGTCTTCAAGTTCGGCGACACGCTGATCAACCTGTTACGCGAGACCGAGGCGCCGAGCCTGGTCGAACCGGCAGCGGTCGCGCCGGTCGGGGCGGGCGTCCGCTTTCAGTTCACTCTGGCTGTGGACGACGTCGACGGCATGTGTGTGGAGTTGACGCGGCGGGGAGTGGTGCTTCTGAACGGCCCGATGGATCGGCCGTGGGGCGTGCGCACCGCCAGCTTCCGCGACCCGGGCGGCCACATCTGGGAGATCGCCCGGTAGTCTCAGGTTGCGCGGGCCGATCACGCCGCGGATCACGTAGGCAAGCGGACGAAAACTAGACTGGATGGGTATGCGCCTCGAAGTTCGATTCCAGGCCGTGCCGGTCGAGGCCCTCCGTGCCTTCCTCGAGCCGCTCGGGTACCGCTTCGACTGGGGGCCGGAGCTGGACGGCATCGGCTTCCACTGGCTGAAGCAGCCGCTCTCGGGCACGGGCGTGCGGGCCACGTACTTCCCGGACGGCGACGAAGGGCTGCTGGTGATCGAGACCGACGGCCGGGCCTCGGTGGCCGACGCGACCATGCAGGACGTCACCGCCCGGCTGATGGCCGAGCGGTTCGAGCACGCCTCGGTCTGGTGCCCAACCACCGATCGCCGGGAGTACGCCGGCGGCCAGACCGCCGACCCGCCGGCGCCGGGATCAGATCCGCCCGCCTGGTACTCGTAGGTCACGACCAGCCCACGTGGAACCCTCCGCGCTCACAGCTCCTCGCCGTCCCAGTAGTCGACCGGCTCGATCCGACCGATCACGCCCACGCCGCAGAGGTAGACCTTTCCGGAGCGCGGGTAGTAGCAGATGTCGTTCGGCTCGCGGGTGCCGTAGGCCAGCAATGCGATCCCGGCATCGCCGGCCCGGATCGCGTGCGCGATCCCCGTCCCGGCCGGCCTGGTGATCACGCTGCCGCGGCGCACGGGGAACGACTCGTCGCCCAGCTCGCACGTCCCGTCTCCCTCGAGCACGACGAAGATCTCCTCCTCGGCCGAGTGGCAGTGCGGCGCGCAGACCAGCCGGCCCGGCTCCGAGGTGATGTGCTTGAGGCCGGTGCGGATCGCGCCCGTGGCCGCGCCCAGGTCGCGCCGCACCCGCACCTTCGGCCCGGCCGGCATCGGCTCCACGTCGTCCAGTGCCGCCACGTTTGAGTGGCGCCGGCCGGGCTCGGGGAAGGGAAAGTCACCGGCCACGTCGTCCAGCTTGAACAGGTTGCGCATGCCCGGCGCCTCCACCACCGTCGGCCCGGCCCAGGCGTGGCCGGCACGCGGCAGGTAGCAGAGCTCCAGGGGCACGCGGGTGCCGAAGGCGAGCACGTCCAGCACCTGGTCGCCGGCGCGCAGCGTGTGCGTCTGTGCGTTTGCGGGGTGGGCGATGGTGTCGCCGGGCCCGACCTCGCAGACCTCGCCGTCCTGCCACAGCAACCCGGCGCCCGACAGCACGTGGAAGATCTCCTCCTCGGCGCCGTGGATGTGAGCCGGCGTGGAGCGCCGCCCCGGTTGGATCGCGATCCGGGTCAGGCCGACCCGGTCGCTGTTGCCCAGCCTGCCCAGGTCGAACCAGGTGGCGTGGATATCGCCGGCGTGGCGATCGCGCCCCTCACAATCGTCCCAGTGGACAACGTGCGTCATCAGTCACCCTCCTTCGCATCCTGCTCGAGCGCCGCCTCCAGCAGCCGCCGCGGCTCGTCCGGGAACGGCTGGGACCGCTCCCGGGCCTGGTCGCAGTGGACCATCACCGACTCCGCCACCGCCGCCACCTCGCCGGTCGCGCTCGACGTGATCGTCTCGCGGGTGACCACGCTCGACGTCCCCACCTGGATCACGACCAGCCCGACGTCCACCAGATCGTCGCTCTGCACGAGGCTGCGCCGGAAGTCCACCGACGTGTGGCGCAGCACCATCTGGTTGACGGTGTCGTGGCTGAGCAGGCCGGTGTAGAACTCGTCCCTTGCCTCCTCCAGATAGGTCAGGAAGACGGCGTTGTTGACGTGCCCGAAGCCGTCCAGATCCCGCCACCTGATCTCCACGCGTTTGGTGTATCCCATGGCGCTACTCTGCCAGATCGTGGATCCGATCACGGCACTGACCCGCCCGGCCGACGGCCCACCGCAGGGGGCGCTGGTGCTCCTGCACGGCCGCGGATCGAGCGAGCACGACCTGGTCGATCTGTTCGACCTGGTCGACCCGGAGCGGAGGCTGGTCGGCATCACCCCGCGCGCGCCGCTGGCGCTTCCACCGGGCGGCCGCCACTGGTACGCGCTCCGTGAGATCGGCTATCCGGACCCGGCCCCCTTCCTGGCGACCATGCAGGTGGCCGGCGAGTGGCTGGACGGGCTGGCTGATAGCACCGGAGTGCCGCTCCAGCGCACCGTGCTGGGCGGGTTCTCGCAGGGCTGCGTGATGTCCTGGGCGCTGGGCCTGGCCGCGGGCAGGCAACGGCCGGCCGGGATCATCGGCCTGTCCGGGTTCATGCCCACCGTCGAGGGTTTCCAGCTCGACCTGGACGGCCTCACCGGCTACCCGGTTGCGATCGCCCACGGCACGCTCGACTCCGTGATCAGCGTGGACTGGGGGAGGCGGGCGCGCGACCGTATGGTCGCCGCCGGCGCCGACGTCACCTACCACGAGTCGCCGGTGCCACACACCGTCGATCCGGCTGTGTTCCCGATCCTCGCCGGCTGGCTGGGAGAGGTGATCTGAGCCACGTCCGGGCCCACCTGGTACTGGCAACCGTGGTGGTGTTGTGGGCGGGAGCGTTTGCGGCGATCAAGCACCTGCTGGATGCCGGACTGTCCGCGCCCGAGATCGCGGCCGCGCGCTTCCTGATGGTTGCGCCGGCCTTCGCGGCCACGCTGTATCTGTCGGGCGGGCTGCCCGGCCTCAGCAGGCGGGACTGGATGCGGGTGATCGTGGCCGGCCTCTGCTGGGTCGCCGTCTACCACCTGGCGCTGAACGAGGGAGAGCTGCGCACCACCTCGGGCACGGCGGCCGTGATCGTGGGCACCGCCCCCGGCATGACGCTCGCGCTGGCCCTGCTGCTGGGCCTGGAGCGGTTCTCGCCGTGGCGGCTGGTCGGTCTGGTGGTGGCGTTCTGCGGCGTGGTGGTCGTGGTCACGCTCGGCTCAGGGCAGGCCGTCTCGCTGGACAACGCGGCCGGGCCGCTGCTGGTGTTGGTGGCGGCGTTCTCGTTCGCGCTCTACAACGTGCTGGTGAAACCGCTGTCCGCGCATGCCAGCACCACCTCGATCAGCTCTGCGGCCACGCTTGCCGGCACGGTGCCGCTGCTGTTCCTGCTGCAGCCCTCGTCGGGCGATCACCTGCGCGGGCTGTCGCACGAGGACTGGGCGCTGCTGCTCTACCTGGGGCTGGGGTGCACCCTGTTCGCCTACATCGGCTGGACGATGGCGCTGCGTCGGGTCGACGCGTCCCGCGCGGTCGCCTACCTGTACGGGGTGCCCCCGCTGGCGGTCGTGATCGGTGCGCTTACGCTGGGCGAGAACGTCACGCCCTGGCTGGCCCTGGGCACGCTGCTGGTGGTCGGTGGCGTGGCGGTCGCGCAGGTGCAGCGATGAGCGCGTTCAGCTGGCGCGACGGCGACCGCACCATCGTCTACGGCGAGGACGCGGTCGGTGCCGTGCGGCGGTTGGGCTGGGACTCGGACACGACGCTGCTGACGACGCCGCGCGCCGACCCCGGCTTCATGCCAGCGCTGACGGTGGGCGAGGGACAGGTGCCGGAGCTGGCGGCGCGGCTGTTGCCCGAGGCCGGCGGCGGCCGCCTGCTGGCGTGGGGCGGCGGGCGGGTGATCGACACGGCCAAGGCCATCGCCTCGGCCACGGGCGCCCGGGTGGGGGCGGTGCCGACCACCCTGTCGGGAGCCGAGATGACGTCGCTTCACCGCAAGATCGAGGGCCGCGAGCAGGGGCCGTCCGTGCGACCGGTGCTGGTGGTCGGCGATCCCGCTCTGATGTGCTCGCTGCCGGAGCCGGCGCTTCGGGCGAGCGCGCTGAACGCGCTCGCCCACGGCGTGGAGGCGCTCTACGGGCCGTGGGCCAACCCGGTCGCCACGATCGTCGCGCTGCGCGGCGCCCAGCTGATCGCCGACGGCGATCGTGCGCTCGGCGCGCTGCTCTCTGCCTACGCCGTTGACTCCGCGGGCTACGCCGTTCACCACGTGCTCTGCCAGACCACCGTCCGGGTGGCCGGCACCGGCCACGCCCAGACCAACGCCGCGGTGCTGCCGGCCACGATCACCGTGATGCTGCAGCGGGCACCCGAGGTGATGGCTGACCTGGCAACGGCGCTCGCGGTGAGCACCGGCGATCTCGTCGCGCATGTGGACGAGCTGGGCGGCCACGCCCGGATCGGCCTCGACGCGCCCGCGCGCGAGGCGGTGGCCGACGCGGCGCTGAGACGTCCGGAGCTGGCCGACACCCCCGGTCCTGAGGTGACCCGGGCCGAGCTGCTGGGCATGCTCGCGATGGCGGCCGCCGGGTAGACTTGCCCGGATGGGCAAGGGCTACGCAGAGGGACCGGCGGCCGAGGAGGCCGAGGCAGCGCGCGAGCGCGGCGACCATCTGGCGCGCCCGGGCGTGGCAGTGACCCGCCGGGTCGTGTTCGGCTCGACGCCCGACAACCCCACGCAGCACCTGATCGGGTATGCCGACGAGGTCGACCCGGATGCGCTGTTCGCGGCCGGCAAGGCCTGGGGCATCAAGGTCGTGAACGCCGTTGAGTAACCCCTTCGACAGACCGTCCGACCCCGCGAAGCGCCACAGCGCCGCCCTCACCGACGGCCCCGACCGGGCCGCCGCCCGCGCGATGCTGAAGGGCATCGGCTTCACCGACGACGACCTGGCGCGGCCGATCGTCGGCGTCTCCACCACGTGGATCGAGACGATGCCCTGCAACTTCAACCAGCGCGAACTGGCGCAGCGCGTGAAGGCCGGCATCCGCGCCGCGGGCGGCACGCCGATGGAGTTCAACACGATCTCGGTGTCGGACGGCGTCTCGATGGGGACCGAGGGCATGCGCGCCTCGCTGGTCAGCCGCGAGGTGATCGCCGACTCGATCGAGCTGGTGGTGCGGGGTCATTTGATGGACGGCCTCGTCTGCCTGGTCGGCTGCGACAAGACGATCCCGGCCGCGGCCATGGCGCTGTGCCGGCTGGACGTGCCCGGCCTGGTGCTCTACAACGGCACGATCGCGCCCGGCACCTTCCGCGGCCGCGACATCACCATCCAGGACGTGTTCGAGGCGATCGGCGCCTACGCGGCCGAGCGGATCGACGCCGAGGAGCTGCACGAGGTCGAGTCGGCCGCCTGCCCCGGCGCCGGAGCCTGCGGCGGCCAGTACACGGCCAACACGATGTCCACGGCGCTTGAGTTCCTGGGCCTGTCGCCGGGCGGGATGAACGGCATCCCGGCGCTCAACCGCGGCAAGGGCGACGCGGCCGAGAAGGCGGGCGAGCTGGTGATGCAGCTCGTCCGCGACGACGTCCGGCCCTCGCAGATCGTGACCCACGACGCGCTCGAGAACGCGGCCGCCTCGGTGGCGGCGACCGGCGGATCCACCAACGGCGTCCTGCACCTGCTGGCGATCGCCCGCGAGCTGGACATCCCCTTCTCGATCGACGACTTCGACCGCATCGCCGAGCGAACGCCGATCGTGGCCAGCCTCAAGCCCGGCGGCGAGTTCGTCGCCACCGACATCTTCGACGCCGGCGGCGTGGCGCTGGTGGCACGGGAGCTGGCCAAGCGCGAGCTGGTGCACGTGGGCGCGCGCACGGTGGACGGCCGCACGCTGGGCGAGATCGCCGATCAGGTGGTGGAGACCCCCGGCCAGCCGGTGGTGGTGCCGATCGACCGCCCGATCAAGCCCTCGGGCGGCCTCGCGATCCTGCGCGGCAACCTCTCGCCGGACGGCTGCGTCGTCAAGCTGGCCGGGCACGAGCGGCTCAGCCATCGCGGCCCGGCCCGCGTCTTCGACTCGGAGGAGGACTGCTTCGCGGCCGTCAAGAGCCGCTCGATCGAGGCCGGCGAGGTGGTCGTGATCCGCTACGAGGGCCCCGCCGGCGGCCCCGGCATGCGCGAGATGCTGCACGTGACCGCGGCGATCGTGGGCGAGGGCCTGGGCGACGAGGTCGCGCTGATCACCGACGGCCGCTTCTCGGGCGCCACCCACGGCCTGATGGCGGGCCACGTCACACCGGAGGCGGCACACGGCGGCCCGATCGCGATCGTGCAGAACGGCGACATGATCGAGTTCGACATCGAGGCCCGCGAGCTGCGGGTGGAGCTGTCCGACGATGAGATCGCCGCGCGTCTGGCCGGCTGGACGGCGCCGGCACCGCGCTACTCGACGGGCGTGTTCGCGAAGTACGCGGCGCTGGTGTCGAGCGCCAGCGAGGGTGCCGTCACCAGGCCGTGAACGTCCTCGTCCTGGCCGACACCCACATCCCCGACCATACACCCGCCCTGCCCGAGGCGCTGGTGCCGCACCTGGAGTGGGCCGAGCTGATCCTGCACGGCGGCGATGCCACCAGCACCGCCGTGCTGACCGAGCTCGAGGCCCACGCGCCGGTGTACGCGGTGCTCGGCAACATCGACGGCTGGGACGTGCGGGCGGCCGGCGTGCCCGAACAGCTGCAGCTGAGCCTGGCCGGCGTGGAGGTGGCGATGGTGCACGACGCCGGGCCCCGCCAGGGCCGTGAGGCGCGCCTGCGAAAGCGGTTCCCGGCAGCGGCGGTGATCGTGTTCGCGCACTCCCACCAGCCGGTCAAGGAGCTGGTGGACGGCGTGCTCTTCCTCAACCCGGGCAGTCCCACCTGGAAACGGCGGGCCGCCTACCCGAGCGTGCTGCGCCTGGTGATCGGCGCCGAGGGCGCCGACGCGACGCTGATCAGGCTCTAGGTAACGCGCTCACCCCGAGACGCGCGCCAGCGCCTGGCCGGCCAGGCCGCTCAGCAGCCGCCGCTTCCAGGCCGTCTGCTCGAGGCCGGGCAGGCCCGCCAGCGGATCGGCCGGATCGAGCAGACGCGGCAGGTTCGATACCCCGATCGCGGCCAGCCGCAGCTGGTCGCCGAAGCGGGCGGCTGCGACGCCGGCCAGCGCGAAGCTCCAGGCGTGCCGCTCGCCGGCCCGCTCGTACGCGCTCGCGTCCGGGGCGCGCGGCACCACGACGGCGGTCACGAACTCGCCTGGCGCCAGCGCCAGGGTGGAGCGGTTCTCGTCGCTGGCCTTGCGGTAGAGGTCCGCCAGCGGGATCCCCTGTGGGCGGCTGCTGGTGTCGACCGTCGCGTCCAGCGCCAGCAGCGCCGCGGCCAGATCGCTGGGCGCGACCGAGATGCAGTCGCCCGGCTCCAGGCCGTGCTTGCGGTGGTCTCCGACCTGGGCGTAGCAGGTGTCGCCGCCGCGCAGCCAGCAGGTCAGGTCGGGGTGCCGGAAGTACCAGCAGCGCACCTGCTGGCAGAGGTTCCCGGCAACGGTGCCCATCTCGCGCAGCTGTGGTGAGGCCGCCGCCGAGGCGGCCTGATGCAGCACCGCGAAGCGCTCGCGGACGGCCTCGTCGCGGCCGAGGTCGGCCAGCGTCACGGTTGCGCCGATGCGGACGCCCTCGCCCTCGGCCGCGATCGCGTCCAGGCCCAGGCCGCGCAGGTCGACGACCGACTCGGCCGCCAGGATGCCGCGGTGCTGCTGGGTGATCAGGTCGGTGCCGCCGCCCATGGCGCGGGCGGCCGGCTGCGACAGCGCCGCGGCGGCGTCCTCGACCCGCGCCGGCCGGGCGTAGGCGAACGTCCTCACTGCAGCGCCTCCAGCACCCGGCGGGGCGTGTAGGGCGCCTCGCGCAGCCGCAGCCCCAGCGCGTGGGCGACGGCGTTTCCGATGGCGCCGGGCGTGGGGATGATGGGCGGCTCGCCCAGCCCCTTGATGCCCAGCGCCAGCTCCGGGTCGGGCTCGCCCACGAACCGGCACTCGACCTCGGGCAGGTCGGCCAGGGTCGGGATCTTGTAGTCCTCGAGGCCGGCGTTGACCACCGTGCCGGTGGTTGGATCGACCACCCGTTCCTCGCTGAGCGCGAAGCCGATTCCCTGCAGGATCCCGCCCAGCACCTGGCTGCGCGCGCCCATCGGGTTGACCACGCGGCCGATGTCGTGCACCGCGACCACCCGCTCGACGGTGATCAGGCCGGTGAGGGTGTCCACGGCCACCTGCGCGATCTGGCAGCCGAACGTGTTCACGGCCATGCCGTCCGGGTTGGGCGCGCGCGACCCCGATCCGGTCACCCATGCGTTGCCGAGCTTCTCGGTGACGTCGTGGATGGGCCGGCGCAGCGTGCCGTCGGTCGATCGCACCTCGCCCTCGGTCAGCTCCAGGTCGGAGGCTGCGATCTCGAACATGTCGGCGGCCAGCTCCAGCAGCTGCGTGCGCACGTGGTGGCCGGCCGACCGCACCGCGGGAGCCACCGACGCCAGCGTCATCGAGCCGCCCGAGAACGGCCCATGGCCGGCCAGGTCGGTGTCGCCGGTGCGGACCGTGACCTGGTCGGGGCGGATCCCCAGCCGCTCGGCCAGCACCACCGCGCAGGCGGTCGTCACGCCGGTGCCCAGGTCCTGCATGCCGACCGTCAGCACCGGCTTGGCATCGCTTCCGATGCGCACGTCCGCGTAGGCCGGCGGCCCGCCGCCGCCCCACCAGTACTGGCTGGCGCAGCCCATCCCGCGCCGCACGCGGCCGTCCGAGCGGAGCTCGTCACGCGCGTCCCAGCCGGCCAGCTCGGCCGCCAGGTCGTAGCTCTCCAGCAGCCGCTTGGACGTATACGGGCGGCCGGTGGAGGGGTCGACGTCGGTGTGGTTGCGGCGGCGCAGCTCCAGCGGGTCGAGGCCGGCCGCCTCGGCCAGCTCGTCCAGCGCCTGCTCGAACGCCCACGTTCCCTCCATCACACCCGGCGCGCGGAAGGCCGCCGCGGGGCCCAGGTTGAGCCGCATCGGTAGCGTCATCAGGTGCTGGTGCTCGCAGGCATAGACCGACTTGACGGGCTCCAGCACCGGATACGCCCACCCGCCCGTGCCCAGGCCCATCACGGCCGATGCCTCGACGGCCTGCAGCCGCCCGTCGCAGCCGGCGCCGATCGTGAAGCTGAACCGGGCCGGCGTGCGGTAGCCGGTGCTCAGGTTCTCGTCGCGGCGGCTCAACACCAGCCGCACCGGGCGGCCCGCGCGGCGCGACAGCTCGGCCGCGATCACGCCCTCGGGACCGCAGCCGAACTTGGAGCCGAAGCCGCCGCCCATGAAGTGGCAGATCACCCGGACGTGCTCCTGGTCGAGCCCGAACGAGCCGCACAGCTGCGAGCGCGCCTGGTAGATGCCCTGCGTCGAGCTCCACAGCGTCAGCCCGTCGGGACGCCAGTCGGCCACCGCGCAGTGCGGTTCCATCGAGTTGTGGAGCTGGGCCGGCGCCAGATAGTCGCTGGTGATCGTCAGCTCGGCGGCGGCCAGCGCCGTCTCGGCGTCACCGCGCTCGTATTCGACCGGGTCGTCCTGGAACGTCTGGTTCTCGAGCGACTGGTCGAGGTCGACCACAAACCCCAGCGGCTCCCACTGCGGGTCGAGCGCGGCCATCGCCTCGTCCGCCGCCTCGCGCGTCTCCGCGGCGATCGCGGCCACCGCGGCGCCGCCGTACGGCGGCTCGTCGTGCAGCACCGCCTCGCCGTCGAACTGCGGGCAGTCACCGGGTCCGATCACGGCGCGCACGCCCGGCACGGCGCGGGCGGCGTCCAGCGATATCGATGTCAGGCGGGCGTTGGCGTGCGGGCTGCGCAGCACCGTCGCTTCCAGCTGGCGGGGCAGCTGCATGTCGGACGTGTAGCGAGCCGACCCCGACAGGCGCGCCCCGGCCGTGAGCCGGGTGGTCGGCTCGCCGACCACACCGGGCGGCTGGTCGGCCGGCCACTCCGGAGTCGAGTCCTCCTCGACCAGCGTCCAGCGCACCTCCGTGCGGCCCTCGACCACCGCCTCGGTCTTGATCAGGCGCGCCATCACGCGGGCGCCTCGGCGGCTCGTGCCACCGCCACGGCGATGCCCTCGTACGCCCCGCACCGGCAGAGGTTGCCGCTCATCGCGGTCACGATCTCATCCGGGCTGGGGTGCGGCGTCCGCTCCAGCAGCGCCAGCGCAGACATCAGCTGCCCGGGCGTGCAGAACCCGCACTGGAAGCCGTCCTCCTCGGTGAAGGCCCGGCGCAGCCGATCGAGCAGGTCGCCCTCCGCCTCGACCGTGCGCACCGACGCCCCGTCGCAGGCGGCAGCCAGTGTCAGGCAGGACAACACGGGTCGGTCGTCCACCAGCACCGTGCAGCTGCCGCACGTGCCCTCGCCGCAGGCAACCTTGGTGCCGGTCAGCTGCAACCGGTCACGCAGCAGCGCCGACAGCGGCTCCGCCGCCGCTGCATCGACCCGGTAGCGGTTCCCGTTCACCTCGAGCTCGACCTGCATGGTTTGAAACCTACCAGCGGCTGCCGCGGCTTCCGCAATCTCGACCCGAGAGGGGGGTGCCCTGCTAGCGTTTCTCGGTTTGAGCCTGCCATCGACATCGACCGCGCGCCGCGCACCGCTGGAGCTGACGTTCGTCCCCCGCGGGGCCGAGGAGCCGCTCATGGGTTTCTACTCGGTGTCGCCCCTGACACCGGGCGGCTGGAGCTCGCTGCTCGACGACCGCGGGCTGCCCCACAACCTGCGCCGGCTGCCGGTGACGATCGTGGCGGCCGGCGGCGAGCGGGTCGTGGACACGCGCTGCCTGCCGATGCTGCCTGCGCTCGCGTACCTGCTGGCCGAGCCCGAGGAGCCCGAGAACGGCGAGCAGCCGAGCGCATCGCTGCGCGCCTGGCGGCTGGTGGCCCGGCTGACCGAGCGCGTGGTCGAGGCGGGTGGCGATCCGCCCTCGCTCGACCGCTTCGCGGCCGCCTTCCCGCCCCTGGCGCACGCCGCCGTGGCCGACCACGGCGAGGAGCCCTCGACCGTCAGTGCGGTGTCCGCCGTGGAGCAGTTCGTGCGCGCCTCGATGCGCGCGCTTGCGGCCGCGGTGCGCGACCCGCGACAGCTGACCGCCCCGGACAGCCACCACGAGGCAATCGATCTGTCGGTGTTGCAGCCGGCCCTGCGCACCGTCGCGCCCGACCTGGGCGCGGTGGCGCCGGTGGTGAACCTGCGCCGTTCGCTCGATCCGCTCGAGCTGGTGCTGCAGCTACCAGCGGACCCGGGCGGCAACTGGCCGCTCCATGTCACGCCGATCGACCCGGGTCGGATCGGGCGCGCCGCCAACATCCTGCCGGTGCTGTCCCGGATCCAGGACGGCCGCGTCGAGCTGACGCTGGCGCAGGTCGCCGACCTGCGGGCGGCCGTTCCCGCGCTCGAGTTTGCGGGCGCCTCGGTGCGCCTCCCCGACGAGCTCCGCCAGAGGGAGGAGCTGGACCTGGAGCAGGCTGGGCTGTCGTTCGCGCCGGGGCCGTTGTCGCTGGGCGGCGTCGTCGAGTACGACCTGCACGCCGCGCTGGGCGGCCGGCAGATCAGCGACGAGGAGTTCCGCGCCCTGGCAGCCGCCACCCAGCCGCTGGTGCGCATCGGCGGCGAGTGGACGCTGCTCGGCGACAAGGCGCTGCGGCGGGCGCGGCAGCTGGCACAGCTGGCGCTGCACTCGCCCGGCATCCCGGCGCTGACGGCCCTGGGAGCGACGCTGGCGGGGCGGGCCGAGCTGCGCGGGTTCGAGATGGAGGTCGACTCGGCGCGCTCGACTGAGCTCGAGCAGCTGGCCGCGGAGCTGCGAGACCCCGGGCTGCGCCAGCCGGTCGAGGCCGGCGAGGGGTTCCACGGCGTGCTGCGGCCCTACCAGGAGAGCGGCCTGGGCTGGCTGGTGGGGATGCGCAGGCTGGGCCTGGGCGCGCTGCTGGCCGACGACATGGGCCTGGGCAAGACGGTGCAGCTGATCGCCTACCTGCTGGAGCGATCCGACCAGGCCGATTCGCCGGCGCTGATCGTGTGCCCGGCATCCGTGCTCGGCAACTGGCGCCGCGAGCTGGGGCGGTTCGCCCCCGACCTGTCGGTGCACCTGCACCACGGGCCCGACCGCACGCGTCACATCGACGACCTGACCGGCCACGACGTGGTGCTGACCTCCTACTCGCTGCTGCCGCGCGACCGGCGGCTGCTGGGCGAGACGGAGTGGCGGGTGCTGGTGCTGGACGAGGCGCAGCAGGTCAAGAACCCGCTCACGCGCGGCGCGCAGGCGGCCCGGGCGCTGCCCGCGCGCCACCGGATCGCGCTCACGGGCACGCCGATCGAGAACCGGCTGGACGAGCTGTGGTCGATCCTGCACTTCCTCAACCCCGGCCTGCTGGATAGCCGCAGCGCCTTCCGCCGCCGCTATGCAACGCCGATCGAGCGGCACCGTGACGACGAGGCGGCCGCGCGGCTGCGGCGGGTGACGGCGCCGTTCATCCTGCGGAGGCACAAGAGCGACCCGTCGGTGCTGCCCGACCTGCCGCCGCGGCAGGAGTCGAACGAGTTCTGCACGCTGACGGTGGAGCAGGCGGCGCTCTACCAGGCCACCATCGACGCGATGCTGGGCGCCGTCCGCGACGCGGCCGGCATCGAGCGCCGCGGACACGTGCTGGCGCTGCTGACCCGGCTCAAGCAGGTCTGCAACCACCCGGCCCAGGCGCTCAGCAAGCCCGGCCACATGGCCGGCCGGTCGGGAAAGCTCGACCGGCTCACCGAGATGCTGGTCGAGGCTGTGGACGAGGGCGACAGCGCGCTCGTGTTCACGCAGTACGCGGTGATGGGCCGGATGCTGTCGGAGCACCTCACCCGCGAGCTCGAGATCGACCGCCTCTACCTGGACGGCTCCACGCCGGTGGCCGAGCGGGAGCGGATGGTGGATGCGTTCCAGGCTCCCGGCGGCGAGCCCCGCGTGCTGGTGATGTCGCTGCGGGCGGGCGGGCTGGGGCTGAACCTGACCAACGCCAGCCACGTCTTCCACTTCGACCGCTGGTGGAACCCGGCGGTCGAGGACCAGGCATCCGACCGGGCCCACCGGATCGGCCAGACGCGGGTGGTGCAGGTGCACCGTATGATCTGCGCGGGCACCATCGAGGAGCGGATCGACGAGCTGATCGAGGCCAAGCGGGGGCTGGCCACGAGCATCGTCGACCGTGGCGTGGAGACCGCGATCAGCGAGCTGTCCGACGACGAGCTCGCCGATCTGGTCGAATTGCGCCAATGATGGCCCCCGTCGACATGCTGCGGCGGCTGGTGGAGATGGAGAGCCCCACCGGAGACGCCGTGCGGATGTCCCACATCCGCTCGTTCCTGGCGGCCGAGCTGACGGCGCTGGGAGGCGACGCGTCGCCGCGCGGCGAGCACCTGCTGGCACGGTTCGGCGAGCAGCGCGCGGGCGAGACGATCGTGCTCGTTGCCCACATGGACACCGTCTGGCCGGCGGGGACGCTGCAGCGGATGCCGTTCTCGGTGACGGGGGACGCGGCCCACGGGCCGGGGGCGCTGGACATGAAGGGCGGGATCGTGGTGATGCTGGAGGCGATCCGGCGCTCCGGGCCGCCGCCGCGGCCGCTGGCGGTGCTGCTGACCGCCGACGAGGAGATCGGCAGCCCCACCGGCCGGCCGCTGGTTGAGGAGGTATCGGCGCAGGCCCACGCGGTGCTGGTGGTGGAGCCGCCGGTGCGCGACGGCACCATCACCACCAGGCGCTCGGGGCTGGCTCGCTACCAGCTTCGGATCCGCGGCCAGGCGGCGCATGCGGGGCACCAGGGCGGCGGAGTCTCGGCGGTGTCCGAGCTGGCCCACCAGACGCTGGTGCTGAACGGCCTGGTCGACGACGAGCGCGGCGTGCGCGTGAACGTCGGGCAGGTGGGCGGCGGCACCGGTGACAACGTGGTCGCGGCCGAGGCATGGGCACGGGTGGACGCGCGCGCCTGGACGGCTCCCGAGCAGCAGCAGCTGGAGCGGGCGATCCGCGGGCTGCGGCCGGTGCTGGCGGGCGCGACGATCGAGGTCGCCGGCGGCATCACGCGGCCGCCGATGATCCCCAGCGACGAGTCGGCCGAGCTGGCCGCGCGAACGGTCGAGATCGCGGCCGGGCTGGGCCAGCCGCTGACCGAGAATGCCTCCGGCGGCGGCTCCGACGGCAACTTTGCGGCCGCGGTCGGCGCACCGGTGATCGACGGCCTCGGCCCGATCGGGGTCGGCGCCCACGCAGACGACGAGCGCGTGTCGCTGCGCTCGATCGGGCAGCGAAGCGACCTGCTCGCGGCGCTGCTCGCCCAGCTCTGAGCGGCCGGGGGTGATAGAGAGGTGCCGGGCACCGTCGTACCACCCGTGACGGTGCCTTGACTTCGCCGTGACGGCCGTCCGGCCGGGGGTGGAACGGAGGTGCCGGGCACCGTCGTTCCACGCGTTGCACGGACGTGACCTCGCCGTGACGGCCGTCCGGCCGGGGGTGGAACGGAGGTGCCGGGCACCGTCGTTCCAGGCGTTGCATGGGCGTGACCCTTCCGTGACGCGTCAGGCGACCGGTCGCACCCAGTCCGGCAGCGAGCCGCCGGCCAGCAGGTCGGCGCCCGCGTCGAGCAGCGCGGTCAGCGCCAGCCGCTGCGTCCAGGGGCCGAACGAGATGCGGGCCACGCCCATCGCCTCCAGCTCCGAGCCGGCCGGGAAGCCGGGCCCGGCCAGCACGCTCAGCTTCCGCCGCCCGATGCCCGCCACCAGCGCCTCGATCTCGGCGACCTCCAGCCGTCCGGGCACGAACACGCAGGTGGCGCCGGCGTCCAGGAACGCGCGGCCGCGGGCAACGGCATCGTCCAGCAGCTCGCCGCGTTCGCGGTCACCGCCGCGCAGGAAGGCGTCGGTGCGCGCGTTCAGCGCGAACGGCACACCCTCGCCTTCGGCCGCCGCCACGGCCGCAGCCATCATCGCTGTCGCCTCCGGCAGCGGCCGCATCTGGTCCTCGATGTTCGCGCCGACCGCACCGGCGGCGATCGCGCGCCGCACCGTCTCGCCGACGTCGCCGTACCCGGCCTCGAGGTCGGCGCTGACCGGCAGCTCGACCGCCGCTGCGATCCGCCCCACGGCGTCCATCATCAGGTCGCGCGGGATCTGCTCGCCGTCGCGGTAGCCGTGCGCCTCGGCGATCGAGTGGCTGGCCGTCGCCAGCGCCCGGCAGCCGGGCAGCTCGGCCACCAGCCTGGCGGTGACCGCGTCCCACACGTTCACCATCACCAGCAGTTGCTCGTCCTCGTGCAGACGGCGCAGCCGCTCGCCCCTGGCCGCCTCCGCGCTCATACCGCCTTGACCGCGCTGACCAGGTTCATGATCGACTCCTTCGCGTCGCCGAACAGCATCGTCGTCTTGGGATCGTAGAACAGCTCGTTCTCGATCCCCGCGAAGCCGGTGTTCATGCTGCGCTTGAGCACCACCACGGCCGCCGAGCGGTCGACGTTCAGCACCGGCATGCCGTAGATCGGGCTGCCGGGCGTGTTGTTCGCCGCCGGGTTGACGACGTCGTTGGCGCCGATCACCAGCGACACGTCGGTGCGCGGGAACTCGTCGTTGATGTCGTCCATCTCGTACAGCTGCGTGTAGGGCACATCCGCCTCGGCCAGCAGCACGTTCATGTGGCCGGGCATGCGTCCCGCCACCGGGTGGATCGCGTAGCGCACGTCGACCCCGCGCCGCTCGAGCTGGTCGGCCAGCTCGCGCACGTTGTGCTGCGCCTGAGCCACCGCCAGTCCGTAGCCGGGGACGATCACCACCCGCCGCGCATAGGCCAGCATCACGGCCACGTCGTCCGGGCTGGTGGCGCGCACCTGCCCGCCGGACGCGCCCACCGCGGCCGCCTCGCCGCCGCCTCCGGTGCCGAAGGCGCCGAACACCACGTTTGCGATCGACCGGTTCATGGCCGCGCCCATCATCCGTGTCAGCATCATGCCCGAGGCGCCCACCAGCGCGCCCGAGATGATCAGCGCGTTGTTGTGCAGCACGAAGCCGGTGGCCGCCGCAGCCAGCCCCGTGAACGAGTTCAGCAGCGAGATCACCACCGGCATGTCGGCGCCGCCGATCGCCATCACCATGATCACGCCCAGCAGCAGCGACAGCACCATCGCCAGCGCCAGCACGCCCTCGCTCTGGCTGCCCACGTACTGCGAGGCGGCCAGCCCCAGCACCGCCAGGAACAGCACCGCGTTCACCAGCTTCTGGCCCGGCATCGTGACCGGGCTGCCCGTGATCAGCTCCTGCAGCTTGCCGAACGCCACCATCGACCCGGCGAAGCTGACCGACCCCACGATCGCCGAGAACAGCGTCGACGTGACGGCGTCGTTGGCCAGCGACACGCTCGAAGAGGTGGCGATGTGGTACTCGCTGAAGGCGATCAGGGCCGCCGCACCGCCGCCCACGCCGTTGAACAGCGCCACCATCTGCGGCATCGCCGTCATCTTGACCGCGCGCGCCGAGTAGGCGCCGATCGCCCCGCCGATCACCATGCCGGCGATGATCCAGGCCAGGTTGTGGGAGCCCGAGTCCCACAGCGTGACGGCGATCACGACTCCCATCGCGCCGGCCGCCACCTGGTTGCCGCGCACCGCCGTGCGCGGCGACGACAGCTGCTTCAGCCCGAAGATGAACAGGCAGGCGCAGGCCAGGTAGGCCAGGTCGAACGCGTTTCGCCTATCCATCGCCGTCCTTGCCCGGCGGCCGCGCCTTGAACATGTGCAGCATGCGGTCGGTGACCAGGAACCCGCCGGCCACGTTGATCGCGCCGAAGGCGACCGCGATCGTGCCCAGCACCTCGACCAGCAGCGAGTTGGTCGAGCCGACCACGATGATCGCGCCCACGATCACGATGCCGTGGATCGCGTTCGTGCCCGACATCAGCGGCGTGTGCAGCGTCGTCGGCACCTTCGAGATCACCTCGAAGCCGACGAACGCGGCCAGCACCAGCACCGTGATCTGCAGCACCAGCTCGTGGGTCATGTGGACGCTCCTTGCAGCAGGCGAGAGACGATCCTGCCCTCGTGGGTGATGCATGCGTCGGCCACGATCTCGTCCTCGAAGTCGAGCGTGAGCTCGCCGTCGGCGATGATCAGGCCGAGCAGGTTGGTGATGTTGCGGGCGTACATCTGGCTGGCGTGCAGCGGCATGGTGGAGGGCAGGTTGAGCGTGCCGACGATGGTCACGCCCTCGCGCACCACCACCTCGCCGGGCACCGTCAGCTCGCAGTTGCCGCCCGCCTCGGCGGCCAGGTCGACGATCACGGAGCCCGGCCGCATGGCGGCGACGCTGGCGGCGGTGATCAGCCGCGGCGCCGGCCGGCCCGGGATCAGGGCGGTGGTGATGACCACGTCGGAGTCGGCCACGGTGCGCGCCACCAGCTCCTGCTGCTGGGCGTACTGCGCCTCGCTCAGCTCGCGGGCATAGCCGCGGGCGTCCTCACCCTCTTCGACGTCCAGCTGCAGCTCCACGAAGCTGGCGCCCAGGCTCTCGACCTGCTCGCGCACGACCGGCCGCGTGTCGAAGGCCGAGACGACCGCGCCGAGCCGGCGGGCCGTGGCCAGCGCCTGCAGCCCGGCCACGCCGGCGCCGAGCACGAACACCTTGGCGGGTGCCACGGTGCCCGCGGCCGTCATCAGCATCGGGAAGAACTTGGGCAGCAGCTCTGCAGACATCAGCACCGCCTTGTAGCCGGACACCGTTGCCTGCGACGACAGCGCATCCATCGACTGCGAGCGGGTGATGCGCGGGATCGCGTCCAGGCTGAACGACGTGACGCCGGCCGCCGCCAGCGCGTCGACCAGCTCGCGGTTCACGAGTGGCTGCAGCATGCCGACCACGGCCGTGCCCGAGCGGAAGGACGTCACGTCCTCGTCGCGCGGGCGCGTCACCATCACCACCAGGTCGGCCTCGGCCAGCAGCGCCGCGCCGTCCGGGACGATCCGCGCGCCGGCCTCGGTGTAGTCGCCGTCGGGCAGCGCCGCCGCGACGCCGGCGCCGGCCTGCACCAGCACCTCGACGCCGAGCGGCAGCAGCCGCGCTACCGCGTCGGGCGTGAGCGCCACGCGGCGCTCGATCTGGCCGTGCTCGGAGGGGACGCCGATTCGCATCGGCGCGATACTACTGGCCGATGCGGGCCTGGCAACCCGCAACCGACGTCACAGACTGAAGCGCCGGACGATCGACCAGTGCAGGCCTCCATCCGTGGTGTGGTAGAGCGTGGTGCCGGTGTCGCCGCTCCAGACAAGCGCCAACGCGGTATCGGGCGACAACTGGTCGACGGCGAGTGCTTCCCTGGTGTCGGGGCTGGTGATCGACCGCAGAGGTTGCCAGTGTCGGCCACCGTCGGACGTGCGAAAGCTCCACGCCCGGTCCATCGCCAGCAGGCCACGGCCGTCCGCGGCCATGCTCAGCGCGGACGGGTCGCTGAAGCCGGACAGACCGCTCGCAACCGGCCGGCGCGATCCTGTGCAGGGCGTTTCGTATGCGCCGATTCGCGACCACGCTGTTCCCGGACTGGATCGTGCGAGCTCCAGGCTGGAAACGGGGGAGGGCAGCACCTGGCCGCGCCATGAGCGGCCGTCATCGTGCGAGCGCCACATCTGCCGGCAGACCGATCGCCGGCAGTCGCCCAGGACAGCCACAGCGCCTCGCGACGCGACGCTCAGCGAGTCGACGGGACCGTCCCAACGGCGAAGGATGCGCCACGTCTGGCCTCCGTCGAGGCTGGTGGCCATCAAGCGGCCGGAGCGGTTGAGGGCGATGCCGTGGGCCGCCGACCAGAACCCGATCTGGTAGGGCACGAACCGCGGCTGTTCGATCGCTGCGGCCACGCCGTTCCGCTCGCCGCCGCATCTGGCCAGCAATGCGGTCGCGCATCCCACGAGCAGCCAGCTCCAATAGCACCGGACGGTCATCCGCCCAGCATCGACCGCGCATGTCTCGGTCGAGTGTCGCCGCCGTAACGGCTCGGTGACGATCGCTCAGAGCGTCAGCGTATCCGGCCCGACGCGCTCACGCGTGGTCTCGTACCGCTCGATCTCCGCCACGCGGTTCTCGGTCAGCGCGATCTCGTCCCAGCCGTTCAGCAGCCGTTCCTTGATCTCGGCGTCGATCTCGAAGTGGCTGGCCCGCCCCGACGGCAGCGTCACCGTCTGCGCCGCCAGATCGATCGTTGCCGGCTCCGGCGCGCGGTCGATCAGCTCGCGCACGTCGGCCTCCGGCAGCTCCACCGGCAACAGGCCGATCTTGGTGCAGTTGGAGTAGAAGATGTCCGAGAAGCTGGGCGCCACGATCGCCTCGTAGCCGTAGTCCTGCAGCGCCCAGGGCGCGTGCTCGCGCGAGCTGCCCGACCCGAAGTTGCGGCCCGCCGCCAGGATCGGCGCGCCGTGGAACTCGATCCGGTTCAGCGGGAAACCGGGTTGGCGGAACCAGTCCCAGAACAGGAACTCGCCGAAGCCGCTGCGCTCGACCCGCTTCAGGAACTGCTTGGGGATGATCTGGTCGGTGTCGACGTTGGCGCGGTCGAGCGCGGCCACCTTCCCCGATACCACCGTGACCGGTTTCACACCAGCTCCCGCACGTCGGTCAGCCGCCCGGTCACGGCCGCGGCCGCGGCCATCGCGGGGGAGAGCAGGTGCGTGCGGCCGCCGCGGCCCTGCCGTCCCTCGAAGTTGCGGTTGGAGGTGGACGCGCAGCGCTCGCCGGGCGCCAGGATGTCCGGGTTCATGCCCAGGCACATCGAGCAGCCGGCGCCGCGCCAGTCGAACCCGGCCGCCTTGAACACCTCGTCCAAACCCTCACGCTCAGCTTGAGCCTTAACCATCACGGATCCAGGGACGACCATCGCCCGCACGGTCGACGCCACCCGCCGGCCGCGCACGATCTCGGCGGCGGCGCGGAGATCCTCGATGCGCGCGTTCGTGCACGAGCCCAGGAACACCCGGTCGACGGCGATCTCGCTCATCGGCATGCCCGGCCGCAGGTCCATGTAGGTGAGGGCCCGCTCGTCCGACTCGTCGGCCGGCTCCGGCACTGCGCCGGTGATCGGCGCCACCTGGCCCGGGTTCGTGCCCCACGAGACCTGCGGCGCCAGCGCCGGCACGTCCACCACCACGGTGGCATCGAACGTCGCTCCCTCATCGCTCGCCAGCCCGCGCCAGCGGTCGACCGCCGCTGCGAAGTCGGCCGGCACCCCCGGCCGCCCCTCCATGTAGGCGAAGGTGGTGTCGTCGGGCGCGATCATGCCGGCCCGTGCGCCGGCCTCGATCGACATGTTGGCGACGGTCATGCGCCCCTCCATCGACAGCGCCGCGATCGCCTCGCCGTGGTACTCGACCGCGTGGCCGCTGGCGCCGTCGGTGCCGATCTGGGCGATCGTGCCCAGGATCAGATCCTTGGCCGTGCAGCCCACGCCGAGGCTGCCCTGGTACGAGATCAGCATCGTCTGCGGGCGCGACTGCGGCAGCGTCTGGGTGGCCAGCACGTGCTCCACCTCGCTGGTGCCGATGCCGAAGGCGAGCGCGCCGAACGCGCCGTGGGTGGAGGTGTGGGAGTCGCCGCAGACGATCGTCATGCCCGGCTGGGTGACGCCCAGCTCCGGGCCGATCACGTGCACGATGCCCTGGCGACGGTGGCCGAGGCCGTAGAGCGGCACGCCGAACTCCTCGCAGTTGCGGCTGAGCGCGTCCAGCTGCGCCTGCGACAGCTGGTCGGGCTGGTTGCGGCCGGTGGGCACGTTGTGGTCGGCCGTCGCCAGCGTCCGGTCGGGACGCCGCACCCGCCGTCCGGCCAGCCGCAGCCCGTCGAACGCCTGCGGACTGGTCACCTCGTGCACCAGGTGCAGGTCGATGAACAGCAGCCCGTCGCCGACGACGTGATCGTCCCAGACCTTCTCGAACATGCTGCGGGCGGCCATGCCTGCAGTCTAGAGCGGCGGTGCCTGCCGCTAGCTCAGATGGCGGGTCGTTGCCTGACGGGACAGGATCTCGCTCCAGGGCCGCACCGGCACCAGCCGCGCTGCCTTCATCGCCAGCATCATCTGCCAGGGGAACACGATCTCGGCCTTGCCCCCGGCGAGCCCGTCGGCGATCCGCCGCGCGGCATCGGCCGGCTCGAGCATCCAGGGCATCCGGAAGGTGTTGCCTGCCGTGAGATCGGTGCGCACGAACCCGGGGCAGACCGTCGTCACGGCGATGCCCAGCGGCCGCAGGTCGATGCGGAGTGACTCCAGCAGGTTGATCTGGGCGGCCTTGGTGGGGCCGTAGGCCTGCGACGACGGCAGGCCGCGGTAGCCGGCCACGCTGGCCATGCCCACGATGCTGCCGGCTCGCGCTCTGCGCATGTCCGGCAGCACCGCCTCGATGCCGTAGACCATCCCCATCAGGTTCACGTCGACCTGACGGCGGAAGACGTCGGGATCCCAGGCGGCCACGTCCATCCGGCCGTACGCCGCCGCATTCAGGATCGCGACGTCGATCCCGCCCAGCTCGTCCCGCACCGTGGCGGCGGCCGCCAGCACCGCCGCGCGGTCGCTGACGTCGAGCGCCACCGGCACCATCCGGTGGCGCTGCGCCTGCCGCTCGAGCAGCTCGGCGCGGCGGGCGCTGATCGCGACCCGTGCCCCGCGCCCGGCCAGCTCGGCCGCCAGCGCCTCGCCGATGCCGCTGGACGCGCCCGTGATCCAGACGCGGCTGCCGCCCAGCTTCACCGGCGCTCCAGCATCAGCTGGACGTCGCCGATAGCGCCGTGCCGGAAGCCGGCCTCGCAGGAGGCCAGGTAGTACTCCCAGGTGCGGCGGAACGTCTCGTCGAAGCCGAGCCCACGCACCTCGTCGAAGCGGGCCAGGAACCGCTCGCGCCAGGCCCGCAGCGTGGCGGGGTAATGGTGGCCGATCTCGGTGGCCGACGACACCCGCAGCCGCGAGCCGCGCTCGAGCGCCCGCGCGATCGCCCGCTCCGACGGGATCAGGCCGCCCGGGAAGATGTACTTGTGCACCCACGTATAGCTGCGGCGCGAAGCCCGGTAGCGGTCGTCCGGCATCGTGATCGTCTGCAGCGCCATCCGTCCACCCGGGGCCAGGAGCCGGTCGCAGACGGCGAAGTACTCCGGCCAGTACTCCTCGCCCACCGCCTCGAACATCTCGATCGAGACGATCTTGTCGAAGCGCCCGTACAGCTGGCGGTAGTCGCAGAGCAGGATCTCGACCCGGCGCTCGAGGCCGGCCGCGCGCACGCGCTGCTCAGCCAGCTGCTTCTGCTCGCGGGAAATGGTGATGGATGTGACCCGGCAGCCGCGGGTGGCCGCCGCGTGCATGGCCATGCCGCCCCAGCCGGTGCCGATCTCGAGCACGTGGTCGCCCTCGCCGACGCCGGCCAGGTCGCAGATGGCGTCGTACTTGCGCCGCTGCGCGTCGGCCAGCGAGTCGCCCGGCTCGAACACCGCGCAGGAGTAGGTCATCGTCTCGTCCAGGAAGGCGGCGAACAGATCGTTCGACAGGTCGTAGTGGCGGGCGATGTTGGCCCGGGCGCCGGCGGGCGTGTTGCGCTCCACGCGTGGTTGCAGCGGCTCGTAGATACGGCGCAGCCGCTGCAGCGGCCGCGGCACCAGGTGCGACAGCCGCTCGGCGAACGCCGACAGCACGCCGGCCAGGTCGTCGGCCGCCCACTCGGCGGCCACGTAGGCCTCGCCGAAGCCGATCTTGCCGGAGGCGGCCAGGCGGTGGAAGAAGGCGTCCGACCGGATCTCCATGCGCGGCGCGCCCGGCTGCCGGCGCAGCGGCCGCCCGTCGGGAGCGATCACCTCCAGCCGCTCCAGCCCGGCCACGGAGCGCTCGAACAGGGCACGCGCGATCCGGGCACGGGCCGGCCGGCGCGGCGGCGGCGGGATCTCAAGCGTGCTCATGTAGATGGGATGCTCCTAGACCATCCGCGATATCTCAGAGCCCGGCGCATGCGGCCGGTCCGGTTCAGCGTAACGCAGTCCCGTGCCTCAAGCTCACAGCGGCACCCGGCAGCCGGCCGGCGACGGCAGCGCGAACGCCTCCAGCAGCGTCTCGTCCCACGGACGCAGCTCCAGCGTTGCCGGGACCGCGCGCCGCACCAGACCCTGCCAGACGCGGCCGCGCTCCAGCATGGCGTGCCGCGCCCCGGCCACCTCGAACCGGCAGAGCCGCTCGCAGACCTCGCGCGCCGCGATCGCGTAGGCCAGCGACCGGGCGGGGCTGGTCGTGCGGTCGCGGGTGCCGTGCGCCATCACGACCGTGCGCCCGGCCAGCTGGGCGGTGGGCTCGCCGGGCGGCAGCCAGGGGGCGAGCGCCACCACGGCGCGCACGCTCTCGTGCCCGGCGCAGCGAAGCGCGCTGCGAGCGCCCATCGAGTGGCCGACCATGCAGACCGGGACGTCGCCGTGGCGGCGCGCGATCTCGGACAACGCCCACTCCACGTCGGCCACGGGATCGCCGTCGTTGTAGCCACGCACGCGGTACCGGAGCTGGAGCGCGGCCAGTCCGGAGTCGCGACCGACCCGGTGCAGGTCGAGCAGGAACGGGTACATGCGCAGCGCCGCTGCGTTGACCGGCGATGCCCGGCGGGTGCTGGTGCTGCGGCCGCCGGGCGCCAGCAGGGCGACCCCGCGCACCGGGCCACGAGGGGACAGGGTCACGAGCGCGGGAGGCGCGCGATCGATTGTCGTCACGGTCGTTGCGATGCTACCGATTCGTCCCCAGCGGCATATTGGATGGATTCCACCTTCAAGGGGGTGGCCAAACCGCCGGTTCGTGCGTACGGTGGTTGTAACCCCTTCTTTGCTGGACGACTCCAATGGCACAGGACAACGAACCGCTTCACGCACATGAGCCGCTGCTGCTGCCCGCTCTGATCGAGGCGCACAGGGGAAACGCGGCGGGAGACGGCACCGTCACCCGCATCATCCGCGGCCTCATCGACTCGCCGGTGACCGACGCCGAGCGGGCCGGCGAGCGGCTGCTCGTATTCGGCTGGCAGGTCGCAAGCCGCGACGGCAAGCTGCGCTGGACGTACCGGGTGGTGGGGGAGGACAGCGGCCGCGACCTCGTCGAGTTCACCCTGGCCGTGCCCGGATGCCCCGGCGACATGCCCTGCCGCGTGCTGGGCCTGCAGCTGCAGATCAGCCTGAACGGGATCGAGCGCACCAAGCCCGACGAGCTGGACGCCTACATGGAGCTGGCCGAGGCCGCCCGCTTCGAGCTGTAGCCCGGCATCGCGGTCAGCGGCCGACCCGGCTCATGTCGTCATAGCGGTCGCCGACCGCGGCCGGCACGCCGGTCAGCCGCGCCAGCTGCCCCTCGCTGAGGACGACCGCATCGGCGGCGGCGTTCTCCTCGACCCGTGCGACGTGCTTCGTCCCCAGGATCGGGGCGATGTCATCGCCCTGGGCCAGCAGCCACGCCAGCGCCACCTGGGCCGGCGTCGCACCCGCCTCCGCGGCGACCGCCTCCACCTCGTCGACGATGCGCAGGTTCTCGGTCAGGTTGTCGCCGGTAGAGCGCGGGTTGGTGGCCCGGAAATCGGTGTCGGCGAGCTGGTCGATGGAGCGCAGCTGCCCCGTCAGGAAGCCGCGGCCGAGCGGGGAGTAGGTCACGAGGCCGATGCCCAGCTCCCGCAGCGTCGGCAGCACCTCGGCCTCGGGATCGCGCGTCCACAGCGAGTACTCGCTCTGCAGAGCGGTGATCGGATGCACCGCATGCGCGCGCCGGATCGTGGCCGGGTCGGCCTCGGACATGCCGATATGGCGGACCTTGCCCTCCCGGACGAGATCGCCCAGTGCGCCGGTCGTCTCCTCGATCGGCGTGCCGGGGTCGACGCGGTGCTGGTAGTAGAGGTCGATGTGGTCGGTGCCGAGACGTCTGAGCGAGCCCTCCAGCGCCAGGCGCATGCTCTCGGGGCTGCTGTCGAGCGCGCTCGCGCCGCCCTGCCGGTGTGAGATAAGGCTTCGTCGCTGCCGGCGCCGGTGTAGAAGGCCGACATGCCCATCGCGCCCAGCCCGATGCGCGATACGTCGAGGTCGGCGAGTGAGACGTGCTGCATTGGTTGCCCCCTGTGGATCTGCGTGCCTGCCCTGTGCCCTGGCCTGATCCTAGCCAGGCGGCGCCGTCAGCCCTGTGAGGCGGGAGCTGGGTGGAACTCGAGCGAGCGTGAGACCGGGTCGGCCCGCGTCAGCTGTACGGCCACGATGTCGCCCGGTGCCGGGGCCGGATCGGCGTGCATGCGCGCCCGCACCGGGGGGTCGGCGATCCGGATCACGGTGCCGTGGCGGTCGTTCTCGAGGGCGACGGCGGTGAACCGCTCGCCCACGCGGTGCTCGAGCACCCGCGTCTCGACGTCGTCCACGATCGCCCGCTCCACCCGCGCGGCGCGTGAGCCGGCCTCGCTCATCACCTCCGGCAGCTTGGCGAGCGCCTCGCGGTCGCCGCCTCCGGCCACCAGGTCGAGCACGTAGCGGTCGGCCAGCCGCCGCAGCGGTGCGGTCGTGTGAGCGTAGCGGGCGGCGATGCCGGCGTGCTCGGAGCCCTCCGGCGGCGAGCCCTCGAAGAAGGCGTAGCCGGCATGCCCCATCGCGTCGCGGGCCTCCTCGATCAGCGCCGCCTGCTGTGGCAGCGCCGGGTCGAGCGAGTTCACGAACTCGGCGAACGGCCGGCCCTCGGGCCAGTCCACTCCCAGCCCCCTGGCCGCGGCCCGCAGCTGTTTCACCCGGTAGGGATCGGCGCCGGCCATCGTCCGCAGCAACCCCAGCCCGCGCGACCCCATGATGCCGGCCGCCGCCATCCCCGCCAGCAGCGAGATCTCGGCGTTCCAATCCTCGTCCGGCGAGCGGTGCTCGAGCTCGATCCGGTAGCCCCAGCTCTGGGACGGATCGGGCACCACCGTCTGGGCGCGGGTGTTCAGCGTGATCGATCCCCGCTGCCGGGCCAGCGCGTTCCGCAGCGTGCCGATCTGCTCCAGCAGCGGCACCTCGGCCTCGCCGTAGGCGAGCCGCCGGTGGCTGCGGACGATGGCGCGCTCGACCCGCGCCGCCGTCTGGCGGCCCTGGCCGTCGAGATCGATCACGTACACCAGCGCCGGCCGCTCCTGGTCAGGCAACAGGCTGGCGGCACCCTCGCCGATGGCGGGCGGGTAGAGCGAGATCCGCTCGTCCGGGCAGTAGACGGTCTGGCCGCGCAGCCAGGCCTCCTGCTGGACGGCGCCGCCCGCAGGCACCACGGCCGCCACGTCGGCGATCGCGTAGCGCACCGTGTAGCCGTCGCCGGAGCGCTCGAGCAGCATCGCCTGGTCGAGATCCATGCTGCCGGGCGGGTCGATGGTCAGGAACTGCAGGTCGCGCAGGTCGAGCCGGCGCTCGCGCGGCCAGTCCGTCGCGGCTGCCCGCTCTGCCTCGGCCAGCACCGGATCGGGGAAGGCGCGCGGCAGCTTGAACTCGTCCCGGATCCGCTGGAAGTCCGCCAGGAGGACGCCCGGCGGCTCCGGGACGCCGCGCAGGTAGCGCTCGGTCACGCGCCCGGCTTGACCGCCGCCTTCTCGCCGATCCAGGGCATCATCGCCCGCAGCTTGGCGCCGACCTGCTCGATCTGGTGGTCGGCGTTCTGCTCGCGCAGGCGCTGGAAGTTGGGCCGTCCCGCCGCCTCCTCGGCCATCATCTCGCGGGCGAAGGTGCCGTCCTGGATGTCGGCCAGCAGCTTGCGCATGTTCTCGCGGACGTGCTCGTCGATCACCCGCGGGCCGCGCGTGAGGTCGCCGTACTCGGCCGTGTCCGAGATCGAGTAGCGCATGCCGGCCAGGCCGCCCTCCCACATCAGGTCGACGATCAGCTTCAGCTCGTGCAGGCACTCGAAGTAGGCGATCTCCGGCTGGTAGCCGGCCTCGACCAGCGTCTCGAAGCCCATCTTGACCAGCTGGGTGGTGCCGCCGCAGAGCACCGCCTGCTCACCGAACAGGTCGGTCTCGGTCTCCTCGGTGAAGGTCGTCTCGATCAGGCCGCCGCGGGCACAGCCGAGACCGTGGCCGTAGGCCAGCGCCAGCGCCAGCGCGTTGCCGGTGGCGTCCTGGTGGAGGGCCACCAGCCCCGGCACGCCGATCCCGTCGAGGTACTGGCGGCGCACCAGATGGCCCGGGCCCTTGGGCGCGATCATGGCCACGTCCACCTCGGGTGAGGGCTCGATCGCGCCGAACCGGATGCTGAAGCCGTGCGCGAACATCAGCATCGAGCCGGCGCGCAGGTTGGGAGCGATCTGGTCGCGGTAGACGCCGGCCTGGACGTGGTCGGGTACCAGCACCATCACGATGTCGCCCTGGGCGGTGGCGTCGGCCACCGTCTCGACGGCGACGCCGTCGGCCGTTGCCGCCGACCATGCCCGCGAGTCGGGCCGGGCGCCGACCACGACCGAGTTGCCGGAGTCCTGGTTGTTGAGCGCATGCGCGTGACCCTGGCTGCCGTAGCCGATCACGGCGATCCGCTTGCCGGTCAGGACCGACGGATCGCAATCAGATTCGTAGTAAATCGTTGCCACGTGGGTTCTCTCCTTATGCGACGACGCGCATCCTTCTGCGCTTGCCAAGCTCACCGTCGCGATCGAGGGCGATCCGCCCGGTGCGCACCAGTTCCTTGATGCCATAGGGCTCGAGCAGCTGCTCCAGCGCCTGCAGCCTATCGGGGCCGGCCACGCATGAGAATGTCACGGCCTCCGGTCCCACGTCCACCACCTTGGCCTCGAACACCTCGGCCAGGGAGATGATCTCGGGCCGACGGTCGGGCGAGCTCGCGACCTTGATCATCAACAGCTCCAGCTCGACGGCGGTCGCATCCAGCTCGTGCACCTTCAGCACGTCCACCAGCTTGTAGAGCTGCTTGATCACCTGGTCGACCGAGTGCTGCTCGCAGTCGATCCGGATCGTGATGCGGCTGCGCGACGGGTCCTGTGTGGTGCCGACCGCGAGTGAGTCGATGTTGAATCCGCGCCGCGCGAACAGCCCGGCGCAGCGCGTGAGCACGCCGGGGCGGTTCTCGACCAGGACGGACAGCGTGTGGTGGCTCACGTCAGACTCCCTCCTCGACCCAGGCGTTGTCGTCCTCGGCCCACTCCACGTCGATCATCTCGGCGGAGGAGCCGCCGGCGGGCACCATCGGGTAGACCTTCTCCTCATGGTCGACGCGGGCGTCGATCACGCAGGCGGTGCCGCACTGAAGCGCCGCGGCGATGGCCGCGTCCACATCCTCGAGCGTCTCGCACCGGAACCCGGGCAGCCCGAAGGCCTCGGCCAGCTTCACGTAGTCGGGCAGGTTGGCATCGAACAGCGTCTCCGAGTAGCGCTCGCCGTGGAACAGCTCCTGCCACTGGCGAACCATGCCCAGCCAGCCGTTGTTGATGACCACGTGGATGGCGCCGATCCCGTACATCTTGGCCGTGGCCAGCTCCTGCATCGTCATCTGGAAGCAGCCGTCGCCGTCGATGTTGATCACGGTCGCGTCCGGCCGGCCGACCTTCGCGCCGATCGCGGCCGGCACCCCGAAGCCCATCGTGCCCAGGCCGCCCGAGGTCAGCCAGTTCCGGGGCCGGTCGATGGTCAGGTACTGGGCCGCCCACATCTGGTGCTGGCCGACGCCGGTCGTCCAGATCACCTCGCGGTCGGCCGTCATGTCGCGCAGCCGCTCGATCACGTACTCCGGCTTGAGCGGCTCCGAGTTGCGGTAGCGGAACGGATGCTGCTGCTTCCAGCCCTGCACCTCCGACAGCCAGGCCGCCGCCTTCGGCGGGCCGCCGTTCATCCGCGACTGCAGCGCCTCGCCCAGCTTCGGCACGACCAGCTCCAGCGAGCCCACGATCGGGATCTGCGCCGTCCGGTTCTTGTCGATCTCGGCCGGGTCGACGTCCATGTGGATCACCTTCGCGCCGGGCGCGAACGTGTCCAGCTTGCCCGTCACGCGGTCGTCGAAGCGCGACCCGCAGGCGATCAGCAGGTCGGCCCGGTTCAGCGCCCAGTTCGCGGCCTTGGAGCCGTGCATGCCGGGCAGGCCGATGCAGAGCGGATGCGAGTCGGGGAACGCGCCCTTCGCCATCAGCGTTGTCACCACCGGCATCTGCACCGCCTCGGCGATGCGGATCAGATCGCCGGGGTCGACGTCGGCGGAGACGGTGCCACCGCCCACGTAGAACACCGGCCGCTCCGCGGCCAGGATCGCCTCGGCGGCCGTGATCACCTGCTTGGGGTGGCCGTGCCGCGAGGGCTTGTAGCCGGGGATGTCGACCTGCTTGGAGGGCACGTAGGTGATCTCCGCCAGCTGCAGGTCCTTGGGGATGTCGATCAGCACCGGGCCGGGGCGGCCGCTGCGGGCGATGTGGAACGCCTCCTTGACGATGCGCGGGATGTCCTCCGCGCGGTCGACCAGCCATGAGTGCTTGACCACCGGCATCGTGATGCCCTGGATGTCGGCCTCCTGGAAGGCGTCGGTGCCGATCAGGTGGGTCGGCACCTGGCCGGTGATGCACACGATCGGCGTCGAGTCGAGGTACGCGTCGGCGATGGGGGTGACCAGGTTGGTCGCGCCCGGGCCGGACGTGGCGATGGCCACGCCCACCTTGCCGGTGGCGCGCGCGTAGCCCTGCGCCATGTGGCCGGCGCCCTGCTCGTGGCGGACGAGGTAGTGGCGGATGGTGTGCTCGCAGGCGGCCCAGGCGTCGTACAGCGGCAGGATGGCGCCGCCCGGCAGCCCGAACACGTCGGTCACGCCCTCCGCTTCGAGCGACCGGATCACGGCCTCCGCGCCGGTCATGCGTCGCTTCTCGCTATCCACGGGCGACCGCCTCGCCGTACGGGTCTGCAGCGAACTCCCCGCTGCCGTGGGCGTGGTCGGCCAGCGCGCGGCAGACCGCCTGGCCCACCTCCCACGTCGCGTAGGCGCGGCCGCCGGAGACCTGGTCGGCGGTGGCGGTGCCCTCGGCCAGCACCTGGTCGACGGCGGCGGCGATGGTGCGGCCGATGTCGCGCCGGGCCAGCCCGTAGGTGAACATCAAACCGACCGACAGGATCATCGCGATCGGGTTGGCCTCGCCCTGGCCGGCGATGTCCGGCGCCGAGCCGTGCACCGGCTCGAAGATGCCCGGGGGCTCGCTGCCCAGCGAGGCCGAGGGCGCCAGGCCCAGGCCGCCGCCCACGGCCGCGGCCAGGTCGGACAGGATGTCTCCGAACAGGTTCTCGGTCAGCACCACGTCGTAGTCCTGCGGTCGCGTCGCCAGGTTCATGGCGAACGAGTCGACCAGCTCGTGGGTCAGCCGGATCTCCTCGAACTCCGACGCCTGCAGCTCCGTGACGACGCGGCGCCACAGCTTGGAGGTGGACAGCACGTTGGCCTTGTCCACCGAGACGACACGCCCGCCGCGGCGGCGGGCCAGCCTGAACCCCCACCGCGCGACCCGCTCGATCTGGTCGCGGGTGTAGCGGCACTCGTCGCTGGCGACGTCCTGCTCCAGCGTCTTCGTGCCGAAGTAGAGGCCGCCGGTCAGCTCGCGCACCACCATCAGGTCGATCGCGCCGTGGCGCACCGGTCGCAGGTTGGCGTAGGTGTCGAGCTCCTTGCGAAGCCCCAGCAGGCCGGCCTCCGGCCGCACCGGCGACCCGTCCCAGCGTGGTCCGCCGACCGCTCCCAGCAGCACCGCGTCGGACGCCTTCACGGCCGCCCGCACGTGGCTGGGGAAGGGATCCCCGTGCTTGTCGATGGCGTCGCCGCCGAACGGCAGGTGCACCTGGCGCACGCGGATCCCGAACAGCTGCGACGCCGCGTCGATGACGCGGCCCGCCTCGGCCATCACCTCTGGGCCGATGCCGTCGCCGGCCAGACAGGCGACGATCGGTATGGGTCGTGTGCTCGGGCTCATGGCCTGCGCTCCTGGAAGGGGGTGGTGTATCTCATCAGACTCCGGCCAGCTCCTGCTCCGGTTCGGTCGCCGTCTTGGCGTGCGAGCATGCCCGCAGATAGGCCTCGGCCGAGGCCTCGGTGACGTCGGTCGAGACGGCCTGGGCCGAGAACGTGCGCCCGCCGGACTCGACCACGACCCGCACCTCGCCGAGCGCGTCCGCGCCGCTCGAGACGGCGCCGATCGTGTACTCGGCCAGCGTCAGCGACACGCCCATCACGCGGTTGATGGCCTGGAAGGCGGCGTCCACC
Organism: Thermoleophilia bacterium; assembly: GCA_025934255.1. Classification (GTDB taxonomy): domain Bacteria; phylum Actinomycetota; class Thermoleophilia; order Gaiellales; family JAICJC01; genus JAICYJ01. Next base: position 55,224 of record JAICYJ010000002.1, on the reverse strand, counting down.
GGCCCGTCGCCCTCGGCCTCGGCCGTGAGCTCCTCCTCGCCGTTGGACACTGTGATCTCGGCCCGTGCGCGGTCGCCGGTCCGGGTCGTGATCGCCAGCGACACGAGGTGATGATCATCCTCGCGGTCGCGCAGCGAGTCGGAGGCGATCGCCTCCAGATCGAGCGAGCTGATCCGCTGCTTGCGGTCGGCGATCTCCTTGAACCGGTCGAACGCCCGCTTCAGCTCGTCTCCCTCGATCGTGAAGCCGAGGTCGGCGAACGCCTGCCGCAGCGCGTGGCGGCCGGAGTGCTTGCCGAGCACGATGTCCGATCCGGACAGGCCCACCGACTCGGCGTCCATGATCTCGTACGTGCGGCGGTCGGCCAGCACGCCGTGCTGGTGGATGCCGGCCTCGTGGGCGAAGGCGTTTCGGCCCACGATCGCCTTGTTGGGCTGCACGGCGTAGCCGGTCAGCCGCGACACCATCCGCGACGTGCGCACGATCTCGGAGGTGTTGATGGAGGTGTCCAGACCGAAGCGCGGCTTGCGGGTGCGCAGCAGCATCACGACCTCCTCCAGCGAGGCGTTGCCGGCGCGCTCGCCGATGCCGTTGATCGTGCACTCGACCTGCCGCGCGCCCGCCATCACGCCGGCCATGGAGTTTGCCACCGCCAGACCCAGGTCGTTGTGGCAGTGCACCGACAGGATCACGCCGTCCAGCTCCGGCACCCGCTCGCGCAGGCCGCCGAGGATCTCGACGTACTCCTCCGGCACCGTGTAGCCCACCGTGTCCGGGATGTTGATGGTGGTCGCGCCCGCCGCGATCGCCACCCGCACCACCTGGGCCATGTAGTCGATGTCGGTGCGGGTCGCGTCCTCGCACGAGAACTCGACGTCCGACGTGAACGCCTTGGCGCGCGCCACGGCGCGGCCGGCCGACTCGATCACCTGCTCGCGCGACATCCGCAGCTTGTGCTCCAGGTGGATGTCGGAGGTGGCGATGAAGACGTGGATGCGCGGGCTGCTCGCGCCCTGCAGCGAGTCGATCGCGGCGTCCACGTCCTCGTCGTTGGTGCGCGCCAGCGATGCCACCACACAGTCGACGGCGTGCCCGACCGCGCGGATGCCCTCCACCTCACCGGGGGAGGAGATGGCGAAGCCGGCCTCGATGATGTCCACGCCCAGCCGCTCCAGCTGGCGTGCGATCTCGACCTTCTCGGCCGCGTTCAGCGCGATGCCGGGCGATTGCTCGCCGTCCCGCAACGTCGTATCGAATATCCGGACGGTGTCCGTCATGGGGCTGTTCCTCCTGCTCATGAGGGAGAGGGCGCACCTCTCCCGGCGTGTTCGTGTGCGTGTGCGCCGGCGGGCGGCGCGTGAGCAGAAGTCCGTCGCCCTAGCGGGCGAGGAGCAGGAGCAGGCCGAGCAGCGAGATGGCGAACGCGGACATGAGCCCGACAGGCCGCCCGCTCAACGTAGAGCGGGCAGCGATCTCCTTGGTGTTCGCGGTGCGCGGCATCGTGCTGCACAGGATAGGGGGCGCCGCCTGATCAGTCAAACCGAGTGAGCCCGCGCCGGGTGTACGGTTCGCCGATGTCCGCCCCGCTCAGAGACACGCCTGCCTGGAAGGCACTCGAGCTCCATCACGCCGAGATCGGCAGCATGCACCTGCGCGAGCTGTTCGCCGAGGACCCGCAGCGGGGCAGCCGGATGACGGCCGCCGGCGCCGGGCTCCGGCTTGACTACTCGAAGCACCGCGCCACCCAGGAGACGCTGCGCCTGCTGATCGAGCTGGCCCGCGAGCGCGGGCTGGAGGCCCGCAGGGAGGCCATGTTCACCGGCGCTCCGATCAACACCACCGAGAGCCGCTCGGTGCTGCACGTGGCCCTGCGTGCGCCGGCCGGCGAATCGATCGTGGTCGATGGCAGCGACGTGGTGCCGGCCGTGCACGAGGTGCTCGACCGCATGGGCGCCTTTGCCGACCGCGTTCGCAGCGGCGACTGGAAGGGCCATACCGGCAAGCCGATTCGCAACGTCATAAACGTCGGCATCGGCGGCTCCGACCTGGGGCCGGTGATGGCCTACGAGGCTCTGCGCAGCTACTCGCAGCGTGATCTTGAGTTCCGGTTCGTCTCCAACGTCGACGGCACCGACTTTGCCGAGGCCACCCGCGACCTCGACCCGGCCGAGACGCTGTTCATCATCGCCTCCAAGACCTTCACGACGCAGGAGACGATGACCAACGCCGCGAGCGCGCGCGAATGGGTGCTGGCGGCGATGCCGGACGAGGCCGCGATCGCGCGGCACTTCGTCGCCGTCTCGACCGCAGCCGACGAGGTGTCGGCCTTTGGTGTCGATCTGGACAACATGTTCGGCTTCTGGGACTGGGTGGGTGGCCGTTACTCCATGGACTCGGCGATCGGCCTCTCGACGATGATCGCGGTCGGGCCCGATCGGTTCCGGGAGTTGCTCGGCGGTTTTCATGCCATGGATGTGCATTTCCGCACAGCCGCGCTTGAACAGAACATGCCCGTGTTGATGGGTCTCCTGGCAGTCTGGTACAGCGACTTTTTTGATGCCCAGACGGTTGCCGTGTTGCCCTACGACCAGTACCTCAAGCGTTTCCCGGCATACCTACAACAGTTGACGATGGAGAGCAACGGGAAACATGTCACTCTGGACGGTACCCGCGTCGACTATGAAACGGGGGCGGTCTACTGGGGAGAGCCGGGGACGAACGGCCAGCACTCGTTCTATCAACTCCTCCATCAGGGCACGCGTCTGATCCCGTGTGACTTCATCGGCTTCCTGCACAGCCTCAACCCGCTCGGCCGCCACCACGACCTGCTGATGGCCAACGTGTTCGCACAGACCGAGGCGCTGGCCTTCGGGAAACGCCTCGACGAGGTGCGGGCCGAGGGTTCGCGCGCCGAGCTGGCCCCGCACCGGGTGTTCGAGGGCAACCGTCCCAGCAGCACGTTGCTGGCCGAACGTCTCACGCCCGCCACGCTGGGGAGCCTGGTCGCGCTGTATGAGCACAGCGTGTTCACGCAGGGCGTGATCTGGGACATCAACTCGTTCGATCAGTGGGGGGTCGAGCTCGGGAAGGTGCTCGCGAAACGCATAGCGGCCGAGCTTGAAAGTGATGATGAGCCTGATCTGAAACACGACTCGTCAACCAATGCACTGATACATCTATATAGGCGCGGTCATTTATAACGTGCCGCCAATCGTTCGTACGGTAGAGTGGGCGTACATCCAACGAACGAAAGGTGAAATATGCCCCGCTCAGGTGAGGTAGGCGAGCAGATCTTCGAGCAGGTCGAAAAGCTGGTGGCGGGTGGGATGAACCGCACCGAGGCGTTCGCGAAGATCTCCGCTGACTCGGGCCGCCGAGCTGGAACCGTGGCCGCCAACTACTACCGGGTGGCGCGCAAGCGCGCCGGTGGTTCGCTGCGACCGCGCACACGTCGCGGACGTCCCCCGGGACGCAAGGCATCCGCCACCGCAACCGCGCGCAAGGGTGCCCGCCGCGGGCGCAAGGCGGCCACTACCGCAGGAGCCGATATCGACGCCCTCGCCAAGTCGCTGGTCGACAGCGTGCAGGCGCTGGCCGAGGCGGTCAAGTCGCAGGCCGCCGAGGTGGGCGAGATGCGCAAGAAGCTGGACGGCGTCAAGAAGCTGCTCGACTGAACGATCGCCGCGGGCCGCGCCGGGCGACCGGCGCGGCCCGCCGCCGAACGGCTAGACCGCGCCGCGGACGGTCACGCCGTAGCGCTCGAGCCGCTCGAACAGCGCGTGGAACGGCACCACCTGTTCGGACGGGAACACGCCGTGCCGGTCGATCTCGCCGCGGCAGATCATGTCGGCGACCACCGCCGGCGGGCAGGCGGTCGAGAGCACGCCGCCCCCGAACTCGAGCCGGTCGACCGACCGCGTGACGCACTCGATCACGGCCGTGCCGTGCTCCCCGTACACCTCGACGCGGTGGATGCCGAACGCCTCGTGCGACGGCGACGCCTTCGGCAGCCGCGCCAGCAGGGCCAGCAGCAACTGCCGCGGCACCACCGGCGTGCCGCGCACGTCGACCTGGTCGGTGCCGGCCAGGCCGAGGTCGGTGAGAAGCCGGATCTTGTCGAGGAAGACGGGGTTCAGCGACAGCTGGAAGCTGACGTCGCGGGCGCCGAAGCTGTCGGTGAAGGTGGCCTGCTCCGAGTGGATCGTGTAGATGGTCGGCGCCGCACCCACCGGCTCGCCGAACTCGACCGTGCCGGCGTCGGTGAGCGGCTCCAGGAACACGTGCTCGCCGTCGCGCACGACCGGGGTCGGCATCGACAGCTCGTCCAGGATCGTCTCCATCGCGTAGGGCGCGACCAGCGGCCCGGACGGCGGGTCGGGGTCACGGCCGGCTGCGGCCACCACCACCCGGTCGACGCGCCCGCCCAGCCCGGCCACCGCGTGTGCGGCCATGACGTTGGTCTTGCCCGGCGTCGAGCCCATGCCCAGCACGGCCAGCAGGCCGGCCTCGCGGAAACGCAGGTCGAGCTTCACCTGCTCGCGGGTGACGTGGTAGAGCCCGCCCAGGTCGAGGTAGTGGGCACCCGCCTCCAGCGCCACCTCCATGGCCGCCAGGTTGATCCGGTAGGCGGCGGTGTTCAGGAGCAGGGTTGAGCCCTGCAGCGCGGCGACCGCAGCGTCATGGTCGGTGATGTCGAGCGCCGCAGCCCTGGCCCTGCCGCCGCCGTGGCGCTTGGCCACAGCGCGTGCGCCGTCCCCGTCGCGATCGAGGCAGCGGATCTCATCGACGGCATCGTGCTCGGCCAGCGTCGCCACGATGGCCGGCCCGATGATGCCGGCCGCCCCGATCACCGCGACCGTGCTCACACCGGCTCCAGCGGGGCCACGGGCGTGCGCAGCTGGTGTGCGCGCAGCGCCAGCCACAGCTCCAGCCGGTCGCCGGCGTTGCTCAGGTCGCGGCCGGTCAGCTCCTCGATCTTGCGCACGCGGTACCGCAGCGTGTGGCGGTGCACGTGCAGCTCGGCGGCCGCCTCGGCCCAGCGGCCGTTCGCCTCGATGTAGGCGCGCAGCGAGTCGACCAGGGACGATCCGTGGGCGCTGTCGTGCTCGACCAGGCGGCCCAGCAGCGAGTCGCAGTAGAGCTCGACGCCCCGCTCGTCCTGAAGAGACAGCAGCAGCTGGATCGAGCCGAGATCGCGGAACGTGGCCAGCGCGGGGTGGCCGTTCGCGGTCCGCGCCTCGACCGCGTACAGCGCCTCGTCATAGCTGCGCCGCAGGTCGGCCGGGTTGCGCCGGACGCGGCCGACGCCGGCTGCTCCGGCACCGGTCGCGGAGAGCAGGGACTCGGCCCGCAGCTCCGCCTGCGTATCGTCGTCTGCCTCGAGCAGCACCGCGACGCCGCCGTCGCGGACCGTGCAGGGCCACTGGTCACCGGCATGGTCGGCCAGCTCTGCCAGCGCCCGCGTGCCGCGTTGGGACGGCCGCAGCAGCGCGAACGCCATCGGCTGCTCGCCCTGCAGGCCGAAGGCGGCGGCCTTGCGCCGCAGCTCCGGCCCGCTCACCTCGCCGGCCAGGATCGACTCGACGAGGTCGCCCGACAGCCGCCGCTGGGCCTCGGCCACGGCCCGGCGCTTCAGCAGCTCCACCGCCAGCACCGTCTGCACGTGGTGCAGCAGCTGCCGGTCGTGCTCCGCGGGCCGGGCCACCAGCTCGGCGTGCACCGTGCTGCCCGTCACGACCGGCAGCACCACCGCCCCGGCGTCGCTCTCGGCGATCTCACCGGTGCGGGCAAGGACCCGGCCGGACGGCTCGCGCAGCACCAGCGCGGTGCCGGCCACCCGGCCCATCTCGGTCAGCATCGCGTCCAGGTCACGCCCGTCCAGCATCAGCTCGGTGAGGCGCTCGAGCGTCTGCACCCGGGCGTCGCCCTGGGCCGTGAACACGGCCTCGGTGATCGCGATGAAGGGTACGTGGTAGGGGGTGGTGATGGCCGGGAAGCCGAGCCGGTCGGCGGCGGCCACCGCCTCGGCCGGCATCTCGTCGAACCCGAAGCCCAGCCCCAGGCAGATCCCGGCCAGGCCGTGCCCGGCCAGGCGATCGACGAAGCCGGCGGGGTCGCGCTGCAGCGGCTGCCCGGTGGTCAGCAGCAGCTCGCCGCCGCGCAGCCACGGCGTGGGGTCGTCCAGCTCGCTGATGTGGGCCCACCGCACGACCCGATCGCGGCCGTCGCCGCCGCCCGCCACCTCGAGCTCCAGCTGGGGCAGCGCGATGATGTCGGCGACGGTCAGCACTTAGTTGGTGTCGACGACCTGGCGGCCGCCGGTGACCACCTTGCCGCTGCCGTGGGAATGAGGACGCTGCATCTCGTCCCAGGCCTCGTCCAGCACCGTGTCCAGCACGTCGTGGATGAAGTCGAGCTCCTCGCGGGTCGCGATCAGCGGCGGCGACAGCTGGATCACCGGGTCGCCGCGGTCGTCGGCGCGGCAGATCAGCCCCGCGTCCCACAGCCGTCCCGACAGGAAGCCACGCAGCAGGTGATCCGACTCCTCGTCGTCGAACGTCTCCTTGGTGTCCTTGTCCTTGACCAGCTCCAGCGACCGGAAGTATCCGGCTCCGCGGACGTCGCCCACGATCGGCTTCTCGCCCAGCTTCTCGAGCAGCTCCTGGAAGTACCCCTCGTTGCGCCGCACGTTGCCGAGCACGTCCTCGCGCTCCATCACCTCGAGGTTCTTGAGCGCCACGGCCGCCGACACGGGGTGGCCGCCGTAGGTGATGCCGTGGTTGAGCACGGTCGTCCCCTCCAGGAACGGTCCCGCGACGTCGTCGGTCATCAGCACGCCGCCCAGCGGCACGTGTGCCGAGCCGACGCCCTTGGCGAAGGTGACGATGTCGGGCCGGATGTCGTACCGGGTCGATCCGAACCACTCGCCCAGCCGGCCGAAGCCGCAGATCACCTCGTCGGCCACCAGCAGCACGCCGTACTCGTCACAGATCGCGCGCACGCCCTGGTAGTAGCCCTCGGGCGGGGTGAAGGTGCCGCCCGAGTTCTGCACGGGCTCCATGAACACGGCGGCCACCGAGTCGGGCCCCTCCTGCTCGATCACGCCGCGCAGCTCGTCCAGCAGGAACTGCGTGAACTCCTGCTCGCTCTCGCCGTGGGGACGGCGGTAGCGGTTGGTGTTGGAGACGTGGCGAACACCGGCCATGAGTGGCTCGAACGGCGTCTTCAGCGGGTAGATGCCGGTCAGCGACAGCGCGCCCAGGGTGGTGCCGTGGTAGGCGATGCGCCGCGCGATCATCTTGTAGCGGTGGTGGTGCCCCTGCAGCTGGTGGTACTGGCGCACGAGCTTGATGATGGCCTCGTTGGCCTCCGACCCGCCCGACACGAAGAAGGCGCGGTTGAGGTCGCCGGGCGCCAGCTCGGCCACCTTGGCGGCCAGCTCGATCGAGCGCGGATGCGCGTAGCTCCAGTTGGTGTAGAAGGGCAGCTCCGCCATCTGCGTGGCGGCCGCCTCACCCAGCTCGGCGCCGAAGCTGTAGCCGATCTGGGTGCAGAACAGGCCGGCCAGCCCGTCGAAGTAGCGCTTCCCCTTGCTGTCGTAGAGGTAGCAGCCCTCGCCGCGGGTGATGATCGGCACGTCCTCGTTGCGGAACGTGGAGTGCCGCGTGAAGTGCATCATCAGATGGCGCTTTGCGAGTTCCTGCAGCCTGTCGTCAGACAGCGCGGCCTGCGAGCCGTTGCTGGTCATAGAGGCGATCCTTGTCTCGGCGATTGGACAGAGTGGCCAATCGTATCAGGAGCGCAAGCGCGCTAAGCCCCTTCCTGCTTATACTCGTTGGCGCAAAGATCGATCATACGGGGGCCGCAAAATGGCAGTGCAAGCATCCGGAACCAAGACCGAGCAGCTGATGGCAAAGCGTGACGCGTTCGTCGCACGCGGCGTCGCGCTGGCGCCGATCGTGGCCGACCACGGCCACGGCGCCCGCCTCACCGACGTGGACGGCAAGGAATACGTCGACTTCGCCGGCGGCATCGGTGTGCTCAACCTCGGCCACACGCCCGACGCGGTGGTTGATGCGATCAAGCACCAGGCCGACAAGATGCTGCACTCCTGCTTCCCGGTGGCCGCCTACGAGCCCTACCTCGAGGTCGCGCAGCTCCTGTGCGAGAACACGCCCGGCACGCACGCCAAGAAGGCGCTCCTGATCAACTCCGGCGCCGAGGCGGTCGAGAACGCCGTCAAGATCGCCCGCTACCACACCGGCCGTGACGGCGTGATCACGTTCGACCGCGGCTTCCACGGTCGCACGCTGCTGACCATGACGCTCACCTCCAAGCTCGTCTACAAGAAGGGCATGGGCCCGTTCGCGCCCGAGATCTACCGGGCGCCGGCGCCCTACCCCTACCGCGGCGTTACCACGAAGGACGCGCTGAAGGGCCTCGAGTTCATCTTCAAGGCACACGTCGATCCCCAGTCGGTGGCGTGCGTGGTGCTGGAGCCGGTGCAGGGCGAGGGCGGGTTCACGGTGATGCCGGCCGAGTTCATCGAGGGCGTGATGGCGCTCTGCGAGCAGCACGGCATCCTCTACGTCGATGACGAGGTGCAGTCCGGCATGGGCCGCACCGGCAAGCTGTGGGCGCTCGACCACTACGGGCTGGTGCCGGATCTGATGACCGTCGGCAAGTCGCTGGCCGCGGGCATGCCGCTGGCCGGCGTGATCGGGCGGGCCGAGGTGATGGACTCGGTGCACCTGGGCGGCCTCGGCTCCACCTACGGCGGCAACCCCGTGGCCTGCGCGGCCGCGGTCGAGAGCATCAAGGCCATCGCCAGCGAGGCGTTCCTGGCTCAGGCCACCGCCTTCGGCGAGGAGATCATGGCCCGCCTCAACGGCATGGCCGAGCGCCACCAGGTGATCGGCGAGGTGCGCGGGATCGGGCCGATGGCGGCGATCGAGCTGGTCAAGGACCGCGAGACGCGCGAGCCGGCGGCCGATGTGGCGACCGCGACGGTGGCGGGGGCGCTGGAGCGCGGCCTGCTGCTGCTGAAGACCGGCATCTACGACAACGTGCTGCGCATACTGGTGCCGATCACCGCCACCGAGGAGGACCTGGAGCTGGGGCTTGACCGGCTCGAGGAGTCGCTTGCCGCAGCCGCCTGATTCCACCACCCCCGCGGCCGTCACGCTGCGTGGCGTGCGCAAGAGCTACGGCGACGTCGACGCGGTGGCGGGCGTCGACCTCGAGGTCGCGCACGGCGAGTTCTTCTCACTGCTGGGGCCGTCGGGGTCGGGCAAGACCACGACGCTGCGCATGATCGCCGGCTTCGAGCTGCCCACCGAGGGCACGGTGCTGCTGGACGGACGGGACGTGTCCAAGCTCGCCCCCTACCAGCGCGACGTCAACACGGTGTTCCAGGACTACGCGCTGTTCCCGCACATGTCGGTCGGTGAGAACGTCGCCTACGGCCTGATGGTGAAGCGGGTGAAGAAGCAGGAGCGGCGCGAGCGGGTGGCGGAGGCGCTGCGGATGTTGCGGCTGTACGCCTTCGACAATCGCAGGCCCTCTCAGCTCTCAGGCGGGCAGCGGCAGCGCGTTGCGCTGGCGCGTGCGCTGGTCAACCGCCCGCGGGTGCTGCTGCTGGACGAGCCGCTGGGTGCGCTCGACCTGAAGCTGCGCGAGGAGATGCAGATCGAGCTGAAGACGATCCAGCGCGAGGTCGGCATCACGTTCATCTTCGTCACCCACGACCAGGACGAGGCGCTCACCATGAGCGACCGCATCGCCGTGTTCAACGTCGGGCGGATCGAACAGGTGGGGACGCCGGCCGAGATCTACGAGCACCCCGCCAGCGTGTTCATCGCCGGGTTCGTGGGCACGTCGAACGTGCTCTCGGGCGAGGCCGCGGCGGCCATCACCGGCTCCCCCGACCGCTTCACGGTGCGCCCGGAGAAGATCCGGATCGCGGCGCCCGATGCGGAGGTCGGCGCGGGCGACTGCTCGGCCGAGGGGACGGTGCGCGACGTCGTCTACCTCGGCACGACCACCCGCTACATCGTCGCGCTGGAGGCCGGCGTCGACCTGGTGGTGGTGCAACAGAACCTGACCACGTCGTCGATGGAGGCGCTGGCCGCCAAGGGCCGGCGCGTGAAGCTGGTCTGGGACCGTCAATACAACCGCTCGCTCGACGGCGAGCCGTCAAGGGACAATCAGGAGGTCACAGCATGAGGGTTCGTCTGGTGCTCGCAGCGGTGCTGGTGTCGGCCATGGCCGTTGCCGCGGGCTGCGGAAGCAGTTCGTCGAGCGGTAACGGCGGCTCCGGCAGCAACGGCTCGAGCGGCCCCAGCCTGCCGCAGTCGATCGGCCCGCTCGAGGGGTCGCTGAACCTGATCGCATGGCAGGGCTACACCGAGGACAACGTGGTGAAGCCGTTCGAGAAGCAGACCGGCTGCCAGGTCAACGTCAAGTACGGCCAGACCTCCGACGAGATGTACAAGCTGATGCAGAGCGGCAACTATGACGGCGTGTCCGCGTCGGGCGACGCCAGCAACCGCCTGATCGCGTCCGGCCTGGTGTCGGCGATCAACACGAACCTGATCTCCGACTTCGGCGACATCTCGCCGCAGCTGCAGAGCCCGCCGCACAACACGATCAACGGCGTCCACTATGGCGTCTCCTACCAGTGGGGCGCGAACATCCTGATGTACAACAAGACCGTCGTCAGCCCGGCGCCCGACAGCTGGGGCGTGATCTTCGACGGCACCAGCTACAAGGGCAAGGTGGACGCGTACGACAGCCCGATCTACATCGCGGACGCGGCGCTCTACCTGAAGTCGGCGCAGCCCGACCTCAAGATCACCGATCCCTACGAGCTGACCCAGCCGCAGTTCGACGCGGCCGTCAACCTGCTGAAGAAGCAGCACCAGCAGATCGGCAACTACTGGTCGAGCTTCACGGCCCAGATCCAGGACTTCACCCAGGGCAGCATCGTGATCGGCCCGACCTGGCCCTACCAGCTGAACACCCTCAAGGCCGCGAAGGTGCCGGTCGAGGCCGTGCTGCCCAAGGAGGGCGCGACCGGATGGGCCGACACCTGGATGGAGTACTCGAAGGCTGCCCATCCCAACTGCATGCTGAAGTGGATGGACTACGCGACCACGCCTGAGGTGCAGGCCAAGACCGCCTACACGTTCGGCTCGGCACCGGCCAACCCGAAGGCCTGCGCGATCCTGGACAAGCAGGTCAAGAACTACTGCGCCGACTACCACGTCACGGATCCGAACTACTTCGACCACATCTCCTTCTGGAAGACGCCGCTGAGCGAGTGCGGCGACAGCCGGGGGAACACCTGTGTTCCCTACACGGAGTGGTTCCAGGCGTGGACTGACATCAAGAACTCCTGATCTCGCGCTCCCGGGGGCCGCTCGGCCCCCGGGAGCATCCCGCCCATGTCCACACCCACCGCCTCTGCACCCTTCGGCGCCCGCCGCCGGCTCTCGGCATTCTTCTACCGCCACCGCTGGCTGAAGCTGCTCGCCCTGCTGATCCCGCCGCTGAGCTGGATCGTCGTCGTCTACCTGGCGGCGCTGGTCGTGCTGCTGGCCACCGCCTTCTGGCAGCAGGACGAGCTCAGCGGCCAGATCATCCACACCTTCACCTGGGACAACGTGCGGACGGTGAAGGACGATCCCACCCTGCACGCCGTCACCCGCCAGACCGTGCAGATGGCGGTGCTGGTCACGATCACCGACATCCTGCTGGCCTTCCCGCTGGCCTACTACATGGCGCGCGTGGCCTCGCGCGGCGTCCGGGCGCTGCTGTTCGTGGGCGTGCTGATGCCGCTGTGGTCGAGCTACCTGATCAAGGCCTACACGTGGCGGCTGATGACCGGCGACGCCGGCACCATCAACTGGGCGCTGGCCAAGATCGGCCTCGGGCCGCTGCACATCGCCTTCACCACCACGGCCATGTGGCTGGCCTTCACCTACATCTGGCTGCCCTACATGGTGCTGCCCATCTACGCCGCCCTGGAGCGGATCCCGGGGTCGCTGATCGAGGCCTCAAGTGACCTGGGCGGCCGCTCGTGGCGCACGCTGCGAAGCGTGATCATGCCGCTGGCGCTGCCGGGGATCGCGGCCGGCTCGATCTTCACGTTCTCGCTGACCCTGGGCGACTACATCATGGTCGACCTGGTGGGCGGCAACAAGACCGACTTTCTGGGCAGCGTCATCTTCCGCTACCAGGGCATCGCCAACGACCTGCCGCTGGCGGCCGCGATCGCCCTGGTGCCGGTGATCGTGATCACGATCTACCTGCTGCTGGTCAGGCAGCTGGGAGCGTTCGAGGCGCTGTGAGAGGGAACGCCTGATGGAGCCGCGACCCGTCCGCATCGGCCTTCGCATCTTCTCGCTCGGGGTGATGGCGTTCCTCTACATCCCGCTGGCCGTGATCGTGATGGCGTCCTTCAACGCCTCCCGCATCCCGACCTGGCCGATCAAGGACTACACCCTGCACTGGTGGTCGCTGGCGATGCACGACCAGCACGCCCGCACCGCGCTCGAGAACTCGTTCAAGGTGGGGCTGGCCGCCACCGCCGTGGCGCTGGTGCTGGGCAGCGCGGCCGCGTTCGCGCTGTCGCGCTTCCGCTTCTTCGGGAAGAACTCGCTGTCGCTGCTGCTGGTGCTGCCGATCGCGCTGCCCGGGATCGTCACCGGGCTGTCGCTGCTCTCGGCGATCGAGTACCTGTCGCTGACGCCGTCGCTGGTGACGGTCGCGATCGGCCATTCCACCTTCTGCATCGTGGTCGTGTTCAACAACGCGGTCGCCCGGCTGCGGCGCTCCTCGAGCTCGTTCGAGGAGGCATCGATGGACCTCGGCGCCGACGGCTGGCAGACGTTCCGCTTCATCACCCTGCCCAACCTGGCCACCGCGCTGGTCGCGGGCGGCCTGCTCGCGTTCGCGCTGTCGTTCGACGAGATCGTGGTCACCAACTTCACGGCCGGCGCCCAGCAGACGCTGCCGCTGTGGATCTACAACCAGTTCCGGCTGCCCAACACGGCGCAGGAGGTGAACGCGGTGGCGGTGTTCGTGATCGCGCTGACGGCGGTCCCGGTCTACCTGGCCCAGCGCCTGATGCGCGAGTCGGGCGGGATCGGCGGACGCGGCTGACGGCGCGACTCAGCTGACGGTGAGCACGCCCTTCATGCCGGCCTGCTCGTGGCCCGGCACGGAGCAGTAGAAGATGTAGGTGCCCGGCGTCACGGTGGCGGTGACGGTGGAGGTGCCGCCGTTTGAGACCTCGTTGCCCTGCTCGCTCACCCCGGTGCCCTTGATCGAGATGTCATGGCTGACCGACTGCGGATTCTTGGACTCGAGCGTGATCACACCGGCCTTGGCGGTGGCCGTGGTCTTGGTGAACGAGAAGCCGGAGTCGGAGACGGGAATGCTGATCACCTGGCCGCTGCCCTTGGGGAGGGAGGAACCTGAGGATCCGCCGCTGGATGAGCTTCCGCCGCAGCCTGCCGCCAGCACCACAACCACCAGCGGTGCCGCCGCCAGCGCCCACATTCGTCGCATTCTCATGCCTCGACCTCGTTTCCTGACGTGGCTTTGTGCGCGATATCGACCGCATTGTGACAGAGCCGAAGGCCGCTCCACGCCATTCGTAAACATTTGATGTATGACGGCTGTCGTCGAACCCGTCTGATAGCGTCTTTACCCATGTGTTTTAGCCGTGGCCATGCACGCGCAGCATGTGCGCGTGTGACCCGACCGTTGCTCCTGGCTTTCTCGCTCCTGACCGCCCTCCTGGTGGTGGCGCTGCCGCAGGCATCCGCCGCATCCAGCATCTCGGCGAAGCGAGCCGAAGCGCGCCAGGTCGAGAACCAGATCATGAACCAGGAGGCGGCGCTCGAGAAGCAGATCGAGAGGTACAACGCCGTCCATCAGCACTACCTGCAGACGCGGCACCAGCTGCAGAACAACAGGATCGTGCTGGGCGTGGCCCGCAAGAACCTGGCGCATGCTCAGAAGCTGCTGGCGCAGAGCCTGACCAGCGCCTACAAGTCGACCGATGAGGACGTCGTGTCGTTCCTGCTGGCGTCCCACTCGTTCTCCGAGCTGGTCGACCACGTGCAGGTGCTGCAGCGCGCCAACGACGCGAACAGCAACCTGATCGCGCAGATCGCCCAGACCAAGAAGGTGATCGCCGTCCGCACGCGCCAGCTCTCGACCGAGACGGCGCAGCTGGCAAAGGATCAGCAGGCGCAGCTGACGGCCAAGCAGCACGTGGAGGCGGGCCTGCACTCGCTGCAGGCGCGCAAGTCGCAGATCAGCGCCGACATCCAGCACCTGATCGACCAGCAGCAGGCGCGTGAGCAGGCGGCTGCGACGGCCGCGGCGGCTGCAGCCAGCGGCGGCACCAGTGTCGGCGGTACCGGCAGCATCCCGGTGCCTCCCTCGAGCACGCTCGGTGGCCAGGCGGTCGCGATCGCCGAGCAGTACCTGGGCGTGCCGTACGTGTGGGGCGGCGCCTCCCCGTCGGGCTTCGACTGCTCCGGGCTCGTCATGTACGTCTACGGCCGGCTGGGCGTGTCGCTGCCGCACAACGCCGCCGCCCAGTATTCGATGGGTACGCCGGTGCCGCGCGACGCCCTCGAGCCGGGCGACCTCGTGTTCTTCGACGGCCTCGGCCACGTCGGCATCTACGTCGGTGGCGGCTCGTTCATCCACGCGCCGCACACCGGCACCGTGGTGCAGATCAGCTCGCTGTCCGGCTGGTACTCGTCCGAGTACGTCGGCGCCAGGCGCATCGGCTAGCAGAGCCATCCGATCCGGTCAGGCTGAAGCCGGACCCTAACGCCCGCCCTGCCGCGACAGCCACCGCGCCAGCGTCTCGCCCGTGTCCAGCACGTGCGCGTGCAGCAGCTTCCGCGCCCGCTTCGGGTCGGGCTTGTCGAGCGCCTCGGAGATGCGGTCGTGGTCGTCGGCGCTGCGCGGCACGATCCCGGGGTCGACGGCGAACGTGTGCCACGCCAGGCTGCGCGGCACGCGGTTGGTGAGCGCCTGCACCGTGTCTCGCAGCGGCGGGCAGTTGGCTGCGGCCAGGATCACGTTGTGGAACAGCTCGTTCGCCTGCGAGCACTGCTGCAGGGCGATCAGCCGGCCCTCCTCGTCCGATGCCGGCAGCTGCTGGACGCGCTCGCCTCCGGCCCGCAGCAGCGCCTGGGCGGTGTCCAGGTCGGCGTGGTCGTAGGTGGTCAGCCGGCCCGAGGCTCGCTCGGCCGCCAGCCCCTCCAGCTCCGCCCGCACCAGGAAGATGTTGCGGCACTCGTCCGGCGAGAACGATCGCACCAGCGCCCCGCGATGTCCCAGCTGCTCGACCAGCCCGATCGCCTGCAGCTGCCGCAGCGCCTCGCGGATGGGGGTGCGGCTGACCCCGAAGCGCTCCGCCAGGTCCTCCTGACGCAGCCGGGTTCCAAGCGGGATCCGGCCCGTGATGATCTCGACCTGGAGCTCGTGGGCGAGGTCGTCGGCGCGGCTGGGGCTGCCGGTCGGGCGGTCGGGCATGGGTCGATCCTACAGCCGGTCGGCGCCCATCGGAGCCGTGGTTGTATGTATCCCAATATTTGAGGTTTGGATCCAAACAAGATAGGCTGCGACGACATCCCGCGAGCACCCGGAGCGATCCCTCATGAGCGATACCGCCGCCAAGCTTCCCGAGATCGAGCACATCAAGGCCCGCAAGGACGGGCTGGACGTGCTCGCAGACATCTACCGCTACGCCGACCTCGGCTTCGACGCCATCGAGCCCGACGACCTGGCGCTGTTTCGCTGGTACGGCGTCTACACGCAGCGGGCCGCCGAGTCGGCGGCCTCCGGCGACCCCGGGCCGTCCGAGCAGACCGACGGCCTGTTCATGCTCCGCGTCAAGTTCCCGGGCGGCATCGTCAGCTCGGAGCAGCTGCGTGCGGTGGGGGCGCTGGCCGAGCGCTACGGCCGCGGCATGGGCGACATCACGACCCGCCAGAACATCCAGCTGCACAACCTGGCGATCGAGGACCTGCCGATCGTGCTGGACGAGCTGAACGCGGTCGGGCTGTCGTTCACGCAGGCCTGCGGCGACGTCTGGCGCAACGTCGTGGGATGCCCGCTGGCCGGGGTCGACGGCCACGAGCTGATCGACACACGGCCGCTGGTGGCCAACCTCGAGCGGGCGTTCGTCGGTCACCGCGAGTTCTCGAACCTGCCCCGCAAGTTCAAGGTGTCGGTGTCGGCCTGCGTGCATCACTGCGCGCAGCACGAGATCAACGACATCGGCCTGGTGGCCGTCGACAAGGACGGCGTGATCGGCTACGACGTGTGGGTCGGCGGCGGGCTGGGCGCGTCGGCCAGGATGGGCCGCCGGCTGGACGCGTTCGCCCGTCCGGAGCAGGCGGTGGAGGTGTGCCGTGCCATCACCGAGCTCTACCGCGACGAGGGCAAGCGCACCAAGCGCACGCGCGCGCGCATCAAGTTCCTGGTGGACGAGTGGGGAGTCGAGCGGCTGCGCGACGAGGTCGAGCGCAAGCTCGGCTACGAGCTGGAGCACTCCGTCGAGCCGACAGCGCCGATCGACCCGCACCGCGATCACCTGGGCGTGCACCCGCAGGCACAGCCCGGCCTCTACTACGTGGGCGGCACCACGCTGCGCGGCCGCTTCACGGCCGACCAGATGATCGGCGTGGCCGGCATCGCGGAGCGCTACGGCTCGGGCGACCTGCGCTGCACGAACCGCCAGAACATCATCGTCGTGGACGTGCCCGACAGCGACGTCGAGACGGTCGCGGCCGAGCTCGCCGACCTGGGCCTGCCCACCGAGGCGTCGGCGTTCCGGCGCGGCGTCATCTCCTGCACGGGCATGGAGTTCTGCAAGCTCGCGATCGTCGAGACCAAGCACCGCGCGGTTGAGCTGATCGAGCACCTGGAACGGCGCATCGGAGACCTGGACGGATCGATCCGGATCAACCTGAACGGCTGCCCCAACGCCTGCGCCCAGTACCAGATCGCCGACATCGGCCTGCAGGGCGGCATCGCCAAGACGGCCGAGGGTGAGCGCGTGCAGGGCTTCATCCTGCACATCGGCGGACGCCTGGGGGAGGGAGCGGCCTTCGGGCGGCGCATCGCCAGCAAGGCGATCCCGGCCGATGACGCCCGCTACGCCGTCGAGCGGGTGGTGCGCGCCTACAAGGGCGAGCGGCGGTCGGACATGAGCTTCGGCGAGTGGGCCGACCGGCAGGGCGACGCGCGGCTGGCGGCGCTGATCGGCGTGGCCGTCGCACGCGAGCAGCAAGAGGTGGCTGCCTAGGGCCGTCTGGCGTCAAGGATCGGTGCCGGGGCGCCGATCCTTGCCGTGTGTTCGCACGCATGCTGCGCCTGATAGCCGTGCTCCTGGCCGGCCTGCTGCTCGGCGTCGGCGTCTTCGTGACGCTGGTCGCGCTGGGCGTCGTCCGAAACCCGCTCGATCCGGTGATCGGCGGCGACATCGCGCTCGCGCGCAGCACCCGGCCCGGGCTGCGCGTGCTGTTCGTCGGTAACAGCCTCACCTACTACCACGACATGCCTGCGATGGTGGGGCGCCTGGCGGCCGCCGATCCGGGGCCGAAGCCGCTGATCGTCGTGTCCTACACCAGGGGCGCTGCGCGGCTGTCCGACTTCGCCGGCGACGGCGGGCTCCGCCGGCTGCTGCACGAGGTGCACTGGGACGACGTGGTGCTGCAGGAGCAGAGCAAGATCCCGTCGCTGCCGCCGGCCCAGCGGGCGCAGCTGATGGATCCCGCAGCACGCACGCTGAGCTCCCTGATCACCGCCGCCGGCGCGCGCACGCTGCTGTTCATGACCGCGGGCTACGAGCACGGCAACGGCCGGGGCGACAGCTACCAGGCCATGCAGCTGCGCCTCTACCAGGGCTACGTAGCGGTCGGCTCGGAGATCGGCGCGGACGTCGTCCCGGTCGGCGTGGCCTGGCAGCAGGCGCACCTGTGGCAGCCGGATCTCGGCCTGTGGTCGTGGGACGGCACGCACCCCAGCACCGCCGGCTCCTACCTGGAGGCCTGCGTGTTCTACGCGGCGCTGACCGGTCGCTCGCCCCTGGGCAACCCCTACACGGCCGGCCTCGACCCGAGCCAGGCGCGGTTCCTGCAGCAGACGGCGGCCGCCGCTACGGCGTGAGGTCGCGGCGGGCCACGTTCAGCGCCACCGCGCGTTCGAGCGCGGCTGAGCGGGCGTCCTCGAGCTTGGTCGAGAACTCCTCGTCGGCCGGGTCGAGCTTGCCGATCCGCTGCGAGTGCTCACCGGGCCGCACCAGCTCCACCACCGTGCCCTGGGGCGTGGCCCGGATCGCCACCCGCCATTCGGCCAGCTCCCGCCGCCGCCGCGCGCGCCGCGCCCAGATCGCCGTCACCGGCACGGACACCACGGCCAGCATCATCACCCCGTAGGAGATCACCGTTTCCACCTGCCCCTACGGTAGCGCGCCGGTTGCGACCGGTTCGGAATTGGCCGTCACGTGGGGGCTTCACTACCATGTGACCACTGGACGTGCAGACGTCGGGAGTTCCCGGCACACGCATCAAGAGAGGCGGAGGGACCGGCCCTGTGAAGCCTCGGCAACCGAACCGCCGCTGCGGGGACGGTGCCCCATCCGGCGAGGCGGCCGCCTCGAAAGATGTGAACCGGCCGATCTGATCGGCCCAGCCCGGGAGAATCGACAATGTATGCAACGCATCTCGTCTGCAAGGGCTGTGGCTCACAGCACCCGCTGGAGGCGCGCTTCGCCTGCGACAGCTGCTTCGGCCCGCTCGAGGCGGCCTATGACCACGACGCGATCGCGGCCGGCGTCAGCCGCGAGCTGATCGAGTCGGGCCCCTCGACGCTCTGGCGGTGGGAGTCGTTCCTGCCGGTGTGCGCGCCCGGCCGCGGGCTGCCGGTCGGCAACTCGCCGCTGATCCGGGCCGATCGCCTGGCCGCCGAGCTGGGCCTGGACTGCGAGCTGTACGTCAAGACCGAGACGTCCAACCCCACCCACTCGTTCAAGGACCGGGTGGTGGCGGTCGCGGCGGCCAAGTCGGTCGAGCTCGGCTACGAGGCGCTGGCGTGCGCCTCCACCGGCAACCTGGCGGGGGCCACGGCCGCGGCCGGGGCGGCGCTGGGGCTGCCCACCTACATCTTCGTGCCCAGCGACCTCGAGCCCGAGAAGATCATCGCCGCCGCCGCCTACGGCGCCACCGTGTTCGTCGTCGACGGCACCTACGACGACGTCAACCGGCTCTGCTCGGAGCTCGCCTACGACCGGCCGTGGGCCTTCGTCAACGTCAACATGCGCGCCTACTACGCGGAGGGGTCGAAGACGATTGCGCTGGAGACGGCGGAGCAGCTGGGCTGGCGCGTCCCCGACCGGGTGATCGCACCGATCGCCTCCGGCTCGCTGTATACGAAGATCCTGCAGGGCTTCGAGGAGGGCCGCTCGGCCGGGCTGCTTGACGACGGCCCGGATCCGGTCATGCACGGCTGCCAGGGCGCCGGCTGCGCGCCGGTGGCGACCGCCTTCGCCGGCGGATCCGACCAGGTCGTGCCGGTCAAGCCGACCGGCATCGCCAAGTCGCTCGCGATCGGCAGCCCGGCCGACGGCGTCTACGCGCTGGAGGTGGCGCGCCGCACCGGCGGCTCGATCGAGGCCGTCGACGACGACCAGATCGTGGAGGGTATCAGCCTGCTGGCGGCGGCCACGGGCGTCTTCACCGAAACGGCCGGCGGCGTCACCGCAGGCGTCCTGCGCAAGCTGGCCGAGCGGGGTGAGATCGGCGCGGGGGAGACGGTGGTCGTCTACATCACCGGCGACGGCCTGAAGACGATCGACGCGGTGCGCCCGGCCGTCCGCACGATCGCGGTGTCTCCCGACCCCGACGACGTGGATGCGGCGCTCGAACGGCGCCTCGCCTCAGCCTGACCCGGGCGATCGTCTCAGCCTGACCCGGCGAATCGCGGGCCGGACCAACCGGCGGCTGGTGATCCGGCCCGCAGATGGATGATCGGCCGCGCGCGGCGGCGGCGCCTCACGGCAGCGGTGGTTCTTCCTCCCCGGATCGGAGGAGCCGCGGCTACGCGCTTTCGCGCACCTCGGCGTGCCCGCCCTGCACGCTCACGTCGAACCGCCGCCCCAGGGCCTCGATGCCGCGCAGCTCCAGCCTCCGGCAGGCCTCAGGCAGCACCGCGTCCACGTGCAGCCGCCCGTCGGCCGGGTCCGGCCGCAGGCCCAGCATGCAGGTCAGGAACAGCACCGGCGCGCCGGCCGCCCAGGCCTGCGGTGAGCAGGCGGTGGGGTAGGCCACCGGGAACGGCGTCATCCCGCGGCGGTAGCCCGCGAACACCTCCGGGAGCCGGTAGTCGAAGTGGCGCGCGGCCACCAGCATGTCGCTGGCGATCCGGTTCGCGTACTGGCGGAACCCGTAGCGCACCAGGCCGGCGGTGAGCAGGCTGTTGTCGTGCGGCCAGACGGTGCCGGTGTGGTACCCGATCGGGTTGAAGCCGCGGTCGCGGTCGGACATGGTGCGCACGCCCCAGCCCGAGTTGAGCGTGTCCGACATCAGCTGCTCCGCCACGGCCGCAGCGCGCGGCTCATCCACGATGCCCGACCACAGCAGGTGGCCGATGTTGGAGCAGAGCGAGTCGATCTGGCGCTTCTCGTTGTCGAGTCCCAGCACGAAGTAGCCGTCGCCGTTGCGCTCCGAGAAGAAGGCCTGGTTGAAGGCGGTCTTGAGCTGCGCGGCCTCGCGCTCGAGCCGCTCCGCCAGCTCCGGGTCGCCCCACACGTGGCGGCACAGCTCGGCCGCGCGCAGGCGGGCGTCGTAGGCGTAGCCCTGCACCTCGGCCGCGGCCACCGGCGTCCGCGCCACGGTGCCGTCGTGGTAGCGCATCGAGTCCCACGAGTCCTTCCAGGTCTGGGACTCCAGGCCGCGCTTGGACCGGCGGTGGTACTCGATGAACCCGTCTCCGTCCAGGTCGCCGTAGGTGTGCATCCAGCCCAGAGCCCGCATCGCCGGCTCGCGCAGGCCCCTGATCGTGTCGACGTCGCCGGTCCAGCGGTACAGCTCGGACATCAGGATCAGGAACAGCAGGGTCGAGTCGACGCTGCCGTAATAGGGGAAGGCACCGCCCTCGGCCGCCACCCGGCCCAGCCGCAGCTCGTGCACGATCTTGCCCGGCTCGCTGTCGCGCTCGTCGTCACGCTCGCGCGCCTGCAGCGCGGCCAGCGTCTCGAGCGTGCCGCCGGCCAGCGACGGGCCCAGCAGCAGCGTCTGGTAGCTGGTCAGCAGCGTGTCGCGGCCGAATACGGTCATGAACCACGGCAGCCCGGCGGCCGGCAGGTCGCCCATCCGGCTGCCCTGGCGGGCGCGCATGCGCAGGGCGGCCAGGTCGGCCAGGGACCGCGTGTAGGTGTTGCGCAGCTCCTCCCAGTCGGTCGACAGCTCCGGGGCGTGCAGGCGCCAGGCCCGCAGCGACTCCTCGACGCGCACGCGCTCCTGGCCGAAGTAGAAGGTGGTGTAGCGGTCGCGGCGGCGGCTGTCGCCGGACAGCAGCACCACGTTGGCGCGCGACTCCCAGGTCTCTCCCGGCTCCAGCGAGATGCTGTGGGAGATGAAGCGGTCGCCGGTGTGTCCCCGCTGGGAGACCCAGACCAGCGCCTCTGCCGAGAACACCCCGTCGCGGAGCCGAAACGACCAGGAGTTCTCGTCCTCGTCGTGGGACACGTCGACGCTGAAGCCGGGCTCCGTGCGACGGGTGAAGACCAGGTCCTCGTCGCGGTACTCCCGCGCCTTCACCTCGAACAGGTCGAGGAAGTCGAAGTCGAACTCCAGCCGCAGCTCCAGCTCGACCGGCTCGATCAGGTGGTTCTCGACGCGCAGGGTGTTCTGCAGGCTGCCCTCGCCCACGAACACGTTGCGGATCAGCGAGACGGCGCCGGCCGGCATGCCCGGCAGCGGCGGGTTCTGGAGGAACACCGCCGCCGAGTAGTAGTCGACGGTGTCGGAGCTGAGCAGCTGCGGCGGCTCCCCGTTCAGCAGCAGCTGCCACGCTGACAGGTAGCGGGTGTCGTTGTAGTAGAGCCCCTCGGAGCCCGCGCCGACGTCGCCGTGATCGTCCGCGACGAGGAAGCTATTGCCGTCGAGGACGGTCAGCATCCGCGCATGCTATCGATGCGACGGGCGGTGAAACGGATCGCACCCCCGCCGCCCGGCTGCCGGAACGGGTGCCGGAACAGGTGGCCGCGGGTCAGGCGGCGACGGCGGGAGCGTGCTCCTCGAGCTCCAGGGCGGCGGCAAGCGCGGCCTTGGGGCGGGCGCCGACGGCCTTGGCGACGACCTTGCCATCCTTCACCAGCACCAGCGTGGGGATGCTGAGCGCCTGGAACGTCTCCTGCAGCTCGGGCTGGTCGTCGACGTCGATCTTGCCGACCTTGAGACGTCCGGCGTACTCGGCTGCGATCTCCTCCACCACCGGGGCCACCAACCGGCAGGGGCCGCACCAGGCTGCCCACAGGTCGAGCAGCACGGGCAGCTCGGAGTCGAGCACCTCGCTCTGGAAGTTGTCCTTGGTGATCTCGATGGCGGTCATTCCGGGTCTCCTGACTTATGTAACTGACTGGTTATATAGTTGCACATGCGCTACGATGGCGCAAATGGCGCTTCCACATCCGCTTCCGGCCGAGTATGCCCGAACCGTAGCCGACCGGTTCCGTCTGCTGGGCGATCCCAGCCGGCTGATGCTGATGGATCTGCTGCGCGACGGCGAGCGCACGGTCGGCTCGCTGGCCGCAGAGCTGGGATGCACCCAGGCCAACGCCTCTAAACATCTCGGCCTGCTGGCCGACGGCGGGCTGCTGTCGCGCCGCCGCGAGGGCCTGCGCTGCTACTACGCGATCGCCGACGACGCCGTGTTCACGCTCTGCGACCAGGTGACCGCGTCGGTGCTGAGCCATCTCGACCAGCGCGCGGAGCTGCTGCGGGGGTCTACATCCGAGCTTCCAGCGCCATCACGTCCGCCACGTAGCGCTGGGTGACCCGGAGCATGCCGGACCGGCGCACGCCGGCGGGGCCCTGGTAGTAGGCGGCCAGCGCCAGCCGCTGGTCTCCCCCGAAGACGTTCAGCAGGTGGTGCAGGTAGGCCACGCCGATGCGGACGTTCCCGTCCGGCGTGCGCGCCACCGGGTGGCCGATCAGCCGCTGTGTGAACCGCCAGGTGGCGGGCATCACCTGCATCACGCCCCAGGCGCCGACCGCGGAGACGGCGCCGCTGTTGTAGCCGGATTCCATCCAGGCGACCGCCCGCGCCAGCCGCGGATCGACGCCGTAGTGGGCGGCCCACCGGTCGAGCGAGCGCACAGCGTCGAAGCTGCTGCTTGCCGCCATCACCGGGGCGGCCGCGGAACCGGGGACGCGCAGGTGGCTGCCCGCCAGCAGCACGCCGAACGGCGAGATGCCGTTGATCGCGGCCAGGTGCGTGAGCGTGGTGCCGTACCGGGCGGCGATGCCGCTGAGCGTGTCGCCCCACTGCACCGTGATGCGGTGGCCGCCGGAGCTGCCCTGCCCGCGGCCGGGGATGCGCAGGGTGGTGCCGGCGAGCAGCAGGCTGCGGGGGCGCATGTGGTTGGCCCGCGCCAGGTGGTGCAGCGACACGCCGTGGGCGGATGCGATCCCGGTCAGCGTGTCGCCCCAGCGCACCGTGTAGCGCTGGGCGGCCACCGCCGGGGCGGCCGCGAACAGCGCCGCGATCGGGACCACCACCAGCAGGTATCGGAATCCGCGCATGAACTCGTCCTGTTCGCGGCCGCGCTGGCGACTCCTTCCAACCGCGGCTGCGGATAGGCTCTGGCATTCGGGGAAACGGCCTTTGGGAGGTAGGTATGCAGCCGGAGCTGGTGCGCAAGATGACGGTCGAAGCGGTGGGCGCGTTCGCGCTCTCGTTCATCGGCGTGGGAGCGATCCTGTATGGCCCTCCCGGCAGCCTGGTCACCGTGGCGCTGGCGCATGGCTTCGTGATCGCGGTGATGGTGTGTGCCGCCGGGCATATCTCGGGTGGGCATTTCAACCCGGCCATCACGTTCGGCTTCCTGGTCACCAAGCGGATCCCGACCTACGAGGCGGTGGGCTACTGGGTGGCCCAGCTGGGCGCAGCGGTGCTGGGCGCGCTGGCCGTTCGCGCCACGCTGCCCGATCACGTCCCCAACATCAATCCCGGCCTGACGGTGCTGGCGCCGGGCGTGAGCTGGGGCAGCGGCTTCGTGATCGAGTTCATCCTGACCTTCTTCCTGGTGTTCGTGATCTTCGGCGTGGCCGTCGACCCGCGCGGCAGCTTCGCGGCCGTTGCCGGCATCCCGATCGGCCTCACGATCTCGCTCGACATCATGATGGGCGGCCCGCTGACCGGTGCCAGCATGAACCCATCGCGGACATTCGGGCCCGACCTGGTGGCCGGCAAGTTCACCGACATCTGGCTGTACTTCGTGGCCTGCCCGCTGGGCGGAGCGGCAGCGGCGCTGCTCTACCACCACCTGATCCTGGCGCGCCGGGAGGCCTGACCCAGATCTTCACGCCGGCCGCATCGTCCGCTATGCTGCGTCTGACTGACTAGTCAGTCAGCACCCGGGAGCGACGAATTGGCCGACCGCAAGACCGAGATCCTCGAGGCAACCTGCCGTGTCATCGCCCGGGAGGGCGCCGACGGGTTGCGCATGGGGACGGTGGCGCGTGAGGCGGGCGTCTCGAGCGCGCTCCTGCACTACTACTTCGACACCCGCGCCGACCTGCTGATGCAGGCCTTTGAGCACGCGGACATCAAGGCCGACCAGGCCGCCGAGGCCGCGCTGGCGGGCATCCCGGGCGCAGTCGAGCGGCTGCGGCGGCTGCTGGAGATCTACGCCGGCGCCGATGCCGTCTTCCGCGACGACTGGGTGCTGTGGGTGGAGATGTGGCGCAGCGCGATCTTCGACGAGCGCCTGGCCGAGAGCGTTCGCCGCTCGTCGGCCGCCTGGATCGAGCAGATCACCGACCTGCTGGAGCAGGCGCGCGACGAGGGGTCGATCGGCGACGCGATCGTCGTCAACGATGTGGCGATGCGGCTGGCCGCGACGGTGGACGGGCTGGGCCTGCAGATCCTGTCCGGCATCACCAGCCACGAGCGCGCTGCGGAGCTGATCAGAAGCGCGCTGGCGATCGAGCTGGGGCTTCCCACAACTGCGAGGAGCAGCGTATGAGCGTGGCCGGGGACACGAAGGGCAAGACACTGCCGGCGCGGGCCTACACGTCGCCCGAGGTGTACGAGGCGGAGATGCGCGAGGTGTTCCTGAAGTCGTGGAACTTCGCCTGCCACGTCAGCGACGTGGCGGAGCCGGGAAAGTTCTGGACGACCACGATCGCGGGCGAGCCGATCGCCGTGCTGCGCGACAAGGACGGGCAGCTGCGTGCGCTCTCGAACGTCTGCCGCCACCGCGCGGCCCGCATCCTGGACGGCCAGGGCAGCTGCCCGAAGGTGCTGCGCTGCCCCTACCACGGCTGGACGTACCGGCAGGACGGCCAGCTGGCGGCGGTGCCCGAGGCGCGCGGCTTCGAGCACCTCGACCGCGAGAGCGTGCGGCTGCCGGCCTTCCGGGTGGGCGAGCTGAGCGGGATGGTGTTCGTCTGCATGAGCGAGGAGACCGAGCCGCTCGATACCTACTTCGGCGACCTGGCCGAGAAGCTGGCGCCGCTGCGGCTGGCCGAGCTGGGCGCCGGCCCGCGGATCGCCAACGGCTACGACCACAACTGGAAGGTGATCACCGACAACTACCTGGAGGGCTACCACATCCCGGTCGGCCATCCCGGTCTGCTGCGGCTGCTCGACTACAAGCGCTACGTCGCCACGCCGGCCAAGAACCACACCTGGATCGACGGCCCGTTCCGCAACAAGCCGTCGCGCAACTACCAGGAGCGGCTGTACCAGAAGCTGCTGCGGCCGATGAAGGATTTCCCCGAGGACCTGCTGGGGGCATGGACGTACGTGCACCTGTGGCCGGCCACGTTCATCGACATCTACCCCGATCAGATCGACACCTGGCAGCTGTTCCCCGACGGGCTGCGGCGCACCAGGACCGAGGCGCGCGTCTACCACTCCGGCTCCGGCGCGATCCGCGACCGGCTGGTGCGGGCCATCAACTGGCGCGTCAACACCAAGGTGATGGCCGAGGACGTGGAGCTGTGCGACATGGTGCAGCTGGGCCTCGAGTCGCGCACGTATGAGCGCGGCGTGCTGAACCGCAACGAGAACGGCGTGCTGGCGTTCCACGACCTGCTGCGGCAGGCCGTTCCGGGCATCGACGAGCCGTGAGGATCATCCGTGGCGATGACCGCTGGCTGTTCCTGACGCCCGAGATCGAGCGCGAGGTGCCGTCGCTGCTGGCCGCCCTCGGCGCGGGTGACGCCGACGTCGAGGCGGGCCGGATCGAGCGGCTGATCCACGACGGCCGCATGCAGGACTGGTTCGACTACCTGCGCGACTGCCGGGCGCGGCTGGAGGCGGCCGAGGTGAGCGGCGAGCAGGCGGCGTCGGCGGAGCGGCTGGCGGCGGTGCTGCGGGAGCAGTACCTGCTGGCGCCGGCGCTGCGCGACGACGAGTCGCACGACGCGCTCGAGCGGCGACGGCTGGAGGAGCTGCTGTGGACTTCGCACTGACCCCCGGGCAGCGTGAGCTGCGAGCGCGCGCCGCCGCCTTCGTGGACGAGGTGCTGATCCCGCTGGAGCTGACGGCGGAGCTGGCCGGCGGGCGGCTGCCGGAGGCCGACCGCCGCCACGTCCGCGACCAGGCCCGCGAGCGCGGGCTCGACTCGGGCAACCACGCGGTGGAGTTGGGCGGGCGCGGCTGGGACAACGTCGAGCAGGTGCTGGTGCAGGAGGAGCTGGGCCGAAACACCAACGCGATCTGGTGGAACATGGCGGGCGGCTACAACGTGCTGTCCAGCGGGACGCCCGAGCAGATCGAACGGTACCTGCGCCCGACGCTGCGCGGCGAGCGCGCCGACGCGTACGCCGTCACCGAGGGCGGCGCCGGGTCGGACACGGGTGCGATCGCGGGCACGGCGGTCGAGACGGCCGGCGGCTGGCACCTCAGCACCGAGAAGTGGTTCGTCACCACCGGCGACGTGGCCGACTACTTCATCGTGATGGTGAACGTGGTGCGCGACGGGGAGCGGCTGCCGACGCTGTTTCTGGTCGACCGCGATACGCCCGGGATCGAGGTGGTGGACGATCCACCCTTCACCCACAACTACCCGCACGGGCATCCCACCATCCGGTTCGAGTGCGACCTGCCGGCGGACGCGGTGCTGGGCGGGCCGGACCTGGTGGGCAAGGGCGACGAGCTGCAGAACGAGTGGTTCGTGGAGGAGCGGATCCACATCGGCGCCCGCTGCGTGGGCGCGATGCGGCGGCTGCTGGCCGAGACGGTGGACTGGACGATCCAGCGCCGGCAGTTCGGCTCCCGCATCTTCGACTTCCAGGGCGTCAGCTTCCCGCTGGCCGACTCGGCGTCCGACTGCCTGGCGGCGCGGCTGCTGGTCTACCACGTGGCCTGCATGGCCGACGACCCTGCCGCCGACCGCAAGCTGGTGCACCACCGCGCCAGCGCGGCCAAGCTGTTCGCCAGCGAGGCGGCCCACCGCTGCGCCGACCGCGCGGTGCAGGCGTTCGGCGGCCGCGGCTACATGCGGACGAACACGGCCGAGCGATTCCTGCGCGAGCTGCGGGTCGACCGCATCTGGGAGGGCACCAGCGAGATCCAGCGGCTGATCGTGGCCCGCGGTCTCGAGCGCCGCGGCGTCGAGACGCTGCTCGACGTGACCGGCTGACCGCCGCGTCCCGGCCGTGGCATAGATTTGCCGCATGCGGCGGGTGTGGATCATCGGCATCAGCGGGTCGGGCAAGACCACGCTGGCGGCCGAGCTGGCCCGCCGCCTGGGCGTTCCTCACATCGAGCTGGACGCCATGCACCACGGCCCGGACTGGGCCGAGCCGGACCTCGAGCGGTTCCGTGCCGACGTGGCGGCCGTCATCGCCCGTGAAGGCTGGGTGATCGACGGCGGCTACCAGCGCAAGCTGGGCACCATGGTGCCCGAGGCGGCCGACACGCTGATCTGGCTCGACCTGCCGCTGCACGTGTCGATGCTGCGAACGACCCGTCGCTCGCTGGGCCGGGTGCTGCGCCGCAGCGAGCTCTGGAACGGCAACCGCGAGACGCTGGGCGACCTGTTCTGGGGCCGCGAGTCGCTGCTCGGGTGGTCGGTCACGCAGCACCGCATATACGACCGCTCGCTCCCCGAGCTGTTCGCGTCGCCCGAGTGCGCGGACAAGCGGATCCTGCGCCTGCGCTCCGCGAAGTCCGTGCGGGCGTGGCTGGCCACCGTCCCCGGATGAACCGCTACTTCTGCTCCGGCTCCGAGCGTCCCAGCCGCTCCAGCAGCTCACCCACCCGCTGCTCGGCCTGGTTCAGCCGGGCCAGGCACAGCGCGTGCAGCTGCTCGCCGCGCTCCCACAGCTTCAGCGACTCGTCCAGCGAGATCTGCCCGTCCTCCAGCCGCCGCACGATCTGCTCCAGCTCGGCCCGCGCCTGCTCGAAGGTCATCTCGTCGCTCACTCCGTCACCTCCTCGACCGTGGCGGCGATCCGGCCCTGCGACAGCCGCACCCCGATCCGCTGGCCTGCTGTGACCGTGTCGGCCGCCGTCACCACCGTGCCCGCCGTATCCTGCACGATCGCATACCCGCGGTCGAGCGTCGCAGCCGGCCCCAGCAGCCGCAGGCGGTCGAAGGCATGGCCGACCCGCACCCGCTCCCGCTCCAGGCGCCCGCCCGGCCAGCGGTCGAGACCGTCGCGCACCCGCAGCAGCGACTCCCGTCGCACGGCGATCCAGCTGCGCGGGTCGGCGAAGGCCGGCCGCGACACCAGCATCGCGAGCGACTCCCGGCAGCGATGGGTGCGCGTCTGCAGCGCCCGTCCGGCGCGCGCGGCCAGATCGTCCAGGTCGGCGATGATCGCCGCGTAATCGGGCACCACCAGCCGTGCCGCCAGGCTGGGCGTGCCCGCCCGCACGTCGGCCACGTGGTCGACGATCGGCGTGTCCTGCTCGTGCCCGATCGCCGACACCACCGGCGTCCGGCACTGCGCCACCGCCCGCACCAGCCGCTCGTCCGAGAACGGCAGCAGGTCCTCGAAGCTGCCGCCGCCGCGCGCCAGCACGATCACGTCCACCTCGTCGTCCCTGTCGAGCCGCTCCAGCGCCGCCAGGATCTGCGGCACCGCACCGGGACCCTGCACGGCGGCCTCCGCCACCCGGAACCGCGCCGGCGGGTAGCGCGCCTCGGCGGTCTCGATCACGTCGCGCTTGGCCGCGGCGTCACGTCCGCAGATCACCCCGACCACCCGCGGCAGCAGCGGCAGCGGCCGCTTTCGCTCCGGTGCGAACAGGCCCTCCTCGCCCAGGCGCCGCTTCAGCTCCTCGATCTGCCGCAGCACCAGGCCCAGCCCGAACGGCTCGATCGCGCTCACCCGCAGCCGCAGCTCGCCCCGCTTCGCGTACAGCTCCGCCCGCCCCCGCGCGTGCACCCGGTCTCCCGGCTGCAGCGGCGGCTGGATCGCCTCCAGCCGATAGCGCGGCACCAGCGCCTGCAGCGACGCGCCGTCGCCCGCGTCCTTCAGCGTCAGGTAGGCGTACGTCCAGCCGCTCTGCTGCTTCATCTCGGCCACCTCGCCGTCCACCCACACCTCGGGCAGGCGCTGCAGCCAGCCGCCCACGCCGTGGTTGAACCCGGCCACCGAGTAGACCTGACGATCGCCGTACTGCACGGGCTGGGGCTTCGCGCTCATGGCGGCAGTATCGCCCCAGAACGGCGGTTCGCGCCGGTCAGGTGAGGATGCGCACGGCCACCTGCGGCGCGCACCCGTGCTCGAGCATGTCCACGGCCACGTGCAGGTCGGCGTCGGCCAGCGCGATGCGCTCGGCCACGTTCAGCGGATAGCCGGCCTGCAGCAGCACGTGCAGCCTCCACGCCTCCACCTCGGCGGACGTCCCGGGCTGCACCTCAATCACTTCGGCTGCGGTCATCGGGTGATGGTACGAACGGGGTCGGACGTACCAATCTTGGGTGGCTGGACGCTGGTATCGTGGCCTGCATGGGCGCCGTCGCACGCGGTCTGTGGCTCGAGTTGCGGGTGATCCCGGTGCTGCTCTGGAGTTTCTCCGCCATCACCCTCGGCACCGCTCTGGGCGGCGGATCGGACGTCGAGGGCTGGTACTACCTGGGAGCTGTGGCGCTGGGCGTGCTGATCCAGGGCGTGCTCGCCCACACCCTCAACGAGATCGAGGACTGGCGCTCGGGCACCGACCGTCACGACTCGCCGCGCGTCATCTCCGGCGGCAGCAAGGTGCTGGTGGCGGGGCTGCTGACGCCGCGTGCGCTGAAGCTGCTGTTCGCGGTCGCCTTCGTCGCCACCACCGTGCTGGGCCTGGCCCTGGTCGCCTCCCGCGGCCTGGTGATGCTCCCGTTCGGCCTGGCCGGCGTGGCCGGCGCCGTGCTCTATACGCTGCCGCCGGTGCGCGCCGCCTACCGCCCGTTTCTGGGCGAGGCGATCGCATGCATCTGCCTGTGGCTGTGTGTGACCGGCGCGGCCGTGCTGCAGGGCGGCAGGATCGACGCGACGGTGGCCGTGGCGGCGCTGGCGGTGGCCGCCTACGCCGTCGGCATGCTGATGGTGCACCACTACCTCGACTACGAGGCCGACCGCGCGGCCACCCCCACCAAGACCACCACGATCGTGCTGCTGGGCCTGCGCCGGGGCCGCCGCTACGCGTTCGGCTGGGGCTCCGTGGCGCTGGCGTCGGCGGTCGCCGCCGCCGTGGCCGAGCCGAAGCTGATACCGCTGGCGGTGGCCTACGTGGTCGGCCTTGTCTGCCACGTGCGCTGCCGCCCCGACGACGTCGCCTCCGTCACCACGAATGAGATGGGCATCATCTTCTTCGGCATCGCCGGCGCCCTGATCTCGGCCGCGCTGCTCGTGCCTGCCCTGGCCTGGGCGGCGCTTGCGGCCGCCGCGCTGGTCGCGCTGGAGATGCGCCTGGCGGTGCAGCCGGCGGAGACGCCCGCGGCATGAGTCTGGAGCTGGAGCTGGAGGCTGCCCGTGACGCCGCCCAGAACCTGGCCGGCGACGGCGAGCAGGTGGCGGCGGTGATGGCCAGCGAGCCGGGGCTGGCTGCGCGCGTCTATCTGATCGCGTTCGAGGAGGACGGGGAGCACAGCTACCTGGCGCTGGGCCCGGACCTGTCGCCGGTGCACGACCGCCGGCTGGTGCGCGACGCCGTCGTCATGCTGGCACTGGCCGAGCGGGCCGAGGAGGCGTCCGTGGCGCTGCAGGCGGAGCAGCTCGAGCAGGAGTTCGCGACCGCCGAGCAGGCGCTGCGGGAGGGCCATCCCGCCGAGGCCGCCGCCGCGGCCGATGTGCGCTCGGCGTTGCACCATCTGGCCGAGGCGGCAGACGGCCCACGCGTGGCCACGCCCCTCTACCTGGACACGATCGGGGCCGCCTCCGGACGGCTGGCCGTCGCCCTGGTCGGGTTCCGCGACCAGGTCGAGCTGATGACCGCGCCGGGAGCCGCGCCCAGCGGCGCGGCCGAGGCCGCCTGGCGGGCGCTGGGCGTGGCCGCCGGCGCCGGCGACCCGTCCCAGTTCTCGCACTCCATGACCGCGACCAGCGCCGCCGCGGAGGCGCTTGCCGATGACGTGCTGGAGCGGCTGCGGCCCGTATGATCCGCGGCGCCCGTGCGATTCGTTGACCGTCTCATCGCGACCTCGCTGCCGGTGGTGCCGCGGCCGCTGGTGCGCCACTTCGCCGACCGCTACATGGCCGGCGAGACGCTGGCCGATGCCGTCGCGACGGTCGCCGCGCTGAACGGGATCGGCGCCGCCGCCACGGTCGACGTGCTGGGCGAGTTCGTCCACGACGTCGCGCAGTGCCAGGCCATGGCGGACGAGTACGTCGAGCTGCTTGACGCGATCGCCCGCGAGCGACTCGACGCCAACGTCTCGATCAAGCTGTCGGCGCTGGGTGCGGAGATCGATCCGCAGCTGGCGCTCGACCACACCCGCCGGGTGGTGCTGGCGGCCGCCGGCCACGGCAGCCGGGTGCGCATCGACATGGAGCACAGCGGACTCACCGCTCAGACGCTCGGCGTGTACCGCACGCTCCGCGAGGAGGGGCTCGACAACGTCGGCATCGTGCTGCAGGCCTACCTGCGACGCACGTTCGGGGACGTCCGTGCGCTGGCCGACCTCGCGCCCAGCGTGCGCCTGGTCAAGGGCATCTACATCGAGCCCCCCGACCTGGCCTACACGGAGCCGGCCCTCGTCAACCGCAACTTCCTGGCGCTGCTCCGCGACCTCGTTGACCGCGGCTGGGCGGTGGCTGTTGCCAGCCACGACGACGAGCTGGTGGGGGAGGCCAGGCGCCTGGCCGACGAGCGGCACCTGCAGCCCGACCGCTTCGAGTTCCAGCTGCTGCTCGGCGTCAAGGAGCCGCTCCGCGACGAGCTGATCGCGGCCGGCCACCGCGTCCGCATCTACGTGCCCTACGGCCAGGCCTGGTACGCCTACTCGCTGCGACGGCTGAAGGAGAACCCCAGCATCGCCGGGTACGTGGCCCGCGACGTGGTGCGCGGCCTGGCGGGGAAGCGGTGAGCGCCCGTCCGCGCCCGGCGGCCGGGGAGCAGCTGTGGCGCACGCTGCGCCGGTACGAGGGACCGCTGGGCGACGCGACGGAGCCTGCCATCGTCTGGCAGCGGGCCGAGGGCGCCACCGTCTGGGACGCCGACGGCCGCGCCTACACCGACCTCAGCTCCGGCTTCGGCGTGGCCGCCGTCGGCCATCGCAACCCGCGGGTGGTGGCCGCCATCCACCGCCAGGCCGACCTGCTGCTGCACGGGCTCGGCGACCTGCATCCGACCGACGTCCGCGCCCGGCTGGCGGAGCGGCTGGCGGGGCTGGCGCCGTTCGGGCTGACCCGGATGCTGTTCCAGCTGACCGGCGCCGGCGCGATCGAGCTGGCTCTCAAGACGTCGCACCTGGCCACCGGCCGGCCGGTCGTGGTCGGGTTTGGCGGCGGCTACCACGGCACCGGGCTGGGGGCGCTTGGCCCCGGCGGCTGGCCGCAGTTCCGGGATCCGTTCCGGGCGTGGCTGGCACCGGCTCGGATCGAGGACTACGGCGTGGTGCCGGAGCTGGACGCATCGGTCGCGTGCGTCGTGGTCGAGCCGATGCAGGGGCGTGGGGGCGTGGTCGAGCCGCCGCCCGGCTTCCTGGCCGGGCTGCGCGACGCCTGCGACCGGGCCGGCGCGCTGCTGGTGGTGGACGAGGTGTTCACCGGCCTCGGCCGCACCGGCGCGATGTGGATGTGCCAGACGCTGGACGTGCGGCCCGACCTGCTGGTGTGCGGCAAGTCGCTGGCCGGTGGTCTGCCGCTCTCGGCCTGCCTGGGCGCGCCCGAGCTGATGGACCGGGCCTGGGCTGGGCACGGCGAGCTGGCGATCGACACCCATACGCATCTCGGCAGCCCGCTGTCGTGTGCGGCCGCGCTGGCGGTGCTGGACGAGATCGAATCGCGAGCGCTGCCGCAGCGGGCGCTGGAGCTGGAGCTGGTGGTGCGCTCGGCGTTGCCCGCGGTGCGCGGTCGCGGGCTGGCGCTGGGCCTGCCCTGCGATGCGCCGGCCGCGTGCGAGCGGCTGCTGGGGCGCGGCGTGATCGCGGTGCCGGCCGGGCGCGACGCCGAGGTGCTCGAGATCAGCCCGCCGCTGACGATCGAGGAGCCGCAGCTGGTCGATGCGCTGGCGCTGGTGGCCGAGGCGGCGGCGTGACCGAGACCGGCGGCAACGCCCCCATCTCGGCGCGCTACGTGACGGTGGCCTGCGTGTTCGTCACCTGCCTGATCCTGTCCAACATCCTGGCCGTCAAGCTGCTCGAGTTCCACGGGCGGGTGCTGGATGCCGGCAACGTCGTGTTTCCGGTCAGCTATATCATCGGCGACGTGCTGACGGAGGTGTGGGGCTTCCGCGCAGCACGCCGCGTGATCTGGACCGGCTTTGGCTGCAACCTGCTGGCCGCCGCCGCGATCCAGGTCGCCATCCACCTGCCGCCGGCCGGTTTCTGGGGCGACCAGAAGGCGTACGAGACGATCCTCGGCTTCTCCACGAGGCTGCTGGTTGCATCGTTCTGCGCCTTTCTGGTGGGCGAGTTCGTGAACTCCGCGATCATGGCCAAGATGAAGGTGCTGACCGAGGGCCGCTGGCTGTGGACGCGCACCATCTCGTCCACCGTCGTCGCCGAGGCGCTGGACTCGACCGTGTTCGTGACCATCGCCTTTGCGGGTGCGGGCGTTCCGCTCTGGAACACGATCGTCACCAACTGGGGCTTCAAGACCGGCTACGAGATCCTGGCCACGCCGCTCACCTACTGGGTGGTGGGCTACCTGAAGCGCACCGAAGGGGTGGACGTCTACGACCGCGACACGCCGCTGGTGCCGATCGAGTTCCACCGGCCCGCTCCGGCCGCGCAGCCCTGAGATGGTTGATCGGTATCTCCGTGATGTCCTGGACGGTTCGCAGCCGTAGCCACCCCTGCCGCCGCTGACGTCAAGCCGAACGCAGCGGCCAGGCTCGCGCGAGATACCGATCAACCATCTCCCGTTCAGTGAGCCGGCTCAGGCCCCTTGCCGGTGCCCTGGCCCAGCCGGTCGAGGTCGGCCAGGCGCTGCATGCCGTACTCGCGCACCGGGTCGCCGGCCGGCAGGCCGCTGATCAGGGCCGCCATGCGCTCCGCCAGCTGGTAGGCGAACTGCGGCGTCGCGGGGCCCCAGAGGGCGTCGATGTCGCGTTTGGTGGGTGCGCTCATGGCCGGCGGAGTCTAGATCAGAGCTCCCCGGGAGCGCGTCTTCACCGAACCTTCACCCGATCGACACCGCGGCGCGACCCATACGCCCGTCCCGGCGGGGCATCCTGTCATCGATGATGGGGAGCCATGCCAGTTCTCGGTTTGAGATGGAGAGGCCGTGCCCCGCGTTCTGATCGTCGAAGACGACACGCTGATCGCGAACGCGATGGCAACCCATCTCCGCCACGCCGGAATGGACGTCGAGTGGTCGGACCGCGGCGACCGCGCGATGAAGAAGCTGCGATTCGAGCGGCCGGACGTGGCCATCATCGATCTGATGTTGCCGGGCATGGATGGCTGGCGCATGATCGAGTCGCTGCGGGCGGATGGCATCGGGCTACCGCTGATCGTGGTCAGCGCGCGGGGCACCGAGCAGGACAAGGTGCACGCGCTCGGCATCGGCGGCGATGACTACCTGGCCAAGCCGTTCGGCATGGGCGAGCTGGTCGCACGCGTCAAGGCAGCGGTCAGGCGGTCGGGCGTGTTCGCGGGCGACGGGGGACGCTCGCGGGTGGAGGTACCGGGCTTGATCGTCGACCCGGACCTCCATCGCGCCCTCATCGACGGCCGCGATGCCGAGCTGACCCGCACCGAGTTCCGGCTGCTGTCGGTGCTGGCATCCGAGCAGGGCCGCGTGATGACGCGAGACCAGCTGCAGCAGCGGGTCTGGGGCACACCCTACCGGCCCCGCGACCGCTCTGTCGACGTGTGCGTGCGCAAGCTGCGCGAGAAGCTCGACCAGCGCTCGGACACGTACAGCTACATCCACACCCACTACGGCGTCGGCTACCGCTTCGACGCCGAGCCGCTGGCCGTCGCCTAGCCCAGCGGCGCCGAGTCCTGGCCGGCCGCCGCCGGCTGCGCCCGGCTGGTGATGACCTCGCCCGACTCGAGGTCGAAGAAGTGGAAGCGGTCGGCCGCGATCGCCAGCTCCACGTCGTCGCCCGCCCGCGCCGGGCAGCGGGCGTTGACGCGGGCCGTGCAGATCGTCTCGTTGGCGTCGGCCACCAGCGGCACCACGGTGCTGTCGGCCGCGTCCGGCTCCGCCGCCGCGCGCACGGCTTCGGTCGCCACCGGGGGGATGTCGATGCGGAAGATGACGTTGATCTCCGAGCCCAGCTCCTCGACCACGTCGGCTCGCACGTGCAGGGTGGGGGAGCCCTCGTCTCGTCCCAGTGCGGCGTCCTCGAAGTCGGCCGGACGCAGGCCCAGCACCAGCGAGCGGCCCTCGTAGGCGCGCAGGTCGACGTCGTCCGGCACCGGCAGCCGGTGCTCGGCGAAGACCAGCTCGCCGCCGTGCACGGTCGCCTCGATCAGGTTCATCGACGGCGATCCGATGAACGCCGCCACGAACAGGTTGGCCGGCTCGCGATAGAGCGTCTGGGGCGTGTCGAGCTGCTGGACGACACCGTCCTTCATCACCGCCACGCGGTCGCCCAGCGTCATCGCCTCGACCTGGTCATGAGTGACGTAGATGGTGGTGGTGTGCAGGGTGTCGCGGAGACGTGCCAGCTCAGCCCGCATCTGCACGCGCAGCTTGGCGTCGAGGTTCGACAGCGGCTCGTCCATCAGGAATGCCTGCGGCTCGCGCACCATGGCGCGGCCCATGGCGACGCGCTGCCGCTGGCCGCCCGAGAGCTGTGCCGGCTTGCGGCCGAGCAGCGTGTCCAGACCCAGCACCTGCGCCACCTCGTCCACCTTGGCCTTGCGCGCGGCCTTGGGCGCGCCGCGCAGCTTCAGGCCGAGGCCGAGGTTCTGCTCGACCGTCATGTGCGGGTAGAGCGCGTAGTTCTGGAACACCATCGCGATGTCGCGGTCGCGCGGGGACATGTCGGTGACGATGCTGTCGCCGATCACGACCTCGCCGGTCGATAGCTCCTCCAGCCCCGCGATGATCCGCAGCAGCGTCGACTTGCCGCAGCCGGACGGGCCCACGAGCACCATGAACTCGCCGTCGGCGACCTCCAGGCTGACGTGGTCGACCGCGACCACCTCGGAGCCGAACACCTTGGTCACCTCATCCAGCAGGATCCGCGCCACTACCGCTCCCTTCCAGGGGATGTCAGCCGATCGTGCGTCACCGCCGCTCGCAGTTCGGCATATGCTCGCCGCCCCGCACCGATCTCGTCAAGGCCGAGGAAGGCTGCGCCCAGCACCGGCGGTGCGTCCAGCACGCTGACGCGGGCGTCGGCGGCGACCGCCCTCACGCCCTGCTCGATGTGCCCGAGCAGCCGCGGGTCACGCCCCCGCGCCACGCCGCCGCCCAGCACCACGTCGCTGTCGCGGCGGGTCATGGCCAGGCGGCGCAGGGCCGAGACCACCAT
Organism: Thermoleophilia bacterium; assembly: GCA_025934255.1. Taxonomy (GTDB): domain Bacteria; phylum Actinomycetota; class Thermoleophilia; order Gaiellales; family JAICJC01; genus JAICYJ01. The sequence continues at coordinate 17,868 of JAICYJ010000002.1, read as the reverse complement.
CGCCACGATCTCGTCGGCGAGGCGGTCGACGATGTCCTGGGCGGCTGCATCACCGGCGCGCGAGCTGGACAGCACCAGCCGCGGCAGCTCGGTGAGGCTGTGCTGGTCGATCGTTCCCTGGTAGATCGCCTCCATCAACTGGTGGGGCGTGCGCAGGCCGAAGTGGGCCGGTACCGACTGCTCGAGCGAGGTCCTGGGGCCGCGGCCGTCGCGGCCGCGGATGGCCGCGCGCAGCGCCTGCAGGCCCATCCAGTCGCCGCCGCCGCCGTCGCCGGAGATCTCGCCGATGGCGGCGTAGCGGACGATCTTGCCGGCGGGGGAGACGGCACAGCAGTTGAGCCCAGTGCCGCAGACGACGCCGACGCCCCATGGCCGCTCGGTGCCCGCGCGGAGCACGGCGAACGTGTCGTTGCGCAGGACGACCCGCTCGGCCCAGCGGCGGGCGTGCAGGCTCCGGCTGAGGCGGCGGTCGTCCACCGGCAGATCGGCCCCGGCCAGGCAGAGCACGGCGGCATCGGCGATCGGGCCGGAGCCGGGCGTGATGCCGGCGCTGCGGCAGGCCCGGGCCACCGTCGCGTCGAGGCGGGCGAAGGATCCGTCGTGGTCGTGGGGCGAGAAGCTGGCGCCGCGCCCGCGGGCGGCCCCCAGCACCCGTCCGCCGCGGCTGAGCAGCACCGCATCCAGCTTCGAGTTGCCGCCGTCCACGGCCAGCACGGCCGGCCTAGCCAAGCTGCTCCACCCCCACCAGGCCGGCGCCGGCCCGCCGCAGGCGTTCGATCAGCTCGGGCAGGGCGGCCGCGGTCACGTCCGGCCAGCTGTGCATGAGCGCGATGCCGCCGTCACCCTCGCGGGCATGGCCGTCGAGCACCCGCTCGATCAGGTCGGCGGGGGTGCGGCCCGGCTCCCAGTCGTAGGGGTCGATCGTCCAGCTGACGTGCCGGTAGCCGGCCCGCTCGATGGCGGCCAGCACCCGCGGGTCGTCCTGGCCCAGGCCGTACGGGCACCGGAACCACGGTCTCGGGTTGACGCCGCCGGCCTGCTCGATCATCTGCTCGGCCTCGCTGAGGGAAGCGGCGATGCCCGCGTCGGTGAGCATGTCCATCGGGGCGTGCGACTTGGAGTGGTTGCCGATGGTGTGGCCGTCCTCGGCGATCTTCCGCGCCATCGCCGGGTTGGAGCTCGCCCAGCGGCCCTGGATGAAGAAGGTGGCGCGGGCGCCGGCGGCCCCCAGCGCGTCCAGGATCGCCGGCAGGTTGCTCGGGGTGCAGGGGAAGTCGGGGTGCTCGGTGTCGATGGTGAGGGCGATGCGTGCGCTCATTCGCGGGTGGTCACCTTGCCTGCGATGGCGAACTCGCCGGGAGTGAGGCCGCGGCAGCGCGCCAGGCGCCAGGCCAGCAGCTGGGCGGGAACGGTGGCGGCGGCCGCCGCCAGCCCACCGCTGAGCGGGCCCACCGGGATCGCCTCGGCCCCGTCCGGGCAGTCACCGTCCTGGCTGACGACGAGCACGGCGGCGCCGGCGGCGGCCAGCTCGCCGGCCAGCTTCAGCTCCAGCGCGCGGGTGCCGGGCTCGGTTGCGATCACCATCACGGCCAGGTGAGGGCCGGCCAGCTCGAGCGGGCCGTGCCGGAACTGGGCGGCCTGCATCGACTCGGCCGGGAAGCGGGCTGCCTCCTTCAGCGTCAGCGCGCCCATCTCGGCGGCGGCGCGGGCCGAGCCGCGGCCGACGAGGGCCAGCGTGGGGCGGCCGTCGATCCACGCGCTGAGCTGGTCGGCGGCCGCGTCCGGCTCGGCCAGCAGCCGCTCCATCTCGAGGGCGGCGCGCTCCAGCGGCGGGTCACCGGTCAGCGCCTCGAGCACGGCCATGGCGGCGGCGAAGGTCATGGTGGAGGGGCCCAGCTCCTCGCCGGCGCAGGTGTCAAGCGCGATGTCCGCTTCGGCGGCGAGGGTGTTGGCGGAGCCGTTGGTGACTGCGGCGAGGGTCGGGCGGTTGCCGGCCGGGAGCAGTTCGATCAGGCGGACCAGCTCGGCGCTCTCGCCGGACTGGCTGACGCAGACCAGCAGCGAATCCGGTTCCAGCAGCGGCATCCGAAAGTGCAGCAGCTCGGCGGTGTCCAGCATCGAGCAGGGGCGGCCGCGTCCGGCGAGGGCCGTGACGATCGGGTAGCACGCGTCGTAGGAGCTGCCCATGCCAGTGAACAGGATCGAGCGCGACGACGCGACGGCCTCGCGCAGGCGGGCGAGCTGCTGGGACTGTTCGCCCAACCCCCGGCCGGCGCGGCGGAGGGCCTGGGGCTGCTCCGCGATCTCGGCCACGAATCTGTCAGGAAACTTTCCTAACGATTTCATTCCGCCGCCAGGATACCGTAGGATGAGGCCGTCGTGAAGGTTGCAGTCATCGGTGGCGGTAGCACGTATACGCCCGAGTTGGTGGAGGGCTTCGGCCTGCGCCGCGACGTGCTGCCGGTCGACGAGCTGGTGCTGCACGACATCGACCAGGAGCGGCTGGACATCGTCGGCGGGCTGGCCGGGCGGATTCTCGAGAAGCTGGAGTTCCCGGGGCGGTTGACGCTGACGACCGACCGCGAACAGGCGGTCGAGCGTGCCAGCTTCGTGCTGGTGCAGCTGCGGGTGGGCGGCCTGCAGGCGCGTCTCGGCGACGAGACGATCCCCGCCAGGTTCGGGCTGATCGGCCAGGAGACGACCGGGCCGGGCGGCTTCGCGAAGGCGCTGCGGACGGTGCCGGTGGTGCTCGGGATCGCCGAGGACACCGCCCGGCTGGGCGCCGAGGGCGGCTGGCTGCTCGACTTCACGAACCCCGCGGGGCTGGTCACGCAGGCGCTGTCCGACGCGGGCCACCGCGCGATCGGCCTCTGCAACATCCCGATCGGGTTCCAGCGGATGCTGGCGAAGCAGCTGGGAGTCGAGCCCGCCCAGGTGCAGCTCGAGCACGTGGGGCTGAACCACCTCTCGTGGGAGCGAAAGGTGGTGGTGGACGGCGTCGACCGGCTGCCCGACCTGATCAAGACGTACGCCGACCAGCTGGGGGAGGAGGTCGACCTGCCCGGTGACCTGGTGCGGCTGACGCGGTCGATCCCCTCGTACTACCTGCGCTACTTCTATCTGACGGGCGAGGTGCTCGAGAAGCAGGCGGGCGCGCGTTCGCGGGCCGACGAGGTGATGCAGATCGAGCGCGAGCTGCTGGAGATGTACCGCGACCCGGCGCTGGACGTGAAGCCGAAGCTGCTCGAGCAGCGGGGCGGCGCGTTCTACTCAGAGGCGGCGGCGATGCTGGTGGAGTCGCTGTACACGGACCGCGGCGACGTGCAGGTGGTGAACGTCCGCAACGCCGGGGCGATCCCCAACGTCGACGCGGACGCGGTGGTGGAGGTGGCATGCCGGATCAGCGGATCGGGGGCGGAGCCGCTGCCGGTCGACCCGCTGGCGCCGGAGATGCTGGGGCTGGTCGAGCAGGTGAAGGCCTACGAGCGGCTGACCGTGGCGGCGGCGATCAGCGGCGACCGCGAGCTGGCGCTGAAGGCGCTGATGGCGAACCCGCTGTCCTCGGACTACCGGGTGGCGGTGCCGCTGCTGGACGCGCTGCTCGAGGGCAACCGCGAGCACCTGCCGCGCTTCTTCGGCTGACGGGACTGCGCACGGCCGCCGTGACGTCCACGCGAGCACTTCGTTACGCCTCTGCAATTGCGAACGGCTCAGAGCCCGACTCGGCTCTGGTGATGCCCTCGTGACGGGGCCGTGACACCGGTCACGGCCGGCGCGACACCGCTTTCGCACGGTTGCCCCGATCGCCCCCAAATCGGCCTCAGAGGCCGACTCGGCCTGCGACGAGGGTTTGCCACAGAGTTGGCACAGCTCGTTGCGCGCGGGTTACGTTCGGACGGCCGTCAGCTCGTGGGCGTGCTGTTGCACCTTTGCGATGGCTGTCACGGCGTCCTCGACACCCTGGCGGCCGGCCCGGAACACGCTCTCGTTCAGGTACACCGCCTCGCGCTCACCGGCCGACTCGGCCACCGGGAAGCTCATCCTGCCCGGATCCAGGCGGTTCGCGTGCACCACGCACACCGGCAGCCGTGACAGCTGCGGCTGGAACAGGTCGTAGCGGCTCATCGGCGGATACTGCACCTCCGCCGCGATCCCCTCGGCCTCGAGCGCGTCGGCCACCGTCTTGCACGTCGCCCCGGCGAACGCGTCCGGGTCGATCCGGAACAGGTAGCGGTAGAAGCCCCAGCGCGTGATCTGCGGGTGGATCGGGTTGATCGAGACGCCGGTGAGCCCGTCGGCCAGCTGCTCGAACAGCCGCGCTCCTGTCTCCCGCTCGGCCCGCTGAGCCTCGAACCGGTCGAGCTGCGTGCACAGAAGCGCGCATGCCAGCTCGCCCAGCCGGTAGTTGGCGCCGAACGTGAACTGCTGCTCGGCTGCATCCTTCGGCCGGCCGCAGTCGATGATCGAGTGCGCGCGCCGTGCCAGGTCATCGTCGCCGGTCAGGAGCGTCCCGCCCTCGCCGGCGGTCAGCGTCTTGGAGGACTGGTGGCTGAACGAGCCGAACGCGCCGATGCATCCGGCCCCGCGGCCGCCCCACCGCTGGCCGTGCGCGTGCGCGCAGTCCTCGACCAGCGCCAGCCCGTGCCGGTCGGCGATCGCCGCCAGGCGATCCATGTCGGCCATCTGCTGGCCCAGGTGCACAGGCATGATGGCGCGCGTGCGCGGCGTGATCGCGGCCTCGACGGCATCGGGGTCGATCGTCCAGCGCTCCGATTCCACGTCCACGATCACCGGCAGCGCACCCGCTGCGATCGCGGCATATGCGGTGGCGGCGAACGTCAGCGCCGGCACGATCACCTCGTCACCCCACCCGATCCCGAGCGCCTTCAGCGCCACCTCCATCGTGACCGTCCCGTTCACCATCACGATTCCGTGGGACGCGCCCTGGTAGGAAGCGAACCGCGCGGCGAATTCGGCGTTGCGCGGGCCCGGCTCCGGCCAGCCCCCGATCTGCCCGTTCAGCACCACATCCGCCACGGCGTCGGCGTCGCGCTGGTCGACCTGCGGCCAGGCCGGATACGGCTCGCTGCGCACGCGGGTACCGCCGTTAATCGCCAGAACGCTCATCCCGACCTCCGTGACGTCTTGACACCCGTCCGCTCCAGGGCGTATTTTCCTCACTGTCAGTAAGGTTTCCTAACTATATGCTGGCCGAAGGAGGGACAGCACGGCAACGGAACCGATCAGTTTCGCCGCGGGTCAGCCCCGTCTCCTGCGAGCCATCAACGAGCGTAGCGTGCTCGAGCTGATCCGGCGCACCGGCGCCACCTCGCGTGCTCAGATCGCCCGCGCGAGCGGCCTTTCCAAGCCGACCGTCTCGCTCGCGCTGGGCGGCCTGGTGGATGCCGGCCTCGTGCACGAGGTGGGCCGCGCGACCGGCGGCAAGGGCCCCAGCGCCGTGCTCTACGAGCTCAACCCCGAGTCGGGGTGGGTGGTCGGGATCGACGTCGGCGCCCACTGGGTCAGGGCGGCGCTGGCCGACATCACCGGCACCATCGTCGCCCGCCTCGACGAGCGTGCCCGCTCGCGCAGCTCGGGGGCGCTGGTCGCCCAGATCGGCGAGATCGCACACGGCGTGGCCAGCCAGGGCGACCTGCGCTGGCGCCAGGTGACGCATGCCACGGTCGGCAGCTCCGGCGTGCTCGATCCCTCCCGCGGCCTGCTGGCCCACGCTCCCAACCTGCCCGGCTGGGGCCGCCAGGGCCTGGTCGGCGCCATCCGCGACGAGCTGGGCACGGCCGTCAGCTTCGAGAACGACGTCAACCTGGCCGCCCTCGGCGAGCGCGCCCACGGCGCCGGCCGCGACGTCGGCACGTTCGTGTTCCTGTGGGTCGGCACCGGCGTGGGCATGGGCATCGTCATCGACGGCGAGCTCTACCGCGGCGCCGGCGGCGCCGCCGGCGAGATCGGCTACATGCCGGTGGGAACCGGCGACCCCGGCGATGCCGGCTTCCGCCGCCGCGGCATGCTCGAGGAGCAGACCGGCGCCTCGGCCGTGATGCGCGACGCCCGCTCCGCAGGCCTGCGGCCGGCCCGCTCGCCCAAGTCGGTGTTCGCGGCGGCCGCTCGCGGCAGCGCCGACGCCGCGGCCGTCGTCCGCCGCGAGGCCGACCGCATCGCGCTGGCGATCGCCGCCGTCGCGCCCGTGCTCGACCCCGAGCTCGTGATCCTGGGCGGAGGCATCGGCAGCAACCCCGATCTGCTGGCGCCGGTCGACGCCCGCCTCCGGGAGATCTCACCATTCCGCCTGCGCCTCGCCACCACCCAGCTCGGTGCTGACGCCGTCCTGCACGGAGCCGTCAGCACCGCCCTGCAGGCGGCGCAGGACCAGCTGTTCACCCGCAAACCCCTCTCCCGGATCGCCGTCATATGATGAAAGGTCAGGAGGCCACACCGATGAGACGAATGCGATTGCTCGCCCTGAGCTCGCTGGCCGTGCTGGTTGTTGCAGCCGGCTGCGGCGGGGGAAGCTCCAGCTCCAACAGCTCGGGCGGCCCCGCCGGCACGATCGACAAGACACCGGTCACGATCGTCCTGTGGGACATGTGGAGCGGCAGGGAGGCGCAGCCCTTCAAGGACGCGCTCAAGCGGTTCCAGGTGAAGTACCCCTGGATCACGATCAAGGAAGAGGTGCAGCCGAACCCGCCCAACGACACGTTCGACCCGAACCTGGTCAACGCCATCAACGGCGGCAACCCGCCCGACGTGGCGATGCCGTTCGGACCGGACTACGTCGGCCAGTGGTGCGCCGGTGGCCTCTGGCAGGACCTGGCGCCGTACATGAAGGCCGACGGCATGACCATCAACGACTTCGCGCCGGCCGCCATCACCTACACCAACGTCAGCGGCAAGCAGTGCGCGCTGCCGTCGCTGACCGACGCCTACGGCCTCTACTACAACAAGGACTTGCTCGCGAAGGCCGGCATCGCTGGGCCGCCGAAGACGATGGACGAGCTGATGGCCGACGCCAAGAAGCTGACGGTGCGCAATCCCGACGGCACGATCAAGGTGGCGGGCTTCGTCCCGCTCAACCAGTGGGAGGAGCTCGGGCCCGGCGATCTGGCAAACGCCTGGGGCGCCAAGTGGTTCGACTCCAGCGGCAAGCCGCAGCTCGCGGAGGACCCGGGCTGGGCGGCCGCATTCATGTGGCAGCGCCAGCTGATCGACTGGTACGGCTACGACAACATCGTCAAGTTCTTCGCCGCCAACACGAACAACGAGTTCAATCCCAGCAACGCGTTCGAGAACGGCAAGGTGGCGATGACGTTCGACGGCGAGTGGCGAACCGCGTTCATCAAGGGCGACAAGCATCCACCGCTCAACTACGGCACCGCGCCGTTCCCGGCTGCTTCCGACCATCCCGAGATGTACGGGCCGGCCCGCGTCGGCGGGACGATCGTGGGCATCCCCAAGGGGGCGAAGCATCCCGCCCAGGCGTGGCTGCTGGTGAAGTTCCTCGCCTCCGACACCACGTACCTCGTGCAGATGGCGAACAGCGTCGGCAACGTGCCGACGACGCCTGCCTCCCAGTCGTCGCCGGAGCTGAACCTGCCGCCGCAGTTCGACACGTTCCTGCACGTCTGGGCAAACCCGAAGTCGGCCTTCGCGCCGCCGACGACTCCGTCGGGCAACGGCTACGCCAACCATCTGGACAACTTCGAAGACGCATGGCAGTCCGGCAAGATCAGTGATGCCGACCTGCACTCCCAGCTGGCGACGCTGGATCAGCAGATATCGAACGATCTCGCCCAGGGGGCGGGGCCGTAGCGGCCGCGGCCCCGCAGGCGCTGGGGTACCAGCCGCGCACGCCGGCCGAGCGCCGGCGTGCGCGGCGGCGCTCCCCGCGCCGGAAGTACGGCACGGTGCGGCTGGTCCTGTCGCCGTGGATCTTCGGCTTCGTCGTGTTCACGGCGGGGCCGATGCTGCTCAGCCTGTACTACTCGTTCACCCACTACGACCTTATCTCGAGCCCGCGCTGGATCGGGCTCGACAACTATCGCTACATGATCGGGAAGCTGACCCTGAACGGCCAGCCGAATCAGGGCGACCCGTACTTCGGGACGGCCGTCAGGAACACGATCTGGATCATCGTGGTAGGCCTGCCGCTGCGGATCGTGTTCGCGATCGCTACGGCGATGTTGCTGACCCGGCCGAAGCGCGGCGTCAACGGCTACCGAACGCTCTTCTTCATGCCCTCAATGGCTCCGACGGTCGGCGCGTCGCTGGTCTTCGTGTACCTGTTCAACCCGGTGACCGGGCCGATCAACCAGTTCCTCGGCCACCTTGGCATCAACGGGCCACTCTGGTTCTTCGACCCGACGTGGGCCAAGCCGGCGCTGGTGGTGCTCGGGCTGTGGGGCATCGGTGATGCGATCGTGCTCTACCTGGCCGGGCTGCTGAACGTGCCGCGCGATCTCTACGAGGCGATCTCGGTCGAGGGAGCGAATGCCTGGCAGCGCTTCCGCTACGTGACGTTCCCCATGTTGACGCCGGTGATCTTCTTCACGCTGATCATCGGGATCATCGACGGCTTCCAGTACTTCGACCAGGCCTACGTCAGCGCCACGACCACAGGCAACGGCGTCGGCTCCCCGCAGAACTCGCTCCTGTTCTATTCGGTGTGGCTGTACGAGCAGGCGTTCACGTACTTCCACATGGGCTACGCCGCCGCGATGGCCTGGATCCTGTTCATCGCCACGATGGTGCTGACGGCCATCCTGCTGCTGACGTCGCGGCGCTGGGTGCACTACGGCGGAGGCCTGTCATAGCCGAAGTCGCCCAGCCGACCCGGCCGATCCCGGCCGCCCGCCGTCGCCCGGCCGCCGTGCGGCGGAAGCGGTTCCTGCTCGCCGTGGCCAATCACTCGGTGCTGATCGGCGTGTCGGCGCTGTTCATGTTCCCCATCATCTACATGTTCTTCACGGCCGTGCAGTCGAACGACCAGGCGCTCACGGGCAGCATCTGGCCCCATCCGTTCGTATGGTCGAACTTCAAGACGGTGTTCGACGAGATCAACGTCTGGCGGTACCTCTGGAACACCTTCCTCTACGCCGGGCTGTCGACCGTGGGCGTGGTCTGCAGCTGTGTTCCGGTTGCCTACGCCTTCTCGCGGATCGACTGGCGGGGCCGGAACATCGTCTTTTTGCTCGTGCTCTCGACGCTGATGCTGCCCACCCAGGTGACGTCCATCCCGCTCTACATCCTGTGGGCCAAGCAGTTCCACGAGTGGACCGGGATCCAGTTCATCGGAACGCTCAAGCCCCTGATCATCCCCAGCTTCTTCGGCGACGCCTTCTCGATCTTCCTCCTGCGCCAGTTTTTCCTCACCATCCCGAAGGAGCTGACCGACGCCATCCGCGTCGACGGCGGCGGGCACCTGCAGGTCCTCTGGCGCGTGATCATCCCGCTGGCCAAGCCGGCGATCGTCGCGGTCGCGCTGTTCAACTTCATCTACGCCTGGAACGACTTCTACGGACCGCTCGTCTACCTCGCCTCCAACCAGGACGCCCAGACGCTGTCGGTGGCGCTGTCGTCGTTCCGCAGCCTCCATCACGTCGACTGGAACCTGACGATGGCCGCGGCGCTGATCTTCATGCTGCCCGTGATCGTGATCTTCTTCCTGGCCCAGCGCGTCTTCATCGAAGGGATCACGCTGACCGGCGTCAAGGGGTAGGTTGCGCCGGTGCGCATCGCCCTGTTCGGCTCCGGTTGGATCATGGACTTCCACGCCCGTGGCGTGCTCGAGCACCCCGGCGGCGAGCTGGTGGCGGCCGCGAACTGGCGCGAGGCATCGCTGCGCTCCCTGGCCGAGCGGCACGGCATCGCTCGCGTCACCACCGACTGGCGGGAGCTGGCCGCCGACCCCGAGATCGACGCCGTCATCATCGGCACGCCCAACGCCCTGCACGCCCCGCAGGCGATCGCCTGCCTGGAGGCCGGCAAGCACGTGCTGGTGGAGAAGCCGATGGCCCGCACGCTGGCCGAGGCCGAGGCCATGAACACGGCCGCCGCCGCGTCCGGCAGGCGGCTGATGGTGGCGCACTGCTGGCGCTTCCACGACGACGTGCGCGCGCTGCGGGCGCGGATCGCGGGCGGCGAGCTGGGCGAGATCACCAAGACCCGCGGCTACGGCGTGCACGCGGGCTGGGGCCCGTCGGGATGGTTCACCGACCCCGAGCTGGCCGGCGGGGGCGCGCTGCTGGACATGGGCGTCCACGCCATCGACACGGTGCGGTTCCTGCTCGGCGACCCGGCTCTGGAGACCGTCTGCGCCCGTATCGCCACCCGCTACGGCGACTACGCCGTTGACGACGACGGGCTGCTCCTGATCGGATGGGCGAACGGCACCAGCTCGCTGGTCGAGTCGGGATGGTGGCACCCTCATCTCGCAGGCCTGGAGGCCGATACCGAGGTGTATGGCACGGCCGGGTACGCACGCATATGGGATTTCACGGAAGGCCCCGAGGGCTACGAGCACTGCGCGCAGCCGATGTACAGCACCCAGGTGGCGGAGTTCATCGACGCGGTGTCGGAGGGGCGCCAGCCGCTGCCCAGCGGTGAGGACGGAGCAGTGGTGATGGACGCGGTGGAGCGCGCGTACCGATCGGCGGGCATCCGGTGACGGCCGTCCTGGGTGTCGACGGCGGTGGCTCCAAGACGCACGCCGCGATCTGCGACGAGAACGGCACGCTGATCGGCGCCGGCACGGCCGGCCCCAGCAACTGGGAGACGGTGGGGCTGCGTGGCGCGGCGGACAGCGTCGGCGACGCGATCGAGCGCGCCATGGACGGCGCCGACCTGTCCCGTTCCGAGCTGGAGGCGGCCGTGTTCGGCCTCGCCGGCGTCGACTGGCCGTCCGACGCGCCGCGGCTGGAGGGGGCGTTCGAGGCGCTCCGGCTGAGCGACTCGCCGACCATCCTGAACGACTCCTTCATCGCGCTTCGGGCAGGCGTGCGGGCGCCCTGGGGCGTGGTGGTGATCGCCGGCACCGGCACCGTTGCCGCGGGACGCAACAGCGCGGGTGAGACGTACCGAACGCTCGGGCTGGGCAGGCTGCTGGGCGACGAGGGCAGCGCCTCCGACGTTGGCGAGGCGGCCCTGCGCGCGGTTGCGAGAGCGTACGTGGGACGCGGTCCGGCCACGTCCCTGAGCGAGGGACTGTGCGAGCTGATGGGCGCCGCGACCGTGGCGCAGCTGCTGGAGGAGTACAGCCGCGGCGGCGAGCGCGAGTCGAACGCGGCGCCGGTGGTGCTGCGCCACGCCGAGCGCGGCGACCAGGTCGCGATCGAGATCGTGGAGTGGGCGGGCGCGCAGCTTGGCGAGGCGGCGCGGGTGGTCGCATCCAGGCTGGCGATGGACGACGAGCCGTTCGAGCTGGTGATGAGCGGCGGCCTGTTCCACGGCCGCAGCGAGCTGCTCGAGCAGCGCATCGCCACCGAGGTGCCGACCGCGCTTCTGACCAGGCTGGAGGCGCCGCCGGTGGTGGGCGCGGTGCTGATGGCGCTCGAGCAGCGCGGCAGCCGCCCCACGGCGGAGGTGCACGATCGCATCGGCCGCAGCCTGGTGACGGCGTTCAGATAGCGGTGTGCGCATGGCGGTAGCGCTGGCGTTGATCGCCTCGCTGTGCTGGGGCATGGCCGACTTCATGGGCGGGTCGCTCAGCCGCCGGCATCCGCTGCTGGTGGTGGTGCTGGTCAGCCAGGCCGTGGGCCTGGTGGGAGTCGTGGCGGTGGCGGCGGTTCGCAGCGGAGGCTACGACACCGGCGCGGCGCTGCCCGGGGTGCTGGCCGGTCTGGCCGGCGTGGTGGCGGTCTCGTCGTTCTATCGCTCCATGACACTGGGGGCGATCAGCGTGGCGGCGCCGATCCTCGCCACCAGCGCGGTCGTGCCGGTCGTGGTGGGGCTGGCCACCGGCGAGCGGCCCAGCGCCGTGCAGCTGGCCGGCATCGGTGCCGCTCTGGCCGGGGTCGCCCTGGTGTCACGAGAACCTTCCGCCGGGGGAGGCACCGTCCGGGGCGCGGGGGTGACGCTGGCGCTGGTGGCGGCGTTGGCCCTGGGGCTGCAGCTGGTCGCGCTCGATCACGCCGCCCGCGCTGATCCGCTGTGGGGCGTTGCCACGGCGCGTCTCACCTCGGTCGCCGCGTTCGCGGTCGCGGCCCTGGTCGTGCGGCCGGCGTTCGCCCGTGCCGCGCTGCCCGCCTTGGTGCTGGTCGGGTTGCTGGATGTCACCGCCAACGCCGGATTCGCGGTGGCGACGACGCACGGCTACCTCAGCATCGTGGCGGTGCTGGGATCGCTGTTTCCTCTGGTCACGGTCGCGCTGGCGCACGTGCGGCTGCACGAGCGCCTCAGCGGCGGCCAGCGGGCCGGCGTCGGCCTGGCGCTGGCCGGTGTGATCGCGATTGCCGGCGGGTGATGAGCCACGCAGCTCGTGGAATCAACCACCCTAGGGAAACAGGTGCCGTAGCGCCTCGACGGCGCCCTTGTGCGGCGTGTCGACCTTCGGCCCGCGCATCACCAGCACCACGGCTGCGATCATCGCCAGCAGCATCATCAGCAGCGCTGAGCCCACGAACAGGCGCCAGCCGTAGTGCTGTACGACGCGGACCACGGTCATCGGGGGCGCCAGCTGTGCGCCTTCGACGTGGTGAACTCTGCACGGCGAGCCGGGGTTCGCGGTCTTGCCGAGAAACTGGTTGACGGTCGCCTGCTGTCCGGCGATCGACGTGTGCCGCGGCACCTGACACTGGAGTGCGGCGCCCCCTCGCAGGCGCAGCTCGACCAGCCCCACCACGTCGCCATCGGTCAGATCGGTCGCGGCCGAGTTGGCGAGCACGCCGCCCATCGTCTGCATCCGCTGAAACCCCGTCGGCGCAAGCACCTTGTGCACGATGCCGGCAAGCACCGCCTCGCTGGCCCTCTCGAGCTGCTCGCGCGTGGTGGCCGCCCCCACGTACGCCTCTGCGTGGTTACCGTCCAGGTTCAGCTTGCCCCTGTCGAACCGCAGCTCGCGGCCGTCTGGGGTCAGTGCCACGAACGTGGTCTTGTTGTCGACGGTGATGCCACCCAGACCGTCCACCAGGGGGCCGACCCGAGCCGGGTCGATCAGGGCCACGTGGTCGACCGTGATGCCCTCCGCCTTGAGCGCTCCGATCGCCTGCCGGGTGTTGAGGTCGTGGAGTGGCGAGCCGTTCACCTGGGTGCTGGGAGGCAGCGTCAGGAAGGCGGCCAGGTTCCGGTCGGGGACGGTCGAAAACAGCACCGCCGCGCCGGCGGAGATTCCGGAGCTGTAGCGCACCAGCGTCACCTGCGGGTGGTCGAGGACGCCGGCATGGACCGGCAGCGCCGCGCGCACCGGCGCCGGCAGCCGCGCCTGCGACTGCGAGATGTCGCCCGACAGCCCCCGCAGCTCGTAGGCCACCCAGCCGAGCACGACCGCGGCCAGGCAGAGCCCGACCACGAGCAGCACCGCGGACACCTGAATAAGCCTCACGAGCAGACGGCCGCCTGCCTCCATACAGACTCCCCCCAGAGCCTCGAACAGAGCCGCGGCTGGGTGCCACAGACCCCGTCCCAGCAACACCGTGCACAGTACCGCGATTCGTGCTGGTGTCAATAGCCACGCCCGGCAACGCGAATTCAGCCGCCGACGGGGGTCAGCATGTAGTGCACGGCAAGATTTGTGTGCTCGCCGAACGGGGCCATCGCCTCACGAACGCGCCGCTCCGGCCAGATCGGATCGTCGGAGAACCAGACCGCCACCGCCTTGCGAACAGCCAGATCGCCCGCCGCGACAACATCGAGCCGCCCCAGGCAACGCGCCAGCAGCCAGTCCGCCGTCCAGCGCCCGATCCCGGGCAGCCGCGTCACGTATGCGATCACCGCCTCGTTGTCTAGGTGGGCGACATCCAGGTCGGCGTCTGCCAGTGCCGCGATCGACCGCATCTTCATCGCCGACAGCTTGAGTCCGGCCAGGTCGGCGCCCCGCACGTCGTCCTGTTGCGGGAAGCGCCACCACTCGAACCCGTCACGGTCAATGCGCCGCCCCAGCCGTCGCACCAGCGCCGCGCGCATCACCGCCGCGGCCCGCAGCGAGATCTGTTGCGCGGTGACGGCGGTCACCATCGCTTCGAACGGATCGGCCAGCAGCGGCGGCCGGAAGCCTGGTGCCCGGGCCGCGAGCGCCGGAAACGCCTGTGCGAAGCCGTCGATGTCGAAGGCCGCCCCGAGCAGGTGCGCAACCTCGTCGCGGTCGCGGTCGGTGTAGACGCCGTAGGCCGTCAGCCCGTCGGCCTCGATGCGAACCGGCAGGCCCGACCCCAGCACACGATGCAGGCCGCCACCCTGCCAGCGGCTGGCCAGGTCGTCGCCGAACATCCGGAACCGGAAGGTCGAGCGCTCGAAGTCGTAGGGTGCCGGGACCGGCAGCGGCAGCTTCATGCCGCGATTATGCCGTCTCGCTCTGTACGCTTATGGGAGATGGGGGGTTTGCCGATGCGGGTGCGTTCTGGGATGATGGCCTGTCGTGTCGTGGCCGTGTGTGGTACCGCGATCACGTTCCTGGGCGTGGTGGATGGTGCGGGCGCAACGGCGCCGGCCTATGTGACGCCGATGATGGCCCACACGGCGTGGACGGCAACGGAGAACTGCAAGCCGGTGGCCGGCGTGTCCACGCTGCCGACCGTTCTCGCTGGGCATTCAAGCCGAGGATTGTCGTTGACCGGCACGGTTGTGACGTCGTGGATTGCAGCGACCGCGCGGACATGCATCGAGCCGATGTCACTGTCGCCGTTTCCCAAGCCGATCCAGATGCCCAGCTGGGCTGACCTCAAGACCTACCGTGCCAGGTACCCCGGCTTCGACCTGGCCTCGGCAAGCCGCGACTACGCCGAGATGACAAGCCTGACCACGGCGCAGCAGAAAGCTGAGGCGTGCGACTCCAGGGACGCGCTGGTCGCGCACGGCGGGAACGCCCCCATCCCGCTGTTTGCGTATCCGAATAACAAGTACACGACAGCGATGAACACGTTGGTCCGATCACAGTGCGGCTATCGCCTCGGTCGACGCTATTCCGGGGCCGCGAACACGATCACCACCGTGCGATCGGGCTTCCTCAACACCTACAGCATCAACGGC
The DNA here is from genome assembly GCA_025934255.1 of Thermoleophilia bacterium. Classification (GTDB taxonomy): domain Bacteria; phylum Actinomycetota; class Thermoleophilia; order Gaiellales; family JAICJC01; genus JAICYJ01. The sequence continues at coordinate 2,673 of JAICYJ010000002.1, read as the reverse complement.
GGCCGCTGCACGGACACACGACTGGCTTGCTCGAAGCTGGCGACGAGATATGCCTACACGCCCAGGTCGACGTTGTACAAGTACGTCCATCCCGCGGCGGGCGGCTGGGTCGTCCCCCAGTTCTACCGCCTCGTGAACGGATCGAAGACCAGCGGTCGTCTGCAATGGAACTGCCTCGGGGCGATGAGCAGCCACTACACGTTCGACACCGGAGGCGACAGCACCGAGCTCTACTGCGCGAACGACTACTACGGTGCCTTCGCGAACGAGCCCAGCTACGTCAAGGCCAGCCTCACCGTCCGGCAGGTCGAGACGTTGTGGGCCGTGCCCTAGGACGATTGCCCCGTGGCCCGGATCGCCATCATCGGGGGCGGCTCCGCCTACATGCCGGGGCTCGCGTTCAGCTTCGCCCGCGAGTCGCCGCGGTTCGCGGGCTCGACGCTGGTGCTGCATGACATCGACCCGGACGCGCTCGACGTGCAGAGCCGCCTGACCGGCTCGATCCTGCGCGCGCACGCCGCGGCACCGCTCGAGGTGACGTCCACCGGAGACCTCCAGCGGGCCCTGGACGGCGCCGACTTCGTGCTCACCAGCTTCCGGCCGGGCGGGCTCGAGGCGCGCCATCGCGACGAATCGATCCCGCCCGAGTACGGCGTGGTCGGCCAGGAGACGACCGGCCCCGGCGGCCTGGCCATGGCCATGCGGTCGATCCCGGCCGTGCTCGAGATCGCGGCCGGCATGCGTCGCGGGGCGGCGGCCGGCGCGCTGCTCTTGAACTACACGAACCCGGTGCAGCTCGTGACCGACGCCCTCGTCCGCCATGGCGGGGTGAACGCAATCGGCCTGTGCGACCAGCACGGCGGCGAGATCGCGTTCCTGGCCGGCCTGCTCGGCGCCGATCCGCACGACATGGAGACCGACATCTGGGGCACGAACCACCTCACCTGGACGTGCGCCGTCCGCGTGCGCGGCGAGGACGTGACCGGGCTCGTGTTCGAGCTGCTGGAGGCGCTCGACCCGGCCGACGTCGACAGCGACTACTGGGTGCCGGTGGTGCGGCTGTTCCCGCTGTACGGCCTGATCCCGAGCCGCTACCTGGGCTACTACGCGATGCACGACGAGATGCTGGAGCGCTACCGCCGCAGCGGCCGCACCCGCGCGCAGGAGATCATGGCCGAGCTGCCTCCGATCCTGGCCAGCTACCGCGAGCAGGCCGACAGCGATGACCCCCGTCCGCTGGGCGGGCGCTTCAGCGCCGAGCACGGCGACTTCGCGGTGGGCGTGATGGCGGCGGTGCTGTCCGGCGAGCCGCGCCGGTTCGTGCTGAACGTGCCCAACCGGGGAGCCATCGACGGCCTGCCTGACGACGCGATCGTGGAGGTGCCATGCACGCTGCGCGGCCTCGACATCGAGCGCCACCGGATGGGACCGATGCCCGAGCAGGTCGCTGGCCTGGTGCTGCAGCTGACCGCGCACGCCCGGCTGGCCTCCGAGGCGGCCGTCACGGGCGACCGGCAGCTGGCGCTGCGGGCGTTGATGGCGCACCCGCTGGTGAACGACATCACGGCCGCGGAGGAGATGCTTGACCGGTTGATCCCGGACGCAGCACCAGCCTGAGCATCTCGAGCGGCGCGCTCGCCAGCGCGGCGTCGAGCGATGTCTGGTCGGAGTACGTGCCGTCCAGCAGCCGCGCCTCCACTCGAAGCTCCAGCCCCGCTTCGGTGAACGGCCACGGCGCGAGCGCCGCCTGGGTGCGTGCATGGTTGCTCCAGCGCAGGTCGAGATCGGCCGGCTCGCCGTCGGTCGGGACGGCGGTGAATGCCGCCCGCTGGTCGGCTCCGGTGCAGAGGAACAGCGACAGCCAGTCCCAGCAGCGCAGCAGCGCCGCGTTGCGCGCGACGACTGCCGCATCGGCCCCGAGCGACTCGCGTAGCCGCTCCTGAAAGGCGTACTCGGCCGCGAGGTAGCCGCGCACCGGCTCAGCCGCCCGCTCCTGCTCCGAGACGTAGCGCTCGTAGAGGCCGGTGCCGTGCATCGACACCAGCAGTGCCGCGTAGCCGCTCTGGGCGACCATCAGCCGCGCCGCCCGGCTCCACAGCTCGACGTGCATCGTTCGGGGCATCGAGGTGAAGGAGTAGGGGAGGCCCGAGCGGCGGTCGAGCACCGGTGCCGCGTCCCAGGCGGCCATCCCGATGTCGTGCTGCAGCGCCGCCAGGCGCACGGCGTCGGGCGGCGCGAACCGCCAGCGCCAGGCTTCGGCCAGGCGGCCCGACAGCCACGCGTGCGCCGGCTGTCCGATCGCCAGCGTGCCGCGCGGATCGGCCCGCAGGATCACGCCTCACCTGGCAGCAGCGAGAACACGACGTGATCGCGGGCGACGCCGCGCGCCAGCATGCCCGATCGCATCACGCCCTCGCGGGTGAAGCCGGCCCGCTCCGCGACCGCCTGGGAGGCCGTGTTGTCGACATCGGCCATCAGGTGCAGGCGGCCGATCGGCCATTCTCGCAGCGTCCACCGGGATAGCAGCACCAGCGCGCGGGTGGCGGCGCCGCGGCCGCGCGCCACCCGCCCCACCCAGGAGCCGAAAAAGGCCCAGCCCCCGGCCCAGGGGTTTTCGCCGACGCCCCCCCCACCCCGCCACCCGCCCGGGGCGCGGTCGGGGGAGGCCCGGGT
>JAICYJ010000062.1 GCA_025934255.1 Thermoleophilia bacterium | reverse complement strand
TGATCGCCACCCGGTGGCACAGCTCCTCGGCCTCCTCCAGGTAGTGCGTCGTCAGGACGACGGTCTTGCCCTGGTCGGTGTTGATCGAGCGGATGACGTCCCACAGGTTGCGCCGGGCCTGCGGGTCGAGGCCGGTGGTCGGCTCGTCCAGGAAGACGATGTCCGGGTCGTGGACGAGGGCGAGGGCGATCGCCAACCGCTGCTGCTGGCCGCCCGAGAGCCGCTTCGCGTAGTCGCCGGCCTTGGACTCGAGCCCGACGAGCTCGAGCGAGAGCCGCGCCCGCTCCGCGAAGTCCGGGCGCAGGTAGAAGCGGGCGAAGAGCTCGAGCAGCTCCCGCGCCGTCAGCATGTCGAAGAGCGAGGTGCTCTGGAGCTGGACGCCGATCCGGGCCTGGATCCGGCGCGGGTCCGGCCACACCGGCTCGCCGAGCAGCGTGATCTCGCCGCCGTCCGGCTTGCGCAGGCCCTCGATCATCTCGAGCGTCGTGGTCTTGCCCGCCCCGTTCGGCCCCAGGATCCCGAACGACTCGCCCTGCGTGACATCGAACGACACGGCGTCGACCACGGTGCGGCCGCCGTAGCGCTTGGTCAGGCCGGCGACCGAGATGGCAGCGTCCATCGCCACGGAGGGTATCGCCGCCCGGTCAGCCGGGGTTGCGCTTCGGCACGAGCACCTTCCGCCGGAACTCGCATACCACGTCGCCGCGCTGGTTCGTCCCGATCGTGTCCACGGTGACGACGCCGCGGTCGGGCTTCGAGCGCGAGGGGACGACGTCCACGACGGTGGTCCGGGCGTAGATCGTGTCGCCGTGGAAGGTCGGCTTCGCGTGCTTGAGCGACTCCACCTCGAGGTTCGCGATCGCCTTGCCGGAGACGTCCGGCACGCTCATCCCCAGCACGAGCGAGTACACCAGGTTGCCGACGACGACGTTCCTTTTGAACTGCGTCTCGGTCTCGGCGTAGTGGGCGTCGGTGTGCAGCGGGTGGTGGTTCATCGTGATCATGCAGAACAGGTGGTCGTCCGCCTCGGTGATGGTCTTGCCGGGCCAGTGCTTGTAGACGTCGCCGACCTGAAAGTCCTCCAGGTAGCGACCGAAGCGGGTCTCGCGGGCGTCGATCTCGCGGGGCATCAGGGCACTCTGGGGATCGCCCCCACCGGGGACAGTCCCCGGTCCTTCGCTGGGCAGATCACAGGGGGTTCCTCGCGAGCAGCCCACGGGCGATGATGAGCTTCTGGATCTCGGACGTGCCCTCGCCGATCAGGAGCAGCGGCGCGTCGCGGTAGAGGCGCTCGATCTCGTACTCCTTCGAGTAGCCGTAGCCGCCGTGGATGCGGAAGCTGTCCTCGACCACCTCGTGGCAGATCTCGGATGCGTACAGCTTGGCCATGCCGGCCTCAACGTCGGAGCGCTCGCCGGCGTCCTTCTTGCGCGCCGCCGACAGCATCAGCAGCCGCGAGGCCTCGATCTTGGTGGCCATCTCGGCCAGCTTGAACTGGATGCCCTGGTGCTTGGCGATCGGCTTGCCGAACGCCTCCCGCTCCTGGGCGTAGCGGATCGCCAGCTCGAAGGCCCGCTGGGCCACGCCCACGCCGCGGGCGGCCACGTTCACGCGGCCGACCTCGATGCCCGACATCATCTGCTGGAAGCCGTGGCCCTCGCCCTCGCCCAGCAGGTTGGCGACGGGCACCCGGTGGTCCTGAAACACCAGCTCCGTGGTCTCGACGCCCTTGTAGCCGAGCTTGCCCAGCTGCGGCGGGATCGTCAGGCCCCCGTCCTGCGCCGCGCCGGGCTGCTTCTCGACCAGCAGGCAGCTCATGCCCCGGTGCGCGGGCTTCGCCTCCGGGTCGGTCTTCACCAGCAGCGCCACCAGCCCCGAGCGCAGGCCGTTCGTGACCCACATCTTCTGGCCGTTCACGACGTAGCCGTCGCCGTCGCGGACGGCCCGGGTGCGGATCGCCTGCACGTCGGAGCCGGCCTCCGGCTCGGTCATCGAGAACGCGCATCGCATCTCGCCGGTCGCCATCCGCGGCAGGAACCGCTGCTTCTGCTCCTCGGTGCCGTCGCGCATGATCATGTCGGCCACGATGAAGTGGGTGTTGATGATCCCCGACACGCTCATCCACCCGCGCGACAGCTCGACCACGCACAGCGCGTAGGTGGTCAGGTCGAGGCCGAGGCCGCCGTATTCCTCGGGGATCGTGAAGCCGAACAGGCCCAGCTCCTTGAGCCCGGCCACGATCTGATCGGGGAAGATGTCGTCGCGCTCGAGCTCGGATGCGACCGGGATGATCTGCTCGTCCGTGAACTGCCGCACCAGCGAGACTACCTCGCGCTGCTCTTCGGTCAGCCCCTCCAGGGTGATGCTCATGCCGTCGCCTCTCCGTCGCTCATGCCCGCCGCCACGCCCCGCGCGACGACCGCCTCGGCGATCTTGCGCGATGCCTCGTCGATCATCTGGCCCTCGTGCATGACCGCCCCCTTGCGCTCCACCTGGGTGGCGTGCTCGTAGGCCGCGAGCAGCCGGCGGGCGTCGTCGAAGTCGCTCTGGCTGGGCGCGAACACCTCGTTGGCGATGCCCACCTGGTCGGGGTGCAGCACCCACTTGCCGTCGTAGCCGACCTGCCGCGCGCGCACGCACAGCCGGCGGTACTCGTCGGTGTTCTTGATGTCCGTGTACGGGCCGTCGATCGCCTGCAGCCCGTAGGCGCGGGCCGCGGTCACGATCAGCGACAGGATGAAGTGCCACTGGTCGCCCGGGTAGTCGGGGTCGATCGATCCGATCACGAGCGAGCCCACGCCCATGCTGGCGGCGTAGTCGCCGGGGCCGAAGATCAGCGTCTCCAGGCGCGGCGAGGCCTGCGCGATCTCGCGGATGTTCATGGCGCCGCGGCCGTTCTCGATCTGGGCCTCGATGCCGATGCGGTGCTCGATGCGGTGCTCGATCTCGAGCTGCGTCAGCACGTGGTGGACGAAGTGCAGCTGTGCCGCGTCCTCCACCTTGGGCACCATCACGCAGTCCAGGTTCGCGCCGGCACCGGCCACGACAGCCGTCAGGTCGGCCAGGCACCACTGGGTGGTGACCGCGTTCACGCGCACGACGCGGGTCTTGCCGGAGTAGTCATGGCCGTTCAGCGCGTCGATCACGTTCTGGCGCGCGGGCACCTTCTCCAGCGGCGACACGGCATCCTCGAGGTCGAGGAAGACCTGGTCGGCCGGCAGCGCCGCCGCCTTGGACAGCATCTTGGGGGATGAGCCCGGCACGGCCAGGCAGGATCGGCGCAACCGCAACGTTTTCCGCTCCGCGTCGGGGTTTGACTGGGCAGTCAGTCTACCCAGCGGCGGCCGCCGGGGCGGCAACGGCCGGGCGCCCGGGAGGCTACAGCAGGCCGATCCGGTCGAGCGGCCAGTAGCGCACGCGGGCGATGCCGATCATGTCGCCGCGGGGCTCACAGCCCCACATCCGCGAGTCGTCCGACTGGCCGCGGTTGTCGCCCATCATGAAGTAGCACTTCTGCGGTATCACCGTGTGGGGAAAGCCGGCCGTGCGCCGCCCGTGCAGGTAGGGCTCGGACAACCGGTGCGCCCTCTGGCCCGGGCTCTTCACCCAGACCGACCCGTGCCTGGCCCAGATCGTTTCGCCGGGAAGCCCGACCACGCGCTTGATGAACGTCTCCGGCGAGGCGCCGGCGCGGAGCGACAGGTCGTTCGTGTCGCAGGCGCCTTCGCTGTTGTGGCCGGCCCGGCAGATGGGTGGATGGAAGACGACGATCTCGCCGCGGGCGGGGTCGCGGAAGTCGAGGCTGAGGCGGTCGGCGATCACCCGGTCGCCGGGCTGGAGCGTCGGGATCATGCTGCCCGTGGGCACGCGATAGGGCTTGACGATGTAGGCCTGCGCGAAGAAGGCGATGGCCGCGGCCACGACCAGGGTCAGGACGATCTCGGCGACGGCGCGCAGCGGGGGAGGGAGCAGGGCGATCGGGTTCATGCGTTCGGGCAGGTTATCGACGACACCCCGGAGCGGCTGAAGTGGTGATAGAACACACTTCCGGCGGGCACTCGGTTGAGAGTTCGTGGTGCGCTGCCGATGGAACACACCATGATTCGCCGCACCCTCCTGGTCACCGCCGCCCTGGGCGCCTCGTTGCTCGGCCCGGGCGCGGCCTCCGGCGCGACGCTGTTCACGCTGGACGGCCACGGCTGGGGGCACGGCATCGGCATGTCCCAGTACGGCGCGCTCGGCTATGCCCAGCACGGCTGGACGCACCAGCAGATCCTCCAGCACTACTTCACCGGCACCACCATCGGACAGCTGCCGTCCGGCACCAAGGAGCGGGTGCTCTTGATCTCCAGCCGCCCTTCGATCCACCTGTCGTTCACCCAGGCGGCGACGGCGCACGATCAGGAAGGCACCAGCCGCTCGCTGCCGGCCGGCTCCTACCGCGTCGACCCGGGCACCGTCGCCGGCCAGCTGCGGCTGTGGAGCAAGGCGGGCGGCAAGTACGTCTGGAAGGGCATCGTCAGCCCGCTGGTGGTGGCGCCGCGCGGAGGCCCGCTGCAGCTGGACGATGCCGTCAACGGCTTCATCCACGATCACTGGTGGGGCGACTTCCGGATCGACCGCAGCGGCGGCTCGCTGTCGCTGATCGATGTGGTGGGGATGGAGCGATACGTGAGCGGCGTCGTGCCGTGTGAGGTGCCCGCGTCGTGGCTGCCGGAGGCCGTGCAGGCGCAGGCGGTGGCCGCGCGCTCCTACGCCGTCGCGACCGCCGGTGGCGGCACGTTCGACGCCTACGCCGACACCCGCAGCCAGATGTACTGCCCGGTCGAGCACCAGGTGGCTGCATCGGACGCGGCGGTCGCCGCCACCAAGCACCAGGTCGTGAAGTACGGGGGCCAGGTCGCCGCCACCTTCTTCTCGTCCAGTTCGGGTGGCCGTACCTCGTCCATCGCAGCGTCCTGGGGCGGCACCAACCAGCCCTACCTGGTGCCGGTGCGCGATCGCTACGACGGCGCGGGCGGGCTCAACCCGAACCACACCTGGGCAGCCCGCGTGTTCTCGCCGACCGCGCTGGGGGCGGCGCTGGGCGTGGGCGGCAGCGTCTCGTCGCTCGACACCACCATCGACGGCCCCTCCCAGCGGGTGCTGTCGGTGCTCGTCCACGCCGGCGGCGGCGACCATGCGCTCAGCGCCGGCGACGTGTTCTCGCGGCTGGGGCTGCGCTCGACCTACTTCCGGATCCTGCAGGTGTCGCTGGCGGCGCCCAAGTCCTCGATCGCCGGCGACGCGTACCACCTCAAGGGCCGGCTCTGGCCGCGCCCCAAGGGAGCCTTCCGGCTGGAATCGAAGACGGGGGCGTCCGGCAGCTGGCAGCAGGTGCAGGCGCCGGTGGTGCTGGACTCCACCGGCCGCTTCTCGATCAACCGCCGCCCGGTCGCCGACGCCAGCTACCGCCTGGTGCGCAAGGGCGCATCATCGCCGACGGTGCGCGTGCGCGTGCACGCGGCGCTGACGTTGTCGAAGAAGGGCGGATTCCACGGCACCATGCTGCCGCGGCTGGCCGGCGCCACCGTCACCCTGGAGCGTCTCAGCGGCGGCCGATGGGTCAGCGCCGGCACCGGCACCGTCGGCGCGAAGGGCGGCTACCGGTTCTCAACGGCCGTCACGCCGGGCAGCTGGCGGGCGCATTTCCGCCGTGACAGCGATCATAGCTCCGGGGCCTCGCCCACGCTGGTCGTTCCCAGCGCGAGGTACCCTTCGTTCCGTGGCGCACATCGCGATCGGTAAGCGAGACGGCAAGTGGTTCTTCACGGCGCAGGGCTGCTGTGACTCCACCTCCGCCCGCGCCCTGTACGAGCGCGCCCATGCCGTGCAGGTGCTGGAAGAGGGTGGACACCTGAACGCGTGGGACGCGGCCGGCTTCGAGCTGGAGGACCGGCGCGGTCGCCTGCATCGCTACCCGCGGTCGTGGCGGCCCTACCCCAGCAGCTCCTCGTCCGGCACCTGACGCAGCACCCGGGCGGGGCTTCCCACCACCAGCGCGCGCGGCGCCACGTCTCTGGTCACGACCGCCCCGGCGCCGACGAACGCCTCCTCGCCGATCTCGATCCCCGGCAGCAGCGTGGCGCCGCCGCCGACGCGGGCGCCGCGGCGGATCACCGCACCCTTGATCAGGGCGTGCCGGCCCTCGGTGCGCCCCATGAAGTTGTCGTTCGTGGTGACCACGCAGGGCGCGATGAACACGTGCTCCTCGAGCAGGCAGTGGGCGGTGATGTAGGCGTTCGACTGGATCTTGGTGAACGACCCGATGGTGGTGTCGTTCTCGACGCAGACGCCGCGGCCGATCACGACCTGCTCCCCGATCGAGCAGCGCTCGCGGACGGTGGCCAGGTCGCCGACCACGCATCCCGGGCCGAGCGTCGACCCGGCCGCCAGCACGGCGCCGGCGGAGATCGCGCAGCCCGCTCCCAGCGTCAGCGGCCCGGGCTCCTGGCGGCGGGCGGTCGACCGGCTGGACAGCGTCGGGCGCTTGCCCAGCACGGCGTTGTCGCCGATCGTGCAGCCGTCGCCGATCACGGTGCCGGCATGGACGGTCACGTTGGCGCCGAAGCGCACCTCGCCGCCGATGGCCGCGCCCTCGGCCACGGTCAGGCCGGGGGCCTGGTCGGCCGGCCAGCTCACGCGCGCACGCCTTCCAGGGTGACCGGGGCGCCGCCCTGCTCCAGCGAGCGCTGCATCGCCTCCAGCACCTCGACCACGGCCACGCCCTCGGCGGCGTTCGCGGGGTGGCCGGGATCGCCGGAGCGAACCGCGTCCAGGAAGGCCTGGCACTCGATCCGCAGCGGCTCCTCGCGGGAGACGGCCGGGCTCGTGATGTCGCCGGTGTGCGTCGAGATCTTGCCGGGCGCGGTCAGCACCGGGCCCTTGTCGTAGACGGTCACCTTGCGGTCGGCCTCCATGTCGTCGAACACGGCCATCCGCTTGGAGCCGACCACGGTCATCTTGCGCATCTTGTGGGGGTCGAGCCATGACAGGTGCAGGTGCCCGACCTGGCCGGAGGCCAGCTTCAGGTAGCCGAACACCACGTCCTCGACGCCGGGGCGCAGGTAGCACTCGCCGCGCGCCGACACCTCGACCGGGCGTCCGCCGAGCAGGTACAGCACCACCGAGATGTCGTGCACGCCCAGGCTCCAGAGCGCGTTTTCGTCCTCGCGGATCACGCCCAGGTTCTGGCGGTTGCCGTACACGTACAGCACGTCGCCGAGCTCGCCCGATTCGATCAGCTCACGCAGCTTGACCACGGCCGGGTGGAACCGCAGCAGGTGGCCGACCATCACGATCCGCGACCGCTCGGCGGCCAGGGCTTCCAGCTCCCGGGCTTCGGCGACCGTCCAGGCCAGCGGCTTCTCCACGAACACGTGCTTGCCGGCCAGCAGCGCGCGCCTGGCCAGGGCATGGTGGGTGGGCACCGGTGTCGCCACGACCACCGCGTCCAGCGTCTCGTCCTCGATCAGGTCGTCGAAGCGCCCCGTCATCCGGGTGTCGGGGAACTGCGCCGCGAACCGGGCCTGCCGCTCGTCGTCGGAGTCGCAGCACCAGACCAGCTCGCTGTCGGGCAGCTGCGCGAAGTTGCGGGCCAGGTTCGGGCCCCAGTAGCCGAGGCCGACGACGCCCACGCGGAGCCGATCGCTCACAGCACATGCACCTTTCCGCCGTCGCGGGGGACGGCGTTTCGGAAGTCGAACACGAGCTGGGCGCGGCCGGCCAGGTCGGCGTAGTCGATGCCGGAGTGGGCGGTGACCACGCAGACGATGTCGGCGGATTCGACCACGCCGTCGGCCAGCTCCACCGAACGCAGGTCGAGCCCCTGCTCGAGCAGGTCGGGCACGAACGCGTCGTGGTAGCTGATGTCGGCGCCGAGTCCGCCCAGCAGCTCGATCAGCTTCAGCGCAGGCGACTCGCGCACGTCACCGACGTCGGGCTTGTAGGACACGCCCAGCACCAGCACGCGGCTGCCGTTGACCGGCTTTCGGGCCTGGTTCAGCGCCTCGGAGATGCGTTCGACGCAGAAGTAGGGCATGGTCGTGTTGACCTTGCCGGCCAGCTCGATGAACTCGGTCTGGAAGTCGAACTGGCGGGCGCGCCAGGACAGGTAGAAGGGGTCGATCGGGATGCAGTGCCCGCCCAGGCCGGGGCCGGGTGTGAAGCGCATGAACCCGTAGGGCTTGGTGGCGGCCGCGTCGATCACCTCCCACACGTCCAGCTGCATGCGGTCGCAGAGCATCGCCAGCTCGTTGACGAGCGCGATGTTGACGCTGCGAAAGATGTTCTCGAGCAGCTTCACCAGCTCGGCGGCGTCCGGGGAGGAGACCGGGATCAGCGTGTCGACGCAGACCGCGTAGAGCGCGACGGCGCGGTCGGTGCAGGCCGGTGTCAGGCCGCCCACCACCTTGGGGGTGGTGCGCACGGTGTGGTCGGTGCGGCCGGGGTCGATCCGCTCGGGCGACATGGCCAGGTGGAAGTCCTGCCCGGCGCGCAGGCCGTCTCGCTCGAGCAGGGGTGCCACCAGCTCGCGGGTGGTACCCGGGTAGGTGGTCGACTCCAGCACCACCAGCTGGCCAGGGCGCAGGTGCGGGGCGATCGCCGACGCCGCCGCGGCGACGATGCTGACGTTCGGCTCGCGGTTGTCGGAGAGCGGCGTGGGCACGCAGATCAGGATCGCGCCGGTGTCGGCGACGGCGGCGAAGTCGCCGCCGGCCGTGAGCATGCCGGAGGCGGCCAGCGGCGCCAGCACGTCATCGCCGACGTCGCTGATGTAGCTGCGGCCGGCCGCGATCGCGTCCACCTTGTCGGGGTCGGTGTCGATGCAGTGCACGCGCTGCCCCGCCTGGGCGAAGGCGACGGCGAGCGGGAGACCGACGTAGCCGGCGCCGATGATCGCGATGTCGGAGGGCATCAGCGCCAGATCGTACCGACCGTCAGGGGACCGGGGCGGCAACCAGCTCAGCGATCCGGTCGGCGGCGTGGCCGTCGCCGTAGAGCGGCGGGTGCTCGGCCGGTGTCCGTATCTCCGCCAGCGCCTTCGCCACGGCAGCGGGATCCATCGCCACCAGCCGGTTCCAGCCCAGCTCGATCGTCTCCACCCACTCGCTGGTGTCGCGCAGCGTCAGGCACGGCACGGACTGCAGGTAGGCCTCCTTCTGCACGCCCCCGGAGTCGGTCAGGCAGACGCGGGCCGAGGCCAGCAGCGCGGTGAAGTCGAGGTAGCCGAGCGGCGGCGTCACCAGCGCCGCCCGTTCGGCGCGCTCGAGCAGTCCGCGCCGCGACAGCGCCGACTCGGTGCGGGGGTGCAGCGGGAACACCAGCGGCCCCTCGATCGATTCCAGCATCTCGACCAGCGCTCCCAGCGCGGCCGCCTCGGTGTTCGACTGCCGGTGCACCGTGATCAGTGTGTAGCCCTGCGGCTCGATGCTGAGCCGCTCCAGGATCGTCGAGCGGCGCCTGGCCAGCGGGCCGAACTGGGCGGCGACGTCCACCATCACGTCGCCGACGAGGTGGACGCCCTGGGTGATGCCCTCGGCCGCCAGGTTGTCGACGGCCACCTGGCTGGGGCAGAAGCGCAGGTCGCTGATGACGTCGGTGACGACCCGGTTCACCTCCTCCGGCATCGCCCGGTCGAACGAGCGCAGGCCCGACTCGACGTGTCCGATCCGGTAGCCGGACTTGACCGCGACCAGCGCACCGGCCAGCGTCGAGTTGGTGTCGCCGTAGACCAGCACGACGTCCGGCTGCTCGGATGCCAGCACCGGCTCCAGGCCGACCAGCATCGAGCCGGTCTGCTGGGCGTGGCTGCCGGAGCCGGTCTCGATGCGGTGATCGGGCGGCTGCAGACCCAGCTCGTCGAAGAAGACGGCGGACAGCTCCTCGTCGTAGTGCTGGCCGGTGTGCACCAGCACGTGGTCGCAGAGCGGGGCCAGGGCACGTGCCAGCGGAGCGGCCTTGATGAACTGGGGGCGGTTGCCGACGACCGAGACGACCTTCACGGCGGCCAGCCTAGATGATCGATCGCCCGGTACACCGCCGACACCTCTGTCACGGGGCGGTCACGGGCCGCACCGCCGCCCGCGCCCAGATTGGAGTCAAACACCGCCCCCGCCCCCGCCACGGGTTCGTGACCACGGCGTGACGCGTGTCACGGCTGCTGTGACAGGGGATCCGCGTGGTTGCGCAGATCGCGCCCGAACCGGCCTCTGAGGCGCTTCGGGGTGCGTTGCAGGTCTCTGGCAAAGCGCGTCACCGAACGTGACCGCGGCGTGCGGAAGCGGGAGTTTTGCAAGCAACATCGCCGTGACGGCCGTTTCACAGCGGCTGTGGCATCCGGCTCAGCCGGCCAGGCGCGCGGTCAGGTCGGTCAGCCGGCCGCTGGCCAGCAGCACGCCGGCCACGATCAGCACCGCGCCCGAGATCCTGGTGACGACGCCCCAGTGGTCGCGCAGCGTGCGGGTGGCGCCGATCACGACCGGCAGCCAGATGCCGGCGGCGATGAACGGGACGCCCAGGCCCAGGCCGTACACCATCAGCAGCAGCGCGCCCTGGCCGGCGTGGCCGCGGCTGCCGGCGATGGCCAGGATCGCCGCCAGCTGCGCGCCGATGCAGGGCGTCCAGCCGACGCCGAAGGCTGCGCCCGCCGCCGCCGCGCCGATCGGGCCGTGCGGCCGTGCCGGCGCCGGCAGCTTCCAGCTGCTGCGCATCACGCTGGCGGTCGGCACCAGCATCACCACCCCCATCGCGATCACCAGCGCCCCCGCCACCAGCTCCAGGCCGCGCTGATGGTCGAGGAACTGTGCGCCCAGCACGCCGGTGCCCGCCCCCACCAGCGTGAAGACGGCGGTGAACCCCACCACGAACCAGCACGCGGCCATCGTCACCCGCCGTCGGTGGTCGGTCAGGTCGGCCCCCGCCACGCCGCTCACGAACGACAGGTACCCCGGGATCAGCGGCCACACGCAGGGCGACACGAACGACACGAACCCGGCCGCGAACGCAACCGAGAGCGCGGTCGCCGACACGTTCATGCCAGCAGCCGGTCGAGCACGCCGCCCACGCGCTGCTCGGTGGTCTGGCCGATGATGCGATACACCACGCGGCCCTGCGCATCGATGATGTAGGTGATCGGCTGGCCCAGCACGTGATAGGGGTCGATCAGGTGCCCGTGCTCGTCCCACACCACCGGCCAGGACATGTCGTGATCGTGGACGAACCCGCGCACGCTGGACAGCTGCGGGGTGCGCACGGCCACGCTCAGCAGGTTGACGCGGCCGGCGAAGCGGTGGTCGAGCTGCACGAACGCTGCCGCCTCGCGCCGGCACGGATCGCACCAGGCGGCGAAGAAGTTGATCACCAGCGGCTTGCCGCGGTAGCTGCTGAGGCCGACCTTGTTGCCGGTGATGGTGGTGGCGGTGAAGGCGGCGGCCGGCGTGCGGCTGGCCGGCGCCGGCAGGGTCAGCTGGGCCGGCTGCTTGATCGCGTCGGAGTGGGCGCGGCCGAACAGCACCACCACCAACAGCAGCACGGCCGCAATCGTCCCGAGGGCCACGGTCAGCATGCGGCGCATGCCGGGATGGTACCGCTGGTTACTCGGCGGTTGGTGCGTCCGCCAGCCGCCGCGCGTACGCGGCCACCAGCACCGCGCAGGCCTCGAGGTCGGCCGGGTCGAGCAGCTCGTTGGGCGAGTGCATGTGACGCAGCGGGATGCTGACGACGCCGCCGGGGACGCCGCCTCGCGTCACCTTGACCGCGTCCAGATCGGTTCCCGTGTCGCCGCCGGACGGCTCCACCTGGTAGGGGATGCCCTCCGCCTCGGCCGTCTCCATGAGACCCTCGAACACCTTCGGATGCACGCCGCCGCCACGCAGCAGGGCCGGACCCTTGCCCAGCTCGACATGCCCGTACTGCTGCTTGCTGGTGCTCGGGTAGTCGGTGGCGTTGGTCACGTCGACCGCAATCGCGACGTCGGGAGCCGACGCGTAGCCGGACGTGTAGGCGCCCAGGAAGCTGGTCTCCTCGCCGACCGTGGCCACGCCGGTCAACGAGGCGGAGCCCGGCTGCTCGGCGTACAGCCGAACTGCCTCGGCCGCCACGAACGCGCCGCAGCGGTTGTCGGCGGCGCGGGTGGCGATGCGACCGTTGGCCAGCCGCACCAGCGGCTGCTCCAGCACCGCCAGGTCGCCGACCCCGATCAGCCTGGCCGCGTCCTTGGCGTCCGCGGCGCCGACGTCGATCCACAGGTCGCGCAGCTTCGACGGCTTCTCGCGATCGGCCGCGTCCTGGTGGTGGCGCGACTTCTTGCCGACGACCCCGGCGACGGGGCCGTCCTTACCGAGGATCCGCACCCGCTGGCCGACCAGCACCTCCGGGTCCCACCCGCCCAGCCGGCCGAACCACAGGTAGCCCTCGTCGTCGACGTGGTTGATGACCAGGCCGATCTCGTCGATGTGGCCGAACACCGACACCTTCGGGTCGCCGTCGGGGACCGCCTCCGCGAAGCTCGAGCCGAGTGTGTCGTGGCGCGTATCGGCGAACGCTGCGGTGTACTCGCGCCAGACGCGGGCCGGCAGCCGCTCGTCGCCGCTGGGGCCGGCGGCGTCTACCAGACGCTCGAAGAACTGCATCGACTGCTTGCGCATCCGGCGAGTTATAGCCGCGGGCGCCGGCTCTGCGCTACACGGCCGCGGCCGCCGGCAGCGTGACCGTGAACGTGGTCGCCCCGGGCTGTGAGCGCAGTGTGATGTCGCCGCGGTGGCCGGTCCGATCCGGCGCACGATGTCGAGCCCGAGGCCCGAGCCCTCGCCCACGCCTTTGGTGGTGAAGAACGGCTCAATGCGGCCAGCGTCTCGTCGTCGACGCCCTGGAACAGGTCAAGATCCGCCAGCAGCTCGATCATTCCGCGCCGGCCAGGTACTCGTGCACGAAGCTGACGGCCATCGACCCCTCGCCCACCGCCGAGCACCCGCTTCATCGACTGGCTGCGGACGTCGCCGGCCACGAACAGCCCGGGCATGGTCGTCTCGAGCAGGTAGGGGTTGCGTTCCAGCCGCCAGCGCGGCCGCACGTCCTCGAGCAAAAGCTCGGAGCCGGCCAGCACGAACCCGCGCCTGTCACGGGCCACGTCGTCGGGCAGCCACCTCGGACTTGGGCCGCACGGTGATGTTGGGCGTGTCCTCGATCGTATCGATCAGAAGTCGCGCCCGTAGCGGCGGCGCAGGTCGCGCTCGACCGCGCGCGCCACCGAGGGCTCGTCGTCGACCGCCAGCAGCACCGCCGTGACGTCTCGGCTGCGGCGGGCGCCTGGTCGGTCATGCCGCTGAGCCGACCGTGAAGGCCACCTCGTCGGGGTAGCACCAGAACCAGTCCTCGCGCGGCTCGGCCGAGCGGATCACGGGGTGGCCGGTCTCGTTGGCGTGTGCGGTGGCGTGGCGGTTGGGCGACGAGTCGCAGCAGCCGATGTGGCCGCAGCTGGTGCACATGCGCAGGTGCAGCCAACGGCCGCCCATGCGCAGGCAGTCCTCACAGCCTGCGATCGGCTCGGGCAGGTCGGTGATCGTGATCTGGTCGAGATGGGTGCATTGACCTGGCAACGCGGCCTCCTGGGGTGGATGCAGGCAGCGTAGATCAGCGGTCAAATGCCGCCACTGCGGCCGGTCGGCCAGGGCGTGATTGCGCCCAGCGCTGCTCCGGCCACGTCCGTGCCGAGGTCACCGATGGTGTCTCCGCTGGGGCGTCAGCCCGTGACGTTGAACGAGAAGATGTGGCGGCTGTTGTCGCTGATGTACATGCGGTGCACGCCCGCCGAGGGGTCGGCCCCGAACTCGACGAAGTTGGCTCCCACCATGCCGGCCTGGAAGAACCCGGCACCGCCGGACTTGCCATTGACGACGGTCTGGCAGGTGCCGGCGCCGGTGCCCGGCTGCCAGCGCACGACGCGGTCGTTCTTGACGTCGCCGATGTAGTACCAGCCGTCCTCGTAGGTGATGCCCCAGGGCTGGGCGAGGGTCTTGCCGTCGCAGCTGGGCTTGATCTGGGTGGCGGTGCCGCCGCCGTTGAAGCTGCCGGGAGCGCCCAGGTTCAGCTGCCACTTGGTGATGACGCCGTTACCGGTGTTTGCAACGTAGACGATCGAGGGGTTGGTGGGATCGACCGCGATGCCGCGCGGCGCGCTCATCAGCTTGCCGGTGGTGCCGCAGCCGCCGACGACGTCCTCGAGCGCGCTGGTGCCGCTCGGCACCGACAGGAGCTGGGCCTCGTCGAACACCTGCAGCCGGCAGCCGGCCACGTCGGTCGCGTAGACGCGTCCGCCCTGCACGCGGATGCCCTGCACCCCGCCCGAGAACATGCCCGCCGACTTGCCCTGCGACCCGAAGCGGTGCACGAACCCGCCCTGCTGGGTGAACGCCATCACGTCGTTGTTGTTGTCGCCGACCCAGATGTAGTGGTGGCCGTCCGGCTCGTAGGTGAGTGCGCGCGGGTAGCCGAAGCCCTCGTTGTTGGGGTTGGACGGCGCGCGGCCGCCCCACTGGCGGATCCACGCCGGGCAGCTGCCGGCCGACGAGCAGGTCTGGTTGGTGTCGAACTTCTGCACCCGCTGCTCGAACGTGTCGACCACGTAGAGGCCGTCTGCGCCGCCGGTCGCCTCGGAGTCGTTGGGGACGACCGCGATCCCGTTCTGCTGGTTGAACCCGCCTTGCGGCGGCGGCTCGGTGCCGGCCGACCAGCTGAGCGGCGTCGCGCCGGCGCACGTGTTCTGCGCGGTCGCGTTGCCCGGGTTGCAGCTGGGCTTGGTCGTCCAGTCGTTGGGCGTGAACTTGAGCACCCGGTAGCCGGGGTCCTGCACCGGCGTCGTGGATACGCACTGGCTGGCATAGGCCGGGCAGCCCCAGGTATCGCCGGTATAGACGTTGCCGGAGCCGTCCACCGCCACGAACCGGATCGAGTCGAAGGTCTGGTGGTTGAGCGCGTAGTTGGTGCCGTCGGTGTTCCGCCACTCGTTCACGAACCGCACCACGGTGCTGCCGGGGCCGGTGCCGCTGGCGATGGCGGCGGGGTCGTAGGAGAACTCATAGACCCGGTTCAGCGCCGCGCCGGCCGCGTAGATCAGGTGGCGAGTGGGATCGAGCGCGATCCCGCGCACGTCGCGCAGGTCGCTCTGGGCGGCGCTCGAGGCGATGATCTTCCGCGTGGTCGAGTTGAACACGAAGATGCGGCGCGAGTTGTACTCGGCCACGTAGATGTTGCCCGCTGCGTCCTCGGCCAGGCCACGCGGGATCGGCGTGCCGACGCCCGAGCCGGTCCAGTCCAACTGGCCCTCGAACACGCCCTGGTGGTTGAAGATGTAGACGTTCCGGCAGGCCGGGTCGGACACGTACAGGAAGTGGTTGGAGGCGACCGTGTCGACCATGATGTGGGTGGGCACGTTCATCTGGCCGTTGCCGCAGCCGAAGGCGTAGCTGTGGCCGGGATGGGTGGCGTCGGTGCCGGTGACGGTGGACTGCTGCTTTCCGATCGTCTGCAGCCAGGCGCCGGAGTGCGAGAACTCTGCGAAGTTGGAGCTGCCCTGGTCGGCCGCCCAGAACGAGGAGCCGCCGCCCACCGGATCGGTCGGGTCGGAGGCGATGTCGTAGGGCGCGCTGGCGATGCCGCCGTTGGCCTTGGGGCCGGTCACGTCAAGGTAGGTGGCCAGGTGCGTGCCGGTGGCCGAGAACCGCTGCACGCGGTAGTTCCAGTAGTCGCCGACCAGGATCGTGTTGTCGGAGGCGTCCCACTCCATGCCGTAGGCGTAGAGGCCGGCCGGGCCGCTGAAGCCGTAGGACTTCTGGAAGGTGACGGTGGGCGCGGCACCGGCGGCTGAGGCCAGTGTCAGCCCCATCACGGCCACGGCAAGCGCCGCCAGCGGCGCGCGCCAGCGGCTGCGGAGCGCGCCGGTCATGGCCCCTCGTTCAGATTGAGGATCACGACGCGGTCATTGTAGACGTCTGCCACGTACAGGTAGGCGTTGCCCGAGGCGTCCGTGTGCACGTCGAGGTGCGTCGGGTGGTTGAAGGCGCCGTTGGGCGCGCTCACCGTCTGGATCGGGGCGCCGCCGGCGGCGGGGAACTCGACCAGCTTGTTGAAGCTGGTGTCCGACACCCAGATGTTGCCGTTGGTGGGGTCGATCGCCACGCCCTGGGGCGAGTGCAGGGAGCCGGTGCCGACGGTGGCGATGTAGGCGCCGGTGTTGGCGTTCAGCTCGACGATGCGCTTGTTGGCGGAATCGGCCACGTAGACGATGCCGTCTGCGACGGCGACGTCGTAGGGGCTCTTGAGCCCGATGCCGTTGGCCGTGCTGGTCGACCAGTTCACCGTCGAGCCGGTCCAGCTCTCGACCTTGTTGGCGAAGGTGTCGGCCACGATCAGGCTGCCGCCGCTGGCGTCGACCGCGTAGGGCCAGGTCAGCGGGCCGCCCACGGTGATGGAGTTGTTGGTGGAGCTGCCGTCGGTGTGGAACTCGAGCAGGCGGTTGTTCTTCGTGTCCGCCACCCACAGCGTGTTGGTGGACGGCGCGTAGCTGATGTCGCGCGGCCAGTTGAAGCCGCTCAGGTCGCTGGCGCCCCAGCCGCGGGCGCCCCACATAGCGCCCTTCGACCAGGTCGCGCCGTCGGCGCCCGGCGTGAACTGCTGGATGCGCTGGTTGACGCTGTCGGCCACGTACAGGTTGCCGGCGTTGTCGAACGTCATCCCGGACGGCTCGTTGAAGAAGCCCTGCGGCGGCGCCGAGAACATGGCCGGGTAGGTCTGCGCCGGCGTCGGGCCAGGCGCCGTGAAGCGGTCGATGTGCAGGCCCCACAGGTCGGCGCCGTAGACCTGGCCGTTTGCGACCGCGACACGGCGCAGCTGGAAGAAGTCGCCGCTGCCGCCGTTGGCGGGCGTCTTGTCGCCGTAGGTGGCGATCAGCGTGGTGCCGGTGGCGTTGAACTCCTGGATGCGCTCGTTGTCGGAGTCGGCCACGAACACGTGGCCGCTGCCGTCGGTGGCCACGCCGTAGGGGCGCTTGAACTGGAGCGGGCCGTTCCCGGAGGTGCCCCAGGTCCTGGTCAGGGTGGTGGGGCAGGTGTTTCCGACGACCGGCCCGAACTCGTCCATGCGGTCCTGCTGGTAGGCGGCCACGTAGACGTTGCCGGCGGCGTCGGTGGCGGCGTCCCGCGGGAGCGCCTGCTTGAGGGTCGACCCCGAGCCCGTCGATGGCACGGCGATCGTGCACTTGAGCGTGCCCGTCGTCGAGAAGACGGCGATCTTGTTGGACGTGTCCTCGCTGACCAGGATGATGTTGTTGCCGACCGAGTCCTTGCCGGCCGTGATGCCGAGCGTGGAGGGAAGCCCGGTCCAGGGCGAGCCGATCGTGCTGCCGTTGGAGGCGTCCAACACCTGGATGCGGTTGTTGCCGGTGTCATCGACGTAGAGGTCGCCGTTGAGGTAGGTGAGGTCGCGCGGGTTGGCGAAGTTGCCGGCGGTGCGGACGCCGCGGGCGCCCTTGCGCCAGAGCAGCGCGCCGGACTGCGAGTAGGCGGCGACCTGGTCGTTACCGGTGTCGGCCACGTAGATGGTGCCGTCGGGTCCGACGTCGAGGCCGGACGGGTACACGGTGGCGTGCCCGGTGGAGCCGCTGCCGATCTGGGCGGCGAAGGTGGGCAGGGCGATGCCCGGGTACGTGACGGTGCCGGTGAAAGCGGAGCTGCCCGACTTGGCCTTGACGCGGATCTTGTAGGTGCCGGTGTCGATGGCGTTGAAGTTGACCGTCTTGGGGTTCGCGTTGGTCGCGTTCAGGGCCACCTGGGCCCCCGACGGGTTGACGATCGCGACCGTGAGCACGGCCGAGGGCGACGTCCAGGAGATGGTGGCGCTGATCTGGCCGGCCTGGGAGACGGGGATGCTCTTCATGTAGGGCGTGCCGCCGGCCGTCACGGTTCCGGACAGGTTCGTCGACGCGCCCAGCGCGCTCGTCACCCACAGACTGGCCGCGAGCACGGCAAGGCCGACCACGACCACGCGCCTGCTAACAACCGGCATTCGACCCTCCATCTGCCCCCCGCCTCTTACTCTGGAACCATGGACAACTGTACCCTCGTTTCCCCCAACCGTCGAATCTGACCCGCTGCAGGACGTCCCACGGCACGGCGGGCTCTGTGGATGTCGGAGAGGGCGCGGAGGTCTCTGCCTGACACCGTTT
>JAICYJ010000016.1 GCA_025934255.1 Thermoleophilia bacterium | reverse complement strand
CTAGTAGCTCCCTGCGGCGAACCGATCCGGGGCGGAGCCCGAAAGGTCAGGAGTCACCCTCTTCTCCAAAGGAGCTTCTCCATGCCTGACGTCTCACCCATCCAGCTGATCATCGTGATGATCATCGCGCTGGTCGTGCTCGGCCCCAGGCGCCTGCCCGAGATGGGCAAGTCGCTCGGCAAGGGCATCCGCGAGTTCAAGCAGTCGGTCAGCGGCGACGACCACCCCTCCCTGCCCGCGCCGGTCCCGCCCGCCGAGACCACCCACCAGAGCTAGCGCGATGCTGCGCCGCCCCCGCGTTCATCCCACCGACCAGCTGACGCTGGTCGACCACCTCGACGAGCTGCGCGGCCGCCTGGTCGTGGTGCTGGCGGTGCTGGCCGTCGCGGTCGGCATCTGCTTCTGGCAGGCCGGGGCGATCCTGAACGCGATGGCGGCGCCGCTCCCGCAGCCCGGCGGCCACCCCTACCAGTTCCTGGCGACCAGCCCGCTGGACGGCATTCTCACCTCGATCTCGGTCGCGATCTACGGCGGACTGCTCCTGACCATGCCGATCGCGACCTACCAGCTCTACGCCTTCCTGATCCCGGCCGTGTCCGCGCAGCATCACCGCTCGCTGCGCCCGCTGACGCTGATGATCCCGACGCTGTTCATCGTGGGAGCCGTGTTCGCCTGGTTCCTGGTGGTGCCGCCCACGATCGGCTTCCTGGTCGGCTACAACGACCAGGCCTTCAACTACCAGCTGCGCGCCAAGGACTACGTCCAGTTCGTGCTGCTGACGCTGCTGGCCATGGGCATCGTGTTCGAGATGCCGGCCGTGATGCTGGTGCTGGCTCGCCTGCGGATCATGAGCTCGGCCCTGATGCGGCGCCACTGGCGGGCATCGATCGTCGCCCTCGCCGTGCTGGCGATGCTACTCCCGGGCGTCGACCCGATCTCGTTCATCGTCGAGTTCATCCCGCTGCTGGCCCTGTACGGGCTGTCCTACTTCATCGTGCTGGGCGTCGAGCGCGGCCGCGGGGGCGAGCTGCGGACGCCGGACGTCGGCTAGGCGGCGCGGGCGCTGCGCTTGCTCTGGTACATGCGGTCGTCGGCCACCCGGATCAGCTGGTCGGGTGAGGTGCCGTCGCGCGGATGCAGGGCGATGCCGATGCTTGCCGTGATCGAGAACTGCGCCATCGGCGTGTCGATCGGGTCGGCCAGCGCCGCCCCCACGCGGTCCGCGGCCTGCACGGCCAGCTCGCCCGCCTGATCCGGCGGCAGCGCGCGCAGCAGCACGACGAACTCGTCGCCGCCGTGGCGGGCCACCAGGTCCTCGCCGCGCACCGCGCGCCGCAGGCGCCCGGCCACCTCGGCCAGCACCGCGTCACCGGCCACGTGGCCGTGCTCGTCGTTGACCGCCTTGAACCCGTCCAGGTCGACGAACAGGAGCGCCGTTCCGCCACCGCCGGCCGCGATCGCCTCGGCGATCGCCTCGTACAGCGACCGCCGGTTGGCGAGCTGCGTGAGGCCGTCGTGGTAGGCGATCTGCTTCAGCGCCTGCTGCGCCTCGCGGCGAGCCACATCCAGCTCATCGCGCTCGACGAACAAGAGCGCCATCCGCGTCAGCACCAGCACCGCGATCAGCGCGCCGATCAACGCCAGTGC
Source organism: Thermoleophilia bacterium (assembly GCA_025934255.1). Lineage (GTDB taxonomy): Bacteria > Actinomycetota > Thermoleophilia > Gaiellales > JAICJC01 > JAICYJ01. Next base: position 52,020 of record JAICYJ010000016.1, on the reverse strand, counting down.
GCGCACGTCCCTCGGGCTGCGGGACGCGTCGAACCCGAGCGTGGCCGGGGTCGCCAGCAGCGCCCCGGTCAGCAGCGCCATTCGCCCCAGGGTCAGCCGCCCGTACGGCGACTTGGCCGACTCGATCGGCTCGCGTACCGCCGGAGACAGCGCGGCGGCGCCCAGCAGGACGTAGAAGGCGAAGTACCCGATGTTCACGTACGAGGTGGCCGTGAAGCTGGCGTCCACCCGCATGCGGGCGTAGATGATGTCGGTCACCAGCACCGTCGCGAACGCTGCCGTCGCCCAGCGAAGGGCGGTGTTGCGAAGGCCGCCGACGAAGGCCAGCTGCACGACGCCGAGCAGCAGCAGGTAGTCCATAGTCGGGTAGATGACGGTGATGGCGCCGGTCAGGGCGGAGCTGTGATGCGCCGCGGCGGAGGGCGCGATGGCCGCGAACCACACCACCAGCCCGGCCGCCAGGCCGACGATGGAGGCATCGACCAGGTCGGACACACGCGGCCGTCCGCCGCGCACGAGCAGCGCGATGGCGAGCAGCAGCGGCAGGTAGGCGAGCAGGTAGAACACGTCGGCACCGGAGGGGAACGGCGCCTCGTTGCCCGTGATCCAGCGGTAGGCATTCCAGAAGCTGTCACCGCCCACCCACAGCGCGATCCCGATCAGCATCGCCGTCCAGGCCGGCCCGGAGCGGTGGCGGAGGTTGCCGCGCCAGATCGCGGCGACGGCGCTGACGCCGACCGCCTCGTAGATCACGTGCTGCATGTTCGGGCTGGCAGGCACCACGAAGTAGGCGGCGCTCAGCGCCGCGCCGATCGCCAGGTAGGCGATCGCCTCGCGGTTGCGGGCGAAGTCTGCGGGCAGCAACGAACCCATCACGGGCTATATCGCCCCGGGGGAGGACGCGGCCATCCCCCACACGGGTGACGCGGGGCGTTACTCGCCGGCTGGGAAGTTGTAGCTCTTGTCGGGCTTGAAGCCCGGCGGCGGGGTGCCCTGCAGGATCGTGATCGCGTCGTGCTCCTTCATCACGTGCGCGCCGAACTGGGTGCTGGGCCTGCCGTCGATCCACATCTTGACGCCGCCGCAGTAGCCGCCGATGCACTGCGAGTTGAACCGCAGGCCCCAGACGTTGAAGACCTCCTGCAGGTTCGGCGTGAAGTTCTTCTCGTCGGCCTCCATGTGGATCACGCCGCTGTCGTCGTGCGTGTGAATCGGCGACAGCAGCTGCGCCGCCTCGTCGATGCCGATCAGTGCCGGCACCGGCGCCTTGTGGCCGTCCGCGTAGATCGTGATGTGGGAGTGGTAGTGCGTGGCGTAGCCGGTGGTGGAGTTCGCCGTCGGCATGTTCATGGCCGTCAGCGCAGCCTGCAGGTTCGTGTAGTTCGGCTGCCACGTTCCCTGGCTGACCCAGTCCACCTTGGCCGTCGAGTTGCGCTGCGTGATCACCGTCGCGGTCTGGTTGCCGGAGCTGGACGAGCCGCCGCGCGTCACCAGCAGCGCGGCCACGACCGCGATCGCCGCGACCAGGATGGCGCCGCCCACCACCCACGCCCAGGCCGGTACGCCGCCGGCGCCGCCGGTCTTGCCGACCGGCTTTCGGCCGTGGCGCGCAATGCCGTCCCCGCTGCCGAGGCGGCGGGCGCGATTTTCGTTTGTGCGCTGTTTCTGGCGTTGGCTCATCGGGCGGGAACTATAGACTTCGAATCTGATGCATCCGCGCAGCGAGGCTCACCCAGCGGTGCGGTTCTGCCCCTACTGCGGACAGCCGCTGGGCAGCTTCTTCGGTGCCCGGATCGAGGGCGGTGCGGCCTGGTGCGACCGCTGTCAGGAATGTTTCAAGGTCGAACACGTTGTAGATAGTGAGGACATTAACGACCCGCCGGAGCCACAAGTTGGCGGTGTCGAGACGACTGGAGAGCAATGAGCGAGATTCGCGATGTGATCATTATCGGCGGCGGGCCCGCGGGCTATACCGCCGCGTTGTACGCCGCCCGCGGCAACCTGCGGCCGCTGGTGTTCGAGGGCTTCGCCTACGGCGGCCAGCTGATGATCACGAGTGATGTCGAGAACTACCCCGGGTTCGTGGACGGGATCATGGGCCCCGAGCTGATGGCGACGATGCGCAAGCAGGCCGAGCGGTTCGGCGCCGAGCTGGTTGCCGGCGACGTCAGCCGCGTCGACTTCTCGGGCCATCCCCTGAAGGTCTACGTCGGCGACGAGGAGCACCTGGCCCGCAGCGTGATCGTGGCCACCGGCGCCACGGCGCGGCAGATCGGCCTGCCCAGCGAGCAGCATCTGCAGGGCATGGGCGTCAGCTACTGCGCGGTCTGCGACGCGAGCTTCTTCCGCGCGAAGCAGGTGGTCGTGGTCGGAGGCGGCGACAGCGCGATGGAGGAAGCCAGCTTCCTGGCCAAGTTCGCGGATCACGTGAAGGTGGTGCACCGGCGCGACGAGTTCCGCGCCTCCAAGATCATGATCGACTACGCCCGCTCCAAGGACAACGTCGAGTTCATCACCAACGCCACCGTGGACGAGGTGCTGGGCAAGGACGAGGGGCGTGTGACCGGCGTGCGGCTGCGCGACACCGTCACCGGTGAGCACCGCGACCTGCCGGCCGACGGCCTGTTCGTGGCGATCGGGCACGACCCCACGACGGGGCTGTTCAAGGGCATCCTGGACATGGACGAGGCCGGCTACCTGCTGACGCAGCCAGGCTCGACCGCCACCAATGTCGAGGGCGTGTTCGCCGCCGGTGACGTTGTCGACCACACCTACAGGCAGGCCGTGACCGCCGCAGGCATGGGCTGCATGGCCGCGCTTGACGCCGAGCGCTGGCTGGCGCACTCCCTGCCCGCAGCCATGCCGGCAACGGCCGGCGAAGCTGCCTGAATCCGTCTGCAATCTTCACCAGTAGGCTTAGGTCGTGGCTCGTTACTGGATCTGTCCGAACTGCGGCACCCGCGCCATCGACGATGATGGCCGCGACGGCCTGTCCCACCAGCAGGTGGGCTGCGCCAAGTGCGGGTTCGGGTTCCTGTTCGAGCTGCTCGAGGACTTCTATCCGCCCGCGAACGCCGGGTTCGTGGCGTGCGACAAGGACACGCGCGTGATCTCGGCCGGCAAGGGCGTGTTCGAGCTGACCGGCTACGGCGAGGGCGAGCTGCTGGGCAAGCCGCTGGTGGACGCGTTCGGGCTGAGCGGGTTCAGCGCCGAGGCCAACCCCGTGTCCGTGGTGATGGAATGGGGCGTGCGCAAGCTCGACCAGCCGCTGATGCTGAGGCACCGCAGCGGCCGCGAGAAGGCCGTGCGGGTCGACCTGTTCCCGGCGTATGACGAGGACGGCGGGCTGCTGGCCTCGCTGGCGCCCAGGAACGACTGACGCCTCAGCTGCCCAGTTCCTCCAGCTCCGCCTCCACCAGCGCCTGGAACCGCTCCACCACCTCCAGCTGCCGCAGCCGTCGATCCACCAGCCGCCGCTCGGCCGCCTCCTCGCTCGACGTCAGCACGCCCAGCGCCTCCAGCACCGCGCAGTCGCGCACGCCCAGCTGCTCGCGCGCCCTTGACTCCAGCCGCAGCCAGCCCAGTCGCATGCGCGCGCCCTCCAGGTCGTCGCGCAGCCGCTCGGCGTGGCGTGAGAGCCGGTCGGCGTAGAGCTCGATCTCGATCCGCGTCATGCCACGATGGTGCACCGGCAGCGCGTCACGGGACAAGACCGCTCTCGTGCCGGAACCGTCACAGGAACAGGTGCGCGGACGGGCACAGATCACGGACGGCGCACTCGGCGCAGCGCGGCCTGCGCGCCTCGCACACGCGCCGGCCGTGGAAGATCAGCACGTCTGAGACCTGCAGCCAGCGCTCGCGCGGGAACAGCCGCATCAGCGCCCGCTCCACCTTGACCGGGTCGGTGTGCCGCGTCAGCCCCAGCCGCCGCGACACCCGGCCGACGTGCGTGTCCACCGCGATCCCGTCGCACCGCCCGAACGCGTTGGACGACACCACCGCCGCCGTCTTACGGCCGACGCCGTGCAGCGTCACCAGCTCGTCCAGCGTCTCGGGAACGCGGCCGTCGTACCGCTGCTCGATCGAGGCGCAGCACTCGCGGATCGCGCGCGCCTTGTTGCGGAAGAACCCGGTCGGCCGGATCAGCTCCTCCAGCTCGGCCTGCGGCAGCGCCAGGTAGTCGGCGGGGGTGCGGCAGAGCGCGAACAGCGCCGGCGTGACCATGTTCACGCGCGCGTCGGTGCACTGCGCCGAGAGGATCGTCGCCACCAGCAGCTCCAGCGGGGTCGTGTAGTCGAGCGCGATGTGGGCATCCGGGTGCTCGGCCGCGAGCAGGTCGAGCAGGTGGCCCGCCCGCTCGGAACGGGCGCTCACGAGGGCAGCGCCGGACCGGCGCAGAGCAGGTCGAGCGCCGGGCACTCGTTGCACCAGGGGCCGGGCCGCGGCAGGAACCGGCCCTCCAGGATCGGCGCCATCGAGGCGCGCACGCCGTCGCGCAGCGAGTCGAGGTCGTCGGCCGTGAAGCTTCGCACGACGACGGCGTCGGGCTGGTCGAGGAAGGCATAGGTGACCTCCACCGACGCGGCGCCTCCCAGCAGCACCGCCAGCGCGTAGATCGCGACCTGGTGGCCGTAGCTGCGCTCGACCAGCTCGTCCGGCGTGCGATCGCCCAGCAGGTTGGTCTTGTAGTCGACCACCAGCGCCGAGCCGTCGGCGCTGCGGTGGTAAAGGTCGAAGCGGCCCCTGATCAGCACGTCGTCGACCGCGAAGGCGAACGGCAGCTCGACGCTCACCCCCTGCAGTCCGCGCACGCGCTCGGCCAGCTGCGAACCGGCCCAGCTGGACAGCATCCGCGCGATCCGCGCCTCGTCCTCGGCCGTCGCGTGGGGGTAGAGCTCGCGCCAGCGCTCGTCGTCTCGCTCGAGCAGCAGGTGCACGGCATCGCCGATCTCGACGCCGGCCATGCCCTCGCCCTGGGGCCGATCGACCTGCCGTTCCGGCAGCCGCAGGATGCGCTGGGCGTAGAACCGGTAGCCGCAGCGGTCGTACAGGGCCAGGCCGCTGTAGGAGATGCGGCGCAGCGAGACGCCGGGAGGCGCCGCCGGCAGCTGCAGCTCCGGCAGCTCCGGCAGCGGCGTCTCCAGCGCAGCGAACAGGTGCATCTGGTCGGGCGCCTCGTCCGGCAGCGCGGCGGGCGTCTCGGGGACGCCCACCACGTGCACGTCCACGCGTGTACGGCCGACCTCGACCAGGCCCTCGCTGTGCAGCCCCACTTCCAGCACGCGGCACAGCGCGGCCACCGGCGTGTCATCCTCGGCCTTGGAGAAGCCGCCGCTCACGATCAGGTGCTGCTGAGCGCGGGTCATCGCCACGTACTGGCGGCGACGCCCCTCCTCGCGCTCGGCCCGCTTGTCGTCGTCGCCGAGCTCCTTCAGGCCCAGCGCTGGGCGGGTGGTGCCGGTGTCCGGGCAGGCCCGGATGCCGACGCGCCCCCGGCGGTCGAGCAGCACATCCGGCGCGCCCCGCCCACCCAGCCGGCGGCCGGCGTCGGCCAGCACCACCACCGGGAACTCGAGCCCCTTGGCCGAGTGCACGGTCATCAGCACCACCGCGTCGCCGCCCTCGTCGGCGATCGCCGCCTCCCCCTCGCGCGCGGCCAGGTCGGCCTGCTCCTCGCAGAAGCGCACGAACCCCTCCAGGTCGGGCCCGCGCAGCTGCTCGTACTCGCGGGCCAGGCGCACCAGCTTGCGCACGTTGGCCAGGCGGCGGTCGCCGTCCGGCCGCGCCAGCAGCGCCAGGTCGAAGTCGTGCTCGGCCACGATCGCCTCGCACAGGCGCTCCAGGCTGTACCCCGGCTGCCGCTCCACCAGCCGGTCGTAGCGCAGCTTGAAGGCCTGGCCCAGCCGGTTGTCGGCCTCCGATAGCGCCTGCGGCCAGCGGGCCGGCTCGAACGCGCCGATCGCGGCCGCCCGCCGGGTGGCCAGCCGGATCAGCCCCAGCCCGTCGTTCGACATCCCCACCAGCGGCGAGGCCAGCACCGACAGCAGCGCCCGGTCGTCGGTGCGGTTGATCAGCAGGCGCAGGTAGGCGATCAGATCACCCACCTCCTGCTGGCCGTAGTAGCCGCGGCCGGTGGCCCGCACGGTGGGCAGGTCCTGCTGCTGCAGGGCATCCTCGTAGGTGCCCGCGTCGGTGCCTGCCTCGAACAGCAGCACGACGCCGCCTGCGCCGCACACGCCGGCGTCGACCAGCTCGCGCACGCGCCGGGCGATCGCGGCCGCCTCGGCCTGGCGCCAGGCGATGTCGTCCTCGCGGCAGGCGCGCACGTCGGTCAGGAGCAGCTCCACCTCCGGCGCCGGCGGGTCGCCGTCGAAGTCGCCGGCCGCGACCAGGTCGTGGTAGCCGGCGCCGAACTCGCGGCCGTACGCCTCGTTCACCAGGTCGAGCACGTGCGGCCGCGACCGGTAGTTCTCGTCGAGCGCGATCACCGCGTCGCCGGCCACCGCCCGCTGCTCGCGGTAGACCTCGACGTCGGCGCGCCGGAACCGGTAGATGCTCTGGAACTCGTCGCCGACCAGGAACAGGTCGCCGCCGCAGACCAGCTCGACCAGCTCCACCTGCAGCCGGTTCGTGTCCTGGAACTCGTCCACCATCACCTCGGCGAACCGCTCGCGGTAGGCCGCCGCCACGTCCGGCTGCGAACGCAGCAGGTCGCGGGCGACCAGCTCCAGGTCGTCGAAGTCGAGCCGGCCGCGCACGTCCTTGACGGCCTGGTAGTGCCGGTCGAACAGCACCAGCAGCTGCTCGATCAGCGCCAGATCGGCGGCCGTCTCCCGCTCCGGCGCGTCCTCGGCCGAGTCGGGATCGGGTTCGCGGTGGGGACGCAGCTCCAGCGGCAGGCCCACTCCCCGCAGCCGTCCGTGAAGCTCCGCCGCGATCCGGCGCAGGCGGTCCTGGCCGTAGCGTGCCAGCAGGTCGAGCCGGGCCGGGTCGCCGTCCTCGCCGAACGCCTCTACCGTCTGGGCGAACGCCTCCGACTGCAGGATCCGCATCTCGGTCTCTGAGGCGACCGCGAACGACGGGTCGATCCCAGCCTCCAGCGCATGCGCGCGCAGCACCCGTGCGCACAGCCCGTCGATGGTCGAGATCCAGGCCGACTCCACCGCCGCCTCGGCATCCAGCATCTCCAGCTCCCGCAGCCGCGCCCGTATCCGGCGCTTCAGCTCGTCGGCTGCGCGTTCGGTGAAGGTGATCACCAGCAGGTGGTCGAGCGGCGTGCCCTCCTGCAGCCGGCGGACGACCCGCTCGATCAGCACGGACGTCTTGCCGGTTCCGGCCCCGGCCGAGACGAACACGCGGCCGCGGCGCTCGATCGCCTCGGCCTGCCCGCGGTTCCAGGTGCGGGTTGCGATCACTTCGCCACCCGGCAGATGCCGCCGGCCTGGCACAGGCACCACTCGGGGCAGCTGCCCGAGATCGGATCGTGGTGCACCGCGCCCGACCGGATCCGGGCCACGATATCGTTGGCGTAGCCGACCGCGCGATCGACCTGCGCCCAGAACAGCTCCGGCTGCATGCGGTCGTTGCCCATCACGCCGTCCATCTCGCCCTCGACCGCCATCCCGCGCGCCCTGCGCTCGCCGCCCAGCGCGCGGTACAGGCCGGCCACCGGCTCGATCCCGAGCATGTCGCGGGCGACCAGGATGTACAGCGGCAGCTGCAGCTTGCGCTCGGTCTCGATCTGCTTTGCGGAGCGGGCCCCCTTGCCGGTCTTGTAGTCCCAGACCGCGCCCCGCGCAGACATGCCGGGGTCGCGGTCGATCCGGTCGATGGTGCCGGACACGGCGAAGCCGTCCAGCCGCAGGCCCTGCTGCAGGTCCGGCCGCGAGGTCTTGGTGCCGAACCGCACCTCGTAGTCGCGCGGCACCAGCGGTGAGTCGAAGGTAGCCTCGCTGGCCAGGAAGCCCTCCAGGTCGCGCTCCAGCCGGCGGATCTGAGCCCGGCCGGCCACCCCCGCGGGGATGCGGACCCCGCCCAGCGAGTCCTGCAGGCAGCGGCGCATCAGCTCCACGGCGACGGGCAGCTCATGCTCGGTCAGGCGCTCGACGCCCAGCTCGCTGGGCATCCGCTCGTGGAACTTGTGCAGGGTGGCGTGTGCCACCGAGCCGGTCTCCTTGGGCCCGAACTGGTAGTCGATCTCGCCCGGCTGCAGGAACCGCTCGACGAACCAGGCCGACGAGCACTCCGCGAACTTCTCGAGCTCGGTCACCGAGAACCGCTCCTGCGCGGCCAGGGCGGCCAGCACCGTCGCGTTTCGCAGCTGCGGGCGCCGCCGGTAGGCGAGGCGGGCTCGCTCCAGCTTGCGCGTCCAGCCGTGGTGGTCGGCGACCGCCGCCGCCCATTCGGGCCGCGTCCGCAGCTCACGCGCAAGGGCGCGCTGGCGCTCGCGCTCGCTAGGCGCTTGTTCCAGCGGGTGGGTGAGGTCGCCGATGGCGCGGCGGCGCAGCTCGACCCCGTCCTCGCCGACCGAGCGCACAACGTCCTCCAGGAACGGCGAGGGCTCGAGCAGGCGGCCGTCCTCGTCGGCGGCCTGACGGCACAGAAAAAGGTTCCGCCAGGGGCGGGTGACGGCCGTGTAGAAGAGGTGACGGTCGCGCTCCAACGGCTCGAGCCGGCTGACGCCCAGCGCTCCTGCCTCTTCGGCGCTCAGGAACGGGTTCTCGCGCGCCGGCCCGGGCAGGCCGCCCTCCTCCAGGCCCAGCACGAACACGGCCTGGAAGCGGCGCGTGCGCGCGCGCCGCAGGTCCAGCGCCTGCACGCGGCCGGCGCCGCCGTTGTAGGGGCGAAACACGGTGCGTTCGAGCTGGCCGGCCACCCCGACCCGGTCGAGTGGCTCCAGCCCCAGGCCGACCACGCCCGCCAGCTGCTCCAGCGTGCGCAGCGTCGCGCGCAGCGCCGCCGCGTGCGCCTCGCCGGCGCCGTTCAGGCGGTTCGCCGTAAGGCCCGCCGCGGATGCGCTCATGCGGCGCAGCTGGTCGCCCACGGCAGCCGCCGGGTCGGCGGAGGCTGCCAGCCGGTCGGGCGCCGCCAGCAGGCGCGCGTAGTCGAGCTCCTCGAGCAGCCCCTGCACCTCGTCGTGGCGGAGCGCGCCGCGGCCGCGCAGCCGGCCCTCGGCGTAGTCCACCGTCGCCCGTGGGACGCCGGAGAACGGTGAGCGCAGGAAGCGGAACAGGTCGGCGCGGTCGCCGTCGAACCAGGCGAAGCGCAGCAGGCCCAGCAGCGCCTGCCCGAAGGCCGTCTCGCCCAGCCCCACCTGCGCGTCCACGTCGATCGGCACGTCCAGCGCGGCGAAGGCGCTCTCCAGCGCCAGCCGCCAGCGGCCGGAATCGGTGGCCAGCACGGCGATCTGCTCGGCGGCGATGCCCTGGCGGAGCAGCGCCAGCGCCTCGAACGCGACCTGGTCGGCGACGCCGCGCACGCCGCAGGCCTCGAGCAGCACGATCGACCCGTCCCGCTCGGGCGGCGTCGGCGCATCCCGCTCGTCGAACAGCGTCCGCTCGAGGTGGCGCAGCGCGGGCGAGTCGACGTGGTCAGCGGGCGGCAGCTCGACCAGCTCGTGCGGCCCGTCGGTGAGCGCGGCCGCCGCCGGTCGCACGGCGGCAAGAGCCGGACGGCCGGGCTCGTAGGGCAGCGACACCATCACCGGGCAGCGCGCGGCCAGCGCCCGCAGCGCCGCCAGCTGCACGCCCGACATGTCCTCGAACCCGTAGGCGAACACCGGCGAGTCGTCCCAGGCCTCGAGGCGCGTCTCGAGCAGCTCGGCGGCGCGGCCGTGGCCGCCGGCCCGGTCGCGGATGCCCAGCTCCGCCAGCCGCGCGCGGAAGGCGCCGTGCAGGACGGCCAGCTCGAGGCGGCGCCCCGGCTCCGCGAACGCGGCCAGCCGCCGCTCCAGCAGCTCCGGCGGCGCCGAGCCGGCCAGGTCGTTGAACATGCGGCCGAGCCCGTCGACGAACCCGGCGAAGCGGGAGGGCCCGGCCAGTTGGTCGAGACCGGCCTCGCGCACCACCTGCTCCAGCACCAGCCGGCGGGGAAGCGTGGCGAGGGCCGCCGACGGCTCGCCACAGCGCTCCAGCACCCGTTCGAACAGGTCCTCGAAGGTGCCGATCATGCCGCCCAGCACGGCGCTTCGGCGGGCCAGCAGATCGCGCTCGGCCAGCTCCACGTCGGGGCGGGTCGGCACCACCAGCGTGGGTGCGGCGCCGGCATCGACCTGCTCGGCGAAACGATCGAACAGCTGCGCCACCTTGCCGCAGTTGGCGGGACCAAGCAGGAGCGTCAGCGGCATCACTGGATTCTACGTCGCCGCCTCCACCCTCCTGCCTTACGGCTGCTTCGGACGGCGCGGAGGTACCGGTAGAGTGCCGGGTCGATGGCGAGCGACCTGACAGGCAGGGCAGTCGTGCTGGGGCTGGACGGGGCCACCTGGGACCTGCTGGTGCCGCTGGCCCAGCGCGGCATCATGCCCAACCTGGCGCGGGCGCTGGAGCAGGGCCGGCACGGCCGCCTGCAGTCCTGCCTGCCGCCGTACAGCTCGCCGGCCTGGATGTCGATCTCGACCGGCAAGAACCCCGGCAGCCACGGCATCTTCGACTTCTGGGAAGCGGGCCTGCCGGGCGAGCGACGGCTGGTCTCGTCGCGGTCGGCGAAGGGCAAGAAGCTGTGGGAGCTGGTGGACGCAGCCGGCCGCGTGGCGCACGTGGTGGCGGTGCCGGTCTCGTATCCCCCGCCGCAGCTCGAGCGCGGGACGTTCGTGTGCGGCATGTTCACGCCCGGGGAGTCGGTCGACTACACCTGGCCGCCGGAGCTGAAGGCCGAGCTGAAGGCGCTGCCCGGGGGCTACCGCGCCGATCCCTACGCCGACGGCCTGCAGGGAGCGCCGTTCATCGAGCAGACGCACTTCGTGATCCGCCAGCAGGAGGTGGCCACGAGCCACCTGCTGGAGAAGGGCGACTGGGACCTGCTGTTCTCGGTGATCCAGGCGCCGGATCCGATCCAGCACAAGTTCTGGAACGTGCTCGACCCAACCGACCCGCGCTACGACGCCGCCAAGGCGCACGAGCACCTCCCGGCGCTGGAGGAGTCCTACCGGCGCTGCGACGAGGTGATCGGCGACCGGCTGGCGATGGCCGAGCGGGGCGCGTTCGTGATGGTCGTCAGCGACCACGGCTTCGGGCGCTACGAGAAGAACTTCTACCTGAACGCCGTGCTCGAGCAGCACGGGCTGCTGTTCCGCCAGAAGAGCGCCAGGAAGGTGGCGTCGAAGCGGCTCTCGACGCGCTCGGTGATCGACGCGCTGCGCAGGATCGACGTGGTCGGGCTGGAGGGACGCGTGCCGCACCGGTTCCGCGAGCGGCTGGCGCGCGGCATCGACTCCGCGCTGTCGGTGCCGATCGACCAGGACCGGACGCTGGCCTACGCGGCCGCCCGCTCGGCAGAGAGCGTGTTCATCTCGGCGCACGTGCCGGACGAACAGCGCGACGCGGTGGCGGCGCAGGTGATCGAGGCGTTGGAGTCGGCCCGCGACCCGGACACCGGCGAGCCGATCATCGTGCAGGCGCTGCGCCGGGAGGACGTGTACGACGGCAGCGAGCTCCACCGCATCCCCGACATCCTGATCGACTTCGGCGAGCACCCGTACGTGGCCTCCGACCGGCTCGCGGCCAGCTCGATCGTGGAGCGGCTGCCCGCGTCGGGCGGCGGCGGGCGTCACCGCCGTTACGGGATCCTGCTCGCGCTCAGCCCGGGCGTGACCGCCGGCGAGATCGAGGGCGCGAACATCGTCGACCTGGCGCCGACGGCGCTGCACGCGATGGGGCTGCCGGTGCCGGACGACATGGACGGGCGCGTGCTGACCGAGCTGTTCACGGACGGCCGGCAGGTGCAGACGGCGGACGCGGCCGGCAGCGAGACCTCGGAGGTGGTCTACACCCCGGAGGAGGAGGCCGCGATCCAGGCGTCGCTGGAGAACCTGGGATACATGTAGCGCCGCCTCACTCCGGCGGCTTGACCTGATCGACCAGCTGGTCGATCGCGGCCGAGTCCGGGTAGGCGTAGTTGATCTTCACGAACGGCTCCCACTTGTCGGGCAGCGCGTCCTCGGGGAAGATCGCCTCGACCGGGCACTCCGGCTCGCAGGCGCCGCAGTCGATGCACTCCTCGGCGTCGATCACGAGCATCCGGCCCACCTCGTGGATGCAGTCCACAGGGCAGACGTCGATGCAGGACTTGTCCTTGAGGTCGATGCAGGGCTCGGCGATGATGTACGTCACGAAACGGGGCCTCCTGGGCGTCTAGATCCTAGATGATTGATTCCACGAGCTGCGTGGCTCCGGAGCTGGTCCGAGCCGCCCCAGACGCCACGATCGCCCTTGAACAGGCTTCATCCAGCCTGCCCTGCGCCGTCCGTGATCTGCGTGGATCGCAGATCACTACCGACCGCTGCAAGCCAGGGCTTGCAGCTTCCCGTCGTCTGGAACACCTCGTCCTTCGCCCAGAAGCCACGGATCCCATGGAATCAACCATCAGCGAACCAGTTCCGACACGAGCTCAGGCAACCGCTCGCTCAGCACCGAACGCGCCACCACCTTGGCGAACCCGGCCTGGCGGGCCGCTCGCAGCGCCCCCGGGTCGGTGTGCTGGCCGAACCCGAGCACCGGGACGCCCGGGAAGCGGGCGATCACGTCGGCCGGGTCGGTGCGGTTGACGTCGGCGATCACCAGGTCGGGGGGCGGGCCTCCCGGCTTGGCGATCACCTGGTGCCCGCTGGCAAGCAGCATGGCGTCGATCTTGCCCCGGAAGAACAGATCCACCCCGGCCAGCTGGACAACGCTCACAGCGACTCCGTGATGTGGTTGACCCAGCCATTCAGGACGAAGGTGCGGTCAAAGAACACCAGCAGCCCGGCCGCCAGCAGCACCAGCCCGCTGAAGGTGCGCACCAGGTCGTAGCGGTCGCGCATCAGCCGAAACAGGGCCATCGTATGGCCAAGCGCCACGGCCGCCAGCAGGAACGGCAGCGCCAGCCCGGCCGCGTAGGCCAGCAGCAGCCCGGCGGCGTGCGCGGCCGTGCCGAAGCTGGCCGAGAGCGCCAGCAGCGAGGCCAGCACCGGTGTCACGCAGGGCGTGAAGCAGAGGCCGAACGCTCCGCCCAGCAGCAGCGGCGAACCGGTGCGGCGGGCCGGCTCGACGGCGGGGGCCAGCGTGCGCTCGATGAACGGGATCGGCAGCAGGCCGAGCATGCCCAGGCCCATGGCCACGATCACGATCCCCGACAGCTTGGTCAGCTGCTCGCGGTGGTCGGAGAGCGTCGCGCCGGCCAGGCCGGCCAGCACCCCCAGCACCACGAATACGAGCGTGAAGCCGGCCACGAACGGCAGCGCCGCGGCCAGCGATCGGCGCGGCCCGCCCGGCCGGATGCCGATGGACGACAGGTAGGCGGGCACCAGCGGCAGCACACAGGGCGTGGCGAAGGAGACGAGTCCTGCGCCGAACGCGACCACGGCGTCGGTCACGCCTCCTCCCGCGCCAGCTCGGCGTCGATGCGGGCATCCATCTCGGCGTCCGGCGCAGCCGGCGGCGACGGGCCGTCACCCCCGCCGCGGCCGCCGGCCCAGGCCTGCGCCAGCAGCAGCGCCAGCGCGGCGCCGACCAGCAGCACCGCGGCCGGCACCAGCCACGCCAGCAGGTAGAAGCCGTGCTTGGGGGGCGCGGCCAGCACCTCTTCGCCGAACTGCGCGACCAGGTAATCGCGGGTGCGTGCCTCCGACCAGCCCTGCCGGTGCTTGTCGTCGATCACCGTGCGGATGCGGTTGGCCTCGGCCGACTGGGAGTTGTTCAGCAGCGTGTGGCAGACCGGGCACATCAGCTGGCTCTCCAGGTCGGCCTCCGACCAGGTCGCCTCCGCCGCCAGCGCCGGCGTCGCCATCGCCGCACCCAGCAGGCAGGCGAGCACCAGCGCCAGGCGCACTACGCGTTCCCCAGCAGCGGCTTCAGCTGCTGCTCGACGTCGGCGGCCGAGACCTCGCCCGGGAAGTGGTGGATCACGCGACCGCGGCTGTCGATGATGAACGTCTCGGGAAAGCCGGACAGCCCCCAGCGGTGGTAGATGGAGGAGCCGCCGGCGTGCACCAGCGGGTAGGTGAGGTGGTAGCGCCTGGCGAAGTCGCGGGCATCGCCGGTGTCGTCCTGGGAATCGAGGCCGACGACGGTCATCCGGCCGGCGTACTTCTGGGACAGCTCCTGCAGCGCCGGCGCCTCGGTCTTACAGGGGTCGCACCACGACGCCCAGAAGTTCAGCACCACCGGCTTGCCGCGGAGCGACGAGAGCGTGGTCGAACCATGCCCGTTCACGTCCTGCAGCGTGAAGTTCGGCGCCATCGGGTGGCCGCCGTCGGCGACGTCTGCGGCGATCGAGGTCTGGTTGTCGATCACGCTCTTTGCGAACAGCCCGATCAGCGCCGCCAGCAGGATCACGGCGCCGGCCTGGAGCAATCGTCGGATCGACACGGACACCCGAGCAGGGTATCTGCCGGCCCTCCCCCGCTGCGGCGGCGAGGCACACGTTCACCCCGCCGCTTGCATCCTAGCTCAGCCTATGCCGGATCCGACCGGGTACGAGCGGCTGAACGGCCGCCACGGCACCCGCTCCCAGGAAGTGCCGCGACACATCGGACAGTCGGGCAGCACCTTGTGAACGGTCACCCCGTACCCGCAACCCGCACAGCGAAACTCACCCTTCGCGCGCGACCCCGCGACCCAGTTCGACGCATCAGCTCCCACGTCGAGTCGATCCGTGCTCGCTCCCATCCCGCCACCACCTTGTCCTTCGGGACGGCCGTAAGAGCCGTCGCTTCGTGTAGATTAGCGACCGCCGGGAGGCACCTCCACAGGAATTTCCCGCGCTCGCAACTTTTGGGTTGTCGACGGTCGCGAACACCCACACGTGGTTGTTAAAGGAGGCCCCATGAGCACCGAAGGTAACGATCCTGCTGCGGGCGAGAACGCCGCCCCGGCTCCGACGCCCGAGCCAGCCCCCACCGAGCCTGCGGCGGCGCCGGAACCAGCGCCGACACCACCGCCTGCTGCTGCTGAGTCCACCGCGGCGCAGCCCGCCCCTGCGCCGCCTCAGTCGTCGGCGCCCGCTGCGAGCTTCGACTTCGCGGCGGTGCCGCGATCGGTCTGGATCTCGGCGGGAGGCGCGCTGATCCTCCTGTTCAGCGTGTTCTTCAGCTGGTACACCGCGACGGCCAGCGTCACGGTGCCAGGCGGCGGCAGCATCAGCCGGAGTGCCAGCGGCAGCGGCTGGGACTCCGGCGACGGCGCGAAGCTGGTGTTCCTGCTCGCGCTGGTGATCCTGGTGGTCTGGGCGATCGACCTGTTTGCCGACACCGTCAACCTGCCGTTCCCCGCGTCCCTGGTCGCGCTGGTGCTGGGCGCGGCGGCGCTGCTGGTGTGCGTGATCAAGTTCTTCTCGAAGCCGGGCGGCCCGGATCTATCGACGTTCGGCGGCACGTTGCACTTCTCCGTCTCGGTCGCCTGGGGCCTCTACGTCGCGATCCTGGCGTCGATCGCCGTCATCGTCGGGGCCTATATGCACATGAACGAGACGAGCTCCTAGCAGCACCAGCAGCCCGGTTGCGACTCCCCCGGCAGCGCCCACCAGGACGTCGCTGGGGTAGTGCACCCCCAGGTACACGCGGGACAGCGCGATCAGCGCAGCCAGGCCGACGACCCAGGCGCGCCGGGCCGGGATCACCACCCACAGCACCGTGGCGGCTGCGCCCGCGATCCAGGCGTGGCCGCTGGGCATCGAGGAGGTGTCGGGGAGCGGCACCAGCGGGTGCACGTCCGCGTAGGTCACGCTGGGACGGGCGCGGCCGACGACGTCCTTCATCAGGCTCGACAGCAGCTGCGAGGCGAAGACGGCGGCCAGCACGGCCACGGCAGGGGCGATCCGGCGGCGCGCCAGCGACACCCAGAAGGCGATGCCCACGAACACGATGCCGTCGGCGCCGACCGCGGAGGCCAGCTTCATGAGCGGGGTCACGAGCGGCAGATCGAGGCCCGAGAACCAGGCCACGATGCGATGGTCGAGCGCCTGCATCGGCGGTGACTCTAGTGAGGTCAGTAGACTGGGCGCCGTGACCACCACGAAGGCGACCCTCAAGCCGTACCTGACCGAGATCCGCGACTGGGTCTCGCAGGGGATGACCGACGTGTGGATCGCGCACCGGCTGAACTCGACGCCGGCCAGCATCTCGGCGTTCCGCTCGCAGCACGGGATCCTGCGCCGGGACGTGCTGACCGAGGTGTACGCGGCGGACGTGCCACCGCCGGTGATCCCGCCGGAGGCCGACGAGCCGGAGCCGGAGGTGAAGCCGCGGCGGCGTTCCCGGGGCGGACGCAAGAAGACCGGGGAGGCGGCCGCGGCGGCGCCGGCGGCAGCGGTTGAGCCAGCCGAGGGCAACGGCGAGGGCGGGGCGAAGCGACGCCGGCGCGGCGGGCGCGGGCGAGGAAAGCGGCTGCCGACGTTCGAGGCGGTGCTCGACACGGGCGATGAGGGCTACGGCTTCTGGATCGACGGGGCGGTGCGCGACGATCCGCTGTTCGCGGAGCACTGGGCCTCGCGGCGCGCGATCGTGGTCAAGATCGAGGCGGATCAGATCGTGATCCGCCCGGCCGAGCAGGAGTAGCCAAGCTCAGTCGCGGTCGCGGTAGTCCTGCGCGCCGCGCGCGAAGCGGGCGAAGGCGGCGTCGGCGACGATCGTGAGGTCGTGCGCCCACACGTTGTCGGTGGTGCGGTGAGCCACCAGGCGCGTCCATGCGGCACTGGTTGCGTACTCGCGGGCGAGGTCCTCGAGGGTGAAGGTCTGGCCGACCCGGCGGGTCAGCTCGGCCACGATCTCGTCGACCACCTCGCGGTAGACAGCCTCGCGCTTGGGCGGCGCGTCCAGGTGCTCGAGCTTGCGGCGGCCCTGCTCCCACTCCATCAGCGCCAGGTCGACGGAAGCGTTCACGCGCTGCAGCACCCGCCGGCGGGGAACACGGGCGCGGCCTCGGCCAGCACCGCGTCGCCCAGCAGGTAGCCGGGCTCGGCCAGGGCGAAGGCGGCGTGAGCGTGCAGGCACTTGACGGCGCCGTCGCGGGCGGTGCCGCCGATGCCGAGTGCGAGCGACGCGCCGCCGTCGAGCATGACGGGGGCGGGCCGCCGCAGGCTGCGCTGGCGCTCGGCGCCGTCGCGATAGGAGCGGGCGAAAGCGGCGTCCTCGTCGGCCAGGCGCTGGTAGCGCTCGACGCCGCCGGCGTGCTCGAGCGCGGAGACGGCCGCCACAGCGTGCGGGCAGGTCAGGTAGTAGGTGGTCGGAAACGGCTCGCCGCCGGGCAGGTAGGAGTCCTGCTCGACAACCGCCGGCGCGCCGTAGGGGCAGCGCGCCGCCACGCCCGCCACCCCTCGCGCCGGCCGGCCCAGCTGTCGCTCGATCACCGTTTCGTCGTCCACCCTCTCAGCCTAGCCGCGCCGCGAAACGGCGCGCCTGGGACACTCCGACGAGGCCTCAGAGGCCGACTCGGCCTCCGTTGACGCTTCGCCACAGATCCCTAACAGGTGTCACGGACGCCGTGACCACGATCTGTGGGGAACAGCGGATTCGGCGCCCGACGGGGCTCAGAGGCCGCTCACGCCCACGACACGGCTTCGCCGCAGAGTCCTTGCACGTCGTTGCAAAGCTGTGACAGGCCGATCAGCCGCACTGGGTGGCCGCGGAGGCCGGGATGTCGCGGATCACGAGCGGATGCTCGCCGGGGTAGATCCAGCCGCAGGCGCGTGCCAGCTCGACGATCCGCGCCTTCGTCAGCAACGCCGCCGCCTCCGACTGCAACCGGTCGTGCTCGTGCTGCAGCATCACCACCTGCGTCTGTGAGCGCTGCAGCCGCTCGTCCGATCGCAGGTACTTCTGCACCGGGCTCACGTACAGGGCCGCCATCAGCAGCAGCACCGACGCCGCCGCGACCCTGCGAAACGTGAACGGGCTGCGATCGCGGCCCTGCGGAATTACCGGCCCCATCCGCCCCTGCTTCGACCCCGGGCGCCGGATCCCTACTCCAACGTGTACACCAAGATGTGGTTCGTCGATCCCGGCAGGTTCAGCCGCGTCCCGCCCGTCAGCACGACCCGGTCGCCGGTCGCCGCCAGGCCGCTGTCCCTGACCGCGTCCGCCACGCTGCTCCACAGCTGCTCGATCGTCTCGGCATCCTCGATCACGATCGGCACCACCGCCCAGTCCAGCGCCAGCTGCTGCAGCACGTGCTGGTAGGGGCTGGCCGCAACGATCGGCCGGCGCGGCCGGTACCGGGACACCTGCCGCGCCGTCGACCCCGACTGCGTGGGCACCGCGATCACGTGCGCGCCCAGCTCCTCGGCGATGTCACAGGCGGCGTGCGACAGGATCGTCGCCATCTCGCCGTCGCGCCGCAGCGCGGGGTCGTGGTAGCGGAGCGACGGTTCCACCGCCTTCGCGATCCGGTGCATCATCGCCACCGCCTCCAGCGGGTAGCGGCCCACCGCCGTCTCGCCTGACAGCATCAGCGCCGACGTCCCGTCCAGCACGGCATTTGCGACGTCCGACGCCTCCGCCCGGGTCGGCTCCGGCTGGTTGATCATCGACTCCAGCATCTGCGTGGCGGTGATCACCGTCTTGCCGGCGTTGCGCGCGGCGCGGATGATCAGCTTCTGCACCAGCGGCACGTCGGCCACGCCGATCTCGACCCCGAGGTCGCCGCGGGCCACCATCACCGCGTCCGACGCCGCCACGATCGCGTCCAGGTCCTCGACCGCCTCGGCCTTCTCGATCTTCGCGATCACCCGCGCGCTCGACCGCTCCGTGGCGATGTGGTCGCGGAGGTCGACCAGGTCCTTGGCGCTGCGCACGAACGACAGCGCCACGTAGTCGACCCCGTGGGCCAGCGCGAAGTCGAGGTCGGCCACGTCCTTAGGGGTCAGCGACGGTATCGGCAGCGGCGTGCCCGGCAGGTTCACGCCCTTCCCCGACGAGATCAGCCCGCCCAGCTCGACCAGGCACTCCACCCGGCTGCCGCTCACCGACTCCACGCGCACCCGCACGCGGCCGTCGTCGATCAGCAGTTCCGTGCCGGCCCGCACTACCGCCGCCAGGCCGGGGAAGGTCACCTCCAGGTCGCCGGGCGCGCCCTCGCCGACGGCCGCCAGCACCACCCGGTCGCCCTGGTTCACGGCCCGCGGCTCGGCCAGCACCCCGATCCTGATCTTCGGCCCCTGCAGGTCGGCGATCACCGCCAGCGGCCGGCCCAGCACCTCCTGCGCCCGCCGTACCGCCTCGATCACCCCGTAGTGATCCTCGTGGCTGCCGTGCGAGAAGTTGAGCCGCGCGGCATCCATCCCCGCCCACGCCAGCCGCTCGACGAACTCGGGGTCGCTCGAGGCCGGCCCGATCGTGCAGACGATCTTGGTGCGGCGCGTCAGCCGCGCGCTCATGCCGTCTGCGTGGTGAGCCGGGCGAACGCGCCGCGGCCCGGATAGCGGGCCGCCGATCCCAGCTCCTCCTCGATCCGCAGCAGCTGGTTGTACTTGGCGACCCGGTCCGACCGCGACGGCGCGCCGGTCTTGATCTGGCCGCAGTTCGTGGCCACCGCCAGATCGGCGATGGTGACGTCCTCGGTCTCGCCGGACCGGTGCGACATCACCACCGCGTATCCGGACGTGTGGGCCAGGCGCACCGTGTCCAGCGTCTCGGAGAGGCTTCCGATCTGGTTGACCTTGACCAGGATCGCGTTCGCGGCACCCCGCTCGATGCCCTGGCCGAGCCGCTCCACGTTCGTCACGAACAGGTCGTCGCCGACCAGCTGCACGCGCGTGCCGAGCGCCGCGGTCAGCTGCTGCCAGCCGTCCCAGTCGTCCTCGGCCAGCCCGTCCTCGATCGAGACGATCGGGTAGCGGGTGCACAGATCCTCGTAGTAGCCGACCATCTCGGCCGCATCCAGCACGCGGCCTTCGCCGTCCAGGTGGTAGCGCCCGTCGCGGTAGAACTCGGTCGAGGCCGGGTCGATGGCGATCGCCACCCGGTCGCGGTGCCCGGCCGCCTCGGCCGCCTCCATGATGGCCGCGATCGCCTCCTCGTTCGAGTCCAGGTTCGGAGCGAACCCGCCCTCGTCGCCGACCGCGGTGACCAGGCCGCGGCCGCGCAGGAGCGCCTTCAGCGCGTGGAATGTCTCGGCGCCGACCCGCAGGGCCTCGCCGAACGAGTCCGCCGCCACCGGCACCACCATGAACTCCTGCAGGTCGATGTTGTTGTCGGCGTGGGCACCACCGTTGATCACGTTCATCATCGGCACCGGCAGCACGTGCGCGTCGGTGCCGCCCACGTAGCGGTACAGCGGCAGCCCGACCTCGTCGGCGCCGGCCTTGGCCACCGCCAGCGACGTCCCCAGGATCGCGTTCGCGCCCAGGTTGCCCTTGTTCGGCGTGCCGTCAAGGTCGCTCAGCACCTGGTCGATGGCGCGCTGATCGAGCGCGTCGGCGCCCTCCAGCTCACTCGCGATCGTGCCGTTGACGTTGCCCACCGCCCGCTCGACGCCCTTGCCGCCCCAGCGCGAGCCGTCGCCGTCACGCAGCTCGACGGCCTCGAAGGCGCCGGTCGACGCCCCCGACGGGACGGCCGCGCGCCCGCTGGCGCCGGACTCGAGGATCACCTCGACCTCGACGGTCGGGTTGCCGCGCGAGTCGAGGATCTGACGGCCGTAGACGGACAGGATCGAGCTCATCGCGCCGATGATACCGGCGGCGCCAGCGCGCCCGCGATGCGTCAGACCTGGGACGGCCCAAGCGGGATCGCGAAATCGACGCGCGCGCCCTTGCCGGGCGACGAGGAGATGCTGACGTCGCCCCCGGCCAGCCGCAGCCGCTCGCGCATCGCGTCCAGGCCCAGGTGCAACCGCATGCCGCTGCGATCGAGGGCGCGGGTGACGTCGAATCCGCGCCCGTCATCGACCACGCAGCCGCGCAGCCAGGCCTCGTCGCTCCACAACCGCACCTCCACCCGGCTCGCCTGCGAGTGCTTGCGCGCGTTCACCAGCGCCTCCTTGACCGTGCGGAACGCGAGGTCCTCCACCAGATAGGTGAACCTGGCGTCGGGCGCCGCCAGCGCCACGGCGAACCCGCCCTCCCGGCCAACCTCGTCGGCGAGGTCGCGCAGCGCGGGGCCGATCCCCTGCGCGTCCAGCAGCGGCGGGCGCAGCTCGAACGTCAGCCGCCGAGCGCGCTCGACCGCCGTTCGCAGCGTGGCGCGGGCGTCCTCGAGGGCGTCGGCCACCCGCGGGTCGATGTCCACGGCGGCGATCGTCACGCGCTCGACCGCCATCAGCGCGGCCGTCATCACCTGGATGGTGTCGTCGTGCAGCTCGCCCGCGATCTGGGCCCGCGCCGCCGCCTCGGAGTGCAGCATCGCCTCCAGCACCTCATGCCGGGCCACCTCGCTGCGCCGCAGCGCCTCCTGCGCGCGGTGCCGTTCGGTCGTGTCGAACATCACCCCGTGCGAGCGGGCCGGTGCGCCCGGCCCGCCCCGCAGCAGCGTGGCGCGGTCGTGGAACCAGTGCACCTCGCCGTCGTGGCCGACCAGCCGGTACTCCTCGTCGTAGGGCTCGCCGGTCGCGAGGTGCTGGACGAAGTTGCCGACGGCGCGCTCGCGGTCGTCCTCGTGGACGGCCATCCGCCAGTCGTCGAACTCCAGCGCCTGGCCCGGAAGCCGACCCACCAGCTCGTCCATGTGCGACGTCGAGAACACCACGCACAGTCCCTCCTCGACGATGTAGGGGATGGCCGGGATCTGCTGCACCAGCGTGCGGAAGCGGGTCTCGGCCTGCTCCAGCTCCCTGGTCAGCCGCTCACGCGAGATGACGGTGGTGAGCAGCCCGGCCAGCTGCTCGGCGCGGGCCACCTCGCCCTGCCCGAACGGCCGCTGGCCGAGGTAGTAGAGCTCCATCACGTGCGACAGCATGTCGTCCTGGTAGACGCGGATGGTGACGTCGAAGGCCGCGCCGACGCGCTCGAGGAAGGCCGTCACGCCGGGCGTCTCGGGGTCGCCGGCCCGGTACACCGCCACCGCCGACCCCGGGCCCTTCACCCCGTCGTAGCCGAGCTGGTCGGAGACCAGGCCCGTTCCCGGCCGCACCTCTGGGTGGTCGAGGCAGCCGTCGGCGGCCAGCACGGTGATCACCTCCGGACCGTTCCGCACCTCGCAGAAGGTGGCGTGGTCGGCGTCGAGCACGGCGATCGCGTACTCCAGCAGACCTGCGATCAGCGGCTGGGAGTCAGTCACGCGCCAGATCCTGCTTGGCCAGGCGGTACCAGGCGTCCTGGTCGTCCAGGCTGAGTGCGGCGAACTCGAGGCCGTCGGCCAGCGCCAGCTGCTCGGCCCGCTCCACCCGCTCGCGAAAGCGCCCCGACGCGGCCCGCAGCGCCAGCTCCGGATCGACACCGGCCAGGCGGGCGACATTGACGCCGGCGAACAGCAGATCGCCCAGCTCGTGCACCACGTGCGCGTCCGGCTCGTGCTCGGCCCGCTGCGGCCCGGCCGCGTCGAGCGCGCCGCGCAGCTCCCCCAGCTCTTCGGCCAGATCTCCCCAGGCGCCGTCCCAGGCGTGCCAGTCGAACCCGACCGCGGACGCGCGGCGCTGCACCTTGCGCGCGTGCAGCAGCGCCGGCAGCACCGTTGGAACGTCGTGGAAGATGCCGCTGCGGCCCTCCTGGTCGCTCTTGATCTGCTCCCAGTTGCGGCGCACCTGGCCGGGCGTGTCGGCCACCGTCTCGCCGAACACGTGCGGATGGCGGCGGATCAGCTTGGCCGTGATCGCCCGCGCCGTGGCCGCCCAGTCGCCCTCGTCCTGCTCGGCGAGCAGCAGCGCCAGGAAGGCGGTCTGGAACAGCAGGTCGCCGAGCTCGTCCAGCAGCTTCTCCGGGTCGCCCAGCTGCGCGGCCTCGGCCACCTCGTAGGCCTCCTCCAGCGTGTGGGGCACGATCGTGAGCGTCGTCTGCTCCCGGTCCCAGGGGCAGTCGCGGCGCAGCCTCGCGGTCAGGCGCATCAGCGCGATCATGGCGTCGCCGGCCATCAGCGCCGCCAGCGCGTCGCCCTCGGGCACGGTCGGCACGGCCGGCGCCGCCGCCTGCAGGCGCACGAACCGATCCCCCGAAGCCGCCGCCACGGGCGCATCGGCCGCCAGCGCCAGCCCCTGCCGGCCCAGCCACCCGGCCAGCGGCTCGTCCGGCTCGACGCGCACCGGCCCGGCCGTCTCCAGCGCCCGGAAGGACGCAAGAGGGATCAGTTCTGGGTCACCAGGGCCAAGCGCAACGAGGAGCTGCAGCCGGCCCACCCCGCTAGGGCGACGTACCGCCGGAGGTGGAAGCGGTCGGTGCCGGCTTGTACGCGGGTGCGTACGTGGTCAGCTTCTTCTGCGCGGCCAGCAGCGACTGGATCTTCTTCTGAAGCTTCGGCGTCTCCTGCGACTGCTCGAGCTGCGACAGGATCTGGGCCTTCGCGGCGTCGTAGCTCTGCTGGCTGCCCTTGACGGTGTCGCCGTCGGCGCGGATCACGAAGTAGCAGTTGGGCTTGCACTTGCCGGCCAGGTTCGATGCGGCGTAGGAGGAGTCGACCTCGACCGGCGGGCTGATGCCGCCCGTCACCAGCCCGGCGAACACGGCGTTCGCGAAGTTGGTCTCGACCTGGCCCTGCGTCGCGGTCAGCGCGCCGCTGGGGTTGCTGGCTGCGTCCAGCGAGTATTTCTTGACCTCGGCCGGGAAGCTCGAGCCCTGGATCAGCGCCTTGCGCGCGGCGTTCGCATCGGCCTGGTTCTTGGTCAGGATGTAGTGCACCTTGCGGGTGTCGGCGGTGACGTACTGCGACTTGTGGGCGTTGTAGAAGGCCTGCGCCTGGGCGTCGGTGACCTTGTACTGCGACTTCAGCTTGGCGATGATCTTCGTCTGCAGGAGCTGGGGCCGGATCAGCTGCTGCTTCAGGTAGTCCTCGGTGATCGCGTACTTCTTGAGGTAGGCCTGGTACTTGGCGGTGTCCGTCCCGAACTGGGCCTGGATCGCCTTCTGCAGCCCGGCGTTGACCTCGCTGTCGGACACCGTGACGCCCAGCTCCTTGGCGATGTTCTCGACCTGCGCGTTCGTGATCATCCGCTGCAGGATCGGGTCGACGACCTCCGTCTTGTAGCTGGCGGTACCGGCCGCGGGGATCTTCTGCTTGGCGATCTGGGCCGAGTGCACCTGGAAGGCGACCAGCTGGTCGAGCTGCTTCTGGGTGATGTGCGTATCGCCGACCACGGCGACGTCGCCGCTCTCCAGCGAGGCGCTCGAGCTACTGCTGCTGCCACCGCCACAGGCCGCAGAAACCGTGACCGCGGTGAGCAGTACAAGGGGGAGAATTATCCGGAAACGACTCATAAAAACACGTTACGCCGCTGTCTGGCGGCGCGATTCGATTATAGCAGCGAGCACCTCCAATCCCTCCCGCATATTGGGTCTGCCGTTGGAATTCGGTTGGAGCTCGAGCTTGCTGGAGACCTCTCGGGCGGCCACGCTGTAGATGGCCTGCGGCACCCGCTGCTTCATCTCGCGCACCTGCGCCGAGTCCATCCGCAAGGGCGACACCGTCAGCTTCGCGCCGCGCACGACGACCACCTCCGCACCCAGCTCGCCGGCCAGCATCCGCGCCTCGTGGATGCCGAACAGGTTCTCGACGGGATCGGGCAGCGGGCCGAACCGGTCGGCCACCTCGGCGCGCAGCTCGCGCAGGTCGGAGACGCTTCCCGCCAGCGCCAGCCGCCGGTGCAGATCGATCTTGACCGCCTCCAGCGACACGTAGCTGGCCGGCACGTAGGCGTCCACCTGCGCGTCCACGCGCACCGGCCGCGGCGGCGGGCCGGTCGCCCCCTGCAGCTCGGCCACTGCCTCGGCCAGCAGCTCGCAGTACAGCTCGAAGCCGACCGCGGCCACGTGCCCCGACTGCTCGTCGCCGAGCAGGTTCCCGGCGCCGCGCAGCTCCAGGTCGCGCATCGCGATCCGGTAGCCGGAGCCGAGCTCGGTGTAGTCGGCCAGCGTCGACAGCCGGTGCCGGGCCTCCTCGCTGAGCTCGCGCCGGTCGGGGTAGAACAGGTAGGAGTGCGCCGTCACGTCGCTGCGGCCGACGCGCCCGCGGATCTGGTAGAGCTGGGACAGGCCGAGCGTGTCAGCGCGCTCCACCACCAGCGTGTTGGCCTGGGGGATGTCCAGCCCCGACTCGATGATCGTGGTCGACACCAGCACGTCGTGATCGCCGCGCAGGAAGGCCAGCATCACCTCCTCCAGCTGCCGCTCCGGCATCTGCCCGTGGGCGACGCCGACCCGCAGCTCCGGCACCCACGAGCGCACCCGCGCGGCCGCCTCGTCGATCGTCTCGACCCGGTTGTGCAGGTAGAAGGACTGGCCCTCGCGCGCGTGCTCGCGGCGCAGGGCGGCGGCGATCAGCTCCTCGTCGAACTCGCCGACGTGGGTCTTGATCGGGCGCCTGCCGCGCGGCGGCGTCGTGATCACCGAGATGTCGCGCAGGCCCGACAGCGACATGTGCAGCGTGCGCGGGATCGGCGTGGCCGACATGGCCAGCACGTCCACCTCCAGCCGCATCTGCCGCAGCAGCTCCTTCTGGGCGACGCCGAAGCGCTGCTCCTCGTCCACCACCACCAGCCCCAGGTTGCCCGGCACCACGTCGCGCGAGAGCACGCGATGGGTGCCGATCAGGACGTCCACCTTGCCCTCCCGGAACCGGGCCAGCACCTGCTTCACCTCGGCCGGGGACCGGAACCGCGAGACCGTCTCGACCTCGACCGGGAAGTCGCGGAAGCGATCCCGGAAGGTGGCGCCGTGCTGCTGTGCGAGCACCGTCGTTGGCACCAGCACCATCACCTGGCGGCCGCCCGACACGCACTTCATCGCGGCCCGCACGGCCACCTCGGTCTTGCCGAAGCCGACGTCCCCGCAGACCAGCCGGTCCATCGGCTGCTCGCCCTCCATGTCCTCGGTGACGGCGTCGATGGCGCGCTGCTGGTCATCGGTCTCCTGGTAGGGGAACGCCTCCTCCAGCCGCGCCGTCCACTCGTCGTCACCGGGGAACGGCGGCCGGCTGGTCGCCTGGCGCCGCGCATACAGCGCCAGCAGCTCGCCGGCCAGCTCCCGCACCGCGTTGCGCGCCCGCGCCTTGAGCGTGTTCCAGGCCTTGCCTCCCAGCTTGGCCAGCGTGGGAGCGGAGCCGTCCGATCCGATGTAGCGGCTGACCTTGCCCAGCTGCTCGTGGGGCACGTAGAGACGGTCGTCGCCGCGGAACTCCAGGTACAGGTAGTCGCGCACGACGCCGCCCACCTCGCGCGTGTCGAAGCGGACGAACCGCCCCACGCCATGGTCGTCGTGCACCACGTAGTCGCCCGCACGCAGGTCGCCGAACGCGGCCAGGGCGCGGCCCAGCCCGATCGCACGGCGGGTGGCACGGCGGCGGAACAGCTGGCTGGACGGCAGCACCGCCAGCCGCAGCCATGGGATCACGACCCCGCCCCGGATCGTCGCCTGGCAGAACGCCACCCCGGCCTCGTCCGGCCCGGTCGTGCCGGGCTGGGGTGTCTCCACGTCGATCCGGGTCAGGGCCAGCCGGGTGCGCTCGGCCTCGCCCACGTGCGGGAAGCAGACCAGCACGCGGTAGCCGGCCCGCACCAGCGCGCGCAGCTCGTTCTCGGCCTCGGCGATGCCGAACGAGGCCAGGGCCGGCGGCTGCGCCTCGAACGAGATCGTCTGGCCCAGCGGCAGCTCCTCGAGCGCGCCGCTGCGCTCGACCAGCGCCTCCACCTCCTGCGGCCGCACGTAGCCGCGCGCCCGCAGCTGCGGGTCGCGCAGCCGATCGGCGGCCTCCTCGCTGTGCTCGCGGGCGGCCTCCACGACCTGCTCCGGGTTCCAGACCAGCACCTGGGCGAGCCGCTCCAGCTCCGGCGCCAGCGCCACCAGCCCGGCCGCGATCACCGGCTCGTCCTCCTCGGCGCCCCATTCCTGCTCCAGGTCGCCGGGCTCGGCCGCGGGATACACGACGGCGCGGTCGAGCTCGTGCAGGGAGCGCTGGGTGAAGGCGGAGAAGGCCGACAGGCGCTCGATCTCGTCGCCGAAGAACTCCGCCCGGATCGGCTCGCGGCCCGTCGTGGGGAACACGTCGATGATCCCTCCCCGCACGGAGAAGCTGCCACGCTCCTCGACCGTGTCGACGCGCTCGTACCCGGCCGCGGCCAGCAGCTCGACGACCGCGTCGAAGCCGGGCTCGGCGCCGAGGTCGAGCTCCACCAGCGCCGGCCGCCGCTCGACCGGCGCGATCCGCTCCACCAGCGCGTCGGCCGAGACCGCCACCAGCCCACCCTGGGCCAGCACGTCCAGCGCCCGCGACCGCTCGCCCACCAGGTGCGCGGCCGGCTCGAGGCCGCTGCCGTATGCGGCGCCGCGCGACGGCAGGTAGGCGACCGCTGCTCCCGGCAGATACGGCGCCGCCGACTCGGCCAGGGCGTGGGCGGCCTCGTCGTCGTCGACCACCACCACCAGGCCGCGCGGGGCCAGCTGCTCGCGCGTTCGCCACAGCGCCGCCGCCAGCAGCGGCAGCATCGGCGGCGAGACGCGGGCGCGGGGCACGCCGGCGGCCGCGATCCCCGCGAACGAGGCGACGTCATCGCTCTCCAGCAGGTAGGGCAGAGCCAGCTCCGCGCCGGCGAGCGCGGAGGCGATCTCGGGTGGTCGGTCGAGCGGGTCGGTGCGATCCACGGCCGTCTCTGATGGTAGTCTGGCGGGCGTCATCGTCCGGAGGTTCACCGTTGCGCCGTCGCTACCTCGCCCCGCTCATCGCCCTGGTGCTGCCGCTGCTGCTGCCCGCCGTCACCTGGGCCGCAACCACGCCTGCCAACGAGAAGCCGGCCGGGCATGACTGGACGCTCGACGGAATCTTCGTGGTCGCGCTCGGCATCCCGCTGATCCTGACCATCCTGACGCTCGTCGACATCGCGGTGGGTAAGCACACCAGCAAGCACGAGTAGTGCCGCTCGAGCTGGACGAGCTGTTCGACCTGCTCCGCATCGAGTCGATCTCGAGCGACGGGCAGCACGCGCCCGAGCTGCGGCAGGCAGCCGACTGGGTGGCGGCGATGGTCGGCGGCGGCACCATCGTCGAGGGCTACGGCAACCCGCTGGTGGACGCGCTGATCCCGGCCTCGGTCGCGGATGCGCCGACCGTGGTGGCCTACGGGCACTACGACGTGCAGGCGCCCGGCGACCCGGCGCTGTGGACGTCCCCTGCGTTCGACCCGCAGGTGCGCGACGGCTGGCTGTACGCCCGCGGCGCATCCGATGACAAGGGCAACTACTGGGCGCTGCTGCGGGCGGCGCTCGACCTGGCCGAGAGCGGCAGCCTGGGCGTGAACGTGCGGGTGATCGCCGACGGCGAGGAGGAGGTGGGCGGCCACTCGGTGATCGACTACCTGGCCACGCTCTCAGACGACTTCGGCGCGGCGGTGATCTTCGACGGGGCGATGGCCAGCGGCGAGGTGCCGGCGGTGACCACCGCCCTGCGTGGGCTGGTCGGATTTCAGGTGCGGCTGGTCACCAACCGCAAGGAGCTCCACTCCGGCCTCTATGGCGGCGCCGCCGCCAACCCGGTGCACGACCTGGTCGCGGTGCTCGCGGCCGTAGCCGGCCATGACCAGGACTTCTCGGCGGGCATCGCGCCGGTCACCGACGAGGAGCGCGCGGGCTGGGCCTCGCTGCCGTCGGGCGCCGAGCTGATGCAGGCCGCCGGCGCCACGCCGGCCGACGATCGCGCCGAGGCCGACTTCT
This sequence comes from Thermoleophilia bacterium, assembly GCA_025934255.1. Classification (GTDB taxonomy): domain Bacteria; phylum Actinomycetota; class Thermoleophilia; order Gaiellales; family JAICJC01; genus JAICYJ01. The sequence goes on along the minus strand of JAICYJ010000016.1, from coordinate 23,047 downwards.
ACCACCGGACCTGGGAGGGGCCGTCGCTGACGGTGCACTCGATCGGCTGCGGCGATCCCCGCATGCACAAGACCAGCATCGGCACCGAGGCGCTGGCGTCGCTGTCGCTGCGGGTGGCGCCGGGGCAGGATCCGGCGGCCCTGCAAGAGCAGCTCGAGACGCGACTGCGGTCGGCCTGCCCGGTACACGCGACGATCGAGCTGGACGCCTGGCCGGCGGGTAGCCCGGCGTACGTCTCGCCGCACGACCCCGTGATCGCCAGCGGCTTCGACGCGATCGAGCGGGCCACCGGCACCCGCCCGCTGGCGATGCGCAGCGGCGGCTCGATCCCGGTGATGGCCGCGCTGGTGTCGCGGGGCACGCCGACGATCCTGTCCGGCTTCGCGACATCCGACGACGACATCCACTCACCCAACGAGAAGATGCGGGTGCGGAACCTGGAATGGGCGTTCGCAGCGGGGCGCGAGATCTTCCTGGGACTGGAAACGGCGCTGCGCGACCGCGGGTAGGGAGTGGACGCCGTCCGTCGAAGGGGTTACGCTTGCGCGCGATGCGAATGACCTCGCGCGGAATGAGCGAATACCAGGTGCGCACGCGGCTGTACGAGCCGCCGGAGATGGTGCGCCGGCTGGAGGCGAAGCTGGCCTGCTGGAGGATCTCCAGCGCGCCGCGCATGCGCGGCGAGGATCTGCGGCGCGCGTTCGAGCAGCGGCTGGACAACCGCGCGGACGTCGTCGAGGCGCCGGCCGACGTCGTTGAGGCCGAGCGCATCCGCATCGTGGCGTAGCTCGAGGCGCGCGGCTACGCCGTGGTGCTGCCGTTCCACGTGCGCATGGCCACGTCCACCCCGTCACGCAGCACCGACAGCGCGCAGTCGGCGCCGTCGCGCACCAGGCGGTCGACATCGGTGCCCGGCGGGAACGGCTGCAGCACCCAGTCGGCCACTGGCCTGCGGTCGCCCCGCTCCGGTCTGCCGATCCCGATCCGCACGCGCAGGAAGTCCTGCGTGCCGATTGCATCGGCCAGCGAGCGCAGGCCGTTGTGCCCGGCCAGCCCGCCGCCCTGCTTTGCCCGTACGTCGCCCAGCTCCAGGTCGAGCTCGTCGTGGACGACGACCAGCCGCTCCGGCGGCAGCTTGTAGAACCGCAGCGCGGGCGCAACCGAGCGGCCCGACTCGTTCATGAACGTCTCCGGCACCAGCAGTGCCAGCCGCTCGTCTCCGTCGCGCAGCTCGCTGACCCGTCCGTTCCAGCGCGACCGCCAGCTCCCGCCCAGCTCGTCCGCGATCAGCTCGACCGCCCGCCGGCCCAGGTTGTGGCGCGTGTCCCGATAGCGCGCCCCGGGATTGCCGAGACCGACCACCAGGTGGGAGAGCGACGGCTCGCGCGATCGGCGAAGCAGGCTCACCCGACGCTACTCGTCGCCTGCGGGTGCCTCCGCCGGAGTCTCGCCGTCCGCGGCCTCGCCCTCGCCGGCCTCCTCGCCCTCGACGCCCTCCTCGCCCTCGACGCCCTCCTCGCCCTCCTCCGGCTCGAGCTCCTCCTCGGCGATGGGGGCGGTGACCGTGGCCAGCACGGTGCTCTCGGGGTCGTCCAGGAACGTCACGCCCTCGAGGCCGTCAACCTCAACCAGGCGCAGGGAGCTGCCGATCTCGAGCTCGCTGACGTCGACCACGATCTGCTCGGGGATGGCGGTCGGCAGCACCGAGATGTTCAGCTCATGGGTGGGCTGGCTGAGCACGCCGCCCATCTCGACGCCGTGCGGTATGCCCTCGATATGGACGCGCACGACGGTGTTGATCGGCTGGTCGAGCCGCACCTCGTGGAAGTCGATGTGGATCACGCGGTCGCGGACCGGGTCGAGCTGCATGTCCTTGATCACGACGGGGTGCGTCTTGCCGGCCCCGTCGATGGTGAGGTCGATGACGGCGTGGGTGCCGCCCGAGCCGGAGACGGCCGTGCGCAGGTCGCGCGCGCCGACGACGATCGCCTGCGAGCCCTCGCTGCCGCTCCGCGACGTGTAGAGGACGCCGGGGATGTCGCCCGCGGCGCGCATCGCCCGCGCAAGCTTTCCGCCGCGCTCTTCCCGCAGGCGCACCTGTAGTTTCACATCAGCCATCGATCGCTCCCGGATACCGTGACGAGCCGGGCGCCTAGAACAGCTGGTTTCCGCCGTGGAACAGGCCCGACACCGAGTCGTCGTTGAAGACGTTGGAGATGGTATCAGCCAGAATCGGCGCAACCGACAGCACCCGCACCTTGTCCGGCCGCTCGACGGCGTTCGTGGGGATGGTGTCGGTTACGACCACCTGCTTGAAGACGGATGCCTCGAGGGTCTCGAGCGCCCGCCCGGAGAAGACGGCGTGGGTGGCGCAGGCGTAGACCTCGGTGGCGCCGTGCTCCATCAGCGCCTCGCCGCCGGCGCAGAGCGTGCCGGCCGTGTCGATGATGTCGTCGATCACGACGCAGACCTTGTCGCGCACGCGGCCGATCACGTTGGTCACCTCGGCCACCTGCTGCTCGGGGCGCTCCTTTGTGATCAGCGCGAAGCCGGAGCCCAGCATCTCGGAGAACTTCTTGGCCAGCTTTGCGCGGCCGGCGTCGCCGGACACGACCACGATGTCGTCAGGCGGGACATCGCCCACCACCAGCTTGAAGTGGTCGGCAAGCAGCGGCACCGAGGTCATGTGGTCGACGGGGATCTTAAAGAAGCCCTGCAGCTGGCCCGCGTGCAGGTCCATGGTCAGCACCCGGTCGGCCCCCGCGGCCTCGATCATGTCGGCTACGAGCTTCGACGTGATCGGCTCGCGGGGCGCGCTCTTCTTGTCCTGCCGCGAGTAGGGGTACCAGGGCATCACGGCCGTGATCCGCTTGGCCGAAGCCAGGCGGGCCGCGTTGATCATGATCAGGAGCTCCATCAGCGAGTCGTTCGTCGGCGACGAGCAGGACTGCACGATGAACATGTCGGCGCCGCGGATCGACTCCTCGTAGCGCACGTAGACCTCGCCGTTGGTGAAGGTCTTGAGCGTGGCCCGGCCCAGCTCGATGCCGAGGTGCTCGGCGATCTTCGCGCCCAGCTCCGGGTTGGAGCGCCCGCTGAACAGCATCAGCCGCTTGTGCGGCGCCCGCTCCATCCAGGTCGCGTGCGGGGAGTCGCTCACCGCCGGCGCGCTGCCCGGAACGGTCGCGAACAGCGGTATCGGCGACTCAACGCTGACGGCGCTTTCGGCGTCCATATCCTTCGATGTTGGTCTGCTTGGCACGAGCCACTCCCAGCGCGTCGGGTGGGATGTCGTTGGTGATGACCGATCCGGCGCCCGTCCAGGCACCGTCACCGATCGTGACCGGGGCGACGAAGACATTATGAGAGCTGGTGTGGACGTCCCTGCCGATGGTGGTGCGCTGCTTCTCGTTGCCGTCGTAGTTGGCGGTGATCGCGCCCGCCCCGATGTTGCTGCCGGAGCCCACCTCGGCGTCTCCGATGTAGGACAGGTGCGGCACCTTCGCGCCTTCTCCGATCACCGAGTTCTTGATCTCAACGTAGGTGCCCGCCTTGGCGCCGTCCATCAGGGTCGCTCCCGGGCGAAGGTAGCAGAACGGGCCGACCAGGGCATCTCGTCCGATGGTGGCGTCGACCGCCACGGCGTGCGGGCCCACCTGCGCGCCGGCCCCGACGCGGGTGGCGCCGCGCAGCACGGTGAACGGGTGCACGGTGGCGTCGGCCTCGATCTCGACCCCGGGCTCGATGAACGTGCTGGCGGGATCGACGATGGTGACGCCGGCAAGCATGTGGCCGCGGTTGATCCGGGCCCGCAGCTCGGCGTCGGCCTCGGCCAGGTCGACCCGGGTGTTGACGCCCTTGGCCACCAGCGGATCGTCGTGGCGGTGGGCGTGCACGACGTCGCCGTCGGTGGCCAGGATCGCAACGATGTCGGTCAGGTACAGCTCGCCCTGGTCGTTCTGGTCGGTGATCCGGTCGAGCGCCGACCACAGCCGGTCGCTGCGGACGACGTAGTACCCGCCGTTCACCTCGCGCAGCGCGCGCTGGTCGTCGTCGGCGTCACGGAGCTCGACGATCGCCTCCACGGCTCCCCCGCTCCTGCGCACGATCCGCCCGAAGTCGCCGCCGATCGTGTCGGTGCGGTCGAACGTAAGCAGCGTGGCCGCCGCGCCGGCCTCGCGGTGCGCCGCCGCCATCGCCAGCAGCGTCTCCGCCTCGACCAGCGGGTGGTCGGCGTTCATGATCAGCACGTCGCCGGCGAAGCCGGACAGCGCCTCGCGGCCGGCCAGGACGGCATCGCCGGTGCCGCGCGCGCTGTGCTGGACGGCGGTCGACGCCCATCCGGGCACGAGCGCGTCCAGCTCCGGCAGATCGGGCGGGACGATCACCACGGCCGGGTCCGCCCCCAGCGGCTCCACGGCGGCCAGCGACCAGCCCAGCAGCGGGCGGCCGCAGGCGGTGTGCAGCAGCTTGGGCAGGCGCGACTTCATGCGCGTGCCCTTGCCGGCGGCGAGGACGAGGCAGGCGAGCGGTTGGGTCATTTCACTCAAAGAGGGAGACTGGGGCGCCTGGATTCGAACCAGGGGTCGCGGGACCAAAACCCGCTGCCTTACCACTTGGCCACGCCCCATCGCCGTGCGGTCAGGCAACCACCACGAGTATACGGATCGGGATTTCTAGGTGCGGCGCAGGTCGCCCAATAACACCAGCACCATGATCACGAGCAGGAGTGCCCCCACGATCGCGGCGAAGAAGAACAGCCCGAAGATGGCGGGCACCACGATTCCGGCGACCGCCTGTGACATGGCCACCACCCACAGCGGCCGGCGCGCGGCGGGCGGCACCCGGCGCCGCAGGTAGAGGTACGACAGCACCGCGAGCACGCCCACCAGCCACATCAGCCTGAAGCCGACGTGCCACGCAAACGCGGCCTCGACGAATCCGACCACCACGGCGATGCGGATGCTGTTGTCGCGCACCCAGCGGACCGGGCTGCGCCGCCTCGGCTTCTGCTCGAGGGTGACCTGGTCGCTTGAGAGGTTCCATTCGGCCATGGCTCAATTCTACACGGGCGACGTGGCGATCGAGCCCGGAATCAGCGCCTGCGCCGCCTCGGCGGCGGCACGGTCACCGAACAGGCCGAACACGGTGGGGCCGCTGCCCGAGACGGCGGCGGCCAGGGCGCCGGCCGCGCGCACGGACGCGAGCGCATCCGCGATCCCCGGGCACAGCTCGATCGCGGCCGGCTCCAGGTCGTTCGCCACCAGCCCGGCCACGTCGGCCGCCGAGCGAACCGTGTGCACGCCCCGGATCAGGTCGCCCCGAACCGCCGGATAGATCTCGTTCGGCTGCGCCCTCGCGAAGACGTCGGCCGCCGACAGCCGCTCCTGTGACGGCACCAGCAGCACCCCGAAGCTGCGCGGAAAGTCCGGCAGCGGCTGCAGCACGTCCCCGCGGCCCGTGCCCAGCGCCACCTCCAGGCCCGACAGGAAGAAGGGCACGTCGGACCCCAGCGACCGGGCGATCGCGTACAGCTCGTCCACCGGCCGGCGACGGCGCAGCGCGCGCAGCACCGCGGCCGCGTCGGACGAGCCGCCGCCCAGGCCGGCCGCCACCGGGATCCGCTTGTCCAGCACCACCCGCCGCGACTCGCCCAGCGCCTCCAGTGCACGGGTGATCAGCGTGTCCGGAAACCCCTCGACGCTGGTGGCCGGGGCCGGGTGCAGCTCGATCGTGTCGCGCAGGTCGATCGCGACGAACACGGTGGCGAGCCGGTGGAAGCCGTCGTCACGGAGCGGGCCGACCCGCAGGCAGAGGTTGATCTTGGCGGGGGCGCTCAGGATCACAGCAGCTCCAGGAACTGCTCCGGCGCCAGCTGCTCGGCCCGCAGGCCGGCCAGATCGGCCGGGGCCTCCATGCCGGCCAGCCGCAGCGAGTTGCCCAGCCGCTTGCGGCGGTGGGCGAACGCGGCGTGCACCACCTGCGACAGCCGCGGCCAGTCCCGCCCGGCGGCGATCGCGGAGCGCCGCTCGAACGCGACCAGCGCCGAGTCGACCCGCGGCACCGGCGTGAACACGTTGCGCGACACGGGGCGCATCGCCAGCCGCGAGCAGGACAGCTGCACCAGCACCGAGACGGCGCCGTAGGCCTTGCTGGCGGGAGCGGCGAACAGCCGGTCGGCGATCTCGCGCTGCACCATCACGCAGAACCGGTCACACACGGGCAGGGCGTCCATGATCACCGGCGTCGCCACGCTGTAGGGCAGGTTGGCGACCATCGCCGCCGGCGGCGGCCGAAGCGACCCGAAGTCGACGCGCATGGCGTCGGCGAACAGCAGCCGCACGTTGTCCACGCCCTCCAGCGTGATCGCCAGCGCCGGCTGCAGCCGGCGGTCGATCTCGATCGCATGCACCAGCCGGGTGCGCTCGGCCAGCCAGCGCGTCAGCACGCCCAGGCCCGGCCCCACCTCCAGCACCACGTCGTCGTCGCGCAGCGGCGCAACCGAGCCGATCATGCCCAGCACGTTGTCGTCGATCAGGAAGTTCTGGCCGAGGTCGCGGTTGGGCGTGATGCCGAGCTCGCGCAGCCGGGCGATGGAGGCCTGCTTGCTCACGGGCGGATCATGCCAGCGCCACCAGCGCCACCCCGCCCGCCACCACCGCGGCGCCCAGCACGGTGCGCGGGTCGGGCCGCCGCCAGGCCAGGGCCGCGGCCAGCAGCGGCGCCACCACGATGCTCGATTCGCGCACCGCCGAGACCGATGCGGCGGGGGCACGCTGCAGCGCCGCCAGCACCAGCGCGTAGGCCGCGAACATGCCGACGCCGGCCACCACCGCCGAGCGTCCCGCGGCCGCCCGCAGCGCGGCCGTGCCGTCGCGGGAGGCGACCCAGCCCGCGTAGGCCAGCGCCGGCCACACCATCACCAGTTCCAGGTAGGGCACCGGCGAGGCGTAGCGGAGCCCGTGCTTGTCGACCAGCGTGTACCCCGCGATCGACGCGGCCACCGTCAGCGCCAGCAGCACGTCGCGGCGCCCCGCCCGGTCGCCGCTTCTGGACACGATGCCGATCCCGCCCGTCACCAGCAGCACGCCGGCCAGCTGCAGCGGCCCGGTGGCGACCCCGGTCACGATCGCCGCCGCCAGCACCAGCACCGGGGCGGCGCCGCGCGCGATCGGGTAGATCACCGAGACGTCGGCGCGGCGGTAGGCCGCCGCCAGCAGCACGATGTAGGCCAGCTCCAGCACGGCCGAGGCAACCGCCCAGGGAGCGACACCCGCCTGCACGTCCCAGCTGGCCACGGCCAGCGGCAGCCCCACCGCGACCGAGGCCAGCATCGCGACGGCAGCGGCCGGCTGGGGGTCGCGGGCGCCCCCCCACCAGCACGTTCCAGAACGCATGCACCAGCGCCGCGGAGAGCGCCAGGGCCAGCGCGGCGGTGCTCACGGCAGCCCGAACACGCGCGCTGCGTTGCGCTCGATCAGCTCGCCCAGGGAGGCTGCGTCGACGCCGCGCAGGCCGGCCAGGAACGCCAGCGTGTGCAGCAGGTTGGCCGGCGAGTTGGGGCGGCCGCGGAGCGGCACCGGAGCCAGGAACGGGCTGTCGGTCTCGGCCAGCAGCAGGTCGTCGGGCACCCGCGCGGCGGCCTGCTGCAGCTCCACCGCCTTGGGGTACGTGACGTTGCCCGCGAACGACAGCAGGTAGCCGCGCGCCACCGCCTCGTCCAGCCGCTGCGGTGAGGAGAAGCAGTGCAGCACCACGGGCACCCGCGCGCCCTCGAGCATCGGGAACGTCTCGTCGTCCGCATCGCGGGTGTGGATCACGAGCGGCAGGCCCAGCTCGTTTGCCAGCTCGATCTGCGCGGCGAACACGCGGCGCTGATCGTCGGGCGGGGCGTTGTTGCGGTAGAAGTCGAGGCCGACCTCGCCCAGCGCGACCACCCTGGGACGGGCCAGCAGCGGCCGCAGGGTCTCGACGTCGGCCTCCGCGGCCTCGTGCGGGTGCCAGCCGACGATCGCCCACACGCCGGGATGGCGGGCGGCGAGGTCGACCGCCTGGTCGCGGCCGATCGTGAGGATGCGCTCGACGCCGGCGGCGTCAGCCTCGTCGATCGCGGCGTCGGGGCCCTGCTCGCAGCGCTCGAGGTGCGCGTGGGTGTCGATCACTTCTCGACGCGCGGGAACAGCGGCTCCGGCTGGCGCACCTCGCTGCCGGCGGCGAGCGTCCCCAGCGCCGCCCGCTCCCACGTGATGGCGCCGGGGTCGCCGACGGCCGCCAGGATCTTCTCGGCGGAGGCCGGGATGTACGGATACAGCATCACGCCCAGCGACCGCACCGTGTCCGCCAGCGTGTAGAGCGCGTCGTCCAACGCCCGCACCTGCTCGGGCTCGTCCGACCTGGCCAGCACCCAGGGCTGCTGCTCCTCGACGTAGCGGTTGGCCGAGCGCACCAGCGTCCAGATCTCCTCCAGCGCGCCCGACAGGTCGACGGCGTCCAGCCGCGCGGCCACCGACTCGTGCACCGGTTCGAGCGCGTTTCGGCCCTCCGGCACGCGGCCCTCGCGGTAGCGGACGATCATGGCGGTTGCGCGCGACACCAGGTTGCCGAGGTCGTTCGCGAGCTCGCCCTCGTAGCGGCGGTGCAGGCCCTCCCAGGTGACGTCGCCGTCCTGGCCCCACTGCACCTCGCGCATCAGGTAGAAGCGCAGCGCGTCGGCGCCCAGCAGGTCGATCACCTCGAACGGGTCGATCACGTTGCCCATCGTCTTGCTCATCTTCTCGCCGCCCGTCGTGAAGTAGCCGTGCACGAACAGGCCGCGGGGCGGCTCGTAGCCGGCCGCCAGCAGCATCGCCGGCCAGACGATGCCGTGCAGCCGCAGGATGTCCTTGGCCATCAGGTGCAGCGAGGTCGGCCAGAACTCGGCCGTCACGTCGCGGCCGAGACCGTACTCCTGCGCGGTGCGGTAGTTGAGCAGCGCATCCACCCAGACGTAGATGGTCTGGCTCGGCTCCCACGGCACCGGGATCCCCCAGCTGACGGTGGCCCGGGTGAACGAGACGTCCTCGAGGCCGCCGGCGATCATCGAGCGTGCCTCGTTGTAGCGGGCGCGGGGGCGTACGAAGTCGGGGTTGGCGTCGTACAGCTCCAGCAGCTTCGGCGCCCACTTCGAGAGCGGGAAGAACCAGTTCTTCTCCTCCACCCACTCGACGGGGCGGTTGTGGATCGGGCACAGGTTGCCGGGCTGGATCAGGTCGCCCTCGGTGTAGAAGACCTCGCAGGAGCTGCAGTAGAGGCCGGCGTAGGTGCCCTCGTAGAGGTGGCCGTCGTGGTACAGGTGCTGGACGAAGTCCTGCACGCGCCGTTCGTGCTCCGGATCGGTTGTACGGATGAAGAAGTCGTTCGACGACTCCATCGCCGTGGTCAGCCGGCGGAAGCGCTCGGACACCTCGTCGCAGAACTGCTTGGGCGGCATCCCGGCGGCCTCGGCGGCGCGGGCCACGTTGCCGCCGTGCTCGTCGGTGCCTGTCAGGAAGAAGACGTCCTCGCCGCGCTGGCGGTGGTGGCGGGCCAGCGCGTCCCCGGCCACGGTCGTGTACGCATGCCCCAGATGCGGATCCGAGTTGACGTAGTAGATCGGTGTCGTGACAGAGAAGGCCATGTCCGGCGCTGCATCCTACCGGTGTGCGAACGACCGGCGGTTGCACCGTTGTGACCGGCACATGACACCGAATCATGCAACGAACCTCACGCGGCCGTGACGCACCAGGCGGGGGCCCGCAACGACTGAGACCGCGGAGGCGACACGAACATCACGGACCCGGAACCGGCAACCGCGCAGCCATGCGGGCGCGCTTCACGGGCCGGTGACGACCGGTCACAATCCCGCGCCGGACCGCCCACGCCGGCCGGGTCGGGCTCAGAGCCCGTAAAGAACGCGACGAGCGTTGCACCGATGAGCGGGCGTCGTGACCCTGGTTGCGAACGCGTGACGAACCCGTCAGGGGCCGGTGAGGCTGGCGTAGATGCGGTTGCGTGGTACGCCCGTCAGCTGCGATGCCAGCGCGGCCGCGCGCTTCGCGCCCACGGCTGCGGTCAGCTCGGCCAGGAGCGCCGGGTCCGGGAGCGCCTGGGTGGCCGGCTCCGCTGCCGCCAGCACCAGCGTCACCTCGCCCTTCGGAGGATCGGCGAAGCGCTCGGCCAGCGATGCTGCGTCGCCGCGCTCGACCTGCTCGTGCAGCTTGGTCAGCTCGCGGCAGACCGCCATCCGCCTGCCGGGCTCGCGGTGCGCCAGGCGCGAGAGCGTTGCGGGCAGACGGCGCGGGGACTCGAACGCCACGATCGGAAGGGCCGCCAGGTCGAGCCGGTCGAGCAGCGCGGCGAGCGCGCCCGCCGAGCGGGGCAGGAAGCCGGCAAACGCGAAGCCGCCACCCGCCATCCCCGAGGCCACCAGTGCCGTGGTCACGGACGACGGGCCGGGCAGCACCACCAGCTCGACGCCGGCCGCGATCGCCTCGGACACGAGCCAGGCGCCCGGATCGGACACGGCCGGGAAGCCGGCGTCGGTCAGCAGGCAGATGCGCTGTCCCTCGGCCACGCGCCGCAGCAGCGCCGGCGTCTGGGCACGCTCGTTGTGCTCGTGCAGCGCGACCAGAGGCAGGTCGATGCCGTGCCGGTGCAGCAGGGTGCGCGAGTGGCGCGTGTCTTCACATGCTGCCGCGTCGGCGCGCCGCAGCTCCTCCAGCGCGCGCAGGGTGATGTCGCCGAGGTTGCCGATCGGCGTGGGGCAGACGACCAGTGTGCCGCCGGGGAGCGTCACAGCACCAGCGCGGCCGCGCCCAGCACGCCCGCATCGTTGCCCAGCTCCGCGGCCACGATCCGCGCGCCGGCGGTGGCCCTCAGCACCCGGCGCTCGTACTCCTCGCGGGTCGGAGCCAGCAGCGCCTCCCCGGCCGCCGCGATCCCGCCGCCGATCACCACCACCTCCGGGTTGAAGATGTTGACCAGGTTCGTGACGCCGACTCCGAGGTGGCGGCCGACGATCGCGAACACCTGCATCGCCTCCTCGTCGCCGGCGCGGGCACGGTCGATCATGTAGCGCGCATCCAGGTCCTCGCCGGCCGCGCGCGCGGCGGCGAGGCCGCCGTATGGATGGTCGGACGCGATCTGCTGGGCTGCCGCCATCACGCCAGTGGCCGAGGCCAGCACCTCCAGGCAGCCGCGGCTGTTGCAGTGCCCCTGGCAGTGCGGCCCGTTCTCGTCGACGGACATGTGCCCGAGCTCGGCACCTGACCCGATCGAGCCGCGGTAGAGCCTGCCGTCCAGCACCAGGCCGCCACCGACACCCGTGCCCAGCGTCACCATCACGACGTTTTGGGCGCCGCGTGCGGCGCCGATCCGCCACTCCGCCAGGCAGGCCACGTTGGCATCGTTGTCGATCTCGACCGGCACCCCCAGCCGCGACGCCATCTCGGCCTTGAAGTCGAGGTCCTCGAGCGGCACGTTGGTCGAGTCCAGCACGCGCCCGTGGCGCTGGTCGATCTGCGACGGCAGCCCGAAGCCGACGGCCGACGGAGCGGTGTCCTTGCTCACCGATTCCACCAGCCGCTCGATCGCGCTCAGCAGCACCCCCTGGCTGCGGAGATCGGTCGGAACGGCGCTGCGGGAGACGATCTCGAGCCGATCGGACACCAGCGCGGCCTTGATTGAGGTGCCGCCGAGGTCGATTCCGACGGCGGCCGAGGGGGAGGAGTCGGGCATGGCGGTGGCTAACATAACAGCGCCGTGCCCGAGCAACTGAGGCCCAAGCCCTACCGCGTCTACCGCGGCGGGCACGTTCGCAAGGACGACCCCGACGCCGCCCGTTTCGCCTTCGGGGGATCGGGCGTTGCCACGGCCGACCGCCCGGTCACGCCGCCCGGCATGACCCGCCCCGGCATGACCCGCCCCGGCACGCCGCCGCCTCCCCCGCCGCCGCTTCCCGGCCGCCAGGTGGCGACGGTGCCACCCCGGCGCCGCTTCCGCCCCGGCTGGAAGCGCGGCATCCTGCTCGGCGTCGGCGCCATCGTCGTGCTGTTCGTGTTCTGGCTGTACCTCGGCTACCGCTCCTTCTCGAACGAGATCGCCAAGGCCAACGCGCGGCTCGACCCCAAGACCGAGAAGGCGCTGACCCCGGCCGGCAACATCCTGCGCAGCCCGCAGGTGACGCTGGTGCTCGGCTCCGACAGCCGCGGCGCCAACAGCACCGCCCGCGCCGACTCGATCGTCCTGATGCGCACCGACCCGGGCAAGCACCTGCTCAGCATGCTGTCGATTCCGCGCGACCTCTACGTCAACATCCCCGGCCACGGCCGCACCAAGATCAACGCCGCCTACGCCTACGGCGGGGCCCCGCTCCTGATCCGCACGATCAACTCGTTGACCGGGTTGCAGGTGAACCACATCGTGCTGGTCAACTTCGCCGGTTTCAAGGAGCTGATCGACTCGCTGGGCGGCGTCACGCTCTACAACAAGCGCAAGATCATGTCGTCCCAGCCGTTCGACGGCCACAACTGGGTGTTCCCCAAGGGCACCATCACGCTCGACGGCCGCAGGGCGCTGGCCTACTCCCGCATCCGCCACACCACCAACCCGCAGGACACCGACATCACCCGCACCGAGCGCCAGCAGCTGGTTATGCAGTCGCTGTCCCACCAGCTGGTCTCGTTCTCGAGCCTGCTGCACCTGCCGTCGATCGGCAGCTCCCTGGCCAAGCCGCTGACCACCGACCTGTCGGCCAACGAGCTGCTCGGCATGGGCTGGGAAAAGTTCCGCGCAAGCCGCACGCTGGAGTGCCACGCGGGCGGCACACCGCAGGTGATCGGCGGCCAGGACGTGCTGCTGTCCGTGCCGCAGAACCGGCAGGTGGTGCAGATGTTCCTGGGCGAGATCGCGCCGATCCCGGCGTCCAAGGGCTCGCTCTACGACCCCGGCTGCCAGGTCAAGTAGCCGGCGCCGGGCCGGTCAGCCCTCGGCGGCCTTGGCCGGCTTCGCGTCCCCGCCGCTCTTGGAGCCGCTGCCGCTGCTCTTCGACTCGCCGCCGCTCTTGGCGCCGTCCGACGACGACGACTTGGAGTCGGAACCGGAATCGGCCCTGGCCTCGGCCGACGCGGCCGCCTTCTTGCCGCGCCCGTAGTCGGTCGAGTAGAACCCCGACCCCTTGAAGTGGATGGCGACCGGGTGCAGCACGCGCTGTGCCGGAGCACCGCAGACCTCGCACACCGAGACCGCGTCATCCGTGAACTTCTGGATCAGCTCGAAGCGGTGGTCGTTTTCGCAGCGGTACTCGTAGATCGGCATCGTCACGCAAATTCTACCAGCCACCCGGGACGCTGTTGGCAGAGTGCTGCCGGGAGTGCCAACGCCGTCGCACCCGGTAGCATGGCGCATCCGATGAGGATCGCGATCGTCACCGACTTCTACTACCCGACCCTGGGTGGGATCAGCGAGCACGTGGACGGTCAGGCCCGTGCGCTGACCGATCTCGGCCACGAGGTGACCGTCGTCACCGGCCGCAAGCTGGGCGCGCCGCCGGTGCAGGACGACGCGATGGCGGTGCCGGAGCCGACCTTCGAGGTGGCCACCATCGGCACGTCGATCCGCCTGTACGTGCCGGGCTGGGGCAACGGCGCCGAGACCACCCACACCATCGGGCCGCGACTGGGCCGCCGGCTGGGCGCATTCTTCCGGGGGCGCGGCTTCGATGTGGTGCACGTGCACGCCCCCTACAACCCGCAGATGCCGGCCTGGGCGATCGACAACACGCCCGACGACGCGCTCTCGATCGCCACCTTCCACAGCGTATTCTCGCAGACTCTGGGTATGGATATCCAGGCCGAGCTGATCCGGCCCGCGATCGAGCGGCTGGACGGCCGTGTGTGCGTCAGCGAGGCCTGCATCGGCTCGCTCACCCCCTACTTCCCCTACGCCTACGACGTGATCCCCAACGGCATCGACACCGACCACTTCTCGCCCGACGCGGAGCCGGTGGCCGAACTGATCGGCGACCACCGCTCGATCGTGTTCGTGGGCCGGTTCGATCCCCGCAACGGGGTGGACACCATGATCCAGGCCCACCAGCTGCTGTTCGCCGAGCGGGGGCCGGCGGTGCGCCTGATCATCGTCGGCGACGGACCGCTGCGCCCGTACTACGAGCGCACGGTCAGCGACCCCGCGCGGCCCTACGTGCACTTCGCAGGCCGCCTCAACCGCAGCCGCCCCAACTACCTGGTCAGCGGCGACGTGTTCTGCACGCCCTGCGACCGCGCCTCGTTTGGGATGGTGCTGCTGGAGGCGATGAGCTGCGGCCGCGCGGTCGCGGCCAGCCGCATCAGCGGCTTCCAGCTGCTGATGGAGGACGGGCGCCAGGGCTACCTGGTGCACCCGGCCAAGTCGGCGGAGCGGTTCGCCACGGCTCTGGCGCAGCTGCTGGACGACGACGCGGGGCGGGAGCGGATGGCCGCCGAGGGGCGCAGGACGGCGCTCGAGCGCTATGCCTGGCCACAGGTAGGCGCGCAGCTCGAGAACTACTATGCCGATCTGACGGCAGGACGACGACCGGCATGGGCAAGCGCCAGGTCATCAGCCTCTTCGTAGCGCTCGCCGCCGTCTGGCTGACGGGCGCGGCGGTGCTGGCGGTGGCCCTCGGCGGGCTGTTCGGCGACCTCGTGTTCGCCGCAGCGGTGCTGACGGCGCTGGTGCTGGCCTGGGCGGCGTTCACGCCCAACAACCCGCTGTTCGGCCGCGTCATCGGCGGTGGCCGGGTGCTGGCCCCGAAGGCTGCGATCACCTTCGACGACGGCCCCAGCGCCGAGTACACGCCGCCGATCCTGGACGCGCTGGCGGAGGCCGGCGTGCGCGCCACCTTCTTCGCGCTGGGGCGCCAGGTGCGCGCCCACCCAGAGATCGCCCGCCGGATCGTGGCCGAGGGCCACGAGCTGGCCAGCCACGGCGACGACCACCGGCTGCTCACGTTCGAGGGGCCGACCGGGATCGCCCACCAGCTGCGCGCGCTGGACGAGGCGGTGGTTGGGGCGACCGGCGCCGCCCCGGCGCCGCTGTTCCGCGCCCCGCACGGCTTTCGCAGCCCCTTCCTGGTACCGGTCGCGCGCCGCCTCGGCTACCGCGTGGTGGGGTGGACGGCGGGCGTCTGGGACACGGCCAAGCCCGGCATCGAGCGGATCGTCGACCGCAGCGTGTCTCGGCTCTATCCCGGGGCGATCCTGCTCCTGCACGACGCCGACGGCTCCGGCAACGGCGACGACCGCTCGCAGACCGTGCAGGCGCTGCCGCTGATCCTCGAGGCCGGCAGGGAGCAGGGCATCCAGTTCGTGACCATCTCCGAGCTGGCCGGAGAGCTGCGCCCGCGCCGGCGCATGGCGCTGAGGGCGATGCTGGTGGCCGCGGCCGTGGTCTGCGGCGTGCTGATCCTGTCCACCAAGCTCGACCTGAAGGCGCTGGGCGGCGTGATCACCGACGCCAGTCCCACGCTCGTGTTCGCGGCGCTGGCCGCAAACCTGGTGTCGGTGGCCGCCAAGGGCCTCACCTGGAAGGCCTCGCTGGACGCGGTCGAGGGCATCCCCGGAGCCGATGGAGGGCCCGACGGGCGCCTGAACGTGCACTTCGCAGAGGTGGTGCCGGCCATCTTCATCGGCTTCCTGCTGAACACGGTGCTGTTCGCGCGCCTGGGCGAGGTGGCGCGGATCTCGGTGCTGCGGCGCAAGCTGAGCGCACGCGGCGTCGACGTGCCGCTGCCGACCCTGGTCGGCACCCTGGTCACCGAGCAGCTGCTGTCGGGGGTGACGCTGATAGCCGTGCTGGTGGGCGTGACGGTCTTCGTGTCGGTGCCCGGTTGGGCGGTGAACCTGCTGCTGGTGCTGATCGGCGTGGTGCTGGTGATCGCCGTGGCAGCGTGTGCGATCGAGGTGTGGGCGCGCTACCGGCGCGGCAACGTGCCGACCGAGTCGGACATCGTCGAGCGCTGGTGGCACCTGCTCGGCATCAGCCTGGGCGCCCTGCCGATGGCGCTGCGCCAGGGCCAGGCGCTGTTCCGGCGGCCGCGGCTGCTGCTGTGGGCGCTGTTCACGTCCACCATGTCCTGGCTGGCGCAGATGGTCGGCATCCTGTGGGCGCTCGAGGCCTACGGCATCGAGAAGGGCATCGGGGCGGCGGCGCTGGTGTTCCTGGCGTCGAACCTGGTCGGCCTGTTCCCGATCGTGCCCGGCAACCTGGTCGTGTTCCAGGGCGCCACGTACACCGCGCTGCAGGTCTACAACGTGCCCACCAACCTCGCCATCACGTTCTCGATCGGCCTGCAGCTGATCGAGGCGGTGCTGGGCGTCGGCATCGGCTTCTTCTTCCTCAGCTACGAGGGCCTGTCGGTGGGCGAGCTGCGGGCCGAGGCCGAGGCCTCCAACAGGGTCAAAGAGCCGTCGTAGAGGGCGCGGCCGATCACGGCGCAGTCGGCACCGGCCGCGGCCACGGCGGCCACGTCGACCGCCGACCCGATCCCGCCGGCGGCCATCAGCAGGCCCGGCACGCGTGGCCGCAGGCGCGCCAGCAGCGCGGTGTCGGGCCCGTCACCGGTGCCGTCCCGCTCGATCGCGGTGACCAGGAAGTCGCGCACGCCGGCTTCGGTCAGCGACCGTATGAAGGTCCCGGCCGCGACCCCGGTGTCCTCCAGCCAGCCGGCCGCCCGCACCGTTCCCTCGCGCACGTCGGCGGCCACCGCCACGCGGGCGGTGTCACGGGCCAGCCGCCCCACCAGCTGCGGCTGCGCGGCCGCCAGCGTGCCCACCAGCACGCGCGCCACCCCCAGCTCGAGCGCCTCCAGCAGCGCACGCTCGTCGCGGATGCCGCCCCCCACCTGGACGGCCATGCCGGAGTCGCCCACCAGCCGCCGGATCGCCTCGGCATGCGCGGGCGGGCGCACGCCGTCGCGGGCGGCGGACAGGTCGATCACGTGCAGCAGCGTCGCACCCTGCTCCGCGTAGGTGGCCGCCACCCGGTCAGGATCGACGGGGTACTCGGTCACCTGGTCGTAGCGTCCCTGCCGTAGCCGCACCACGTGGCCGTCCAGCAGGTCGATCGCCGGCACCACGCGGATGGCGGCGCCGTTATCGCGATTTAGCATGCTAAAATGCTAGCACGATGGCAGAAGACTGGCGGGACTCGAACATCGACGACCTCTGCGACGCGCTGCTGGTGCTGCGCACGCGTGACGAGGCGGCTGCGTTCCTGCGCGACATCTGCTCCCTGCACGAGCTCGAGTCGCTGTCTCACCGCTGGCAGGCGGCGCGCCTGGTGTACGCCGGGACGCCCTACGTTCGCGTGGCATCGCAGCTGCACGCGTCCACCGCGACGGTCACCCGGGTCGCGCACTGGCTGCACCACGGCGAGGGCGGCTACCGGCTGGTGCTGGAGCGCATGGGAACGCGGCGATGAGCCGGCCGTTTCGCCTGGCGCTGCCATCGAAGGGCCGCATGCACGCCCCCGCCGTCGAGCTGGCGCGCGCCGCCGGCGTCGAGGTCGAGGTGAACGGCCGCGCCCTCTACCAGCACTGCTCGCAGTGGGACATCGAGGTGCTGTTCGCCCGCTCCGACGACATCCCGGCGTGGGCGGCGGACGGCGCCGTGGAGACGGCCGTGGCCGGGCGCAACCAGCTGATCGAGTCAAGCACCGATGCCCTGGAGCTGCTGCCGCTGGGCTTCGGCCGCTGCCGGCTGGAGCTCGCCGTTGCCAACGCCTCGCCGGTGCAACGCGCGGCCGACCTGGACGGCTGCCGGGTGGCCACCGCCTACCCCTCGACGACCCGTCGTTTCTTCGCCGATGCCGGCGTCGACGTGCAGGTGGTCGCGATCCACGGCTCGGTCGAGCTGGCGCCGCGTCTGGACGCGGCCGAGGCCGTCTGCGATCTGGTGTCCAGCGGCGAGACGCTGCGCCAGAACGGGCTGCGCGTGGTCGATACGGTGCTCGAGTCGGAGGCCGTGCTGCTGGCCCGGCCGGGACTCGACCAGCGCCAGCAGGCGATCGCGCAGTCGCTGGCAACGGTGATGCAGAGCGTGATCGCCGCCCGCGGCAAGCGCTACCTGATGCTGAACGCGCCGGACAGCGCACTGCAGGTCGTGATCGACCTGCTGCCCGGTCTGGAGTCGCCGACGGTGCTGCCGCTGGCCCGCACCGGCATGCACGCGGTGCACGCCGTGGTCGACCGCCAGCAGGTGGTGGAGCTGCTGGGGCCGCTGCGCGGAGCCGGCGCCTCCAGCATCCTCGTCCTGCCGATCGAGAACCTCGTCCCGTGATCATCAGGGAGGATCTGGCAGACGTCGAGCCGTACCGCTGGCAGGAGGGCTGGGAGCAGCGGATCCCACCCGGCACCGCGGTGATCCGGCTCGACCAGAACACCCAGCCGCGGCCGCCGGCGTGGTACGCCGGTTCGGCGGCCTGGCTGGCGAGCGTTGCAGTCAACCGCTATCCCGACTCGAGCTACCTGCGGCTGCGCGAGGCGATCTCGGAGTACACCGGCTTCCCGGCAGACCAGATCGTGGCCACGGCCGGCGCCGATGAGGGGCTCACCCTGTGCGCGCTGCTGACGCTGTCGCGCGGCGACACGGCCTACGCGCGGCAGCCCTGCTACGGCCTCTACGAGGGTGCCACCGCGCTGGCCGGCGGCGTGCTGGCCGATCGGCCCGACGGCGTGCGCCTGACCTGGGTCTGCTCGCCCCACAACCCCACCGGCCAGGACTCGCCCGGCGACGTGCCCGATCCCAACGGCGGTCTGGTCGTGATCGACCAGGCCTACATCGAGTTCGGCGGTACCGACCTGTCGGGGCTGGTGCGGGAGCGCGACGACGTGGTGGTCGTGCGCACGCTGTCCAAGGCGTTCGCGCTGGCCGGCGCCCGCGTCGGCTACCTGCTGGCGCCGCCTGCGATCGCGCGCAAGCTGGAGGCGATCCGGCCCCCGGGGAGCATCTCCAGCTTCTCCGACGCCCTGGCCGTGCGGGCCCTGACCGAGGATCGCAGCCTGATGGAGGCCGACGTGGCAGAGACGGTGGCCGAGCGGGAGCGGATGCGCCCGGCGCTGTCCGGCCTTGGCTGGCAGATCTCCCCGTCGTCCGCGAACTTCCTGTTCGCCGACCTGGGAGAGCCGATCGAGCCGTGGATCTCGCGTCTGCTGAGCGCGGGGATCGTCGTTCGCACGTTCGACGCGCTGCCCACCTGCCTGCGGATCACGATCGGCTCCCCGGCCCAGAACGACCAGGTGCTGGAGGCACTGGGCCTGGCGCCGCGCGCACCGGCGGCCCCCGGCGAGCGCACCGGGCGGGTGGAGCGGTCGACCCGGGAGACCCGCATCGACGTCGAGTGGTCGCTTGACGGCAGCGGCCGCAGCCAGATCGCGGCCGGCATCGGGTTCCTCGACCACATGCTGACAGCGCTGGCCTTCCACTCGCTCACCGATCTGCGGCTGAGCTGCCTCGGCGACCTGTGGGTGGATGAGCACCATACGGTCGAGGATGTCGCGATCGCCCTGGGAACGGCGCTCGACCGCGCGCTTGGCGATCGCGCTGGGATCGTGCGCTACGGCGACGCGCGGGCGCCGCTGGACGAGGCGCTCTGCCACGCGACCGTCGACCTGGGCGGGCGCGGGCACGCCGCCGTCGACCTGCCCCTGCGCGACGTGCGCGTGGGCGGTCTACCGGCCAGCCTGGTGCCGCACTTCTTCGACTCGCTGTCACGAGCCGGACGCCTCGCGATCCACCTCCAGGGGCACGGGGACGACGACCACCACCTGGTCGAGGCGGCCTTCAAGGCCCTCGCCCTGGCGCTGCGCCAGGCGGTTGCGGTCGACCCCGGCCGGGCGGGATCGCTGCCGAGCACGAAGGGAGCGATCTGACCACGGTCACGCTGATCGACTACGGCGCCGGCAACCTGCGCTCCCTGCGGGCCGCATTTGAGCGGCTGGGGGCGACGGTGCAGGTGAGCGGCGACCCCGCCGTGGTGGCCGCAGCCGAGCGGCTGGTGCTGCCCGGCGTCGGCGCGGCGGCCCCGGCGATGACGGCGCTGCGCGGCCGCGGGCTCGACCGCGCCCTGGCCGCGTCGACGGCACCGCTGATCGGCATCTGCCTGGGCATGCAGCTGCTGTTCGGGCACAGCGACGAGGGCGACATCGACTGCCTGGGCCTGTTGACCGGGAACGTGATCGCGATCGACTGGGCCGAGCGGGTGCCGCACATGGGATGGAACGACGTGGTCGGAGACGGGCCGCCGGCGGTCTGCTACTTCGCGCACTCGTACGCCGTCGATTGCGACGATCGGCTGGTGGTCGCCCGCACCGCCATCGACGGCCGCCAGGTGCCGACGGTCGTGCGGTTGGGCCGGCTCAGCGGCGTCCAGTTCCACCCCGAGAAGAGCGCGTCCGACGGCCGCCGGGTGCTGGAGCGGTGGCTTGCTGCGTAAGCGCGTGATCCCCTGCCTCGACGTCCGCGGCGGCCGGCTGGTGAAGGGCATCAACTTCGAGTCGCTGCGCGACTGCGGCGACCCGGTCGACGCGGCCACACGCTACGCCGCGGACGGCGCCGACGAGATCGTGTGGCTGAACATCGCCGCAGGCGAGGAGAGCTGGACGGCGCTCCTGCGCGCGGTCGAGCGGGCGGCCGAGACGGTCGACGTGCCGCTGTGCGTGGGCGGCGGCGTGTCCGGGACGGCCCAGGGCCGCGAGCTGCTGCTGGCCGGCGCCGACAAGATCAGCGTCAACACCGCGCCGCTCGACCGGCCCGCGCTGATCGCCGAGCTGGCCGACCGCTTCGGCAGCCAGTGCGTGGTGGTGGCGATCGATGCCGCCCGCCGCAACGGCGGCTGGCAGGCCCACGCCAGCGGCGGCCGCCGCCCCACCGGCCGCGACGCGGTGGCCTGGGCACGGCAGGCGGCCGAGCTGGGCGCAGGCGAGCTGCTGGTGACGAGCATCGACAGCGACGGCACCCACCGGGGCTACGACCTCGAGCTGCTGCGGGCGATCTGCGGGTCGGTGCGGGTGCCGGTGATCGCCTCCGGCGGCGCCGGCCGGCCGGCCGACATCACCGCGGCGCTCGAGACCGGCGCCTCGGCGGCGCTGGCGGCATCGATCTTCCACGACGGCACGTATCCGATCCACGAGGTGAAACGGGAGGTGGCGGCGTGCGGCCTGCCGATCAGGATCTGACGCTCGAGCCGGGACAGCTGGTCACCTGCGTCGTCCAGGACGCCCAAAGCGGCGACGTGCTGATGGTGGCCTGGGCCGACCAGGAGGCGCTGGACGCGACCCGCGAGACCGGCCTCGCGCACTTCCACTCGCGATCGCGCAACCGGCTCTGGAGGAAGGGTGAGTCGTCCGGCAACACGATGGCGGTCGAGTCGATCACTCCCGACTGCGACGGCGACACGCTGCTCATGCGCGTGCACCCGGCCGGCCCGGCCTGCCACACCGGCGAGCAGACCTGTTTCGGGCCACGGCGGTTCGACTCACGGCCGGCCGTGCTGTCCGAGCTGGCCGCCGTGATCGAGTCGCGCCGCGGCCAGAGCGGGGATAGCTACGTGGCCGGCATGCTGGGCTCGGCGCGGCAGGGGTCCCAGCGCAAGGTCGGCGAGGAGGCCGTCGAGGTGCTGCTGGCAGAGGCCGGCAGCCCGGAGCTGGTGGCCGAGGTGGCCGACCTCTGGTTCCACTCGATGCTGCTGCTGGCGCGGGACGGGATCGACCCGCTGGCGCCGCTCGAGGTGCTGCGGCAGCGCCGCTCTTGAGGATGTGCCAGTAAGGTTTCGGCGTGCTGATGCGGCTGACCGCCCTGCTTGCGATCGTGCTCGCGACCGCCGCCTGTAGCGGCGGCTCCTCCGGCGCCACCTCCGCCGGCAGCGAACCCTCGGCGCCCACGGCCACGGTGCTGCCCGCCTCGGGCACGGTCAAGCTGTCGGACGGCACCACCTACACGGTGGCCGCGCCCGGCGCCACGCTTCGGCTGGACAACCTGGCGCTGCGCATCATGGGCCTGCGCTGGGAGAAGCACGTGCCCGTCACGGTGACGCCGCCGGGAACGCGCATCTTCGCCGTGTTCACCGTTGCCATCACCAACAACAGCAACCAGGCCGCTACCGTGGAGCCGACGCAGGTGTGGCTGCGCACGACGCTCAACCACACCTACCTGGCCGCCGCCGGCGCCAACACGCCGCGCCCGCTAATCGGCCGGCAGCTGCGGGCGGGCGAGCGCGCGATCGGCACGCTGGCCTTCCCGCTGCCCGGCAGGCAGCCGGGCGGGCTGCTCGTCTACCGGTTCGGCGACACCCCGGCCGGCGCCCGTCACGTCGGCATCGCCCGCTATCGCTGATGTCGCTCGACGAGTACCGCCGCAAACGACGGCCGGGGCGAACGCCCGAGCCGGCGGGCCGCGAGGCGCAGCCGGCGGAGGGCGAACGGCCGGTGTTCGTGGTGCAGCGACACGACGCACGGCGCCTGCACTACGACCTGCGGCTGGAGATGAACGGCGTGCTGGCCAGCTGGGCCTTGCCCAAGGGCTTTCCGCTCGAGGTCGGTGAGCGCTACCTGGCCGTGCACACCGAGGACCACCCGATGCAGTACGCCACCTTCTCCGGCGTGATCCCCAAGGGCCAGTACGGCGCCGGCACGATGGAGATCTGGGACCACGGCAGCTACGAGCTGGTCGAGCAAAAGCGCGACGGCGGGCTCACGGTACGGCTGGCGGGAGAGCGGCTGCAGGGGCTGTGGACGCTGGTGCCGGCCCACATGGGCGGCGACGAGAAGAACTGGCTCGTGATCAAGAAGCGCGACTCGCCGGAGCAGGTGGCCCGGGCGGCGCCGGCCGGCTATGCACCGATGCTGGCGACCCCCGCCGACCGCCTGCCCGGCCGCGGGCGCTGGCTGCACGAGGTGAAGTGGGACGGCTACCGGGTGGTGGCGCGGCTCGAGGGCGGCGTCGCCTCGCTCACCAGCCGCCGCGGCGTCGACATGGGCGTGCGCTTCGCCGCCGTG
>JAICYJ010000114.1 GCA_025934255.1 Thermoleophilia bacterium | reverse complement strand
AGCTCCGAGCGACCGTCGGAGTGGCCGAAACCGGGCATGTCGATCGCGACCACCCGACCGACTGCCGAGACGCGCTCCCAGATGCGTCGGAAGGCCCACAGGCCTTCCGCCCACGGCGCCAGCAGCAGCACGGTGGCGCCCGAGTCCGCCTTCGTGTCAGCGAACCTCACTCGCACGCCGTCGCAGACTCGGAAATAGGTGGCGATCGGTGAACCTGCCGCTGCGCTCATCTGACTCCCCTCCACTCTCTGACCGGTCGGCTTCGATGACGATCGTCATCGAACTGCGGATCGTAGCAGCTGCGATGACAGCCGTCATCGACACGCCGTATCCTGTCGCCCGCTCCGTCTCATGATGCCGCCACCTCGACCCGATACGTGCACCATGGAGAACCGGCCAGCGAACATCGGCGGCCACGCATCCGTCACCGCCGGCGTGATCGTCGCCTACTGGCTGGCGGACGGCTACGTGATCGGCCTGCCGGTCGCGGCCTTGGCGGCGACGTGGAATCCTCTGTTCGTGTTCCTTGGGGCGGTGACCATCGTCGTCTCGATCAACCTGGCCGCATGCCGCTGGATCAACGCGGCGTGGAGCAGTTGGGCGAGCGGGAGCAGCGGCGCCAGAATCGAACGGCAGCTGGACAAGGTGCGACCGACGCGGGCGGGCCGGGCGGCGACGCGGTGGATCGCCAGCGACTCGGACGTGCGGTTCGCAACTGCGGCGGCGCTCACCTGCGCGATCGTCGCGGTCACGCTCGGGCGGTCGGTCACAGGGCGGCCGCTGGCTGCGCATCGCATCCCCCCTGCCGTCAGCTACGCCTTCTTCTCGGTCGGCGTGTTCACCCTGGCCGGCCTTGTGGCAGGCGAGGCGCTGGGCGCTCTGTAGCCGCCGCGTACCTCGCGGATGCAAGAATGGCGGGATGAGCGAACCGAGCGCCGGAACCGGCAAGGTGGTCGTGAACAGGGCGATGTCGCTTGACGGCTTCATCGCCGCTCCCGGCCATCGGATGGATTGGGGCGGTGGTCGCCCGCTCGCCCACTTCGTCGCGCCGGAGGATTTCGCGGAGATCGCGGCGGCCACCGGCGCCATGCTCATCGGCCGGCGAACCTGGGACGTCGGCAGCAAGATGGAGGCGGAGAACCCCGGCAGCGTGGACTATCCGTTCTCCGGCCCGTTCTTTCTGCTCACGCACAGGCCGCCGGAGCCGCCGGAGCCGGGTGTCACGATCCTCAGCGGTGACATCGGGGAAGCGGTTGCCACCGCGTTGAACGCCGCGGGCGGCAAGGACCTGGAGATCCTCGGCGCCGACGTGGCGGGCCAGTGCCTGGAGCGGGGACTGGTCGACGAGATCCTGGTGTACGTGCTGCCGGTGCTGCTCGGCGACGGCATCCCGTTCTCGTCCCCGGCACTGACCAGGGTCGACCTGGAACCGCTCAGCAGCGCGCGGTCGGGTGACGCCACCATCCTGCGGTTCCGGGTCCGCAACTAGCCCTGGCTCGCCTTGCCCAAACCGGCCGCGATGACGGCTCGTAGTGATCGGGCAACGACCGGCACCGCAAAGCGGCTACCGTTGACGACCAACGACTCAAGGGCAGGTTATGAACCTTCGAACCTTCGCAATGATCGGATCGGCGGCGCTCGCCGTCGCGTTACTGGCGGGCGTCGCCTCCGGCCGCGCCTCGGCCGTGAGCAGCTCGCTGCCGCAGATATCGGCAGGGCGGGTGATCCTCGACTTCCAGCCGCATCACACCCAGGCCCGGGCGGTGACGGCGGGATCGACATCGGTGAAGCGGTTCACCAGGACCGTCAGTGACGGCGGTTCCACCTTCCATGTGACGATGGTCGGGAAGAACCCGTTCGTCGCCCAGACGGCGCCCTCGACGACGATCAAGACGTTCCTCGTGCCCGTCAAGGTCATCCTGCCGAACGGCGACACGTTCGATCCGACGGCCACCACACCCTGCGATACCCAGGCCTCGGCGCTGACGCGAACGCTGCAGTCACCGGTCGTTGCCAGCCGAGCCTACAGCGTGGGCGGTACGGCGCTCGGCACCGGCCAGTACACCGACATCTTCCGGCGCGCCGAGTTCTTCACGCAGACCAGGCCGACCGGGATCAACCCGGGCTACCACGTCAAGCTGAATACCGTGACGCTGCCCGTGCGGACGGTGCGGGTACCCCGCTCCGCGGCCGCCGAGTTCACCACCACCACCGCCTGCGGCGAGAAGACCGGCGCCATGGACATCAACTTCTGGGACAACCTCGTCACCGGCACGCTGCTGCCGTCGCTGCGGGCGCAGGGCGTGACCGAGACGACGCTTCCGATCTTCGAGCTGCGCGGCGTCGTCATGTTCGACGGCAGCCCCAGCTCGTGCTGCATCCTCGGCTACCACGCGTTCGCCGCCACCGCCGCGGGCAAGCAGACCTACGCGACGGCCGACTACGAGTCGAGTCGGCGCTTCGCCGGCGTGAACGACGTCTCGTCGCTCAGCCACGAGGTGGCCGAATGGCAGGACGATCCGTTCGGCAACAACCCGACCAAGCCGTGGGGACACATCGGCCAGGTGGCGGGGTGCCAGAACAACCTCGAGGTGGGCGATCCGCTTTCGGGCACCAACGTCCCCACCGCCACGAACGGCCACACCTTCCACCCCCAGGAGCTGGCCTTCTTCTCGTGGTTCTACCACTCGAAGCCGAGCCTGGGCGTGAACGGCCTGTTCTCCAATAACGGCACCTTCACGACCGCCGCGCCGGCCTGCACATAGGCGACCGCATCCGTCGACGTGGGCCTGGCCGAGCAGGAGCCGGGCCTACCACCGGGTGCGGGTGCCATAGGATTCTGCGCCGTGCCGTTCACGCTCACGAACATCAGGGCGGATCTGGAGGACCTCGGCTCGCGGTTCGACGGCGCGCCCGGTCTCGAGTTTCGCGCGGCGACCAAGGCGCTCGAGCTCGAGCACTCCAGCCTCAGCTACCAGCGCGTCCCGCCCGGCTATCGCTTTCCGTACGGCCACACGCACATGAGGCAAGAGGAGGTGTACGTGGTCGTGCGCGGGGGCGGCCGGATGAAGGTCGACGACGAGGTCGTCGAGCTCAAGGAATGGGACGCCGTGCGCGTCCCGCCCGGTACCTGGCGAGGCTACGAGTCCGGCCCCGAGGGACTCGAGATCCTCGTCATCGGCGCGCCCAATCTCGGGGAGAACCCGCGCGACGACGTCGAGGGCGAGCGCGACTGGTGGGCTGACCAGCAGGGCTGAAGGCGCTCGCGGCCAGCACTGGGAGGCTTGAAGGTTTCGCCCCCAACGCATAGGTTCCACCGCGTGGTCAACTGGCTGCACAGCCTCTCGATCCTCTCGCTGCTGCTCGTGACCTGCGCCGCCACGGCGCTTGTCACTGTGGCGATCTACCCGATCGTGACCCGACTGGCGGCGGCCGGCCAGCGCGACGCCCCGGCGGCCGTCTCGCCCGGCCTGCTGCCCCACTGGTGCTCGTGTTCGGGCTGCTGATCGGGTTTCTGGCGGCCGGGGTGTGGAGCAACAGCTCGAACGCCCAGCAGGCGGTCGACAACGAGGCCAGCGCGCTGCGCTCGGTCGACCTGCTCGACCGCGATTTCCCGGCCGCCGACCAGCGGCGGCTGGACCTGCCGATCCGCAGCTATATCGAACAGGCGGTGACGCACGAGTGGCCGGCAATGGCGCGCCAGAACGCGACGCTGGTGGCGGCCCCTCCGCAGATGGCGCTGGCGCTGCAGGTGGCGCTGGCGTTGCCCGCCGACAACCCCGGCCGGGTGGTCGCACAGCGCGAGATCGTGACCTCGCTGGATGCGGCGCTGGATGCCCGTCGTCAGCGGATCATCATCAGCCAATCGGCGGTCAACTCGGCGAAGTGGGCCGGCGTGATCGCGCTCGGCATCCTCACGCTGATCGCGATCGCCTGCTTCCACAGCGCCAACCGGCGCACGGCGGCAATCGCGATGACGCTGTGGGCGGCCGCGGTCGTGGTGTCGCTGTTGATGATCGGCGTT
>JAICYJ010000085.1 GCA_025934255.1 Thermoleophilia bacterium | reverse complement strand
CTTCTTCTCGATACCTTTGCCGACCGCAGGGATGTACTCCTTGGGAATAGACCCGCCCACGATCTTGTTGATGAACTCGTATCCGGCGCCCTGGTCGTTCGGCTCCATGTCGATGACGGCGTCGCCGTACTGGCCGCGGCCGCCGGACTGGCGCACGAACCGGCCGCGGATGCCGTGCACCGGGTTGCGGATCGTCTCGCGGTAGGCGACCTGCGGGCGGCCGACGTTGGCGTCGACCTTGAACTCGCGCAGCAGCCGGTCGACGATGATCTCCAGGTGCAGCTCGCCCATGCCGGCGATGATGGTCTGGCCGGTCTCCTCGTTGGTGCGCACCCGGAAGGTGGGATCCTCCTCGGCCAGGCGCTGCAGCGCGGCCGTCAGCTTGTCCTGGTCGGCCTTGGTCTTCGGCTCCACGGCCACGTCGATGACCGGGTCCGGGAAGTCGATGTTCTCGAGCAGCACCGGCGCATCCGGGTCGCAGAGCGTGTCGCCGGTGGTGGTCTGCTTGAGGCCGACGGCGGCGGCGATCGAGCCGGCGCCGATCGACTCGACGTCCTCGCGGTGGTTGGCGTGCATCTCGAGCAGCCGCCCGACCCGCTCCTTGCGGCCGGTGCCGGGGTTGAGCACGTAGGAGCCCGAGTTGAGCTTGCCCGAGTAGACGCGGAAGTAGGTGAGCTTGCCGACGAACGGGTCGGACATGACCTTGAAGGCAAGGGCCGAGAAGGGCGCGTCCAGCCGCGCCTCACGCTCGGTCGGCTCGCCGGTCTTGGGATCGGTGCCGGTCACGGCCGGGACGTCCACCGGCGAGGGCAGGTAGTCGATGACGGCGTCCAGCAGCGGCTGCACACCCTTGTTCTTGAAGGCGGAGCCCAGCAGCACCGGGGTGATCGTGATGTCGAGCGTGGCGGCGCGGATCGCGGCCTTCAGCTTGTCCTGCTCGATCTCCTCGTCGGCCAGGAAGGCCTCCGCGATCTCGTCGTCGTGGTCGGCGATCGTCTCGATCATGTCGTGGCGGTACTGCTCGGCCTGCTCCTTCAGCTCGGCCGGGATCTCGTCCTCTTCCCAGCTCTGGCCAAGCGGGTCGACGTAGCGGATCGCCTTCATGGTGACCAGGTCGACGTGGCCGACGAACTGGTCCTCGGCGCCGATCGGGATCTGCACCGCCACCGGCTTGGCGCCGAGGCGGTCGATCATCGTCTCGACTGCGTTGAAGAAGTCGGCGCCGGTGCGGTCCATCTTGTTGATGAAGGCGATGCGCGGCACCTCGTACTTGTCGGCCTGGCGCCAGACCGTCTCGGACTGCGGCTGCACGCCTGCGACCGAGTCGAACAGCGCGACCGCGCCGTCCAGCACGCGCAGGGAGCGCTCGACCTCGACGGTAAAGTCCACGTGCCCGGGCGTGTCGATAATGTTGATGCGGTGATCGCCCCAGAAACAGGTGGTTGCGGCCGACGTGATCGTGATCCCGCGCTCCTGCTCCTGGACCATCCAGTCCATCGTCGCGGCACCCTCGTGCACCTCGCCCATCTTGTGGCTGCGGCCGGTGTAGTAGAGGATCCGCTCGGTGGTGGTGGTCTTGCCGGCGTCGATGTGGGCCATGATGCCGATGTTGCGGACGCGGTCGAGCTCGTCCATCTTCGGCACGCCGCTGCCGGTCTGTGTCTGTGTTACTGCCATGTCTGCGTTACCACCGGTAGTGGGCGAAGGCCTTGTTGGCCTGCGCCATTCGGTAGATGTCGTCCTTCTTCTTGTAGGCGCCGCCCTGCTGGTTGGAGGCGTCCAGGATCTCGGAGGCGAGCTTCTCGTGCATCTCCTTCTCGCGGCGCTGCCGCGAGAACGTCACGAGCCAGCGCACGGCCAGCGTGCGGGCACGCCGCTGCGGCACCTCGATCGGCACCTGGTAGGTGGCGCCGCCGACGCGGCGCGAGCGCACCTCGAGCACCGGCGTGACCGACTTGACGGCCCGCTCCAGCACCTCGACGGGGCTCTGGCCGGTCTTCTGGCCGACCGACTCGAGCGCGGCGTAGACGATCTGCTCGGCGCTTGACTTCTTGCCGTCCAGCATCACGCGGTTGATCACCTGGGTGACCAGCGTGGAGTCGTAGACGGGGTCGCGCAGCAGCGTGCGCGGTGCGATCTCGGCGCGGCGAGGCATCAGCCACCCCTCTTTGCGCCGTACTTGGAACGACCCTGCTTGCGGTCGTTGACGCCCGAGGTGTCCAGCGCTGCCCGGATGATCTTGTAGCGCACGCCCGGCAGGTCCTTGACGCGGCCGCCGCGGATCAGCACGACCGAGTGCTCCTGCAGGTTGTGGCCGACGCCCGGGATGTAGGCGGTCACCTCCATGCCGTTGGTCAGCCGCACGCGCGCGACCTTGCGCAGCGCCGAGTTCGGCTTCTTGGGGGTGACCGTGTACACGCGCGTGCAGACGCCACGCTTCTGCGGGGCGCCGCGCAGCGCGGGCGTCTTCGTCTTCGCTACCGCCTTGACGCGCGGCTTGCGGACAAGCTGGTTGATCGTGGGCATACGGGGGACAGGCTCTTCCGTGTGGGAGGCAAAAAGAAGGCAGCCCGAAACGGGCCGCGACCGGGGACTCTAGCAGAACCAGAAACGCGGGCGAGCTGCTGCGAGCACCCCGCTGTAGGGTATCAGCCATGCGTTGCGGGGCGTGTTCGGCCGACAACCGAGACGACCGGCGGTTCTGCCGCGAGTGCGGTGCTCCGCTGGTCGCGGCGTGCCCGACCTGCGGGGCCGCGAACGACCCCGGTGACCGGTTCTGCGGCTCCTGCGGAGGGGCGCTGGGGGAGGTCGCGGCACCCGTCGCGCCGGGCGCCGGGCGCAGCGCGTCCGAGCGGCGGATGGCGTCGATCCTGTTCGCCGACATCGTCGGCTTCACGCCGCTGGCGGAGTCGCGCGATCCGGAGGAGGTGCGCGAGCTGCTGGGGCGCTACTTCGAGACCGCGCAGGAGATCGTGCAGCGCTACGGAGGGGTGCTCGAGAAGTTCATCGGGGACGCGGTGGTGGCGCTCTGGGGTGCCCCGGTGGCGCAGGAGGACGACGCGGAGCGGGCCGTCCGCACGGCGCTCGACCTGGTCTCGGCGGTGCAGGCGCTGGGCGCCGAGGCCGGCGTCGACCTGGCGCTGCGGGCCGGCGTCTCCACCGGCAGCGTGGCGGTCACGCTGGGTGCGGAGGGCCAGGGCATGGTGGCGGGCGACGTGGTCAACACCACGGCCCGGATCCAGGCCGCGGCGGAGCCGGGCACGGTGCTGGTCGACGAGGCCACGCGCCGCGCCACCGAGGCGGCGATCGCCCACGAGGCGGCCGGGAGCTTCGAGCTGAAGGGCAAGTCACAGCCGGTGGAGCTGTGGCGGGCGCTGCGCGTGGTCGGGGCGCTGCGCGGCGAGGGCCGCACGCTCGGCCTGGAACCGCCGTTCGTGGGCCGGGTGCGCGAGCTGTCGATGCTGAAGCAGCTGCTGCATGCCACCGCCGAGGACGGCCGCGCCCACATGGTGTCGGTGTCGGGCATCGGCGGCATCGGCAAGTCGCGGCTGACCTGGGAGTTCGAGAAGTACCTGGACGGGCTGGCCGACAGCTTCCTCTGGCACCGCGGCCGTTGTCTCTCCTACGGAGACGGGGTCGCGTTCTGGGCGCTGGCCGAGATCGTGCGGATGCGCTGCCGGATCGTCGAGGACGAGGGCGCCGAGTCGGCGGCCGCGAAGCTGGAGGAGACGCTGGGGGAGTACCTCACCGCCGACGAGGCGGCGACGGTGCGCGAGCCGCTGCGCCAGCTGCTGGGGATGTCCGGCGAGCCGGACGGCGACCGCAACCGGCTGTTCCCGGCCTGGCGGTTGTTCATCGAGCGGATGGCGGAGACGTCCCCGGTGGTGCTGGTGATCGAGGACATCCACTGGGCGGACAACGCCCTGCTCGACTTCGTCGAGTACCTGATCGAGTGGTCGCGGCACCTGCCGCTGTTTGTGCTCGCGCTGTCGCGGCCGGAGCTGGCCGAGCGGCGGCCGAGCTGGGGGTCGGCTGCCCGCGCGCTGACGTCGCTGACGCTCGAGCCGCTGACGGACGCGGAGATGCGCGAGCTGGTCAGCGGGCTGGCGCCCGGCGCGCCGGGCGAGCTGGTCGAGCGGATCGCAGAGGGCGCGGAGGGCGTGCCGCTGTACGCCGTCGAGACGGTGCGGATGCTGCTCGACCGCGGGCTGCTGGCACGCGAGGGTGAGCGACTGGTGGCGACGGCGGATCTGACCACGCTCGAGATCCCGGAGACGCTGCACGCGCTGGTGGCGGCGAGGCTGGATGCGCTGCCGGAGGCCGAGCGCCGTCTGATCGAGGACGCCGCGGTGCTGGGCAAGACGTTCACGTTGTCCGGCCTGACAGCGGTCGCCGGCCTCCCCGAGACCGAGCTGGAGCCGCTGGTGGCGTCGCTGGTGCGGCGCGAGGTGCTGGTGATGCAGACCGATCCGCGGTCGCCGGAGCGAGGGCAGTACGAGTTCGTGCAGGCGCTGGTGCGGACGATCGCCTACGAGACGATCGGGCGGCGCGAGCGCAAGCGCCGGCACAAGGCCGCGGCCGAGTACCTGGAGTCGCTCGGCGGCGAGGAGCTGTCCGAGGTGATCGCGGCGCACTACGTCGACGCGTACCGGCTGGCTCCCGGCGACGCCGACGCCGAGCAGCTGCGGGACCAGGCGAAGCGCGGCCTGCTGCGAGCGGTCGAGCGCGCGCGCTCGCTGGCCGCGACGGGGGAGGCCGAGCGCCTGATGCGGGCGGCGATCGACCTGACCGAGGACCCGGCCGAGCGGGCGCAGCTGCTGGAGGAGGCGGGGCAGCTGACGATCGCCGACGGGCGGCCCGGCGACGCGATCGGGCAGTTCGCGGAGGCCGATGAGCTGCTGCGGGAGCTGGGCGAGCTGCACGGAGCAGCCCGGCTGCGGGCTCGCCAGGCGGAGGCGCTGTTCCTGGAGGGGCGCACCGACGAGTCGGTGGCGCTGATGGAGCCGGCGTACTCGGTTCTGCGCGATCAGGAGCAGGACGCGGACCTGGCGGCGCTGGCGTCCCAGTACGCGCGCATGCTCGGGTTCGTCGACCGTCTTGACGAGTCGATCGAGCCGCTGGAGCGGGCGATCGAGATCGCGGAGCAGCTGCGCGAGTGGGCAACCCTGTCCCATGCGCTGAACACGAAGGGGCTGGTCTCGCTGTCCAGGGGCCGTCCGCAGGAGGGGCGCACGCTGCTGTTGGGCGCGCTGCGGATCGCCGAGGAGGCGGACGACCATCAGACGGCGCTGCGCGCGCACTTCAACCTGTCCTACGTGGCGCAGTGGTCGGACCGGCTGCAGGGCGGCGACGATCAGCGCGGCCTGGAGCTGTCGCGGAGGATCGGCGACCGCAACTGGGAGCGGGCGTTCCTGATGCACCAGGCAGCCGACCTGTTCCGCAGTGGCGACTGGGACGAGGCGCTGCAGGTGGCGGAGGAGTCGGCCCAGGAGGCGGCCGACCAGTTCTCCCTGAGCGCGGTGTTGCACCCGGTGGCAACAATCCTGGCCTGGCGCGGGGACACCGAGGCGGCGCGGCTGGCCACGGAGCGATCCGGATTCCAGCAGGATTCTCCAGATCGCCAGGCGCGAGCGTCGTGGGCATGGTCGGTGGGCATGCAGCGGTTGGCGGCGGGCCGCTGGGCCGAGGCCGCCGAGGCGACGGCGAACTGGCAGGAGACCGGTGAGGCTCTGGGCATGCAGCATCCTGCGGTCAAGGCCTCGTTCGTGGTCTGGGGGGAGGCCTCGCTGCGCGCCGGCGACCCGGCGTCGGCGCGGGCGTTCGTGGCACGCGTGCGGGCGTTCCCGGCGGGGCAGCTGACGCCCTACGTCGAGGCGAACGGCCACAGAATGGCGGCGCTGCTGGGGGAAGGCGATGACCCGGCCGCGGAGCTGGCCATGGCCGTGGCGACGCTGCGGCGGATCGGGTTCCGGTTCGACTTGATGCTGGCCCTGGCAGATGCGGCGGAGGTGCTGCCGGCCGATGCGGGATGGGCGGCGGAGGCGCGGGCGGAGGCACTCGAGATAGCTCGCGAGCTCGGCGCGGCGCCGGTCATCGAGCGGCTGGAGTCGTCGGCGGTGCCGTCCGCCGCAGCAGGCGCGTAGCCGGAGCGGGCAACCACCAGTTGGCCGGTCACGATGCCGAACAAGCCGACCCGGCTCAGGCTGACGAATTCTCCTAGTCGGTCGAACAGACCTCAGAGGCCGCTTCGGTCGCCGTTGATACCTCGCCACACAATAGGGTCATCTTATACGGACGGCGTAACAGGCGAATGGCCCAACCAACCAGAATCCGCCACGTGAACCCTCAGAGGTCCAATCGGCCTCGACGAGCGTTTGTGATGGAGTCGACACATGTCGCGCCTGACCTGTGACTACGGGCCGCCATACGGTTTTGGTCATGGCTAGCAAGCCTCGAGTTAGTTATGTCGGCGCCGTCCAGCACGTGGCTGTGAACGGTAACAACCGCCAGCCGATGTTCCTTACCGACGTCGATCGCAAGCATTGCCTCAGCTTGTTGGGCGAGTCCGCCGTTCGCTACGGCTGGGAGGTCCTGTCGTACTGCCTGATGGACACACACTGGCATCTGCTCGTTCGTACGCCGGAGCCGACGTTGTCCAACGGAATGCGCCGCTTGAACAGCTGTTACTCCCTCGGCTTCAACCGGCGCCATGGCCGCAGCGGCCACTCGATCCGCCACCGGTTCATGTCGGTCGCGGTGAAGGACGAGGCGCACCTGTTCGAGCTGACCCGCTACCTGCCGCTCAACCCTGTGCGCGGAGGCCTGATCCGCCACCCTGAGGCCTGGATCTGGTCGAGCTACCGCTCGGAGCTCGGCCTCGTCCCCGCACCGACCTGGCTGCACGCCCGCTGGTCGGTCGAGCTGCACGGCTCCCACGGACACCTGCGCCGCTTCGTCGCCGCGGGCATGGCGGAGCCGGGCGCCCAGTGGACGCCCGGCTCCGATCCCACGCTTACTCCTCCTCGACCGGAGGAATGAACGGCTCCTCCGCGCCCGGCTTGGGAGTGAGGTCGATCTCATCCCCGTCACCGACGGCAACCGCGTCGCCGTATACCGAAGCGGCAACGCCGGCCGGCTCTAATAGCAGCGGATCATCCGTGGCCGTGATGGACACGTTGCGATACCGCTTGAGACCGGTCGACGCCGGGATCAGCTTGCCGATGATCACGTTCTCCTTGAGCCCGTTCAGCGAGTCCGACTTGCCCTCGAGGGCGGCGTCGGTCAGCACCTTCGTGGTCTCCTGGAACGAGGCCGCCGACAGGAAGCTCTCCGTCGCCAGCGAGGCCTTCGTGATGCCGAGGATGATCGGCGTCCACTCCAGCCCCTCCTTCTTCGCCTTCTTCAGCTTCGCGACCTCGGTCTCGAGCTTCGGCTTGTCGACCAGCTCGCCCGGCAGCATCGAATCGCTGTCGCCGGCCGAATCCAGCCGCACCTTCTTCAGCATCTGGCGCACGATCAGCTCGATGTGCTTGTCGTGGATCTCCACGCCCTGGCTCTTGTAGACCTCCTGCACCTCATCCACCAGGTACCGGGCGGTCTCGGTCTCGCCGCGCAGGTCGAGCAGCTCCGACGGAGCCATCGGCCCCTCGTTCAGCGGCGTGCCCTGCTCGATCACCTCGCCCTTCGTCACACGCAGACGCGTGCGCCGCGGGAACGAGTACTCCTTGACCATGGGCTCGCGGTCCTCGCCCTTCGCCACCTTCTCGGTGACCGTGACGACGTACCCGCGATCCGCCTCTTCCACGTCGGCCCGTCCACCGATCTCCGACAGCGTCGCCGCCGCCTTCGGCTTCCGTGCCTCGAACAGCTCGACCACTCGCGGCAGGCCGTGCGTGATGTCCGCCCCGGCAACGCCGCCCGTGTGGAACGTGCGCATCGTCAGCTGCGTGCCCGGCTCGCCGATCGACTGCGCGGCCACCGTGCCGACCGCATCGCCGATCTCCGACATCTCGCCGGTTGCCATCGACCAGCCGTAGCACTGCCTGCAGACCCCGATCCGGGCCTTGCAGTGCAGCGTTGTCCGCAGAGGCACCGTCGCCGTCAGGTCGTCCCCGACCGCGTCGGCCAGCTCACGCAGCCGTGCTCCGTTGACCTCGGTCCCCTTCGGCAGCTTGTACTTGCCGAACTTGACGTCCGCGGCCAGCACCCGCCCGATCACGCTCGACCGGTTGGGCTGTAGGTCGTCCAGCTTCACCGGAACGTCCAGGTAGCCCTCCGTGCCGCAGTCCTCCTCGCGGATGATCACGTCCTGCGACACGTCCACCAGACGCCGGGTCAGGTACCCCGAGTCGGCCGTGCGCAGCGCCGTGTCCGCCAGGCCCTTGCGGGCTCCGTGCGTCGAGATGAAGTACTCGAGCACCGACAGGCCTTCCATGAAGTTGGACTTGATCGGGCGCTCGATGATCTCGCCCTTCGGATTCGCCATCAGCCCGCGCATGCCGGCCAGCTGGCGGATCTGCTTGAACGATCCGCGGGCACCCGAGTTCGCCATCATGAACACCGGGTTCAGCTCGTGCAGGTTGCCCAGCATCGCCTCGCCCACCTCGTCGGTGGCCTTGTTCCACAGCGACACCACCTGCTCGTGGCGCTCGTCCTCGGTGATCAGGCCGCGATCGTAGTTCCGCTGCGCCTTCATCACCTCGTCCTCGACGCCGGACAGGATCTCCTCCTTGTCGGGCGGCGTGATGATGTCGTTCTTGGAGACGGTCACACCCGCGCGCGTGGCGTAGGTGAAGCCCAGCTCCTTGATCGTGTCCAGCACCTCGCTGATCGCGGTCGCCCCGTAGCGGTCGACCAGATCCGAGATGAAGTCCGTCATCTCGCGCTTGGTGAAGGTGATGTTCTGGTACGCGTACGCGGTCACGTCGAACGTCTTGCCGACCGCGTGCGCCAGCGCCCGCGACACCTCGTCGTTGAAGATGGCGCGGCCGACCGTGGTCACGATCCAGTCGCCCCGCTCGCGCAGCCCGATCACGTCCTGCAGCCCCAGCTGGTGCTGGTCGTAGGCGATCTCGACCTCGTCCATCGAGCCGAAGTAGGGAGCCTTGCGCTCCTTCAGGTCGTCCCACGTGACCTTCGACAGGTCCTCGGTCGAGTAGGTCAGGTAGTAGGTGCCCAGCACCATGTCCTGCGTCGGCGTCGCCAGCGGCTTGCCGTGCGCGGGCGACAGGATGTTGTTCGACGACAGCATCAGGATGCGGGCCTCGGCCTGCGCCTCTGCCGACAGCGGCAGGTGCACCGCCATCTGGTCGCCGTCGAAGTCGGCGTTGAAGGCATGGCAGACCAGCGGATGCACCTGGATCGCCTTGCCCTCGACCAGCACCGGCTCGAACGCCTGGATGCCGAGACGGTGCAGCGTGGGCGCCCGGTTCAGCAGCACCGGGTGCTCCGCGATCACCTCTTCCAGCACGTCCCAGACCTCGGGCACCATCGTGTCCACCATCTTCTTGGCGGCCTTGATGTTCTGCACCAGCTTGCGCTCGACCAGCCGGCTCATGATGAACGGCTTGAACAGCTCGAGCGCCATCAACTTCGGCAGGCCGCACTGGTGCAGCTTCAGGTGCGGGCCGGCGACGATCACGGAACGGCCCGAGTAGTCGACGCGCTTGCCGAGCAGGTTCTGGCGGAAGCGGCCCTGCT
>JAICYJ010000126.1 GCA_025934255.1 Thermoleophilia bacterium | reverse complement strand
TCCATCGTGCTGGTCGGATTCTTCGTCTACGGGCTGATCGGGTGGTCGGCGAACATCTCGCTGAGCAACCAGAACAGCCGGTTCGAGCGCAAGATCGGCGTGCCCGAGGACGCCTATGTCGGGTTCACGAACTACGCGACGTTGTTCACCAACCACGACTTCCTGCAGTCGCTGAAGCACATGCTGATCCTGGCGGTGGTCTACATCGTCGGGGCGCTGTTCTTCGGCCTGCTGTGGGCGTTGTTGCTGGAGAAGGGGATCCGCGCGGAAGGCACCTTCCGGGCGGTCTACCTCTTCCCGATGGCGGTGTCGATGTTCGCCTCCGGCGTGGTGTGGAACTGGCTGCTCAACAGCGACACGGGCAGCACCGCATCGGGGCTGAACCAGCTCTTCGAGATGGTGGGGCTGGGGTTCCTCAAGAACCAGTGGTGGGTCTCCAACCCCACGTGGGGCATCGCCGCTATCGCGATCCCCGCGGTGTGGCAGCTCTCCGGCTACATCATGGCGCTCTTCCTCGCCGGCTTCCGGGGCATCCCCGGTGAGCTGCGCGAGGCGGCGCGTATCGACGGGGCCAGCGAGTTCCAGCTCTACCGGCACGTGCTGTTCCCGCAGCTGTCGCCGATCGCCCTGTCGGCCATGATCATCCTGGGCCACATGTCGCTGAAGATGTTCGACATCATCATGGCGATCTCCGGTGAGAAGAACGTCTTCACCTCGGTGCCCATGGTGATCATGTGGACGCTGACGGGGCAGCAGGACTTCTCGCAGGCGGCCGCGGTGGCGATCATCCTGCTGGTCGGTGTGGCAGTCCTGGTCGTGCCCTACCTCGTGTACAACGCGCGTCAGGAGCAGCGGGCTTGAGCACCGTGCAGACCGCGGCGGAGACCCTCCCGCCA
Source organism: Thermoleophilia bacterium (assembly GCA_025934255.1). GTDB lineage: Bacteria > Actinomycetota > Thermoleophilia > Gaiellales > JAICJC01 > JAICYJ01. Next base: position 1,877 of record JAICYJ010000126.1, on the reverse strand, counting down.
CCACCGGTCGTCGAGCGCCGGCGGCGCGTCTCCGGGAAGGAGCGCGGCGGCCGGGTGGTCCGCCTGGTGCTCCTGCTCATCTTCCTGGTCGTCGTGCTGATCCCGGCATACGTGCTGGTGGTCACGAGCTTCAAGTCGTTCGACGACGCGCTGGGCGCCAACCGGTGGGCGCTGCCGAGCGGCTTCAGCACCGAGGGCTGGTCGGCGGCCTGGCAGGTGCTCAGCCCCGCCCTGATCCGCACGGTGCTGCTGGCCGTCCCAGCCGCCGTCATCGCCTCGATGCTCGGCGCGATGAACGGCTTCGTCCTTTCCCGCTGGCGGTTCCCGGGGGCGAACACCGTCTTCACGCTGATCCTGTTCGGGATGTTCATCCCCTACCAGGCGGTGATGGTGCCGCTGCTGGAGTTCCTGCCCCACACCGGCCTGCCGCGGGGCATCCCGCAGCTGATGCTCGTGCACGTCGTCTACGGCATCCCGATCTGCACGCTCATCTTCCGCAACTACTACCAGACGACGGTGCCCACCGAGCTGATCGAGGCGGGCCGCGTCGACGGCGCGGGGATGCTGCGCACCTTCCGCTCGCTGATCCTGCCGCTGTCGGCGCCGGGCTTCGTGGTGACCATGATCTGGGAGTTCACCTCGATCTGGAACGACTACCTCTTCGCCGTCTTCCTCTCCAGCAAGGACAACGGCCCGGTGATCCTCGGCCTGGCCAACCTCGCCGGGTCGCAGATCGTGCCCTACCCCGAGGTGATGGCCGGTGCGCTGCTGGTCACCGCGCCGACGCTCATCGTCTACATCGTGCTCGGCCGGTGGTTCGTCGGCGGGCTCATGGCGGGCGCCGTCAAGAGCTGAGGGCCGCCCTCACCTGCCCGGGCGCCCGGGCACGCTCACTGCTCGAAGGTGGGCACGAGCTGGGCCCGCGCGAGCGTGTGGCCGAACATCGAGAAGGACAGGAACGTCGGGGTCGCGTCCTCGGTCAGGTCGAGGTGGTCCACGTCCAGCGCGTGCACCATCACGAAGTAGCGGTGCGGCCCGTGGCCGGGCGGCGGTGCGGCGCCGACGTAACCCACCGCCCCGGCGTCGTTGCGCAGCTGCACCGCGCCCTCGGGCAGCCCCGATCCGTCGGCGCTGGCGCCGGTGGGCAGCGAGGTGGTCGAGGCCGGAAGGTTGGCCACCGCCCAGTGCCAGAAGCCGCTCTGGGTCGGCGCGTCCGGGTCGTGGACGGTGACCGCGAAGCTCCGCGTGCCCTCGGGGAAGCCACGCCAGGCCAGCTGCGGTGAGGCGTCCTCCCCGCCAGCTCCCATGGTGCCGCTCGCGTGGGCGGTGGGCATCGTCTCGCCGTCGGCGACGTCGCTGCTCGTCACCTCGAAGGCCGGGACCTGCTCGAGCGTGGGGTACGGGTTGGTCACCGCGGGCTCCTCTCACCAGCTGCCGGTCCCCCCAGGTGCCTGCTGACGCTCAGCAGGCTATGGGGACTCGCCTCAGGCTAGCCACGATCGCCCCGTGGCACACCCGCGCGGGGGTGCGCCGCACCTGCCAGACTCGGCAGGTGCACCTCGCGGTCGGACTCGTCGCCCTGGCGATCACCGTGCTGCTCGGCACCGGCGCCGCCAGACGCCTGGGCCTGTCGGCGCCGCTGCTGTTGACCGTCGTGGGCGTCGCCGCCTCGTTCATGCCGTTCGTGCCGGACGTCCAGCTCAGCCCGAACCTGGTCCTGCTGGGCCTGCTGCCACCGTTGCTGTTCGCCGCCGCGATCCGCAGCTCGCTGGTCGACTTCCGGGCCAACGTGGCCGCGATCGGGTTGCTGTCGGTGGGGCTGGTGGTCTTCACCGCGCTCGGCGTGGGACTGGTGGTCTGGCTGCTGCTGCCCGTCC
>JAICYJ010000026.1 GCA_025934255.1 Thermoleophilia bacterium | reverse complement strand
GCTGTTCGCGGCCCGCTTCCGCGAGAACGCAGCCCGCGCGCTGCTGCTGCCGCGGCGCCGGCCGGGTCAGCGCACGCCGCTCTGGCAGCAGCGGCTGAAGGCGCACGACCTGCAGCAGGTGGCCGTCAAGTACGCGTCCTTCCCGATCGTGCTGGAGACCTACCGCGAGGTGCTGTCCGACGTGTTCGAGCTGCCGGCGCTGCGGGAGCTGCTGGCGGGAATCGGCCGCGGCGACGTGCGGCTGGTGGAGGTGGAGTCGGCGCGGCCCTCGCCGTTCGCCGGCTCGCTGCTGTTCGACTACATCGCCACCTACATGTACGAGGGCGACACGCCCCTGGCCGAGCGCCGCGCGCAGGCGCTGATGCTCGACCGAGCGCTGCTGGCCGAGCTGCTGACCGCCGGCGACCTGCGCGAGCTGCTGGACGCCGATGCGATCGGCGAGGTCGAGTCGGAGCTGCAGCGACGCGATGCGCTGTCGGCCGACCAGCTGCACGACCGCCTGCGCCGCACCGGCGACGTGCCGGCCGAGGGGCCGGTGGCGGCGGCGCAGCTGATCCGCGAGCGGCGCGCGGTCGAGGTGCGGATCGCCGGGCGGCGGCGGCTGATCGCCGCCGAGGATGCCGGCCTCTACCGCGACGGTGCCGGGGTGTCGATTCCGCCCGGGGTGCCGGCGGCGTTCCTGGAGCCGGTGCCGGACGCACTGCGGCGGCTGGTGATGCGGCATGCCCGCGGCCATGGGCCGTTCACGGCGGATGAGCTGCGCGAGCGGCTGGGCGTGGACGCCGGCCCGGCGCTGGCCGAGCTGGCCGCGGAGGGCGCGCTGATCGAGGGGGCGTTCCGGCCCGGCGGCAGCGGCCGCGAGTGGATCGAGCCGGAGGTGCTGCGGCGCGTGCGGCGGCGCACGCTGGCGCACCTGCGCCGCGCCGTCGAGCCGGTCGAGCCGGAGGCGCTGGCACGGTTCCTGCCCGGCTGGCAGGGGATCGGCCGTGACATGGGCCGCGGCGAGCCGCGCCTGCGCGAGGTGATCTCGCAGCTGGGCGGCGTGGCGCTGCCGGTGGCGACCTGGGAGCAGGACGTGCTGCCGCTGCGGGTGTCGGGCTACCAGCCGGCGCTGCTGGACGCGCTCTGCGCGGCTGGCGAGGTGGTCTGGATCGGCGCCGGCGAGGGCCGGGTGGCGCTCTACCTACGCGACGACGCGCCGCTGCTGGCCGCCGCCGCGCCGCCCGCGGGTGGAACGGAGGTGCCGGGCACCGTCGTTACACGCGTTGCGGATTCGTTGCAGGATCGTGGCGCGTTGTTCTTCCGCGAGCTGGTGGAGCTTGCGGGCGAGCCGGAGCGGGCCGTGCTGGCCGCGCTGTGGGAGCTGGTGTGGGCCGGCACCGTCACCAACGACGCATGGCATCCGCTGCGATCGGGCGGCCGCATCCCGCTTCGCACGGTGCCGCCGCCGGTGCTGCGCCGCCGCGCCCGGCCCACTGCCGCGCTGCCGGCCGCCCTCGGCCGCTGGTCGCTGGTGTCGCGCCTGCTGGAGCCCGCGCCGGCCCCGCGCGACCGCGTGCGGGCGCTGTCCGAAGCGCTGCTCGACCGCCACGGCGTCGTGACCCGCGCCGCCGTGCTGGCCGAGGGGCTCCCCGGCGGCTACTCCTCGGTCTACGGCGAGCTGCGCCTGATGGAGGAGGGCGGCCTCTGCCAGCGCGGCTACTTCGTCGAGGGGCTGGGCGGCGCCCAGTTCGCCGTGCCGGCCGCGGTCGAGCGGCTGCGGGACGTGCGCGACCCCGCCCAGGCCGGCGGCGCCACCGCCGTGCTGGCCGCCGTCGACCCCGCCAACCCCTACGGCGCGACCATCCCCTGGCCGGCCGCCCCCCGCAAGCTGGCCCGCGCGGCCGGCGCCTGGGTGGTGCTCGTGTCCGGGCGTCTGGCGCTGTACGTCGAGCGGGGCGGGCGCGGCCTGGTGGTGGTCGATCAGGAGCTGCTCGAGCCGGCGATCGAGGCGCTGGCCTCGCTGGTGCGCGATGGCCGGGTCAAGCGGCTTGCGATCGAGCGCATCGACGGCGAGGCGGTGGCCGGTACCGACGCCGAGCGGCTGCTGGTCGCCCATGGGTTCCTCCAGGCGCCGCGTCGGGTCGTGCTGCGTGCCTGAGGGCCACTCGCTGGAGCTGGCCTCGCGGCGGCTGCGGCCGCTGGTCGGCGAGGTCGTCAGCGAGGGGCCGCTCAGCGGCGCCACCGTCGTCGGCGTCGAGGCCCGCGGCAAGCACCTACTGGTGCAGGCCGACGACGGCCGCTCGCTGCACGCCCACCTTGGCCTGCACGGCAGCGTTCGGCTGGCTGCGCCCGGCGCCGGTCGCGGCCGCCACGTGCTGCGCACGGCCGCCGGCGACGCGGTCATCCGGGGCCGGCTGGAGGTCGTCCCCGCCGCCCGGCTGCGGCTGGCGCTGGGGCCCGATCTGCTGCGCGACTTCGACCGGGCCGAGTACCTCAGGCGCGCACGGCTGGTCGACCGTCCTGTCGGCGAGATGCTGCTCGATCAGCGGGTCGTTGCCGGTGCCGGCAACATCGTCAAGAGCGAGGCGCTGTGGGAGTGCCGGGTCGACCCGTTCGCGCTGGTGTCGTCGCTCGACGACGATCGCCTGCTCGATCTGGCCAGGGTGGCCGCCCGCATGCTGCGCGACGGGGTCTCGGCCGGCGGTCGCCTGCCCGCCCGCGTCTACCGGTCCACCGGTCGGCCCTGTCCTCGCTGCGCGGCGCCGATCCGAAGCGCGCCCCAGGGCGAGCAGCGGCGCACGACCTGGTGGTGTCCCGCATGCTGCTCGTGAGGCGCCGCACGCCGCACACACACGTGGCCGACCGTGCCCGCGGCGTGATGCTCGGCCTCGCCGTGGGAGACGCCCTGGGCGCCGCGCTGGAGTGGGATCACCCCGAGCAGATCGTCGCCCGCTACGGCGGCCCGCTGCGTGACATGGTCGCGTCGCGGACGTGGTCTCTGGGCGAGTGGACTGACGACACCGCGATGGCGCTGAAGCTGGCCGAGAGCATGGCCGACCGCGGCGTCTACGACGAGGATGACGTGCTCGCCCGCTACTTGCTGTGGGCGCGCTCGTCGCCGAAGGACATCGGCGCCACCGTCAGCCACGCGCTGGCCCGTGCCAGCACGCCCGACGCGGCGCGCGCCGCCGCCGCCGACTACCACACCCGCTCGGGCGGCCACAGTGCCGGCAACGGCTCACTGATGCGCACCGCACCGATCGCGATCCGCTACCGCGGCGACACCGGCGCGATCGAGCGCATCTCCCGGCTCGACTCGTCGCTGACCCACCACGACGAGCTTGCGGGTGACGCCTGTGCGCTGTTCAACCTGACGATCGCGGCGCTCCTGCAGGACCGCCGCCCGCCCTCGTCCAGCTCGCAGGTCGGGCAGGCCGCGACGGCTGCGGCCAGGCTCACGGCCGGCGATCTGCTCGATCCCGTGCAGCGGCAGATCGGGTACGTGATGACGGCGCTGCAGGTGGCCTTCTGGGCGGCGATGACGGCGCCCAGCTTCGAGCAGGCGGTGGTGGAGGCCGCCAACCTGGGCGGCGACGCCGACACCAACGCCGCCATCACGGGGGCGCTGGCCGGCGCGCGCTTCGGCGCCGAGGCGATCCCGGAGCGCTGGCTGGAGCCGCTGCACGACCGCGAGCACATCTCGGGGCTGGCGACGCGGCTGCTCCGCGAATAGCGCACGGGGGTATCCTGGGCCCGATGCCGCACGCCCCCGACCGGAACCTGGCCCTCGAGCTCGTGCGCGTGACCGAGGCCGCCGCGCTGGCGGCGTCGCGCTGGGTCGGCGCCGGCGACAAGATCGCCGCCGACCAGGCCGCCGTCGACGCCATGCGCCACATGCTGGCCACCGTCGAGATGGACGGCGTGGTCGTGATCGGCGAGGGCGAGAAGGACGAGGCGCCGATGCTGTTCAACGGCGAGCGGATCGGCGCCGGCACCGGCGTGGAGGTGGACGTCGCGGTGGATCCGCTGGAGGGCACCGAGCTGTGCGCGCGCGGGCAGCCGAACGCGCTGGCCGTGGTGGCGGCCTCGGAGCAGGGCACCATGTTCGATCCCGGCCCCGTCGTCTACATGGAGAAGCTGGCCTGCGGCCCCGAGGTCGACGACGAGCTCGACCTGAACGCGCCGATCGAAGAGACGCTTGAGACCGTCGCCCGCGCCAAGCGGGTGCGACCGCGTGACCTGATGGTGGTGATCCTCGACCGGCCGCGCCACGACGAGATGGTGAAGCGGATCCGCGCCGTCGGCACCCGCATCCGCTTCATCCCGCACGGCGACGTGTCCGGGGCGCTGATGGCCGCCAGCCCCGACACCGGCATCGACCTGCTGTGGGGCATCGGCGGCACCCCCGAGGGTGTGCTGTCGGCCGCCGCCTTCAAGTGCCTGGGCGGGCAGTTCCAGGGCAAGCTGTGGCCGCGGGACGACGCCGAGCGCCAGGCCGCGATCGAAGCGGGCTACGATCTCGACCGGGTGCTGCTGCTGGACGACCTTGTCCGAGGTGACAACACGTTCTTCGCGGCCACCGGGGTGACCGACGGCGACCTGCTGCGCGGCGTCCGCTACCAGCACGGCGGTGCCCGCACGCACTCGCTGGTGATGCGCTCCAAGTCGGGCACCGTGCGCACGCTGCAGGCCACGCACAGCATGGAGAAGCTGGGCGAGCTGGCCGGCACCCGCTACGACTGATCTCCCTCTCGTCCCCGCCATCGGTAGAATGGCGGGCATCCAGTCGCCCCGAGGAGCGCCCGTGCGAGATTACACGCCTGAGTACGAGTCATTCCAAGACGACGCGCTGGCCGTGCTCAGCGGCGCCGCCGTGACCGTCGCGGTCACCGGCTTCTGGTGGAAGCCCGTGTACGCGGGGCCGATCGCCCTCGCGATCGCCGTGATCGCCTACTTCCTGACGCCGCGGGCGCGCGGCGGCACGATCATCGCCGTCGCCGTGATCACGCTGGTCGCCATGCTCGGCCGCTGGATCGCGAACTACCCGGTCGTCTAGCGCCGATCGTCTAGCCGGCCTCGGCCGGCGGCAGGATCGCCAGGCCGTTGGCGATCGCGCGGTCGCCGCCGCGATGGAACACCAGGTCGACGCTGTGCTCGGTCTTGTAGCGGCCCCAGAACATCAGCCGCGCGTAGCTCTTGGCGGTCATCCTGCGCGGCGGCACCAGCTCGCCGGCGAACACCAGGTCCGCGCCGCGCCCTTCGAAGTCGACTCCCTCCTGCTTCGGCACGCCGTTCACGAACACCTGGAAGGGGCGTTCTGCATTGGCCGGCAGAGGAACTCGTGAACCGTTCATGCAACGTCCCGCGGTCGGGGGGCGAGGGATCAGAGGGTATCTTGATACCGTTCGGCCATGGTGGCAAGCCCCGATCCGTTCTCCGCTCGCGACACGCTTGCGACCGGGGAACAGTTCTACCGGATCGACGCCCTCGGCGATCCGTTGCGCCTGCCCTTCACGATCTGCGTGCTGCTCGAGAACCTGCTGCGCCGGGCCGGATCGGAGCACGTCAGCGAGGCTGATGTGCGGTCGCTGGCGTCGTGGCCGGAGGCGGCCGCGGGCTCGAACCTGGCGTTCATGCCGGCCCGCGTGATCATGCAGGACCTGACCGGCGTGCCGGCCGTCGTCGACCTGGCGGCGATGCGCGCGGCGGTGGCGCGGGCGGGCGGCGACCCCGCGCGCGTCGATCCGCTGGTGCCGGTCGACCTGGTCGTCGACCACTCGGTGCAGGTGGACGCGTTCGGCTCCGACCGGGCGTACGCGCGCAACATCGAGCGCGAGTTCGAGCGCAACGGCGAGCGCTACGCGCTGCTGCGCTGGGCGCAGGGTGCCTTCCGCAACTTCCGAGTGGTGCCGCCCGGCATGGGCATCGTGCACCAGGTCAACCTCGAGTACCTGGGCCGCGTGGTGCAGGTGCGAGACGGCGTCGCCATGCCCGACTCGCTGGTCGGCACCGATTCGCACACCACCATGATCAACGCGCTGGGCGTGCTGGGATGGGGCGTCGGCGGGATCGAGGCGGAGGCCGTGATGCTGGGACAGCCGCTGTACATGCTGTCGCCGGTGGTGCTGGGCGTGCGCATGTCGGGCGAGCTGGGCGCGGGGGTCACCGCCACCGACCTGGTGCTGACGCTGACCGAGCGGCTGCGCGGACACGGCGTGGTCGGCAAGTTCGTCGAGTTCTTCGGGCCGGGCGTGCCCGCCCTGACCGTCGCCGACCGCGCGACCATCTCCAACATGTCGCCGGAGTTCGGTTCGACCGCCGCCATGTTCCCGGTCGACCACCGCACGATCGGCTACCTGCGTGACACCGGCCGCGATGCCGACCTGCTGCAGCTGGTGGAGGGCTACTGCAAGGAGCAGGGGCTCTACCGCACCGGCGAGGAGGACGCGCCCGTGTTCTCGGAGACGATCGACTTCGACCTGACCCAGGTCGAGCCGAGCCTGGCCGGCCCGCGCCGGCCGCAGGACCGCGTGTCGCTGGGACGCGTGCCGGAGAGCTTCTCCGACTCGTTCGCTGTCGCGCATGGCAACGGTGCCGAGCTGGGCGACGGGTCGGTCGCGATCGCTGCGATCACCAGCTGCACGAACACGTCCAACCCCTCGCTGATGATCGCCGCCGGGCTGCTGGCCAAGAAGGCGGTCGAGCGCGGGATGGAGACCCGGCCCTGGGTCAAGACCAGCCTGGCGCCGGGCTCGCGGGTGGTGGTCGACTACCTCGACCGGGCCGGGCTGACTCAGTACCTGGACGCGCTGCGCTTCAACCTGGTCGGCTTCGGCTGCACCACCTGCATCGGCAACTCCGGCCCGCTGCCGGACGAGGTCAGCGACGAGATCTCGCGCAACGACCTGTCGGTGGCGGCGGTGCTCTCGGGCAACCGCAACTTTGAGGCGCGCATCCACCCGCAGGTGCGGGCCAACTACCTGGCCTCGCCGCCGCTGGTGGTCGCCTACGCGCTGGCCGGCAGCGTCAACACCGACCTCACCAGCCAGCCGGTCGGCAGCGACCGCGACGGCAACCCGGTGATGCTCGAGGAGCTCTGGCCGACCGCCGCCGAGGTCGAACAGGTCGTGGCCGGCGCCGTCGCAGCCGAGCTCTACACCGGCCAGTACGGCCGCATCTTCGACGGCGACGAGCGCTGGCGCGAGCTGCCGGTGCCGACCGGCGAGCTGTTCCAGTGGGATCCGGACTCGACCTACGTGCGGGAGGCCACCTTCTTCGAGCGCCCGGCCGACCTGTCCGACATCGTGGATGCGCGCGTGCTGGCGATCCTGGGCGATTCGGTCACGACCGACCACATCTCTCCGGCCGGGTCGATCGCGTCGTCCACACCCGCCGGCCGCTACCTGGTCGAGCACGGCGTCGAGCCGCGCGAGTTCAACAGCTACGGCGCGCGGCGCGGCAACCACGAGGTGATGGTGCGCGGCACGTTTGCGAACATCCGGCTGCGAAACCGGATCGTGGAGGGCGTCGAGGGCGGGTTCACGCGGCACTTCCCCGACGGCGAGCAGCTGTCGATCTACGACGCGTCGATGCGCTACCAGGCCGACGGCGTGCCGCTGGTCGTGATCGCCGGCAAGGAGTACGGGTCGGGCAGCTCCCGCGACTGGGCGGCCAAGGGCAGCGCGCTGCTGGGCGTGCGGGCCGTGATCGCCCAGAGCTACGAGCGCATCCACCGCACCAACCTGGTGGCGCTGGGCGTGATCCCGCTCCAGTTCCTGGAGGGCGACTCGGCCGAGTCGCTGGGCATCATTGGCACCGAGACGTTCACGATCCGCGGCCTGGGCGAGCTCGAGGTGGGCAGCGAGGTGACGGTTGAGGTGGACGGTGGCGCCCGCAGCTTCCGGACGCTGGCCCGGCTCGACGCTCAGGCCGACGTCACCGTCTACCGCGCGGGCGGGCTGCTGCAGATGATGATGGCCGAGCTGGCCGGCTGACGCCGCGGCGCTGCTGTTAAGGGAGAGCAGGCTGCCGTTGACGGATCCGGCGCCTGCGCTAACACTGCGAGAGAGCGTATCGTCGCTGTCGTCTGCCGAGGAGTCATCGTTGTTCCCACTTCGCGTCATCGCCGTTCCGGCTGCTGTTGCCGCCGCGGCCCTCATGTCCGCGCTTCCGGCCGCCGCTTCGTTGCAGCCGGCCGCGGGCTTCCACTCGCCCGTCGGCGTGGCGGCACCGGCCGCGCAGCTGCCCGCACTCGTCCCGTCCGTCACCGGCGACCTCACGCTGTCGGTCTCGAAGACCAGGATCGCCTACCGCAAGTCGGTCACCGTCACCGCCCACCTGGGCACCGACGCCGGCGAGAATCCGGTCGTGTTCATCTACCGCACCCCGGCGGGCGGCTCGCCGGTGCTGGTGGCAACCGGCGCGGTGGACCTCAATGGCAACTTCAAGGCGACCGTCGCGCTGACCCGCACCAGCAGCTTCACCGCGCACTGGGACGGCGACGGCGCATTCGACCCGACCGACTCCGCGCCCCGCACGGTCGGCGTCCACGTGGCCATGCCGAGTGCCTGGGTCAGCCGTCCCTACGCCCGCGCCGGCGCCTATCGGCTGTTCCACTTCCACTCGTCATGCGTCAGCAGCAGCAAGGGCTGTGTGGTCTGGGCGGCCAAGGTGAAGCCGAACCACGCCGGCGAGGGCGCGACCTTCGTGCTGCAGCGCAAGCACTCCGGCCGCTGGAGCTCGGTGGGCTCGCTCCTGCTCACGCTGAACTCCAAGAGCATTGCGGCCGTGCGATTCCGCTATGCGAAGTCGCTGATCGGCACCAACTTCCGCTTCGTCGCCCGCTTCGCCGGCGACTCCACCAACCTGGGCGGCTCGACCAAGTTCGCCTACTTCCGCATCACCAAGTAAGCGCAGGCGAGCCAGGGCGGCGCGCCGCCCAGGCGGTAGTCTGCGGGCGTGAGCCTGCTCGCCGACCTGGGCCGCGCCGTCGGCGCCGACCACCTGATCACCGACCCGGTCGCGCTGCGCACGTACCAGTCCGACGGCCTCACCGGCTACCGGGCCCAGCCGCTGGCGGTGGCGCTGCCCGGCAGCACGGCTGAGGTGGTGGCCGCGGTCTCCGCGTGCGACCGCCACGGCGTGCCGTTCGTGGCGCGCGGCGCGGGCACCGGGCTGTCGGGCGGGTCGGTGCCGGTGGCGGAGGGGATCGTGATCGGCCTCTCGCGGATGCGCGCGATCCTCGACGTGGACGTGCCCAACCGCCGCGTGCGGCTGCAGCCGGGAGTCACCAACCTGGAGGTGACCGAGGCGGTGGCGCCGCATGGGCTCTACTACGCGCCGGATCCGTCCAGCCAGCAGGTCTGCACGATCGGCGGCAACGTGGCCGAGAACTCGGGCGGCGCCCACTGCCTCAAGTACGGGTTCACGACCAACCACGTGCTGGAGGCGGACGTGGTGCTGGCCGGCGGTGAGCTGGTGCGGCTGAGCGACCACGACGGCCTGGATCTGCTGGGCGCCGTGGTCGGCTCGGAGGGCACGCTCGGTGTGGTCACCGAGGTGGTGGTGCGGGTGCTGCCGCGGCCGCAGCGGGTGGAGACGCTGCTGGCGGCGTTCGCGGACACCGACGAGGCGGGTGAGGCGGTGTCTGCGATCATCGCCGCCGGCATCATCCCGGCGGCGATCGAGATGATGGACGCGCTCACGATCGCGGCCGCCGAGGCGGCGGTGCACGCGGGGCTGCCGCTGGACGCGGGAGCGGTGCTGCTGGTCGAGCTGGACGGGCCGGCGCTCGAGGTCGAGCAGGTGCTGGCCGAGACGGTGCGGCTGTGCCGGACGGCCGGCGCGCGCGATGTTCGCCAGGCCGGCGACGAGGCCGAGCGGGCGGGGTTCTGGCGGGGGCGCAAGGCGGCGTTCGCGGCGATGGGCCGGATCAGTCCCCACTACTACGTGCAGGACGGGGTGGTGCCGCGAACACGGCTGCCCGAGACGCTGCGGAAGATCGAGCAGCTGTCGGAGCAGTACGGGCTGCGGGTCGGAAACGTGTTCCACGCCGGGGACGGCAATTTGCATCCGCTGGTGCTGTACGACGCGTCCGTCGAGGGCGAGCCGGCGCTGGCGGAGCAGCTGGCGTCCGAGATCCTGAACGCCTGCGTGGAAGCGGGCGGCTCGCTCACCGGCGAGCACGGGATCGGGCTGGACAAGGCGCGGCACATGGGCAAGATGTTCTCGGAGGCCGACCTCGATGCGATGAACCGGCTGCGCTGCGGGTTCGATCCGGACGGGCGCTGCAATCCGGGCAAGGTGTTCCCGACGCCGCGGCTGTGCGGCGAGGTGCCGGGCCACTACCGCGAGCATCCGCTGGAGCGGGAGAGGGTAGCGGAGCGGTGGTGATCGAGCACGAGGCGGGCGACCTGACCTGCACAGTCGAGGCACAGACGCCGATGGTGGAGCTGCAGTCGGCGCTGGCCGGCGCCGGCCAGATGCTGGCGCTGGATCCGCCCGGCGATGAGCGGCTGACGGTGGGCGACGTGTTCGATCGGGGCCTGTTCGGGCCGCGGGCGCACCGCTACGGGCGGCCGCGCGACCTGATCCTGGGCATCCGGGCGCGGCTGCCGGGCGGCGAGGAGATCCGCGGCGGGGGCAAGGTCGTCAAGAACGTGGCCGGGTACGACCTGCCCAAGCTGTTCACCGGGGCGGAGGGCAGGCTGGGCCGGCTGCTGGAGCTGACCCTGCGGCTGCACCCGCTGCCGGCGCGGACGTGCACGCTGGTCACGGCGACGCAGGATGCGATGGTGTTCGAGCCGCTGGCGCCGGCCTGCGTCGACTACCGGTGGGCGCAGGAGCGGCTGCTGGTGCGGTTCGAGGGGCCGGTGGCCGACCGTCTGGCCGAGGAGGCGCTGGCGCTTACGGGCGGGGAGCTGGTGCAGCAGGACGAGCAGCTGTGGGATGAGCAGCGGCGGCTGCAGGCCGGGCTGCACCTGCACCGCTGCCTGCCGGGAGACTGCCCACAGCGGGTGGCAGAGCTGCGGGATGCGGGTGCGACGACGGTGTTCGGGCGCTTGGAGCGGGGCTGGCTGTTTGCCGACCTGCCGGCGCCGGAGCGGGAGCTGAGCCCGCTCGAGCAGCGGGTGATCGCGAGGTTCGCGGCGTGAGCGCGTCCACTCGCGAGCTGCTGGACGCGTGCGTGCACTGCGGCTTCTGCCTGCCGGTCTGCCCCACGTACTCGCTGTGGGGCGAGGAGATGGACTCGCCGCGCGGGCGCATCCAGCTGATCGGCATGGTCGAGGACGGGGAGGTGGAGCTGGACGCGAGCGTCGCGCTGCACCTCGACCGCTGCCTGGGCTGCCTGGCGTGCGTGCCGGCGTGTCCCAGCGGGGTGCGCTACGACCAGCTGATCGAGCGGGCGCGGGTGCAGCGGCGGGAGCAGGCGCCGCGGTCGCTGCGGTCGCGGGCGGTGGAGCGGGCGCTGTTTGCGGTGGTGCCGCGGCCGCGGCTGCTGCGGGCGCTGTCGTGGCCGTTGGCGCTGGGGCTGCGCCCGGCAGCGCTGGCACCGCGCGTGTCGGTCTCGGAGCTGAGGGCGGCGCCGCCGGAGCGGACGGCGGCGGTGGGGGAGCGGCGGATGTCGGTGGCGCTGCTGAGCGGGTGCGCCCAGCGGGTCTACTTCGGGCGCGTGAACGAGGCGTCGGCACGCGCGCTGGCGGCGCGTGGGTGCGACGTTTCGGTGCCGCTCGGGCAGGGCTGCTGCGGGGCGCTGCACCTGCACGGCGGCCGCGAGCAGGATGCGCGCAGGCGGGCCGAGGCGACGATCGAGGCGCTGTCGGGCTACGACCGGGTGGTGGTGACGGCGGCGGGATGCGGATCGGCGATGAAGGGCTACGGCGAGCTGCTTGAGAGCGACCGGGCGCGCGAGTTCGCAGAGCGAGTGTGCGACGTGACGGAGCTGCTGGCGGAGCTGCCGGCGCCGGCGGCGCAGCAGCGGGCGGGGGAGGCTCCGCGCCGGGTGGTCTACCAGGACGCCTGTCACCTGCTGCACGGCCAGGGCGTCTCGGAGCAGCCGCGGCAGCTGCTGCGATCGGTGCCCGGGGTGGAGCTGGTCGAGATCGAGGATGCCGGCATGTGCTGCGGGTCGGCGGGCACCTACAACCTGCTGCAGCCGCAGGCCGCGCGCGAGCTGGGCGAGCGCAAGGCGCGATCGATCCTGGCGGCCCGGCCCGACCTGATCGCGACGGCGAACCCCGGCTGCGCGCTGCAGCTGGCGGCCTCGCTGCGGCGACTGGGCCGCGGTGACCTGCCGATCGTGCACCCGGTCGAGCTGCTCGGCTGACGCGCACCATCCCGCAACGGCCTGGTAACGGGCGCCGGCACAGGCCCCGGACTCCCAAAAGGTCACTGATGGGTGGCGGGGTGCAACCGACTTCGCGCAGACCCCTATCGCAGCCCGATGCGGTGTTTGACTCCAATAATTCCTGGCGGCCGGGGATCCGGCTCAACCATCAAGTTCGCGGCACATGCCACCAGTAACGACCCGTCACGATGGCGTGCCGGGGCCCACACGGCGGTCGAGTCGGCCTCTGAGGTCCGAGCGGCTGACCAGGACGCACCTAAAGCTTGCGGGCCAGATACACGTGCGTGACGAAGGGCAGCTCCAGCGGTGCGTCGCCGGCGTGGTTGTGCACGGTCTGTGACAGGTCGCGGCCCAGCAGCTCGCGGTCGGCCTCCGGCAGCGCGGCGACGAAGCTCCACGACAGCACGAGCTGCACGATCTGCTCGGAGTTGACCATGACCGGGTGCGAGAACTCGCGGTGCTCGAGCGGCGTGAACAGGTCGTTCCCCGCGAAGGCCTCCTGCCAGCGCAGCGTGTGCGGCCGGTTCTCTGGCCGCACGTCCGGCGCCGGCACCTCGCGCAGCCGCGCCTCGAACTCATCGGCCCAGGAGGCCCGGTCGTGCCAGCTGACGTGGTGCCACAACAGCGCCAGGCCGCCGGCCGGCCGCAGCACCCGGTGGATCTCCGGCAGCGCGCGGACACCGTCGAACCAGTGGAACGCCTCGCCCACGAAGACGGCGTCGACCGAGCCGTCGCCCATCGGGATCTGCTCGGCCGTGCCGTCCAGCAGCGTCGCCTCCGGCGCCCGCGCCGCCAGCAGCCGTCGCATCCCGGCCAGCGGTTCGACCGCTATCAGCAGCCCGGCCCGCGGGGCCAGCGCCTGTGAGAGCTTGCCGGTGCCGGCCGCCAGGTCGAGCACGATCGAGCCGCCGTCCAGCCCCAGTTCCCGGAAGGCCCAGTCGAGCGGCTCATCCTCGTAGCCGGGCCGGACGCGGTCGTAGCTGTCTGCAGAACCGGCGAACGCCTCGGCCAGCGGGTCGAGCCGTCTGCCCTCGCTGCCCATCCGGCGCCGCCCGGCTACTCGTAATAGCCGAGGCCGAACGCGATCGAGGCGAACGACACCGCCACCAGCAGGCCGATCCACTGGCCCGGCATGCCGTGGTACCCGGGGCCGGCCAGTACGGCGAGCGTGGCGACCACGATCCCGCCGCTGATCAACCACATGAAAAACCGCCCTGCGCTCATTCGGCTCGTGAATCTACCAGACCGACCCGCTCTACAGGTCTGCGTAGCGGCGCCCTCCGAAGCGCCCGGCCAGCTCGTCGTCCTCCCCGTCGGCCGTGTCCGCGACCACCTGGATGGCCGCCTCAAGCTCCGGCCGGTCGAGGTCGTCGCCCAGGATCACGTGTTCGAACCAGACCTCGCGCCGCGCCGGCTGGTACGAGTAGCACCCGAACGGCGACTCCGCGGCCAGCCGCATCAGCTCCAGCGCCAGGTCGTCGGTCAGGTCGATGTCAGACAGCACCGGTGAGGACGCCCGCACCGCCGTCGAGTCGTCCAGCACCGGCAGCACGTCCACGAACACCCGCGCGCTGCCGAAGCCGCCGTGGTAGCCCCAGTCGGGGTCGTGGTCGAAGCCGCCGAATCGCTCATCAAGGAAGTGCTTCACGCGGTGATCCGTGATCTCAACGTGGGCCTGGGCGTCGCGCAGCAGTGCTGCCGGAGTCTTGGGCGGCGCCGGCGTCGGGGTTGCCTCTCCAAGCAACGCCTCCAGCCGGTGCGCGAACGCATCGGCGGCCCAGGCCACCGCCCACACCGAGGCCTGCACCTCGACCGCCGCCATGGTGGTGCCCGCCAGGATCGCGTGCTCCACGTGCACGCGCCCGTCCGCGTGCGTGAACCGGCCCAGCACCAGCTCCGCATTCTCGATCACCAGCGTGCGTGCCAGCCGCCCGTCCAGCTGCGGGTGCTCGATCGACGGCGCCGCCACCTCGACGTAGGGCTCACCGCCGCTGGTGGTCTGCACGTCGACGGTCGCCTCGGCGCCGCCGATCTCGATCTCGCCGCGCCAGGTGTGCCCGCCCGGGTCGTGACCCGTGAACGAGCGCGCCAGGGCGCGGCGTACCTCGATCTCGTTGACCTCGATCAGGTGGTCCTCCACGGACCGAAGACTAGAGCTACGTGGCCGTCGCCGGCGTGACCTCGGTCGTGCAGTGCCAGCAGCGCCGCGCCGCCGCTGGGATGATGCTCAGGCACTCCGGGCACTCGCGCTCGACCGGGGCACCCGGCTCCGGCGCGCGCCTCGCGGCCAGCGCGTTCAGCGGCTTCACGACGAAGAAGAACACGGCCGCGGCGACCGACACGAACGTGATCAGCGCGTTCAGGAAGTCGCCGTACAGGAAGGTGCTGCCGTTGATGTGGAAGGTCAGGCCCGAGAAGTCGGGCTTCCCGAAGATGGCGGCGATGATCGGCGTCAGGATGTCGGCGACGAACGCGTTCACCAGCGCCACGAACGCCGTGCCGACGACGATCGCCACGGCCAGATCGACGATGTTGCCACGAAACAGGAATTCCTTGAACTCGCGCAGCACGGCGCCTCCTCGGATCGGTTCCGAAACGATGCTAGGCCAGATCGGCCGGTCCGACAACGCGGCCGCCCATCACAAACGGCCGCAGCACACGCCATGCCGACGACGGCCCGCGCCGCAGCGCACCGGCCAGCAGCGGCGCCGAGAGGATGTCGCCGCGCAGGATGGGCGTGGCCAGCTCGGCCGGCAGCCGCCCCAGCGTCTCCACCGCCCGGTCCCAGTCGGCGTCGTCCATGCCCGCCACGTACCGGTTCGCGCGCATCGCCAGTCCCCAGGAACGCCCTCGTGTCCGCCGCCCGGCCCGCTCCCAGGCGCGCAGCCGCTCCCGCGGCACCACGCCCGGTGTGCCCAGCGCTGCGATCGCCACCGGCGCCGCCCGCCGCGCCGCCACGATCACGTGCCGGATGCCCTCGCCCAGCAGCGGGTTCGAGTGCCCGCCCGAGTCGCCGACCACCATCAAGCCGTCGCCGGTCAGCCGCTGCGGCGCCTCCTGGCTGGGGATGCGCCCGCTGTGCAGCTCCAGCAGCTCCGCGCCGGCCAGCCGGTCGGCCAGCGCCCGCTCCACCGGCGCGTACAGCTCACGCGGGTTGAGGTTGGTGTCGGGCTGGATCAGGCCCACGCCGACGCGCACCCGCGTGCCCCCGCGCGGGAACGCCCACGCGTACCCGGACGGTGCCAGCCCGCCCACCAGGATCACCGCCTCGTCCTGACCGAACGCCGGTGCCGACAGCTCCTGCTCGTATCCCACCCCGACCCGCCGGAACCCCTCGTGCACCCGCGATTGCCGCGCCAGCAGCGCGTTGGTGCCGGTCGCGTCGACCGCCAGCCGGCAGCGCACGTGCCGCGACTCGCCGCCGTGCCGGAGCGTGAGCGCTCCCGTCCGCTCCAGCCGCACCAGCGTCCCGTTCTCGATCGTCGCGCCGGCCGCGGCGGCGAGATCCGCCAGATGCCGCCAGGTCGCGGTCACGTCGAGTGAGCAGCCGACCGGGCCGCCCCAGTCGATCGTGCAGCGGCTGTGCTGCGACTCGAACGACAGGCGCGAGATCGGGTGCCACAGCCGGTCGGGCAGGCCCAGCGCCCGCAGGTCTTCCGGCCACGATCCGCCAGACGTCCTCACCGGCAGGCCGATCTCCGCGTTTCGCTCGCACACCAGTACCGCCAGGCCGGCCCCGGCCAGCGGTGCTGCCATCGCCAGGCCGGCCGGACCTCCGCCCGCGATCACGACGTCGTATGCCTCCACGGGGTCCAGAGTAGTGGCCCGGCGCCGGGTAAGCTGCCGGGCGTGAGATCGAAGGAGCTCGACCGATTGCTCGAGGTGGCCGACGAGCTGGTGGAAGCGCGCGCGGCCCAGGCCCGTATGGAGTCGCTCCAGCACGAGATCGCGCACGAATCGGCGATCGCGGTGGCCGCCCCGGAGGTGGCCGCCGCCATCGCCGCGCGGCGCCCGCCGATCGAGCTTCTGGCCCGCGAGCTGGAGCAGCAGTGGGTCGCCCAGGGGCCGCTGGTCTCGATCTGGCAGCGGGCGGTGGAGCTGTCGCAGCTGGCGGATGCTTCGGGCGCCGACCCCGCCGACTACCGGGCCGACATCGACCGCGCCCGCCAGCAGGTGGAGTCGGCGCGGCTGGAGACGCGCGACGTGCTCGACCGGCTCTGCACGCAGCGCGAGGCGCTGGCCGACGCGATCCTGGCCGCACCGTTCCCGCTGCCGACGCCGCCGCCGGTGCGCGACGACGGCCGCCCCGAGGCGGGCCGGCGTGACGCGCTGGACATGCTCGACCTGGCCGACGAGGCGATCGCCATGGCCGAGCACGAGCGCCACCGGGCGCGCCAGCGCATCTCCGATGCCTCGGCCGAGGCGGCCGAGCTGGGCGACCCTGCCGACCTGGCGGCCCGCGTCGCCGAGCTCGAGCGGCGGCTGCCGGACGTCGTCGAGCTGCCCACGTCGGCGCAGCCATCGGCGGGAATGCGGCTGCAGCGCGCGGGCGTCCGCACCACCGGCGCAGCCCGCGCGTGAGCGAAGCCGTGCGGGCCGTCGACGCCGGCCTGCTGGAGCCGGCGCTGGCGCTCGCCCACGACGAGACGCTCGGGCGCGATCTCGGCGCTGCCACGCTGCTGCTGTGGCGCACCCGCCCGGCGGTCGTGATCGGCCGCTTTCAGCGCGCCGACTGGGAGGTCGACGCGGCCGCGTGCGCCGGCCGTGGGGTGGGGGTGTGGCGGCGCTTCACGGGCGGCGGCGCGGTCTACCTCGACCGGGGCACGCTCTGCATCGCGCTGGCGGCGCCGCCCGGCCACCCCTGGTCACAGCTGGACGTGCCCGGGATGTATGCGCCGCTGCTCGACGGCATCGTGCGCGCGTGCCACGCGCAGGGGGTCGACGCGGAGCGCGACGAGCGCACCGTGCGGGTGGGTGGACGCAAGGTCACCGGCATCGCTGCACACCACGGACGCGGCGGCGTGCTGGTGCACGGAACGCTCCTGATCGATGCCGACCTGGAATCGCTGCGGGCCTGCCTGGCCGGCCCCCGCGGCGGCGATCTGGGCGGCTCGCCGCGGCCGGCGCCGAGCCGCCCCGACCACGTCCAAAACGTCGGCGGCGACGGCTGGGAGGCGGCGCTGATCGCCGCCTTCGATGCGCGGCCGGAGCCACTCGATGCCGGCCGTGCGGAGCGCGCCGCGGCGCTCGCTGCCCAGAAATACCACGACCCGGCGTGGCACGCCGGGTCGTGGATGGAGCTGACTTCGCCCGAGGTTCGGGCGCTGCTGCCGCCCGCTAGATCAGCGGGATCAGCTGGTTCAGCAAGTTCGTGATCGACGACGTGAGCAGCGCGAGCGTGGCGACGATGGAGATCGTGATCACGGTCAGAACGACCGCGTACTCCGCCATGGTCTGCCCGCGTTCCTCGAGAGCCGGTGCCTCTGGGTGGTTCATGGTCTTGGTCTCCTCCAAGCTTGCGTTCGGAGACGGCCACCCGCGATAAAAACCGATGAGTAGCGAACTGAATCGGGCAGGCGCCTCCCGCTCTTTATCGTCCGGAAGGGTGCCTCCGGGCTATCCCCCTATGGGGGATCTAACCGTGCCCCGATCTTCGAGGAACGAGATCAGCGCGGAGTTAAGCGAGGCCCTGGCGGGCTTCGCTGACCAGCGTGACCGCCTCGGGGAACAGCAGCCGGATCGCGTCTCGCACCTGCATTGCCTGCTGGTCAGGATCGCCGCTCAGCTCCAGCCGGCCGATCGCGGCCACCGTCATGCCGACCGCCAGGTTGATCGCCTGATCCGCGAACGCCACCTTCTGCTGCTGCTGGGCCTGCTCCATGAAGCCGGCCAGCTGCCGCTGGATCTCCTCGGGGTCGCCACCGCCGAACATGGGAAACGGGAAGTCGCTCATTCCTGGGACGATACCGCGTAGACGCCGTCCAGCACTGTGTCCGGATCCGGCAGCGGGCTGGCCTCGGCGTCGGCCACGCCCTTCTCGATGGTGGCGCGCACCTCGGCCTCGATCGCGGCCTGCTCCTCGTCGGTCAGCTCCTGGTTCACCTGCAGCCACGCCCGGTAGCGGTCGACCGGGTCGCGGGCCGTGAACTCCTCGAGCAGGCTCCTGGGGACGTACGCGGCGTCGTCGTGGACGGCATGGCCCTCCATTCGCAGCGTGATCAGCTCCAGCAGCGTGGGGCCGCCGCCGGCGCGTGCCTTCTCGATCGCGCGGGCCGCCTCGCGGTAGACGGTCAGCACGTCGGTGCCGTCGACGACGATGCCCTCGAAGCCGTAGGCGGGCCCGCGGTCGGCGAGGTGCTCGCACGCGAAGGACAGCGAGTTGGGCGTCGAGTAGGCGTACTGGTTGTTGTCGATGATGTAGACGATCGGCAGGTCCCGCACGCCGGCCAGGTTCATCGACTCGTGCATGTCGCCGCGGGCGGCGGCGCCGTCGCCGCACCAGCCGACCGCGACCCGCGGCTCGCGGCGCAGCTGGAACGCCAGCGCCATGCCGGTGATGACGGGGATCATGGCCGGCAGGTGGCTGACGCCGGCCAGCAGGCCCACCCCGGGCGAGAAGTCGTTCGTGCGCAGGTTCGAGTCGCGACCGCCGGTGGCGCCGCCGGAGCGGCCCATGTACTGGCAGAACAGCGCGGCCGGGTCGACGCCGCGGACGACGTGCACGCCCATGTTGCGGTGCAGCGGCGACGCCACATCGTCCTCGCCCAGCGCGCTGGCGACGCCCACCGACGCCGCCTCGTTGCCGCGGCCCGTGTAGTAGCTGCCGGGCAGCCGGCCGGCCTTGAACAGCAGGTTGCCCCGCTCCTCGATCGTGCGCGTGGCCAGCATGTCGCGGTAAAGGCCCAGCAGGCGCTCGCGGTCGAGGCCGGCCTGCGACGCGTCGGTCGCGGACAGGACGGGCTCGGCCTGGCGGATCGCGGACATGGTGCTGGACAGGATACCGGTGTCAGCCGCGATCGGCGGCCACGTACGTGCCCAGCCGGGCGAGACGGTCGTCCCACTCGCCGCCCGCCTGGACGATCCATGCCACCGCCTGCTCGAGCGGCTCGGGCGTGACCGTGTAGCGGGTCTCGCGCCCCTCGCGGCGCGAGGCCACCAGGCCGGCGGCCGCGAGCTGCGACAGGTGCTTGGCCACGGCCTGCCGGCTGATCGGCAGCTCGCGGGCCAGCTGGGTGGCGGTCGCGCCGGTTCCGCCCAGCAGCCCCAGCATGCGCCGTCGGCTGGGATCGGCCAGCGCCGAGAAGGTGGCGCCGATGGCGTCGCTCATGCCGCCGCCAGCGCCTGCAGGTCGGTGCGGTGGGAGGGCCCCGTCAGCAGGTCGGAGAAGGCGTCGACCGTGATCAGCTCGCGCTCGATCACCGAGATCCGCGATCCGTCGTGCTCGGGCGTGACCTCGATCTCGACCGTCGAGGGCGGGCCGTCGGGCGGGGCGTACCAGACGAAGCGCAGCCGTCGCGGCGCGTCGACCTCCTCGACCACGCCGTGGCGCTCGCCGCCGTCGTCGCCGACCACGCGCACCGCCGCGCCGGGGGTGGGGTCGAGCTCGACCCGTTCCGCGAACCACTGCTCGAGGTGCTCGGGCTCGGTCACCAGCTCCCAGGCCCGCTCGGGGTCGACCGGGACCGTGATCTCTCGTTCGACCGTGCCTTCGTCCGACATCGCTCCTCCTCGACGTGCAACCTAAAGGTTGCGAATCTGTGGCAGCCAGGCTAGCATCCGCAACTCATTGGTTGCACTATACAGGAGGCACGCGATGTCGCCCGTAATTCCCATGGTGATCGAACAGACCGGCCGCGGCGAGCGCTCGTTCGACATCTACTCGCGGCTCTTGAACGACCGCATCATCTTCCTGGGCACCGCGGTCACGCCGGAGGTGGCGAACCTGATCGTGGCCCAGATGATCCACCTCGAGTCCGACGAGCCGGAGAAGGACATCAGCCTGTACATCAACTCGCCCGGCGGCGACGTGTACGCCGGGCTGGCCATCTACGACACCATGCGCTACGTGCGCTCCGACGTGCAGACGATCTGCTTCGGGATGGCCATGTCGATGGGCGCAATCCTGCTGGCGGGCGGCGCCAAGGGCAAGCGGATCGCGCTGCCCAACTCGAAGATCATGATCCACCAGGGCCACACCTCGGGCTTCGAGGGCCAGGCCACCGACGTCGAGATCCGGGCCCGCGAGATCCTGTCGCTGCAGAAGCGGATGGAGGAGATGCTGGCGTCGGACACCGGCCACACGCCGGAGCGGATCCACGAGGACACCCAGCGCGACAACTTCATGGACGCCGAGCAAGCCAAGGAGTACGGGCTGATCGACCGGGTGATGGACCTGCGGATCAGCAACGGCAAGCGGGCCGCGGGGTTGGGCTAGCCTCGCCTCAGGGCTCGTACTTCTTCAGGATCACACAGCCGTTGTGGCCGCCCAGGCCCATGGAGTTCGACAGCACCACCCGCACGTCCGCATCCCGCGCCTCGTTCGGCACGTAGTCGAGGTCGCACTCCGGATCGGGCGTGCGGTAGTTGATCGTGGGCGGGATCACCCCATGGTGGATCGTGAGGGCCGAGGCCAGTGCCTCGATCGCGCCGGCCGCCCCGAACAGGTGGCCGATCATCGACTTGATCGACGACACGGCCATCTCATAGGCGTGGCCTCCGAACACCGTCTTGATCGCGAGCGTCTCGGCCGAGTCGTTGTAGGGCGTGCTGGTGCCGTGCGCGTTGATGTAGTCGACCTCCTCCGGCGCCACCCCGGAGCTGGCCAGCGCCGCCCGCATCATCTCGATCACGCCCACCGACTCGGGATGCGGCGTGGCCACGTGGTATGCGTCGTTGGAGGCGCCGTAGCCGGCCACCTCGCAGTAGATCTTCGCGTCGCGCCGCAGCGCGTGCTCGAGCTCCTCCACCATCACCACGGCCGCGCCCTCGGCCATCACGAAGCCCGACCGGGTCGCGTCGAACGGCCGTGAGGCGGCGGCCGGGTCGTCGCGCCCGTCTGCCAGCGCCCGCATCGAGCAGAACCCGGCCAGGATCAGCGGCACGATCGCCGACTCGGTGCCGCCGGCCAGGATTGCGTCCGCCTGGCCGCGCTTGACCACCTCCGCGGCATCCCCGATCGTATGCGTCCCGCTCGCACACGCCGACACGATCGCGTAGTTGGCGCCACGCCAGCCCAGCTGCGTGGCGACGTGGCTGGTGGTCGTATCGACCAGCATGTTCGGCAGCCAGTGCGGCGACACCCGCTCGCGGCCGCGCTCCTCGAGCACTTTCTGCTGCTCGAGCACCTGCGGTAGCCCGCCCACGGCGCTGCCGATGATCACCCCGGCCCGCGACGGGTCGATGTCCTCGAGCCCCGAGTCGCGCGCCGCCTCGATCGCCGCGCCCACCCCGAAGTGCACGTTCGGGCCGGTCTTGCGCGCCTCCTTGACCGACATCGCCAGCGTCGGGTCGAAGCCCTTCACCTGCGCCGCGATGTTGACGGGATACTCGCTGGCGTCGAAGTTGCCGATCACCTCGACGCCGCTGACGCCAGCCACCAGGTTCGCCCAGGTGGTGGGGACGTCGTTGCCGACCGGTGTGACCGCACCCAGGCCGGTGATTACCGCACGCCGCATTGTGGCGTAAGACGGCCGGTTGCCCGCACGGGTTGCGTCGCTCAGAGTCGGATCTGACCGTCGCCGACCACGACGTACTTGGTGGTGGTGAGCTCCTCCAGCCCCAGCGGCCCGCGCGCGTGCAGCCGGCTGGTGGAGATGCCGATCTCGGCGCCCATGCCGTACACCGCGCCGTCGGTGAAGCGGGTGGACGCGTTCACGTAGACGGCGGCCGCGTCGACCTCACGCGTGAAGCGCTCGGCGGCGACGGCGTCCTCGGTCACGATCGCCTCGGAGTGTCCGGTGCCGTAGCGGTCGATGTGCTCCAGCGCCTGACCGAGATCGTCGACCACCCGCAGGGCGATCTTCATGTCGAGGAACTCGGTCGCCCAGGCGGCCTCACCATCGAGCACCTCGACGCCCTCCGCCGCCAGCGCCTCGGTCAGCGGGCCGACCAGCTGCTCCTGGTCGCGGTGCACCAGCACCGTCTCGGCGGCGTTGCACACGCCCGGCCGCTGCACCTTGGCGTTGACCGTGATGGCGATCGCCCTGGCCGGGTCGGCCGCCGCGTCGATGTAGACGTGGCAGTTGCCGCCGGCCGCAGCCAGCACCGGGATCCGCGACGTCTCCAACAGGAACTTCTTCAGCTCCTCACCGCCGCGGGGGATCACCACGTCGGCCGCGGTGGGATCAGCCAGCAGGCTGTTCAGCTCGGCGCGGTCGCTGCCCAGCAGCTGCACGGCGTCGGCCGGCAGCCCGGCTGCGGACAGCGTCTCGCGCATCAGCTCGGCCAGCGCCCGGTTGGTGTGCTCGGCCAGCCGCGAGCCGCGCAGGATGCAGGCGTTGCCTGCCTTCAGGCACAGCATGGCCGCGTCCACGGTCACGTTCGGCCGGGCCTCGTAGACGATCAGGACGACGCCCAGCGGCACGCGCAGCTTGGTCAGGCGCAGGCCGTTCTCCAGCGTCTGGGTGC
The DNA here is from genome assembly GCA_025934255.1 of Thermoleophilia bacterium. Classification (GTDB taxonomy): domain Bacteria; phylum Actinomycetota; class Thermoleophilia; order Gaiellales; family JAICJC01; genus JAICYJ01. Next base: position 14,346 of record JAICYJ010000026.1, on the reverse strand, counting down.
GCAGCACCGCGCCGGACGGGTCGGGCAGCGCGGCGATGTCGAGGACGGCGGCGGACAGTGCATCGGTGCGGGCGTCGTCCAGGGTCAGCCGGTCGCGGATCGCCGGGCGCTCGCCATCGGCCGCCGCCAGGTCGAGCCGGTTGGCCGCGACCAGCTGCTCGCGCCGCTCCCCGATCGCAGCAGCCACCGCCGCCAGCGCCTGGTCCTTCTCGGCGCGGCCGAGCGGTGCGAGGGCACGGGCCGCCTCGCGCGCCCGCGCAGCCACTCCCTGTGATGTGATGGTGCTGCTCACAGCACCACAAGGTTATCGCGGTGCACCGCTTCATCGACCCCACGTGTGCCCACCAGCTGCCGCAGGTCGGCCGCCGCGTAGCGCGAGATGCCCACCGCGAATGGCTCGCCCGACCGGCAGATGTGCACCGCATCGCCGGCCGCGAACGTGCCCTCCACCGCCAGCAGGCCGACCGCCAGCAGGCTGGTGCCGTTCCCGACAACGGCGCGCCTGGCGCCGGCGTCCACCTCGAGCCGCCCGTGCACCGGCTTGCCGTAGCGTACCCACAGCTTGTAGGCGGAGAGCGGGCGCGGGTCGGGCTTGAAGCGGGTGCCGCCGGCGGCGCCGGCCGCCGCTGCCGCCAGCGCGCCGGGCCGGTGGCCGGAGGCGATCACGGCCGCCACGCCGCCGGTGCTGGCCATCTCGGCCGCGACCAGCTTCGAGCGCATCCCGCCCGACCCCCACGAACTGCGGCCGCTGTCCAGCTCGAGCCGTTCCAGCAGCCGGTGGTCGTCGACCTCGGCGATCGGCACCGCGTCGGGGCGCCGCGGATCGCGGTCGTGCAGGCCGTCGATATCGGTCAGCAGCACCAGCAGTCGCGCCTTCAGCAGCACCGCCACCTGAGCTGCCAGCGCGTCGTTGTCGCCGAAGGTGATCTCGTCGGTGGCGGTCGAGTCGTTCTCGTTGACGACCGGCACCCTTCCCCAGCGCAGCAGCGTCTCCAGCGTGCGTCGTGCGTTCAGGTAGCCGTCGCGGCGGTGGATGTCGCCGACCGTCAGCAGCACCTGGGCGCAGCGCAGGCCTTTGCGGCCGAGCGCCGCCTCCCAGCGGCGCAGCAGCAGCGACTGGCCGATCGCCGACGCCGCCTGCAGCTCGGGCAGGCGCCGCGACCGCTGCTCGCGCCCGAGCGAGCCCAGGCCCATCGCGATCGCGCCGGAGCTGACCAGCACCACCGGTGTGCCGGCGCCGGTCAGTGCCGCCACGTCGGCGGCGACCTGGGCGAACACGCGCGGGCGGGCGCGCGCCCTGGCATCGACCAGGGTGCTCGATCCGATCTTGACGATGACGGCGGGGCGGCTGATCACGGCAGGATACGGAACACGAATGGCGCTGGCGCGATAGCGCACGTGCGATAGACTACGAGACATGTCGAGCCAGCCCCACGCCCAGCGGCAGCGACTCACCGCCCAGACGCTCGAGCGGATGCGAGACGGGATCCGCAAGCGATCGGAGGCGATCGGCCGCGATCACGAGCGCCGCTTCGCGGACGTCGGGCGCATGGTGGCCCGCAACCGGCAGGAGCGGGGGATGAGCCAGCAGGAGCTCGCGATCCTGTGCGGCACCACGCAGTCGGCGATCGCCCGCCTCGAGCGTGGCGGCCGGCCGCCCAAGCTTGACACGTTGATGCGGATCGCGGATGCCCTCGACGCCGAGCTGCTGCTCGAGATGCGCCTGCGCGACGCGACCACCGAGTAGGGAGGACGGCTTCATGGGAGTGACGTTGCGCGACTTCATGACCAGCGACGACGTGCTGACGGTCCCGGCGGAGATATCGCTCCGGGAGGCGGCGCGGGTCATGCGTGGCCGCAACGTGGGCGCCGCCGTGGTGGTGGACGGGGGCCGCATCGCGGGCATCTTCACCGAGCGCGACCTGCTGCGCGCGGTCGCCGACGGCGAGCAGCCCGACGACGGTCTGGTGCAGACCTACATGACCCCCGACCCGATGACGTTGCCATCTGACCACGCCCCCAGCGAGGCCGCGCAGATCATGAGCGAGCGCCGGTTCCGCCACATCCCCGTGGTCGACGACGGCCGGCTGGTGGGCATCGTCAGCATCCGCGACCTGGTCGGTGCCGGGCTGCAGATGCTGCCCGACGACGCGCACGTGGGCAGCGACTTTCCCTGAGCGATCGGGCTTCGGTCCACGCTTTCGGGGGATCGCACGGCGCGCCCCAGGGCCGCATGCTGTGAACACGTGCTCCCCTGCCCGGCTCCTCGGATCGCAGCGACGCACCGGCCTTGCCGGTTCGTCCGGGCCCGTGGTCCGGCCGGGAAGCATCTCGCGGCTCAGGGCGGCGTCGTCCACCTGCCATGCTCCGCGGCGTTCTGGGACGACGCCGCGCTGCGACTCAGGTGAGGGCGTAGGCCCCGCCCGTCTGGCGGCGCCGTCCGGGTCCGCATCAACCATCGCAAAACCGAGCGCCTGGCACGTGCGTACTCCCTTACGTGACCTATGTTGCCACCAGAGGACTACCGCTCAGCGCCGCGGTTCCCGTTGCGGCTAGGCTGGTTGCCGTGGACCTGTCCGCTCTGAGCGACGAGGATCTGCTGGAACTGGTTGCGGAACGACGTGACGGAGAGGCTTTCGAGGTGCTCTACCGCCGCTACTCGCGCGCCGTGTACGCGGTCGTGCGTCGCATGGTGGGCGATCCCGGCCGCAGCGAGGACGTGGTGCAGGAGGCGTTTGCCTCGGTCTGGCGGGCGGCCCGCGGCTACCGCCGCGAGCGCGGCTCCGGTGCCGGCTGGATGTTCGCAATCTCACGCAATGCGGCCGCCGATGCCCTGCGGGCACGCACTCCCGTGGCCGTCGGCGACCTCCCCGACCAGGCCGATCCCGGCCTCGGTCCCGAGGAGCGGACCGCGGCCGGCCTGGAGGCGTTCAAGGTGCACGCCGCCGTCGATTCGCTCCCGGAGCGGGAGCGCGAGGTGATCGAGTTGGCATACTTCAGCGGCCTGTCCCAGAGCGAGGTGGCAGAGCGCCTGTCGCTCCCGCTGGGGACTGTCAAGACGCGCACCCGCAGCGGACTCGCGCGACTTGCCGAGCGGCTTGCCGACGAACGGGTGGTGTCATGAGCGACGAGCGATACATCAGCGAGATCGAGGACCGGCTGCGCGAGGCGGGTGCGCCTCCGACCCCGCCCGCCCACCTGCACGCGATCGCTCGCGCCGAGGCGCTCGGTCCGCCCGACGTGGTCAACATCCGGTCGGTCGTGCGGCCCAGCAGCCGGGTCGGTCGGCTGGTGCTGGCCGCTGCCGTCCTCACCGCCTCGGCAGCAGCCGCGCTGGTGATCGGCGTGGGCGGCAGCAGCTTCCACGTCGATCGCTCCGTGAACCTGCAGGGGGCCGGCCGCGTCGCATCCGCCAGCGCCGTCGTCGACATCGGCTCGTCCGGCGGCCCGGTGCGCGACGTCCAGATGCACGTGAGCGGCCTGCCGCCTGCCCCCAAGGGCGGCTACTACGAGCTGTGGATGCAGGATGGGTCGAGCGAGCCGACCGGGCTGGTCGCGTTCGATACGTCGGGGAGCGGCAGCGTGGTGGCGAACACCACCATCCCCAGGGACATGCCGTGGACGAAGTGCTGGGTCACGCTCGAGCGTGCGGACGGCAGCCGCACGACCGTGCTGACGCTGGCATAGAACCGACGTTTCCAGCTTCACCAGTTACGTCAGTCTGGGGTTGGTCATACCCGAAAGGGTGTGGCACCGAGGGCCGCCCGTACCCCCATATGAGAGGTGCGGTGTACCCCTCCCCCAAGGAGATGTACATGAAAAACCGACTCACAAGGTCGGCATACTTGCTGGCTCTGCTCGCCGCCTTCGTGGTGGCATCGGGGGCAGGTCACAAGTTCGGTAACTAGTAGCTCGAATGCTCCGGCGAGGCTCATCCTGAAATGGCTGGGCCTCGTCGGCGTTTCCGGGCGCGTTTACGGCTTGGGTAGCCGCCCGCGGCTGCCGATATGTGCTGTGCACGTGCACCTCTGGTCCCGCACTCCCCAAATCGTCCCGTGAACCGCTCGCTCCGCACCTACATCTACGCGATCTCGTCCCTCTTCTGGCTGGGCCTGCTCGCTGCGCTCATGACCGGTGCGCTCGGCAGCCTGCACCCCACGCAGCTGGCGCCGCTGCTCGGCCTGGCCATCGCCGTGGAGGCGATCGGCGTGCGCAAGCAGGACAACACGATCGGCTTCTCGGCGGTCGCGCACCTGGCCGCCGCCGTTCTGTTCGGCCCGGTTGCCGCGGCAACGATCGCGGCCGTTGCGGTCGTGCTGGTGGATGGCATCCGCTCCCGCCGCACCCACTTCATCCTGCTCAACTCCGCCATGTTCGGCACGGCCGCCTGGACGGCCGGCCTCGCCTACGAGGCAACTGGCGGCACGGTCGGCACGGTCGTGCCCTCCAAGGTGCTGCCGCTGGTGGCGCTGGTGGCAACGCGCCTGGTCGTCAACGAGGCGATCTTCTCGGGTGCCGTCTCGATGATGCACGCCTCGTTCCGCCGAGCGCTCCGCGACAACCTGCGCGACTCGTTCGGCCAGAGCATCGGCGAGGGCTGCCTGGGCGTGCTGCTGGCCTATGGATACAACCGCGAGCGCTGGGCGATGCTGCCCTTCCTGGTGCCGCTGTTGGCCGCGCTCTACAAGGCACAGGCCAGCTACGAGCGCCTGAAGAGCGAGACCAAGGACGCGCTGGACGCACTGGCCGCGGTGGTCGACGAGCGCGACCCGCTCACCACCCAGCACTCCGAGCGGGTGGCCGCGCTGGTCGACCGCTTCACCGGCGCGATCGGGCTGCCGGATCGTGAGTCCCGCCGCCTGGTCGATGCCGCCCGCCTCCACGACCTCGGCAAGGTCGCGATCGACGTCGCCACGTTGTCCAAGGAGGGCCGGCTGACCGACCAGGAGATGCGCGCGATCCGCAGCCACCCGCGGCTGTCTGCGCGGCTGCTGTCGCCGTTCGGCTTCGCCGAGCAGATCTCGCTCTACGCCGAGCTGCATCACGAACGCTACGACGGTCGCGGCTACTACGCGGTGTCGCAGAGCGAGATTCCGGTCGAGGCGCACGTGCTGATCGCGGCCGACAGCTACGACGCGATGACCTCGAAGCGGGCGTACCGCCCGGCTCTGACGCCCCAGGAGGCGGTTGCCGAGCTTCGTGACAAGGCCGGCAGCCAGTTCCACCCGCTGGTGGCGACGGCGTTCGCAGCCATGATCGAAGGCCGCGACCCGAACGAGGTGATGGGCCGATCGCAGGTGAACGCGCTGCGCGACGAGTTCTCGAGGATGACGACGGTGCCCTGGCCGGACATGGCGGCCCTTGCCAGCCCCGGTGCCGTCACGGTGACGCTGGCGGCGCTGGCGCTGGTGGCATTCGGCGTGCCGGGGCTGCCGTCGTGGCCGGCACCGATGCTTGCGTCCGGGGCGGTGCTGGCATCGGCGTGGGCGTTGATCGCCGGCGTCTCGGAGCGGCGGCGGACCGCCGCCGCGCTGGCCGTGGTAGAGGATGGGGGCTCGCCGGCAGCGGCGTTGAGGGCGGCCGGCCTGCCCTGCTGGGCCGTGTGGCTGCGGTTCCAGCCGCAGCTGTTTGAGTACGAGGCGCTGCCGGGCGCGCCGATCGGCGGCGAGCCGCTGCGCGAGCTGTGCACGCGGGCGCTGCGGCCGGGCGTCCGTGGGTGCAGCGGCCGGCTGGCGTCCGGTACCTGGATCGAGATCACCGACGGCAGCGATCCGCTGCGGCTGGCGATCGGAAGCGAGCGCCCGCTGTCGCGGCTGGAGTCGCAGCTGGTGCGCGTGGTCGCCGATCACATGCGGGCTGACGTCGCGGAGGAGCCGCCGCCGGAGCCCCTGCGGCTCGCGGGCGACCAGCGCCGCACCAGCGGGCCATGGCAGCCGGCGGTGATCGTGGTCGAGCTGAACGCATTCGAAAACGTCCGCGCGGGGGCCGGCCAGCTCTCGGCCGAGCGCGTGGTGTCGGAGGCACGGGTGCGCCTGGATGCGCTGCTGCGCGAGGCCGACCTGCTGTCGCTGTTGTCGGAGGATCGCTTCGGCATCGTGATCGGTGTCACCGAGCCCTCGCAGGTGGAAGCCGTCTGCCGCCGCATCCAGGATGTGCTCGCGGATCTGCCTGTGCCGCGCCGCGCGGATCGGGTGGAGGCGGTGATCCGCACGCCGTCGCAGGGCGAGACGGCCTCCGACCGGCAGCTGTCGCAGCTCGTCGCGAGCTACACCTACGGCTCGCGCAAGGCGGGCTGACGTGGTCGTCGGCCTCGCGTTCGTGCTGGGCCTGGCGGTGGCGTGGGCGCTGGGCGCGAACCCGGCACGGCTCGCGGACGTGCGCTTCCGGGGGTCGCTGCTGGTGTTCGCCGCGCTGGCGATCCAGATCGCAATCTACACGTCGCTGAACGCGCACGTCCCGGCCGCGTGGGACGCGCCGCTGCACGTGATCAGCTACCTGCTGCTGATCTGCTTCCTGCTGGTGAACGTGCGCGTGCCGGCGTTCTGGTTGGTTGGCTTCGGGCTGCTCTCGAACGTGGCCGTGATCTTCAGCAACGGCGGGCGCATGCCGGTCTCGGGCGACGCGTGGCGGGCCGCCGGCAAGTCGCTGTCGGTGTTCAACAGCGAGGGCATCTCCGACAACAACGTGCTCGCCAACGCGGACACGCACCTGCGCTGGCTGAGCGACATCTTCGCGGTGCCGACCCAGGTGCCGCTGGCGAGCGTGCTGTCGATCGGCGACGTGATGATGGTGATCGGCATGGTCGCGTTCGTGTACCGGGCGTGCACACCCGCCACGGGCACCAGTACGATGCAGGTGCTGAAGCCGCTGCGCTCGGTCGCGTTCCGGCGGGTGGTCGCCGGGCGGCTGGTGTCGAGCGTGGGCGACTGGCTGACCCAGGCAGCATGCGTGACCTGGATCTACGAGAGCACTCGCTCCGTTGGTCTCGTCAGCGCGTTCCTGGCGACGCGGATGGTCGGCTACGCGCTGGGAGGCATCATCTCGGCGCCGATGCTCGATCGCATCCCCGGCTTCAAGGCGTTGTCGGTCGTGGAGACGATGCGGGGCGGCTGCACGCTGGCGATGATCCCGTTTGCCGCCGCCGGCCAGATCTGGCCCGTGGTGCTGCTGGGGGCGGTTTCGGCGATGTTGTCGTCTGCGACCAGCCCCACCGCGCAGGGTCTGATACCCGACGTGCTGCCCGCCGAGCAGCTGCAGGCCGGCAACGCGATCCACCAGATGGCGCGCAGCCTGACGTCGGTGGTGGGCGCGCTCGTCGGCGGGTTCGCGGTGGCGGAGTTCAGCATCCAGGTGGCGCTGGCGGTCGACCTGGCCACCTTCTGCGTGGCCGCGATTCTGTACCGGCGGTTTGCCAGGCGGGGAGGACCGGAGTCGCAGCCGCGGGCTGCGCCCGGCTCGCGGGTGTCGCGCCGCGAGTTGATGCGCGCGATCCTACTGAACCGGGTGGTGTTCGGGCTGGCGGCGTCCTTCACGCTGGTGACGCTCGCGATCGGGATCATGAACTCCGACGTGTCACGTGCCTTCGACCAGCAGCTCGGCAATCGCCATGCCTATGGCTACATCCTGGCGGTGATCAGCGCGGGCTACGTCTGCAGCGAGATCCTGACCGGCTACATGCGAAGCCAGAGCGTGGCGCGGCGCTCGGTGGGTCTGGCGTTCATGGCATCCGGCGCAGCCGCGTTCGTGTTGTCCTACGCGACGACGGTGCCGATCGCCTACCTGGCGCTGTTCCTGTTCGGCGCGGCGGACGGCATCACGGAGGTGGTGCGAGACAGCCTGATCCAGCTGAACACGCAGCGCAGCGTGCGCAGCGGCGTGTTCGCCGTGGTCAACTCGGTGCAGACCGTCGGCATGATCATCGGCCTCGCGGTGGCGCCGTTGGTGGCGGACCGGTTCACAAGCGGCACCAGCCTACGGATCGTGGCGCTGGGCTGCGTGACCAGCGGGCTGTTGGCCGGGGTCTGCCTGGTCGGGCGGGGTGGCGGCGCCGGCGAAATGCTGCAGGTGGCCGCGGCGGAGGTGCCCGCCGGCGGCGAGCTGGACGCCGCCGTGGCCGCGTTCGAGCTGCGTGATTGCGACGGCGCGAAGGTGGCGCCGGGCGAGCTGACCGCGAACGGAGCGGCCGTGCTGGTGCTGGCCGGGCGAGCAGGCGGAGACGAGGAGCGGGTCGCGATGCTGCGCGAGCTGGCCGAAGGACTGCCGGCCGGTACGCGTCTGGTGGTGGTGTCGAAGAGCCGGTCACGGCTGGGCGAGCAGGCAAAGGCAGTGCGCGTCGCCGACTGGCTGCGCGACCCGGGCGGCACCTGCTTCGCGGCGCTGGGCGTGCCCTGCGGGCGCCGGGCCGCGGACGCCGGCGTGTTCGTGATCGACGGCGACGGCGTGCTGCGGCTGGCCTACCGGACGAGCAGCACGGAGGAGTGGATCCCGGCCGCGTTCGTGCTGTCGCGGGTGCGGCGCCTGCTGTCGGCAGTGCCCGACATCCGGGTGCTGCGGACGCAGCTTGGGGCGGCCGAAGCGCCCGTCCTGCCCGGCCCAGACCTGGCCTGACGCTCGATATACTGAGCGTTCGCGGGGCTATAGCTCAGTTGGGAGAGCGCCTGGATCGCACCCAGGAGGTCAGGGGTTCGAATCCCCTTAGCTCCATGCCTCGGGAAGCCGCTTGGTTATGCGGAAAGCGTGGCCGCATGTCCCGTGCCGCGCGTCGAGGTAGGCACGTCCCGCGTTCATACATGTGGACGCGAGACGATCGCAGTTTGGGATGGGCCGCGGCGCTGCCCGTTGACGCCTTGGGATCCTCCCAAGAGATCCAAGGCGCCAGCGCATACGTCTACGGCGGCTGCGCTCGAGCTGATCGAAGGAAGGCGCGAGCCGCAGCGTTGAAGCGACCCGGCGCCTGGACGTTGCCGAGGTGGCCAACCCCGGGGATGACCGACGAGTTGTGAGTTGGTGATCCGCGCGCGTGGAGATCCTGCGCCACCGAGAGCGGGCTACGCACGTCTGTGTCGCCGTGCAGGAGCAGCGTCGGCACGTCGATGTGCGGCACTACGTCGCGGAGATCCGACTCGGCCAGTGAGTGCGCCATACATCGGAGGCCGACTGGGTGGAACTCGGACATGATGGCCGTGATCTCGTGGATCAGGTCGCTCGGTGCAGATGGAGTGAGCAGTGCGGGAATCCATGTGGGCACGAACCGTTCGGGGGGCTGCTCGGCCTCGCGCAGTGCCTGCTGCAGGCGCGCTGTTCGGTGTCCTGAGCGGTAAGCGACCCGGCTCAGCCCGGTAGGCTGATGCGAGCACCAGGGTTCTCGGGATCCGCGGGTCTCGCCGGTAGAGCTCCAGCGCGAGCGCGCCTCCGAGCGACAGACTGAGGACGTGGGGTCGGTCGAGTTCGAGTGCCTCGATGAATGCGGCGAGGCAGTCGGCGTAGTCGGCCATGCGGTACTGCTCGGATGGATCGGTTGATGCTCCGCAGCCCGGTGCGACCCACGCCACCACCGAGAACTGGTCACACAGGCCGTCGATCTGCCGCCGCCACTGCCGACTGTCCGTGAGCAGGCCGTCCAGGAGCACGAGCGGTGGCCCGCCGCCCGTCCGCTGATAGCCGATCCGGAGCGCGCCGACTTCAACATTGTCCGCAGCCCGCCGACTCATTGCCGATGCAGTCGGTACCAGTGCTCGTCGGGTCTCAAGAGCAGGTCGAGAGGCTTGGGTGCCTGGAAGCCAGAGGCTCCGGCCTCGGTCACCGTCCAGCCGGGGAAGGCGGCCTCGATATCGCTCTGGCCCACCCCTCGTATGAGTGGTCGATGACGCTTGGACCATGCGATCATGAGGATGGTTGCGTTCGGTGCTGCGACGGCGCTGACCTCTTGGCCCATCGCCGTACGCTGTTCGGCCGTGAGCCCGTGGAACGTCCCTGTGTCGAGCACCAGTCGGAAGCCCGTGCCGACGCTCGCGGCGCGCAGCGCCGTCACGTCTCCGCTCACCAGCCGGACGTCGACACCGGCTTCCGACACTCGGTCGCGGGCGCGTCGCAGGGCCTTCTCGACGAGGTCGATCCCGGTGACCTGCCAGCCGCGCTGTGCCAGCTGGATCGCCCAGATCCCGCTTCCCGTGCCGACATCGAGTGCTCGCCCGCATGGCGCCTCGCGTCCGGCCTCCTCGCGATCGAACAGGTCACCGATCTTCTCGACGAACGGCGCATGGTGTTCGGCGTCCTCCCAGGGGTGGAAGCCGAGCTGATAGGCAAGCTTGTAGTTCATCGGCGCGTCTCAGTGACCTGCCCGTCGAGCGCGTGCTGCAATGCCTCCACGAATGCTTCGGGCTGCTCGAGGATGGGGTCATTGGCTGCGTCGTCGATGACTTTCAACGGCCATCCGTATCGGGCGTGGGCGTCCTCGGCGATGCGCAGTCGCATCCCGACGTCGTGTCGACCCCAGATCAAGGTCGTCGGGACCCTGATCTGCTCGAGCGCTGACGCGGGTATCGTCGGGACTCCGACCTGGCCCATCAGCGTGCGAAGGACGGCCCCCGTGCCCGGGGTGCGAGCGCGGTCGAGGTAGTACGCCTCGAACGCGTCCCAACCTTCGCCCATCTGCTCGCGCACCCGGTCCAGATCGACCGTGCATCGTTGCCAGAGCCGGTCCGAGCTGCGCTCCGTCGGTCGCGCGAGAAAGGTGATCAAGGCAAGCGCGAACTGCGGCGCCGGCCGGAACCGCCCCAATCCCATCGAGTTCACGAGCACCAGACGGCTGAGGTCTGTGTGCCGAACGGCAAATCTGGCCGCGATGGCGCCGCCGAGGAGATGTCCCACAAGCGCAGGCGGTGAAACGCAGGTGCGTTCGATCAGCGCTTCGAGCCACGCCAGCACCCGATCCGAGGTCAACGCCCCGCCGGTCACTTTCGATGTGCCGTGGCCGGGCAGGTCGGGCACGATCACGCGGTGCCGCGGTGCAAGGTCGGGGATCACTCGCATCCACTTCGCCGCGAACTCCCCGGGACCGTGCAGCAGAATCACCGGCGAGCCGGTGCCGGCCTCCAGCACAGCGGTGGAGACGCCCGCGAGCGGCAGCCGTCGCTCGACAACGGGAATCCCCGTCAGCAGCTGCTCGCGCGCGCGGTCGCCAGCGGAGCGATCGGCTCCCTTCTCCATACCGCGGCGTGTGTCCACCGGTGTGGTCCTCGTCGCCATGTCGCGCCTCCTCGTCTCGGTGATCGCAATGAACATCAGCGACCGTACGAAGCGACACCATTGGGCGCATCGTCCGTTCTCACCAACCTGGTGTGGCAGGCGGCGTGGTTACTTCTGACCAGCGGATGCGCTAAACGAGGTCGTGCTCGAACGCGAATGCCCCAGCAGCCGTCCGTGACGAGACTCTGAGCTTGGCAAAGATGTTCTGGATGTGTCGCGCGACCGTGTGCTCGCTGATGACCAGTGCCGCTGAGATCTCACGGTTGCTCTTCCCGGTGGCGACCATGCGGAGGACTTGCAGCTCACGTGCAGTGAGACCGTGGGCTCCCGGGGACTTCTCGTGCCCAGTCAGTGAGGCGACGCGTGCGACATCGGGTTTCGCGCCCAACTCCTCGAAGATGGCTCGGGCCACATCGAACTCGAGTGTTGCCGTGTCCGCATCTCCGAGCGCCCGGCAGGCCTGTCCCACGAGCACGCGCACTCGTGCCTCCTGGTACGGAACCGCGAGCTCGTGCCAGATCTGCTCGGCGTTGCGCAGCGTCATCAGTGCGGCTTGTGCATTGGCATCGGCGAGCTCGACCGCACCTCGGGCCTGTGCGGCGATCGCCACCAGGACGGGGTTCTCGCGGTCCGTGGAGATCTCCGCGAGCTCTCGACAGGCGCGTCGGGCCTCAGCCGCATCGCCCTCTGCAAGCATGATGTCGACGTGCGCCGGGAGCAGGGCCGTGCGCCTCGGGCGTGAGGTTGTCTCACCGACGACCCGGCGGATCATTGCTGCGGAACTGTCTCGGTCGCCTTGGGCGAGCCGCAGAAGCGCCATACCCGGCTGGGGATCCCAACCCCACTGGCTAGCGGTGCGGTACGCCTCCTCGGCCGCCACGAACTCTCCCTGCAGTCGAAGAACTTCTCCCTGGAGGTAGAACGCTTCGGCGTCCGCCGATTGGTTGTTGCCCGGTGCCAACCGCTTGTGAGCCCGCCGCGCCTCCACCAGCGCGTCGTTCCAGGCGCCGTCGAGCTGCATGATCTCGGCGCGATGGATAAGGCATTTTCCCGTGAAGGCCACCATATCGGGCTGCTCCTTGCACCATCGTGTCAGCGCCGCCGTCCATTCGCGGGCGTGCCGAAGCGCGTGGGCCTCCTGGCAGCCGTCGAGCACGCTGCAGTAGATCAACCCGGTCACGATCGGCGAGAGCTCTCCGGCAACGACGGCGACCATGGCCTCGCTCATCAGCCCGAGACCCTCCTCGGCGCGATCCAACCTGATGAGAGCGTGTCCTTGGTGATAGACGGCGAGAGCGAGGAGGTCCGCGTCGCCGAAGCGCTCGCCGATCTCCGCAGCTTTCGCCGCGGTGTCACACGCAGCCGCCGTATCCTCAGTTGCAAGCTGGCGTACCATCAGCGGCACCAGCAGATAGCCCTCCTCGACGGACTCCTGCTCCTCATGTTCCATCAGTCGCTGGGCGCGGCCGAACCATCCAACCGCCGGCGCCATCTCCCCTCGCAGGGCCAGGTTGATACCGACCCAGAACGCGCAACGCACGGCGCGGAGCATCTCGCCTGCCTCGAGATGGCCGCGATGGGCGCGCTCGAGCGCGGCGGCGTGATCCTCGTCGCGGCCGAGCATGTAGGCCGACACACCAAGGAGCTCGAGGTCGCCCGGTCGAAGCAAAGACGTACGATCCGCATCGGAAAGTGACGTGTACGCGTCGCCCCACGCCCGTCTTGCGGCGGACTCACGACCTCGTTTGAGTTCGTCGTCGACCATGGATACCCCTGCAGTGGCCTTGGGTTGCGCGCACTCGGGCTGACCAACCATCGTACAACGCGGTGTGCTCCGCCGTCTGTTTGCGAGCGGGCTTTCCCGACGCACGTCAGGGTCGGCTATGACGAGCGATCATGCCGATGAACGACCGTCGCGTCGAGCCAGACGGAAATCGGGCGTAGGAACCTCCGCGGCTGACCGGTCGAATGGCACTGTTGGCACGTGGCGGCAGGCGATCGAGCTTGCGGCCCGTCATCGACCGTCAGCTATCCGGATAACCAACGCTGGCAGTGCGGGGCGTCGCCTCAGGGTCGCGTCCGATCCGCGTCCAAACGGCTCGAAACCAACCCGCACCGCGACTCAATCGAGATACCCGCGAGCACCGTAACCCCCGCAACCAAGCGGCTTCGCATGGGTTGGGGCCAGATGCGATCTGGTGCCCGGACTTCCATCGCACCCAGGAGGTCAGCGGTTCGAATCCGCCTACTAGCTCATGCCCCGGAAAGACCGCTTGGCTATGCGGGAAAGTGGGAGGCTTTGGGCGCTTCGCGGGTATCGCGTCGGTAGCCGCCGCGTCCACCTGGTTGGACGCGACGGGTCGCAGGGGAGCGGCCTGGTCGAGTGACGCCCTGGAGTCAGCCCAAGAGGTCACTCGCGCACGTGGGTGTCGCGGCCGGGTGTAGTCGGGCGGGTCTCGGCCCTGCTCGTCGATGGCCACACCTCGGCGCGCCATCCAACGACGGGAGGACGAGGGCCGTGCAACTATCCGGGTATGCGGCATTCGGCGCTCGTCCCGTTGTCCCATGACCATCATCGTGGTCTGGTCGTGGCTCGTCGAATGGCGCGGGCCGAATCGGGCACGGAGTGCCTTGGAGCCGCGGACGATTTCGTGCGGTTTGTGGATGGGGAGGGGGCGATTCACTTCCGTGAGGAGGAGGAGATCATCTTCCCGTTGCTCGCCGCATTCCTGGATCAGCCGTCAGAGTTGATTGATCGTGCGTTGGTGGAGCATGGGCGTCTCCGAGCGGCGGCTGTTCGCTTTGGGCGGTGCCCCGAGCGGGTGGGTACCGGCGCCGTCGCGAGCGTCGCTCGGCTGCTCGAGGCGCATATCAGGTGTGAGGAGCGAGAGATCTTTCCGCTGGTCGAGCGCGTCGTGCCTGACGATGTGCTCGCTGCCGTCGGTCTTGCCACCCGGGCGCGGCCGAGCGGGCCGGTGGAGGTGGGTTCCCTCGCAGATCCGGCGGGGGCCGGGTCGCATTGGGCGGTCGCGAGCGCCGACTTGAACGCTACGGTGGTCGTGTGGCAGCCGGGCGGCGGGGTCGCGTCGCACCGCAATG
>JAICYJ010000101.1 GCA_025934255.1 Thermoleophilia bacterium | reverse complement strand
GCGGCCTACGGCGTGCTCACCTACGTCTTCCAGTACGGCCACTTCCAGCACCTGCTCGGCTTCAAGCCGGTGGGCGGGATCACGTCCTGGCTGCCGCTGTTCCTGTTCGTGATCCTGTTCGGCCTGTCGATGGACTACCACGTGTTCATCATCAGCCGCATCCGCGAGGCGGTGGACGGCGGGATGCGCACCGACCAGGCCGTGCGCCACGGCATCAAGTCGACCGCCGGCGTGGTGACGAGCGCGGCCGTGGTGATGGTCGCCGTGTTCGCCATCTTCGGCTCGCTGCGGATGGTCGAGTTCAAGCAGATGGGCGTCGGCCTGGCCGTCGCGGTGCTGCTGGACGCCACGCTCGTGCGCGCCGTGCTGCTGCCGGCGGCGATGACCCTGCTGGGCGAGCGCAACTGGTACCTGCCGCGCGCGCTGCACTGGCTGCCGCGGCTCAACGCACCGGAGGCGATGCGCGCCTAGCATGCGGCGGCATGCGTATCGGCGTGCTCACCGGCGGCGGCGACTGCCCCGGCCTCAACGCGGTCATCCGCGCCATCGTCCGTAAGGGACACCAGCTCGGCGGCCACGAGTTCGTGGGCTTCCGCTACGGCTGGGCCGGGGTCCTGAAGGACGAGGCGATCGACCTCACGCTGGACAGCACGCGCGGCATCCTGCATCGGGGCGGGACGATCCTCGGGTCGTCCCGCACCAACCCCTACAAGGTCGACGGCGGCGCCGACGCGGTCCGGCAGACGATGCAGGCCCGCAGCCTCGACGCGCTGATCCCGATCGGCGGCGAGGACACCCTCGGCGTGGCCGGGCGCCTGCACGCCGACGGCGTCAACGTCGTCGGCGTGCCCAAGACGATCGACAACGACCTGGCGGCCACCGACTTCACGTTCGGCTTCCAGACCGCCGTGCAGATCGCCACCGACGCGATCGACCGCCTGCACACCACGGCCGAGTCGCACAACCGGGTGATCATCGTCGAGGTGATGGGCCGCCACGCCGGCTGGATCGCCCTCTACTCCGGGCTGGCCGGCGGCGCCGACGTCGTGCTCATCCCCGAGCGCCCGTTCGACCTGGAGGAGGTGTGCGAGCACATCCGCCGCCGCCACCAGGCCGGCCGGACGTTCTCGATCGTCGTGGTGGCCGAGGGGGCGACGCCGCAGGACGGCGACCTGATCTCCGAGCACCAGGAGACCGACGCGTTCGGCCACGTGCGCCTCGGCGGCATCGCGGTGACGCTGGAGAAGGAGATCGAGGAGCGCACCGGGTACGAGTCCCGGATGACGATCCTCGGCCACGTGCAGCGCGGCGGCACGCCGCTGGCGTTCGACCGCGTGCTCGGCACCCGCTTCGGCGTGGCGGCGATGGCCGCCGCGGCCGAGGGCGAGTTCGGGCAGATGGTGGCGCTGCGGGGCACGCGGATCGAGCTGGTGCCGCTCGCCGAGGCGCTCGCCGAGCCGAAGCTGGTGGACCCTGGCCTCTACGAGACGGCTGAAGTCTTCTTCGGCTGAGCTCGCGCTCGCCGTCGTCCTGACGGGCTTCAACCTGCGGCCGCTGTTCGGCAGCCTGCCGCCGGTGCTGGCCGACGTCCGCGACGACCTCGGGCTGTCGGCGACCGCGGCCGGGCTGCTGACCACCGGGCCGCTGCTGTGCCTGGGCGTGCTCGCGCCGCTCGGCCCGCGGATCGCCCGCCGCTACCCGGTGGAGCGGCTGTTGATGGCCGCGGCGCTGGCCACCGCGGTGGGCACCGCCGCACGGGGGATCAAGGGCGTCGCGCCGCTCTACGCCGGGACGCTGCTGGCCGGCGTGGCGATCGCGCTCAGCCAGGTGGTCGTCCCCGCGCTCGTGCGCGCGCGGGCGCCCGCGCGCGCAGGCGTGCTCACGGGCGCGTATTCCACGTCGCTGGTGTTCGGGGCGACGCTGGCGACGTTCGTGGCCGTGCCGCTGGAGGACCTGTTCGGCGACTGGCCGGCCACGCTGGCCATCTGGGCCGTCCCGGCGGTGGCCGCCGCGGCCGCCTGGCTGCCGCTGGCCGCGCACGCGCACGACCCCGTGCCAGCCCCCGTGGGCACGCCGCCGTGGCGCAGCAAGCTCGGCTGGTCGATCGCGCTGTTCATGGGCCTGCAGTCGATGTGCTTCTTCTCCACCGTCTCCTGGCTGCCGGAGATCCTGCACGCCAACGGGATCGGCAAGGGCTACGCGGGCTTCCTCACCGGGCTGACCCAGCTCATCCAGGTGATCCCGGCGTTCGCCATCCCGATCCTGGCGGCGCGCACGCGCCACCAATACGGGCTGCTGGCGGCGATCGTGGCCTGCACGAGCGCCGGCGAGCTCGGCGTGCTGCTCGCGCCCGGCGCCGCGCTGCTGTGGATGGTCGTGCTGGGCTTCGGCCAGGGCGGCTCGCTCGGGCTGGGCATCTTCTTCCCGGTCCTGCGCGGCCGCGGGCCGGCCGAGGTGGCCTCGCTGACCGCGATGTCGATGGGCGTCGGCTACCTGATCGCCTCGACCGGGCCGGCCCTCGTCGGCGCCGTGCGCGACGCCAGCGGCGGCTGGACCTGGCCGCTGATCGTGCTGCTGGTCATGGGGCTCGTCCAGGGGCCGGCCGGGCTCTACGCCGCGAAGGGCAGGCCGACGTAGTTCTCGGCCAGCGCCGTGGCCTGCGCGGGTGAGCTCGTCGTGTAGCGCAGCTGCGAGAGCTGGAGCTTGAGCTGGAAGTCGTCGTCGCCCGCGAAGCGGTGCAGCATCGAGGTCATCCACCAGGAGAAGTGCTGCACGCGCCACACGCGCTCCAGCGCCCGCTCGGAGTACGCCGCCAGCTTCGCGTCGTCTCCCCCGTAGGACGCCTCGATGGCGTGGGCGAGCAGGCAGACGTCGGCCATCGCCGTGTTGAGCCCCTTGGCGCCGGTGGGCGGGACGATGTGCGCGGCGTCGCCGGCCAGGTAGAGCTTCGCGTGCTGCATCGGCTCGACCACGGACGAGCGCATCGGCGTGACGCCCTTCTCGAACACCTCGCCGCGGTTGACCTCCATGCCGAAGCGCCGGTCGAGCTCGTCCCAGATCTCCTCGTCGGACCACCGGTCGGCGTCCTCGTCGGGCGGCACCTGGAGGTACATGCGCGTGACCTCCATCGACCGCATCGAGGCCAGCGCGAACCCGCGCTCGTGGTGGCAGTAGATGAGCTCCTCCGAGGCCGGGCGGCAGCGCGCCAGGATCCCCAGCCAGCCGAACGGGTAGTCGCGGTGGTACTCGGTGAGCACGGACGCGATGGCCGGGCGGCACACGCCGTGGGAGCCGTCGCAGCCGGCGATGAAGTCGCAGTCCAGCACGTGCCGGGAGTCCTCGTGCGTGAACTCCACGCGCGGCGCGTCCGGATCGACCGACACGTCGGACACCTCGAAGTACAGCGGGAGGCCGGACGCCTGCCGCGCGTCGATCAGATCCTTGACGACCTCCTGCTGGCCGTAGATCGAGATCGCCCGCCCGCCGGTGAGGTCCGAGAGCGCGATCCGGTGGCCCTCGCCCGCGAAGCGCAGCTCGACGCCGTGGTGGACCAGGCCCTCGCGGTGCATCCGCTCGCCCACGCCGACCTCGTCCATCAGGTCCATCGTCGGCTGCTCGAGCACCCCGGCGCGGACGCGCTGCTGGACGTACTCGCGGTCGCGCGCCTCCAGCACCACGGACTCGATACCGCGCAGCTCGAGCAACCGTGCCAGCATCAAGCCGGCGGG
This sequence comes from Thermoleophilia bacterium, assembly GCA_025934255.1. GTDB lineage: Bacteria > Actinomycetota > Thermoleophilia > Gaiellales > JAICJC01 > JAICYJ01. The sequence goes on along the minus strand of JAICYJ010000101.1, from coordinate 2,249 downwards.
CCCGCCGCCGACGATGGCCACCTGGGTGCGCATCACCAAGACCCTACGCTATCGTTCGGATCCAGCACAAGCGTTTGCCATGCGAACACACGCGGAGATCACTTCCCTCGAGGATGCCGTGGCCGACCTCGTGCACGATGGCGACATCGTCGCGCTCGAGGGCTTCACGCACCTCATACCCGTCGCCGCCGGCCAGGAGCTGATCCGCCAGCGCAAGCGGGACCTGACCCTCGTCCGGATGACGCCGGACATCGTCTACGACCAGCTGATCGGCGCCGGTTGCGCGCGCAAGCTGATCTTCTCCTGGGGCGGCAACCCGGGCGTGGGCTCGCTGCACCGCTTCCGCGAGGCCATCCAGACGGGCGAGCTGGAGATCGAGGAGCACAGCCACGCCGGCATGGCCAACCGCTACGTCGCGGGCGCGAGCGGGCTGCCGTTCGCCGTCATGCGCGGCTACAACGGCACCTCGCTGCCCGAGCACACGGACACCATCAAGCCGATCGCCTGCCCGTTCACCGGCGAGCAGCTGACCGCGGTGCCGGCGCTCGGCCTCGACGTCGGCATCATCCACGCCCAGCAGGCCGACCGGCAGGGCAACGTCCAGCTGTGGGGCCAGACCGGGGTGCAGAAGGAGACGGTGCTCGGCGCCAAGCGCTCGATCGTCACCGTCGAGGAGATCGTCGACGAGCTCGTGCCCAAGCCGTACGCGGTCGTGCTCCCGCGCTGGGTCGTCACCCGTGTCTGCGAGGTCCCGGGCGGCGCCAAGCCGTCCTACGCCCAGGACTACTACGACCGCGACAACGACGCCTACAAGGCCTGGGACGCGATCTCGCGCGACAAGGAGAAGTTCGCCGCGTGGCTGGAGACGCTGTGAGCTGGGAACCCGACGAGATGATGAGCGTCGCCGCGGCCCGCGAGCTGCGCGACGTCACCGCCTGCTTCGTCGGCATCGGGCTGCCGAGCACCGGCGCCAACCTCGCCCGCCGCACCCACTCGCCCGACCTCGTACTGGTCTACGAGGCCGGCGCGGTCGGCGCCAAGCCGCCGCGGCTGCCGCTGTCGATCGGCGACGGCATGCTCGGTGAGACCGCCGACTACATCGCCGCGGTCCCGGAGATCTTCAACTACTGGGTGCAGCCCGGCCGGATCGACGTCGGCTTCCTCGGCGCCGCGCAGATCGACCGCTTCGCCAACATCAACACGACCGTGATCGGCGACTACGACCACCCGAAGGTTCGCCTCCCCGGCGCCGGCGGCGCGCCGGAGATCGCCGCGTCCTGCGGCGAGGTGATCGTGATCGTCCGCCAGTCGCCGCGGGCGTTCGTGGAGACGGTCGACTTCATCACCAGCGTCGGCCACGGCGACGGGCCGGGCAGCCGGGAGAAGCTGGGCCTGATCGGGAACGGTCCGACCAAGGTGATCACCGACCTGGGCATCCTCGAGCCCGACCCGGAGACGTGCGAGCTGGTGCTCACCCACGTGCACCCGGGCGTCGAGGCGGATCAGGCGCGCGAGGCGACGGGCTGGGAGCTGAAGGTGGCGGACGACCTGGTGACGACCGATCCGCCGACCGACGAGGAGTTGAGGGAGTTGCGAGAGCTGGTGGCCGCGAGATGAGCGAGGCCTACGTCCTGGACGCGATCCGCACGCCGTTCGGCCGCTTCAACGGCGCGCTGGCCGGCGTGCGGCCCGACGACCTCGGCGCGCACGTGGTCAAGGCGCTGCTGGAGCGCAGCCCGGACCTCGATCCCACCGCGATCGACGACGTGATGTTCGGCAACGCCAACGGCGCGGGCGAGGACAATCGCAACGTCGGGCGCATGTCCGTGCTGCTGGCCGGGCTGCCCACGAGCGTGCCCGCCGACACGATCAACCGGCTGTGCGGGTCGAGCCTCGACGCGGCGATCCACGCCAGCCGCGCCGTGGAGACCGGCGACGCCGACGTGGTGCTGGTGGGCGGCGTGGAGTCGATGACCCGCGCGCCCTGGGTCGTGCTCAAGCCGGACCGGCCGTTCCCCGCCCAGGGGCAGACGATGTACTCGACCGCGCTGGGCTGGCGGATGGTCAACCCGGAGATGCCCGGCGAGTGGACGATCTCGCTCGGCGAGAGCACCGAGAAGGTGGCCGGCGTGTACGGCATCTCCCGCGAGGCCCAGGACGAGTTCGCGCTGCGCTCGCACCGGCTCTCCGCCCAGGCCTGGGACGCCGGGTTCTACGACGACTGGGTGGTCCCCGTCCCGGACACGGAG
>JAICYJ010000146.1 GCA_025934255.1 Thermoleophilia bacterium | reverse complement strand
CCGCCGCCAACCACAAGGTTCACCAGCCCGACCGCTCCGGCCTCAGCCGCGAGCATCCGTCGTCCGGTCAAACAAAGCTCAAGGGCCCGGGTTTGCCCAATGGCGGAGGTCAGCCGCCCGAGCACACCGAACAGCGCCGCGGACGAGAACGCGAACTCGGCGTCGTCAGCGGCGAGCCGCAGGTCGCATCCGAGCGCGATCGCCAAGGCGTCACCCTCACAACGGCCGGCGAGGACCGCGACGGAGAGCAAATCCGGGGCGGCCAGCCGCTCCAGGGCACGCTCTCGCGCACGCAGGTCGGTTCCGCGAGGCGGGTCGCCCGTGGTGCCGTCTGCTGCGCGGCCATGGGGCACGCGGACGACGACCACCCGCACCGCGCCGGTGAGCGCCCGCAAGCGATCGTCGAGTTCGAGCCAGCCGCCAGACGGCAGGTCGAACCGCGCGACCGCGGAGTCGGTCGCGCCGCCGGGGTCGCCTTCGCTAGGCACGAAGCGACCCTAGCGACCAACCGCCGGTCAGGCCGGCGGCTGGCCGGGCTGCTCCAACGGCTGTGCCGGTTGATGCTGCGGCTGGGCCTGACGGGCCCGCCCACGCGTGGCGCCACCCCGGCCGCGAAGCGTCGCACCCGACTCGGTGAGGATGCGATGCACGAACCCGTACGACCGGCCGGTGGAATCGGCCAGCGTGCGGATGCTGGCCCCGCTGTCGTACTTCCTGCGCAGCTCGGCGGCGAGCCGGTCGCGCTCGCCCCCCGTAACGCGGCTGCCCTTCTTGAGAGTGTCGGCCACGGCGTCTCCCTTTCTTGCTCGACTGTCGGGAGTCCTACAAACCCATGATCACCCATGACTGCCCACTCGGCCACCCAGCCACTCGATCATCGGCAAAGGTGAGGTGATCATCGCCACGCGGTTATGCCCGATGCGCGGCGGCTGGCATCCCCGGCGGGACAAGCCGATAGCTTTTCTGGATTCAACATCCGCAGTCTCCGCAGTCTCCGGAGGAAGCCACTGATGCCGCGGCTGGCGAGACTCGTGCGCGCCGCGGCGTCCGACATCAGCCCCCTGCGCGAGTCGCCCGCGTTCCGCCGCCTGTTCGTGGGTCAAACGGTCTCGCAGATCGGCTCCCAGGTCACCCAGGTGGCCGTACCGCTGCAGGTTTACGCCATCACAAAGTCGTCGCTGGACGTCGGCCTGATCGGGCTCGCGTCGTTCGTGCCGCTGCTGGTGTTCGGCTTGTACGGCGGCGCGGTCGCCGACGCGGTCGACCGGCGCAAGCTGGTCATCTGGACGTCGACCGGGACGATGGTGTTCAGCGCCGTGCTGCTGGCGCAGGCGCTGGCGCACCTGAACCAGCTGTGGCTGCTGTATCTGTGCGTCGTCGTCCAGTCCGGCTTCGCCGCGGTCGGGACGCCGACGCGTGGCGCCATCGTCCCGTTCCTCGTCGGTCGGCACCGACTGCCCGCCGCGAACACGCTGATCTACGGCAGCTTCCAGCTCGCGATCATCCTCGGCCCGCTCATCGCCGGGGTCGCTGTCGGCACCAGCGGGTTCGGGGCGGCCTACGCCATCGACGTCGCGACGTTCAGCGCCGCCT
>JAICYJ010000120.1 GCA_025934255.1 Thermoleophilia bacterium | reverse complement strand
GCCCCCGTCGCAATGAGACCAATGCTCAGCGCTGCTCTTACTGCCTTCATCTGTTCGCCTCCTAGGCGCGACGAGCCCGACGTCCGGCGGGCCGCGGCGGGGATCCTGGGTGGCGGCAATAGGTTCTGGCGATCGGCCCAAATCCGCCACGGGCAGGGGTTCCTGCCCGTGGCGCATTCGCACAGCACGCCGGTGTTTGTGATGCTGGCACGGCGCTGAGCCGATGTACAGGTTTCCGTATGGTTACTTTCAGGAAACCTTGCTGATCAAGATCGGACGACGATGGGTCACACCGGTGCGTAGTCGGTGACGACGACGCCGGAGCTGATGGTGGTCGATGAGACCTGCCGGAACGACCGCGGGTCGACGTCCGCGTTGAACAGCCGCTTGCCGCGACCTTGGACGACGGGGAAGGTCATGAGCCGGTATTGGTCGATGAGGTTGTGCTGCAGCAGGCTGTTCAGCAGATCGGCGCTTCCGTAGATCAGAGATTGGCCGGGGCCCTCCTTGAGCTTCGCGACCGCGTCTGCGGCGTCACCGTCGAGGAGCTGGGCGTTCCACTCCGTACGCGTGAGCGTTCGCGAGGCGACGTGCTTCGGCATCGTGTTCATTCGCACCGCGAACTCACCTTCGATTTCTTCCATCTGCGGCCACGATGCGGCGAAACCCTCATAGGTGACTCGGCCGAGCAACAGCGCGTCGCTGCTGAACAGCAGGTCTGACTGCAGTTTTGCCAGCTCATCATTGAAGTACGGACCAGTCCAGGCTGGCGCCTCCATCACGCCGTCGAGCGTCACGTACTCGGCTGCCACGATGGTTCCCATCACTTCTCCCTCTGAATTGTGTGCGCTATGACCGTGTGCGAATGGTTGCTGGTCACGCTTTACCGATGAGTTCGCCGACGCGGTGCGCCGCGGCGATCACCTCGGGGTCTTCGGTGCGCTCGTAGACCTCAACGGCGGTGTCGGTGAACTTCAGGACGTGCTCGTCGCCGTGGCGTGCGGCTCGATCCAGGGCGTCGGAGACCGGGTCGGAACCGATGCCTGTCGCCGTCGGCGCGTCGGGCGGCTCGGCGGCGGGCGTTGCGGGCGCATAGGTGGCGACGATCGCCGCCGCCGCAGACCACGCGAAGGTGAGGCTGTCTTGCCATAGCGCGGGTGGCAACGCGGGCAGGGTGTGCCGGACGGCGTTTGGCGCCGTCGCGGTGTGCACCAGCAACACCGGGCTCGCCGGGCCGTAGCGCAGGTAGCGAACGGTGGCGGCGTACGTCAGCTCGGACAGGGCGTCGGGGACGTCGTCCGGTGTGTTGGGTGCGTTGAGAGCGCCGACGGCGGCCGGCCAGCCAGGAAGGCCCCCGAGCCGGGTAAGTCGGTGCGCGATCATTCCGCTTTGATCGGGCAGCCGGGGAACCGCGTCGAGCGCGGTCGCAGCCGTGAGTCGGCCGCTTGGCCTGCGCACGCCGGGCAGCGGGCGGTATCGCGCCGCCCAAAACGCCAGCCCGTGCGCCAACTCCGCGATCGCAGGCGCCGTCGACTCGCCAGCCAGCAACGTGCGCACCGCGTGGCTCACCCGAATCACCCCGTGGGTTGAGCCTGCGACGATGCCGGGAAGCAGCCGTGGCCACCAGGTTGCGAGGACCGTCCGCCACGGTTGGGCGGCGAGCTCGCGGTTGAAGTACGCCGTCCAATCGCCGACGCGACTGCGGCCAGCGCCGAGGGCTTGTGCCCACGTCGTCTCAGTGATGGGCTCGTCGGTCTGCGCCAGCAGATCCGTCAGCCGGCCGACGTAACGGTCGAGCCAACGGTGCACATCGACCGCGAGGTTGCGGCGCACCATTACTTCGACGGCCATCGGCCCGTGGTTGGTCAGACCGTGATTGCCTTCTTCGTCGCCCCCGAATTCTGGGCCGCTGGCGTGGAGGCGCTCGTATGCCTCGGCCAGGATTTCTGCGCTGCTGGCTGACATGCGCAGCAGGATGCTGGAGGCCCGGCGGGCTTCGCGACAATTAGGTTTTCGCCTAATCTCTGCCCGTGATCCATATTCACCTGAAGGTCGCCGACGTCAGCCGGATCCGGTTCGCGGTGTCGCCCACCTGGGAGGCGGTGACCAGCCTGCGACTGCTCGGCGCGGCCTCGAACACCGGGTTGCACGGGCGTTGGCTCGCCGCGGTGCGGCCGCGGCTGGCAGCGCTCAACATCGGGTTGCTGACCGCGCTGGTTCGCCCGGAGGGTTATCTCCCTGACTTCCTGCATCCGGTGCCCTCGCGGCGAACGGAGAGCCTCCAAGCCGGGCTCCGGCAGATCGCCGAGACGGATCCGCAGATCGTGGCGGCCGAGCTCGCCCACCTCGCCGAACACCCGGTCGCTCAAGAAGGGCCAGGGCAGCAGGCGCGCGTCGAGCTGCTGACCGAGCTGGCACGTCGTCCTGAGCTGGCGCTCGCGCAGATCGTGAGCGAGCTCGAACGTTACTGGGAGGTGGCGGTCGCGCCGTACTGGTCGCGGATTCGGGCGCTGGTCGACGCCGACATCGCGTTCCGGCTCGAGCAGCTTGCGGCCGGCGGCGTCGCGCAGGTGCTCGGCGCGCTGCATCCCTCGGTGACGTTCGCCGGTCAGACGCTGAGCATCGTGAAGTATTACGAGGGCCACGTCTGCCTTCGCGAGCGCGGCCTGGTGCTGTTGCCGTGCGCATTCTCGTGGCCCGAGGTGATCGTCCGCACCGCCGACCCGCAACCCGCGCTCACCTACCCGCCGCGCGGCCTTGGCCGGCTATGGGAGACGGCGCAAGTGTCGACCGACTTAGCCCTAAGCGGTGTGCTCGGTCAAACCCGCGCCCGGCTGCTGGCCCAACTCGATCTGCCGATGACGACGACGCAACTCGCGACCCATCTCGATCTGACGCCGCCGGCGGTCAACGCGCACCTGAAAGCGCTGCACACCGCCGGCATCCTCGCCGCCCGACGCAACGGCCGCCGCGTGTACTACTCACGAACCCCGTTGGCCGAGCATCTGCTGGCCGGCAGCGTCGCCGAGACCGCTGGCTCGAGCGCCGAACGGCGCCGACCATGGCAGCGACGGTCCGGCCCAGCGTGACACCCACGCTGCACAGCCGCGGAGTGTCAAGGATCAGCCGAAGTAGCTGTCAACCATCAGCCGAAACCGTGTAAAGCATCAACCGAAGCCGCAGTGTCAAGCATCAGCGGAACTAATACAAGGCACGGGTGCGCCGCCAGGGACTCGAACCCCGAACCCGCGGATTAAGAGTCCGCTGCTCTGCCAGTTG
>JAICYJ010000005.1 GCA_025934255.1 Thermoleophilia bacterium | reverse complement strand
GGCACCGGCCTCTCGGCGTTTCACTTCGCGGTGCTGGCGCTGCTGGAGGAGGACCCGCGCGAGACGCAGGCGATGATCGCCGACGCGCTCGGCTACGACCGCAGCCACATCGTGCGGCTGCTGGACGAGCTGGAGGAGCGCGAGCTGGTGATGCGCAAGCGCGATCCCGACGACCGGCGCCGCCACGTGGTCAAGCTGACGCCGGACGGCCGGACGATGCTGCGCCGGCTGCGGGCGATCGTGCAGCGGCTGGAGGACGACTTCTTCTCGCCGCTTGACGCGCAGCAGCGCGAGACGCTGCACGCGCTGCTGGCCACGCTGGCCAGCCACCACGATCCGCGCTGCGCGCTCCGCGACCCGGCGCCCCCGCCACAGGCCTAGCTCCCACCGCTGTGCTCTCGAGCGACAGCCTCGCGCTCCTGCACGACTCGATGGCGGCGCGCGTCGCGGCCGGCGAGCTGCCGGGATTGGTCACGCTCGTCGCCCACGGCGACGAGCTGCACGTCGATACGATCGGCTCGCCGTCGTTCGGCAGCGGCGCGCCGCTGCGACGCGACGCGATCTTCCGGATCGCCTCGCTGACCAAGCCGATCACCGCGGCGGCGGCGCTGTCGCTGGTCGACGAAGGCCTGCTGCAGCTGGAGCAGCCGGTGGACGAGCTGCTGCCCGAGCTCGCCAACCGCCGCGTGCTGCGCGCGCTCGACGCCGAGCTGGACGACACCGTGCCTGCCCAACGGCGGATCACACTCTAGCATCTGCTCAGCTTCCGGCTCGGGTTCGGATCGGTAATGGCGCCGCCCGGCAGCTACCCCATCCAGCGGGCCGAGGCAGTGCTGGGCCTGCAGAGCTTCGGCGGACCTCCCTGGCCGCCCGTCGCCCATGACCCCGATACCTGGATGGCGGCGCTCGGGTCGCTGCCGCTCATGTACCAGCCGGGCGAGCGATGGCTGTACAACACGTCCGCCCAGGTGCTGGGCGTGCTGCTGGCGCGAGCCGGCGTCCGGGATCTGGAGTCGGTGCTGCGCGAGCGCATCCTCGATCCGCTGGAAATGGCCGACACCGGATTCACGGTCCCTGCCGAGCAGCTGGGCCGGTTCACCACCGCCTACCGGCCCGATCCCGAGACCGGACAGCTGGGGGTGCTGGATGACCCCGCCGACAGCTGGTGGAGCAGTCCCACGTCGTTCCCCGACGCCGGCGGCTGGCTGGTGTCCACCGTCGACGACTACTGGTCGTTCGTCTCGATGCTGCTGGCCGGCGGGGCCGGTCCGGGCGGCCCCGTGCTCGCGCCAGAGACGGTCGCGCTGATGACGACGGACCGCCTGACCGCGGACCAGCGGCAGGCCTCGGCGCTGTTCCTGGGCGAGCACGGCGGCTGGGGCCTGGGCCTGGCGGTGCCGGCCGCCGGTGCCGGCCCCCAGAGGCTTCCGTGCGGGATCGGCTGGACCGGCGGTAGCGGCACCGCCTGGCGGTCGAGCGCCCAAAGCGGGGTCACCGGCATCCTGTTCGGCCAGCGCGGCCTCACGTCACCCGTGCCCGAGCCGCTGGCCGTGGACTTCTGGGCCGGGGTCAACGCGGCGGCCGCGGCCGCCTGACCCCGGCCGTTCTACGCGGCCTCGGCGTAGCGCGGGCGCTCAGCCGGCATCGCGCTCTCCGCCCGATGCGCCGTCCGCTGATGCTCGATGCCCCACCCGGCCAGCGTGCCCAGCGCGGCGCCCAGCGCGGCCAGGCAGACCGCCATGGTCGCCGTGGCGGCCGCCGAGAGGTACACGGCGGCGACCAGCATGGGGATGTTCAGGATCAGCGCGCCTGCTACGGCATGTCGGTGTGTCATGTTCTGCTCCTTGGTCGGTGGTCTGAGCACAGTCAACCCGGCCGCCTTGAAAGCCCGGTTGGCGCCACCTGTGAGGTCGCTGAGCATCTCGCTCGGCGGCGGCGGTGCGACTCTGAGGGAACTCACAACCCGCCCCCACCGACCCGACAGGCCGGAGGGCAACCCTCCTGACACCCCGCCGAACCGGAGCGGGACGACGAAAACGAGGACGACATGATCGCGAACACGGCACGCACATGGGTCGTGACGGGCGCGCTGGCACTGGGAGCGGTGATCGGCGCGGCCGGCATCGCAAACGCGGCAACCGGCAGTTCCGGGTCGACCAATCAGGCGGCACCGGTGTTTGCCGCAAACGGGCCGTCCGGGCCGCCGCCGGCCGGGGCCGGTAACCCGGCGACGATGCGCCACGGGCCGGGCGAGACGCTGCTGACCGGCTCGGCCGCGTCCGAGGCGAAAGCGGCGGCGCTTGCCGCCGTGCCCGGCGCCAAGGTGATCCGCGTCGAGACCGACTCCGCCGGAGCGGCCTACGAGGCGCACCTGCAGAAGTCGGACGGCAGCTACGTGACGGTGAAGCTCGACAAGCACTTCCACGTCACGGCCACGCAGTCGGGGTTCGGCGGGCCCGCGCACTAGCGCGGTTCCCGAGGCGGCACCCGGCCCCGGTCACGGCCTGCGCCGGGTGCCGCCAGACGGTCGGTCTAGGAGAACGTGCGCCGCGTGACCACAATGCGCGGATCGGCCTTGGCGGCGATGATGTCGGCCACAACGTTTGAGATGATCACCGCCGTGGCGACGACGGTCACGACGCCCACGATCACCGGCAGGTCGAGCCCGACGAAGCCGACCTGCGCCTGCAGCGCCTGGGTGCCGATGCCCGGCAGCGCGAACGCCGCCTCGATGTAGATCGCCGCCATCAGCGAGGTGCTGATGTCGATCGCGAGCATGGTCGCGAGCGTCGGTATCAGAAGCGGCAACACGTGCACCCGCAGCACCCTGGCCTCGGACGCGCCCTTGGCGCGGGCGGCGACGACGTGCGGCTGGGTGAGCAGGCCCAGCACCTGGGTACGGATCACGCGGGCGTAGAGCGGCAGCAGGAACAGCATGAACGTGATCCAGGGCAGCGCCAGGTGCGCCGCCCACGCGTGGGCGCCACACGAGCCCGACCCGGTGAGCGGGCAGTAGCCGCTGGCCGGCGCAACCGGGATCGTGTACACGAACACGCTCTGCAGGATCAGCCCGACCACCAGCGGGTGCAGGGCGACGCCGCACATGATCAGCGCGCTCAGCGTGCGGTCAAACAGCGTGTGCGGCCGTAGCGCCGAGCCGACCCCGATCAGCAGGGAGGTAACGACCAGCAAGACGACGCCGCCGATCACGATCGACGCGGTCACGGGCAGCGCCGCGCGGATGATGCTCGAAACCGGGGTGCCGGATGCGTAGGAGGTGCCGAGATTGCCGTGCAGCAGGCCCTGGACGAAGTGCAGGTACTGGATGTAGATCGGGCGATCGACGCCGAGCGCGTGGTCGGCGGCCTTCAGCTGGGCCGGCGTCGTTCGCAGGCCGGTGAGGTAGATGCCGGGGTCGGCCGGTACGGTGGCGAACACCAGGTAGGTGATCAGCGTCAGCGCAAAGATCATCAGCAGGCCGGTCAGGATCCTGCGCACGATGTAGCCGGCCACCGGTCAGACGCCCGTCGGGTCGAGGGCCTTGCGGATCTGCTCGCCGAGCAGCGCCGCCGCGCCGGCCGTCAGCAGCACGGCCAGGCTGGGGACGATCACGAGCCTGCTGGTGAGCGAGATGCTCTCGCCGGAGGCGAGTGCGGTCAGCCAGCCGATCTGCGATGCCAGCATGCCGCCCCAGCTGGCCGTATTCGGGTCGATGCCGACGCCCAGCATCGAGAACGACGCCTCCAGCAGCATCGTGGTCGCGAACATGACCGTGGCCGGCGGGATCAGGATCGGGACCATGTGCGGGAAGACGTGTGTGCGCAGGATCCGGCGGCGACCGCTGCCGATCATCCTCGCCGCCTCGACGAACGGGCGCTCGCGCAGCTCCAGCACCTGCACGCGCACCAAACGCGCGGGATAGGGCCAGATGAATATGCCCAGGAAGACCGCCAGCGACACCACCCCCGGCTCCACCAGCCCGTCCAGCGTGTAGCGGCCGTAGCGGTCGGACACCGTCGCTCCCAGCGCGATCGCCATCAGCAGCACCGGGAAGGCCAGGGCGAAGTTGGTCACCCACGCGATGACAGCGTCCACGCGCCCGCCCAGGTACCCGGCCAGGGTGCCGAGGGTCGATCCGATCGTGACGCCGATCAGCGTCGCCCCCAGGGCCACCTCGATCGTCGCCCGCCCGCCGTAGAGCAGGCGCAGGAACTCATCGCGGCCGACGGAGCCATCCGCGCCAAGCACCATCAGGGTCGTCCCGGTCACGTGCTCCCCCGTGTAGTTGGCGTTCGGCACGCGCGTCCACACGCCGACCGGCCTGAAGTCGTGGACGGCGTTCGAAAAGATGGTGTCGGGGCCGTGCCCGAGCGCCGCGGCGAGCAGCGGCGCGCCGATGAAGCAGGCGAAGAACACGAGCAGGAGCAGCGAGCCGCTTGCCACCGCGAGCGGGTCGCGGCGCAGCCGGCCCCAGGCCAGCCGCCAGTACCCGCTCCCCTCCAACCGATCGTTCGCCACTCCCGAGCTAGGACGCACGCGGCCGCGCCCGGTTAGAAGCCCCGCTTAGCTGACGCCGGAGTAGACCAGGATCTTCTTGCTGTTGTCGCTGGCGTACATCCGCCCGGCGCTGTCGAACTCGACGAAGTTGACACCCCTCGGCAGCCCGCTCACCACAACGCTGCACGCGTTCGTGGCCGGGTTCAGCTTCATGATCCGGCTGTGCCCGACGTCGCCGATGTAGTAGGCGCCGGCGTGGTAGGTGATGCCCCAGGGCTGGCTGAGGCCGCAGCTGGTGATGCGGGTGGCCGTGCCGCCGCCCGGGTGTCCCGGGCTGCCCAGGTTCAGGTTCCACTTCGTGATCCGGTTGGCGCCAGTCTCGGCCACGTACACGATGGCCGGATTCGTAGGATCGACGGCAACGCCGCGTGGGCCCTTCATGGTGGTGCAGCCGGTGTCGCCGACCAGCGCCTCCAGCGCAGACGTGCCGAGCCCGACCGTCAGCAGCTTGGCCTCATCGAACACCTGCAGCCGGCAGCCCGCGTAGTCGGTCGCGTAGACGCGACCGCTCTGCACGCGCAGCCCCTGCACGCCGCCCGAGAACTGGCCGGGCGACTTGCCCTGTGACCCGAACCGGTGGACGAACTGAGCCGGCTGGCTGGTGCTGGTGCCGCCGGGCGTCCAGGCCTGCACGTCGTTGTTGTTGTCGCCGATCCAGACCCTGCCGTCGCCGAACGTGAGCGCGCGCGGATAGCCGACGCCCTCGGTATCGGTGCCGGCGCCCGATCGCCCCGCGAACTGGAGCTCCCAGGCCGGGCAGCTGGTGACGGTCGTGCACGTGCTGGCCGCGTTGAACTTCTGCACGCGCTGCTCGAACGTGTCGACCACGAACAGCGAGTCGTCGGCCGGGTTGATCGCGATGCCGTTCTGCTGGTTGAACCCGCCCCGTGGCGGCGGCTGCGTCGACCCCAGATCGCACGTGCCGCTCAACGACCAGGTGCACGCCCGCGCGCTGAGCGACACCGGCTGGCCCGACGAGTTGTACTTGTAGACCCGGTAGCCGGGATCCTTGCCCGTGCACGCCGGCCCGTTGTAGGCAGGGCAGCCCCAGGTGTCGCCCACGTAGACGTTGCCGCTGCCGTCAACAGCCGGGAAGCGGATGGAGTCGAAGGCCGGCCCGGACGACCCGCCACCGGTGTGGCCCCAGGAGCGAATCAGGGCGCCACTCGACTCCGAGTACTGATAGACCGTGTTCTTGATGGCGGACACCACGTAGATCGACCCGCCGCCCATGTCGAGGCCGCGCGGATCGTTCATGGCGCTGTTGGTGGCCAGCTTCTTGATGAGCGTGCCGGAGCGGTTGAACTCGTAGATCGATCGGGTGTTGTGCTCGACCACGTAGATGCCGCTGGCATCACCGGCGATTCCGCGCGGAATCGGTGTGAAGCCACCCGGCCAGTGGAACGAGCCGACGTAGGCGCCGGTGGTGTGGTTGAAGATGTAGACCTGCCGGCAACGCGGATCCGAGACGTACAGCTGGCTCGAGACCGGGTCGGCGAAGATGTGGGTGGGGATGGTCATCGCCCCGTTGCCGCACCCGACCGGGTATGCCTGGCCGCCGGTGCCGTGCCCGTTCCTGCCGATGCTGCGCATGAACGTGCCGGTGTGTGAGAACTCGACGATGCGCGAGTTGCCCTGGTCGGCCACCCACAGCGGCGCGGCCGCCGGGTTGCCGATCTGGTCGGCCTCGACGTCGTACGGCGCGCCGATGCCGCTGCCGGTGCCAAGCGGATCGGGCTTGGAGACGGTGCCGATGTAGACGCCGTTGGTCGTGTAGCGCTTCACCCGGTAGTTCCAGTAGTCGGATACCAGGATGGTGTTGTCGGACTTGTCCCAGTCCATGCCGTAGGCGTAGAGGCCGGCAGGGCCCGGGAAGCCGAACGACTTGACCAGCGATGCGGCGGATGCGCTGGACGGTGCGATCACGGCCATGGCAGCGAGCGCGCCCACGACTCCGAGCAGGCGCAGTCTCCGTTCCCAGTGGGTGTGGGTGATCAGCTGCATGTGCCCCCTCCTCAACCGAAAGCTCAGACCGGTGCCTCGTGCGAGTGACAGAGCCGGCTCGCCCCCGATGATGGGGCGCGCACCTGCCAACCCGCGGGTTGACTGTACCAGCCAACTCCGGCTCTTCCAACCCCGCGAGCCTGATCCGGAATCCCACCTGACAGCGGCTGGTAGGTTCGCGCCGGTTCCGGGTATCGGCGCCGTACCGAAACGAAGGGTGGATGGCCAATGAGCAGCTATACGACGACCAACCTCAGGCAGGTCGAGGACCAGGCGCCCAACTTCGGGATGCCCGCTGAGATGCAGGCGCGCTTTGCGCGCACCCCGCTGGAGGGCAAATCGCTGGGCCTGAGCCTCTTCACGCTGGCGCCCAGCTTCCGGATCCCGTTCGCGCACAAGCACGCACACCAGGAGGAGGTCTACGTGGTGGTGCGCGGCTCCGCCCGGGTCAAGGTCGAGGACGAGATCGTGGAGCTGGGACAGTGGGATGCGATCCGGATCGACGAGGACACGATGCGCGCGGTCGAGGCCGGGCCGGACGGCGTCGAGTACCTGGCGTTCGGCGCCGGTGACGATCCCCGCGACGCCGACATGGTGCAGGACTGGTGGAGCGACTGAGCCACCCGGTCGCTGCGCTTGACCGCACGGATACTCTTTGACTAGAGTCAGACAATGGACACCGAGACGGTCGCGAGCGTGCGCCGCTTCAACCGCACCGTCACGGAGCGGGTGGGCGCCCTGGACGAGAGCTACCTCGGCCGTGGCCGGCCGCTGGGCGAGACACGCCTGCTGTGGGAGATCGGCCCCGACGGCGTCGACGTCCGCGACCTGCGCCGGCGGCTGGGCCTTGACGCCGGCTACGCGAGCCGGCTGCTGCGCTCGCTGGAGTCGGAACGGCTGGTCGTGGTCGAGCCCGGCAGCCCCGACCGCCGCGTGCGCCGAGCCCGCCTGACGGCGAAGGGCCGGGCGGAGCGCGGTGAGCTCGACCGCCTCTCGGACGGCCTCGCGGCGTCGCTGCTGGAGCCGCTCGAGCAGTCGCAGCGCGCACGGCTGGTGGCGGCGATGGACGAGGTCGAGCGGTTGATGCGTGCCTCGCTGGTCACGATCACCGTTGCCGATCCGGCCGACGCTGACGCGCGCTGGTGCATCGAGCAGTACTTTGCCGAGCTGGGCGAGCGGTTCGAGGACGGCTTCGATCCTGCCATCAGCATCGCCGCCCCGATCGACGAGCTGAAGCCACCGACCGGGCTGCTGCTGGTCGCACACCTCCGCCGGCAGCCGGTGGGCTGCGGGGCGCTCAAGCTGCGCCCGGGCCGGCCGGTCGAGCTGAAGCGGATGTGGGTATCACCCGAGGTGCGCGGCCTCGGCCTCGGCCGGAAGCTGCTGCGGGAGCTGGAGCGGCACGCCGCGGCGGCCGGCGCCGACACCGTTCGCCTGGAGACGAACCGGTCGCTGACGGAAGCGATCGCCCTCTACCGCACGGCCGGCTACCGGGAGGTGGAGGCGTTCAACTCGGAGGCCTACGCGCATCACTGGTTCGAAAAGCGGCTGTGATGCCTCACCCCTAGAGGGCCGGAATCACCTGCTCGGCCACGTGCCGGAAGGTGCTGTCCTCCAGCTCGGGGTCGGGCCAGAAGATGCAGATCGAGTCGAGGCCGCCCTCCAACCAGCGCCGCATCTTCACCACCACCTCGGCCGGCGTGCCCACGAGCGTCAGGTCCTCCAGCCACTCGTCCGGCATCTCGTCGGCGACGGCCTCGGCCCCGTGGCGCTCGATCAGCGCGGTCAGCTGGTCGGAGATGCCGTAGGCGTCGGTCATCGTGTTCACCCCGAACTCCCCCAGGAACGAGCCCAGAATCGGCCGCGCAGCCGCACGTGCGCGATCGCCGTCGGGGTTGACGCAGGTGAGCGCGACGGTCGCGTAGGCCATCGCATCCAGCGGCCGGCCGGCCTTCGCCAGCCCCTTCTCGACCCGCTCGCGGCCGAACCGGAAGTACTCGACGCCGGCCGATGCCGCGAACAGCGTGGTGTCGGCCAGCTCCCCCGCGAGGCTCAGCAGCATCGGGCCGCTCACGCCCATCGCGATTGGCACATGCTCGGTGGCCGGGTGGGTGATGCCGATCTGGTCGAGCGAGAAGTGCTTGCCGTCGACGCTGATCGTCTCACCGGCCAGCAGTCGCCTGACCGACGTCACGCTCTCACGCAGGGCGGCGACCGGCTTCGCGGGCATGATCCCCATCTGCCGCAGCCAGTCGGGCAGGCCCAGGCCGATGCCGGGACGAAACCGCCCCGGGAACGCGCGGCTGATGCCGGCGATCTCCATCGCGAGCACCGCCGGGTGGCGTACGAGGCCGGACACGATGCTCGTCCCGACCGGCACCGATTCCGTCGCCTGCAGCGCCAGCGTCGCGCCCACCAGCGCCGGCACGTAGAAGTAGTCCTCGGGGATCATGATGTGCGAGTAGCCGAGCCCCTCCAGCCACCGCGCCCGCTCCCCGATCCGCTCCGGCGGCACCATGTCGCCCATCGAGACGCCGACCGGATGCGCGCACCGCGGCCTCACCCGTCGCCGCCAGCGACCACGATCGCGGCGCCGTCGACGCGGTTCCGTTCTGTCGCAAGACGCATCAGCGTGGCATGCGTCCCCTCCTGGCCGGCGGCCTCGTATGGATCGGGCTGGAGCTGGATGTAGCTGCCGTCGGACTGCAGCTCCCAGGCGTTTCGCCGGTCGGCCAGACAGATCTCGAGGATCTCCCACAGCCGCGCGCGCAGGCGCGGCTTGGTGATCGGCACGGCCGCCTCGACCCGCTCGGAGAGGTTGCGGGTCATCCAGTCGGCGGAACCGATCAGGAACGTCCCTTCCAGCGGATCCTCCGAGCCGCTCGCGAAGTGGAAGATCCGCGAGTGCTCCAGGAAGCGCCCGATCACCGACCGGATGCGCAGGTTCTCGGTCAGCCCAGGCACCCCCGGCGCCAGGCAGCAGAGCCCGCGCACGATCAGGTCGACGGGCACCCCCGCTCCGGAGGCGCGGGATAGCAGGGCGCACATCTCGGGGTCCTCGAGCTGGTTCATCTTGCAGACGATCCGGGCCGGACGGCCCGCTTCCTGGTTCGCGATCTCGGCCTCGAGCAGTTCCACGAACCGCGCCCGCATGTGCAGCGGGGCGACCAGCAGCTCCGAGAACGACGGCGTCCGCGATCGCCCGGTCAGGTAGTGGAACAGCGACACCACGTCCCCGGTGATGATCGGGTCGGCGGTCAGCAGGCCGACATCCTCGTACAGCTTTGCGGTGCGCGTGTGGTAGTTGCCCGTGGCGATGTGGGCGTAGCTGCGGATGACGCCGTCTTCATTGCGGACAACCAGCGCCACCTTGCTGTGCGTCTTGAGGCCGGTCACCCCGAACATGACGTGGGCTCCGACGCGCTCCAGCTCCCGCGACCAGTGCAGGTTGCGCTCCTCGTCGAAGCGGGCGTTCAGCTCGATCACGCAGGCGACCTGCTTGCCGGCCGCCGCCGCGGCGATCAGCGAGCGCACGAACGGCGTGTCGTCGCCAACCCGGTAGACGGTCATCTTGATGGACAGCGTCTGCGGATCGTCGGCCGCCTCGCGGATGAAGCGCTCGACGCTCGCGTAGAAGCTCTCGTACGGATGGTGCAGCAGGATGTCGGCGCTGCGGATCGCGGAGAAGATGTCGGAGTCCGGGGCGGCCTCCAGCACCCGCGGGGCGAGCGGCGTCCAGGGCGGATCGCGCAGCTCGGCGACGTCCAGGCCGGCGATCTCGAACAGCGTCGTGTAGTCGAGCAGGGCGCTCATCTCGTAGACGGCGTCCGGCCCAAGGGCGAAGCGGTCGACCAGCTCGGCCACCATGGCGGCGTCGGCGTCCGGCTGCACCTCGAGCCGCACGACCGGCTCGAAGCGCCGCTGGCGCAGCTCCTCCTCGACCATCGCCCGCTTGCTGAGCCCGTCGTTCTCGTCTAGCTCGACGTCGGCGTCGCGGCAGACGCGGAACAGGCTGGCGCTGGCCACGAGCATCCCCGGGAAGAGCCGCTCGGCGTTGGCCCGGATCACCTGGTCGAGGCCGACGAACACCCACTCGGACGAGTCGACCGCCTTCAGCCGCAGCCACTGGGGCAGGTCGGTGGGCAGCTTCAGGCGCACCAGCACGGCCTCGCCGCTGACCGGATCCTCGAGCTGGAACGCCCACGAGGTCGAGAGGTTCGAGACGTAGGGGAACGGGTGCGCGGCATCCAGGCTGAGCGGCGTCAGCACCGGCGAGATGTCGCGCTCGAACACGGCGGACGCCTCCTCGCGCTGGGCTGCGTCAAGCTCATCCCAGCCGACCAGTCGGATCCCGTGCTCGGCCAGCCGCGGGCGCAGCACCTGCGTGTAGCAGCGAGCCTGCTCGTCCAGCATCGAGGTCACCATCGCGCGGATCTGCGCGGCCAGCTCGCGCTGAGCGGGCGCGGCCAGGCCGGTCGGGTCGGCCAGCCGCGACATGCGTTTCATGAAGAACTCGTCGAGGTTCGCGCTGAAGATGGCCAGGAACTTCACGCGCTCGAGCAGCGGCGTGCGCTCGTCCAGCGACTCGTGCAGCACCCGTCGGTTGAACTCGAGCCAGCTGATGTCGCGATCGATCCAGGCGCCGCTCAGGTCGACGGCCTGGCCGGCGGTGGGGGACGACTCACCGACCGCCACGGCCACCTCCCGGTCTGGTCGGGCAGCGCATGGACATGACGTGAATCTAGTGGAATCGCTGCGAGCTTGACCTGTACAGAAAACTGTCATAGGGTCAACAGCCTGAACCTTGGGTTGGGTCTCTCAGTCGAATCGGAGGAGGGGCTACGTGGCAGCCACCGGCAGCACCACACGCAACGATCGGGCGCTCGCCCACCCGCTTGATCCGCTCAGCGCGGAGGAGATCGAGCGGACGGTCACGGTCCTCCGCGAAGGCCGGCCGCTCGGTGACCGCGCACGGTTCGTCGAGATCGTGCTGCGGGAACCCGCGAAGGACGAGCTTGCCCGGTTCGAGTCAGGCGAGGCGGTCCCGCGCGAGGCGGCGGTCGTGGTGCTCGACAGCGCGGCCACCCACGAGGCGGTGGTGTCGCTTGACGGCGGGACGATCCGCTCATGGCAGGAGGTGCCCGGCGTCCAGGCCGCGATCACCCTCGACGAGTACGTCGAGTGCGAGCAGGCGGTGCGCGCCGACCAGCGGTTCCGCGAGGCGCTCATGCGCCGCGGCATCGACCAGCCCGAGAACGTGATGGCGGAGGCTTGGACGCTGGGCGCGCACGCCGAGCCCGGGGAGGAGCATCGGCGCCTGGCGTGGACGCCTTGCTGGTTCCGCGAGAGCCTGGCCGACAACGCCTACGCGCGGCCGGTCGAGGGCCTGTACGCGATCGTCGACCTGGACACCATGGAGGTGCTGAGGGTCGAGGACACCAGCGACGTGCCCGTGCCGGCCGCCTCTGGCGCCTACCGCGCCGACCAGGTCGGGCCGCTGCGGGACGACCTCAAGCCGCTCGAGGTGATGCAGCCGGAAGGACCCAGCTTCGAGGTTTCGGGCAACGAGGTGCGGTGGCAGAAGTGGCGATTCCGCGTCGGCTTCACGCCGCGCGAGGGGCTGGTCCTGCACACGGTCGCCTACCACGACCAGGACCGGTGGCGTCCGATCCTGCACCGCGCCTCCTACGCGGAGCTGGTGATCCCCTACGGCGATCCCAGCCCCGGGCGCTTCCGCACGAACGCCTACGACATCGGCGAGTACGGCATCGGGCCGATGACCAACTCGCTGGAGCTGGGCTGCGATTGCCTGGGCGAGATCCGTTACATGGACGCGGCCTCCCACGACAGCAAGGGCACACCGACGACGATCCGAAACGCGATCTGCATGCACGAGGAGGACGTCGGCCTGCTCTGGAAGCACTACGATTGGCAGGCGGGGGACTCGGAGGTGCGGCGGTCGCGCCGCTTCGTCGTATCGTCGATCATCACCGCGGCCAACTACGAGTACGCCTTCTACTGGTATCTGTACCAGGACGGCACCATCGAGACCGAGGTGAAGCTGACCGGCATCGTGCTGACTTCGGCGGTGCACCCCGGCGAGCGCCCGGCCTATGGGCGGCTGGTCAGCCCCGGGCTGTCGGCGCTGAACCACCAGCACTTCTTCTGCGTGCGCCTGGACATGGCGGTTGACGGGTACGCCAACGACCTTCACGAGGTGCACACCGAGGGCGTGCCCGTCGGCCCCGAGAACCCGTACGGGAACGCCTTCCGGGCGGTCGCCACCCACCTCCGCAGCGAGCGCGAGGCGCAGCAGCTGATCGACCCGCTGGCCGCCCGCTTCTGGCGGGTCTCGAACCCGCTCCAGTGCAATGCCGTCGGCGACCCCGTCGCGTACAAGCTCGTGCCCGGCGCCAACGTGATGCCGTTCGCGGCACCCGAGTCGAAGGACCTGGCCCGTGCCGGGTTCGTGACCAGGCACCTGTGGGCGACCCCGTACGCGCCGCGCGAGCGGTATCCGGCCGGCGAGTACCCGAACCAGCACAGCGGCGGAGCAGGCCTGCCCGAGTGGACCCGGGCCGACCGGTCGCTCGAGTCGGCCGATCTGGTGCTCTGGTACACGTTCGGGAGCCACCACATCGCCCGCGTCGAGGACTGGCCGGTGATGCCGGTGGTGCGCATCGGCTTCTCGCTGATGCCCGACGGCTTCTTCGACCGCAACCCCTCCCTGGACGTGCCACCGCCGCCGGCGCACGCCTGCCACCCGAGCCAAACCGCTGAAGGAGCGTCGCAATGAGCGAGCACACGCACCGCGAGCACTTCCTCACCACCGATGCACCCGCCAGCTCGACGGCCGACGCCGGGCAGGAGCACGCCGGCTACCTGCGGACGAACGCCCTGAGCCTGGTCGGGAACGTCGTGA
Source organism: Thermoleophilia bacterium (assembly GCA_025934255.1). Taxonomy (GTDB): domain Bacteria; phylum Actinomycetota; class Thermoleophilia; order Gaiellales; family JAICJC01; genus JAICYJ01. The sequence continues at coordinate 75,561 of JAICYJ010000005.1, read as the reverse complement.
TCGCGCTCGGATCGGTCGCACCGACCGCGTCGATCGCGCTGACGCTCTCGGCCATCGTCGCCACCACCGGCTTCGCCAGCCCGATCGCCGTGTTGTTTTGCGCCATCCCGATGCTCGGGATCGCCATGGCCTATCGGCGGCTCAACATGTGGCACGTGAACTGCGGCGCCACCTACGTTTGGGGCGGCCGTGCCATCTCTCCCTACTTCGGCTGGATGACCGGCTGGGTGATCATCCTCGCCTACTTCCTGGGCGCCACGTCGATCGCCTACCCGATCGGTCCGTACGCGCTGTCGCTGGTGTCGAACCGCTGGGAGAACTCGAGCGTGGCCGCCGCACTGATCGGCGCGATCGCGATCGTGGCCGTGACGGCGGTTGCCTACGTGGGCATCCGCGCCACGTCGCGGCTCCAGGGGCTGCTGATCGTGATCGAGTACGTCGCCATCACGATCGTCGGCGTCCTCGGCCTGATCGGCATCTTCGGCGGTGGCTCGCACTCGGAGCACTTCGACTGGAGCTGGTTCTCATGGAGCGCGCTGGGCGGCGTCTCAGGGCTCGTCAACGCCAGCCTGATCGCCGTCTACATGTACAGCGGCTGGGACACGGCCATCCTCCTTAACGAGGAGACCGAGAACGCACGCACCAACCCCGGCAAGGCGGTGATCGGCAGCGTGCTGACGGTGGCGGTGCTGTTCACCGTTTTCACCTTCGCGCTTGAGGGCGCCGTCAAGTACAACGCGCTGCAGTCGCATGGCGACAACGCCCTCACCTACATTGCGGGGGTGCTCGGCAACACGGCGCTGGCTAAGCTGATGATCGTGACGGTGTTGTTCTCGGCGGTCGGCTCAACGCTGGCCTGCATCGTGGCCGGCGGCCGCGTCACCTTCGCCATGGGCTACGACAAGGTGCTGCCGCCGATCTTCGGGCGCACCCACCCCAAGTACAAGACGCCGGTGGCGGCGATGCTGGCCGGCGCCACGGTCGCATTCGTGTTCATATGGCTGTACGCGCTAGGCTCGAGCACCCAGGCCGTGTTCGACTCCGTCGTCAGCAGCGTGGGCCTTCTGTTCGCGCTCTTCTACGCCGCCACCGGTTTCGCGGTGGCCGTCTACTACCGCAAGCTGGCGGCCACCGGCGTGCGCGACCTGCTGGAGCTGGCGGTCTACCCGGTCGCCTCCGCGCTGTTCCTCTGCTATGTGATCTGGCGCTCGATTCCGGGCCTGGGCGGATGGACCGGGCGCAACATGGAGTACCTCTACTTCCTGCTGGCCGTTGGCGCCGTGCTGATGCTGTACGCGCGTTCGCGAAAGGAGTCCGAGTACTTCGATCAGCCGCTGGAGGCCTTTGATCCGGCCACCGCCGGCGAGGACCCGTTCGCGGCATGAGCACCGAGCCGGTCACCTCGCCGGTTCCTGAGCTGCACAGCTCGCAGGGCGTGCTGGGCGCCCGGCTGGCTGCGGTGCGCCGCGCGCGCGGACTGACCCGGCGCGAGGTGGCCACGGCGGCCGGTGTCTCGGCCTCCTTCCTGGGCATGGTGGAGCGAGGGGAGACCGACCTGTCGCTGACCCGGTTCACGCGTCTGGCCGACTTCCTGGGAGCGTCCGTCGCCGACCTGTTGAGCGACGATCCATCGCCGGCACCGCCCGACGTGCGGGAGATCGCCTCCGCGCAGAGGGTCGAGCGGGGGGCGGGCGTCGACTACCGCATCATCCGGCACGATCACCCCCAGCTGGTGGCCGTGACGCTCGCGCCGGGGGCGGAGTTCGCCGACGTGCGGTCGCACCGCGGCGAGGACATATGGATCATCACGGCCGGCACGCCCACCTTCATCTACGGCACCGAGCGCTACACGGTCGGACCCGGGCACTCCGTCAGCTTCCCCGGGGTGGTCGAGCACGGCCTTGCCAACCACACCGACGAGCCGGTGTCGCTGATCGCCGTGTGCAGCGTCTCCTACTGGTGATGGCCGGGACGCTGCTCGACCGCGCCCTGGTGTGGGCGATGCCGGCGGTGCCGAAGGCGGTGGTGCAGCCGCTGTCGCGGCGGTACATCGCAGGCCCCGAGCTGTCGGATGCGATCGAGACGATCCGCAGCCTCGGCGAAAGGGGCCGGTCCGCCACCGTCGACGTGCTCGGTGAGCAGCTCACCACACGCTCACAGATCGAGGCGCTCGCGGGCGAGTACCGCAGGGCGCTCGACGCCTTCGCCCGTGAGCAACTCGATGCCACGCTCAGCGTCAAGATGACCGGGCTCGGCCTCGCCCTCGACCCGGCGCTGTGCACTGAAAACGTGCGCAACCTCGTGGCGGCAGCGCGCGACCACTCGCTTACGGTCGAGCTGGACATGGAGGACTCGACCACGACGACGGCGACCGTCGACCTCTACCGGTCGCTGCGCGAGGGGGGCTTCGACAACGTCGTGGTCGCCCTCCAGGCGTACTTGCGGCGGACGCTTGAGGACGTGCGCTCGCTGGCGCCGCTCAAGCCCCGGGTGCGGCTGGTGAAGGGGATCTGGATCGAGCCCATTTCCGTTGCCTATACAGACTACGAGACAATACGCGGGAACTACGCACGGCTGCTTGACGAGCTGCTGGGAAGCGGCGGGTTCGTCGCGATCGCCTCCCACGACGAGTGGATCCACTGGCGGGCGCTGGAGCTGATCGACCGCCGCGGCCTCAAACCTGACGCCTACGAGTTCCAGATGCTGCTGGGCGTTCGCGAGCACCTGGGCGACTCGCTCGTGCGCGACGGGCACGGCGTACGTGTCTACGTGCCCTACGGCGTCGACTGGCACGCCTACTCGGTGCGGCGCTTCCAGGAGAACCCCCAGCTGGCGCACCACGTTTTCGCCGACGTGCTGGGACGCGCGCGACGGCGTGGGCCAGCATGAGCCCGGAGCGGTTCGCGGGAAAGGTGGTGGTGGTGACCGGGGCCGGGCACGGGATCGGGCGCGCATCGGCCGACCGGTTCTCCGACGAGGGTGCCGAGGAGGTCGTTGTCGTGGACGTCAACGCCGACTGGGCGAACGAGACGGCGCAGTTGATCGGCGATCGCGGTTGCCGCGCCCACCCGGTGGTCGCCGACGTTGCGGACGAGCAGGCCGTGGAGTCGGTTCGGCGTGAGCTGACGGCGCGCCACGGGCGGGTGGACATCCTCCATAACAACGCCGGCCGGCTCCGGTCGTCCAGCATCACGGATTTGTCGGCCGAGGAGTGGGATCTGACGTTCGCGGTCAACGTACGGTCGATGTTCCTGGTCTGCAGAGCGCTGATCCCCCTGATGCGTCCGGCGGGCGGCGCAATCGTGAACACCGCGTCCTCGTCCGGTCTGGTGGGGGAGGCGGCGACGCCGGCCTACAATGCGTCGAAGGCGGCCATCATCAACCTCACGCGGCAGCTGGCGGCCGACTACAGCCGCGAGCGGATCCGCGTGAACTGCGTCTGCCCGGGCTGGGTGCCGACCGGGTTCAACGACCCGGTGCTGTCGCACATGTCTGACGCGGAGGTGGCCGACATGGTGACGGCGATGGTGCCTATCGGCCGACAGGCGACACCAGCCGAGATCGCGGCGGCGGTCGCCTTCCTGGCGTCCGACGACGCCTCCTACATCGCGGGCCACGCGCTAGTCGTGGACGGCGGGCTCACCGCCGTCCGTTAGCGCTACAGGTTGTCGCTGGCGATTCGGCTGTGCCAGATGTCGCCCAGCGGCTGCGGCAGCCGGCAGACGGCGATGATCCTGCCCCGCTCTTCGTTGTCCAGGTTGTAGGGGTTCTCGATCGTGGCCAGCCGGCGGTAGCTGGTGCACATCCCGCGCAGCGTGCCGGGGTCGTATCCGACGGTCAGCACCGTCCGCTGGGGGAGACGGGCGGGCCGCCAGTACTGCCAGCTGAGGTGGCCCGACAGCGGCTGCGGCAGTCCCAGCGACGGGCCGAACCGGGCGAGGGCGCCGGCCTCGCCGTAGTTCTGGGCCAGGATCGCCGCATGCGTGCGCTCCGCCGCGGGCAGCGACCGCCACGCCCGGGCGGTCTGCGCGACCATCTCCGGCCAGCCGATCTCGTCCTTGAAGAAGGACACGCTCCAGACGCCGGAGTCGATCATGCCTGTCGTCGAGCGGATCGGCACCACCACCTGCGCGGCGACGGCGATCACCAGCAGCTGGAAGGCGACCAGAGCGCCCAGTACCGCACGGCGCCGCCAGCGGATGGCCGGCCGCCACCGTTCCAGCGCCACCGCGCCGGCCGCGACGCACACGATCATCGCCGGCAGCGGGTAGTAGCCACGACCCTGCTCGAGCCCGAACCCGACCACCACCAACAGGGCCGCCCATGCGAACGCGCGCAAGGGCGGCCGCCGCCACATCCAGACGCCGCCGATCACGGCCAGCGCCGCGCACGCCGCCAGGAATACGACCGCGTCGGCCACGTACGCCGGCGGCGGCGTGTCGTCGGCCGTCTGCGCACGCTGGCTGTGCGCGAAGGCGGCGCTGGGCCAGCCGTGGTGGATCTCCCAGGCGATGTTCGGCAGCAGCAGGACGAACGCGATCCCGGCGGCGATCCATGGGCCGCGCGTCCTCAGCACGCGCCGCTGCGGCGTCAGCGCGAGCCCCGCCACCAGCGCCAGCAGCAGCGTCGCGATCGTGTACTTGGCCTCGAGGCCGATGCCGGCCATCACGCCAACCGCCGGCCACAGCCGCGGCATCGGCCGGGTGACCGCGACCAGCACCAGGTAGAGCGTGGCGGTTTCTGCCCCAAGATCGAGCCATGTGGGATGGAAGATGCTGGCTGCTCCCAGCGCGATCGGCGCCGTCGCCCAGGCCAGCGCCGCGAGCGCCTGTGCCCGCAGGCCACCACCCAGCTCGCGCGCGCTCAGGGCCACGAAGGCGACGCTGGTCAGCCCGATCACCATCGTCGTCAGCCGCAGCGCGTCCAGCGACGTCCCGAACACGCCCACCACCGCCCACCCGACAAGGGCGGTCAGCGGCGGGAAGTCGACGTATCCGAACGCGAGGTGGTGCGACGCCTCCAGGAAATAGAGCTCGTCGCGATCCCATCCGTAGCGGCCCAGGAAGGCCAGCCCGACCAGGGCCGGCACCAGCGCCGCCAGCAGCGATACCGCCAGCGTCGAGCGCACGCTCGTGCGCGGCCCGGCGACGTCGGGCGACTCGGCGGCAGCGATCGCAGTCGCGGTCATGAGCGTGCCGGAGACTACCGCTGCTTGCGCACTAGTAGGCTGCGTTGGTTCCACAACGCAGGAGGCAGCGATGGCTGGTTACACGATCGTCAACATGAACGAGCTCGAGGACTCGGCCGCCAGGCGCGACGGCGTCGAGGCGCGGTTCGGACGCAAGCACCTCAACTCCGAGCACCTCGGCGTCAGCGTCTTTCGCTACGAGCCGGGCCACCGCAACACTCTCGGTCACCGGCACCGCGAGCAGGAGGAGGCGTACCTCGTCACGGCCGGTTCCGGCCGGATCAAGCTCGGCGACGACATCATCGACCTCAAGCCCTGGGATCTGGTGCGGATCGCGCCGTCCACGGTGCGCGCGCTGGAGGCGGGGCCGGACGGGCTGGAGGTGGTCGCGATCGGATCCGACCGCCCCGAGGGCGGCGACGGTGAGACCGTCGAGGACTGGTGGACGGACTGATGCGATGACCGCGGGCGACGTGGTGCTGCCCTCGGGCAGGCAATTCGGGATCGCGCAAGGCGACCAGCGCGTGGTTGTCGTCGAGGTCGGCGGCGGCCTGCGCTCCTACACCGTCGGCGACGCGGACGTGCTGGACGGCTACGCGGTCGACGGCACGTGCACGTCCGGCCGCGGCCAGGTGCTGATCCCGTGGCCGAACCGGATCGAGGACGGGCGCTACGACTTCGATGGGGTCAGCCATTCGCTGCCCCTGGACGAGGTGCCGAACCGAAACGCGATCCACGGGCTCGTCCGCTGGGCGTCCTGGACGGCGGCGGAGCATAGGCCCGACCGAGTGGTGATGGCGCACGTCCTGCATCCGCAGCCGGGGTACCCGTTCTCGCTGACGCTGTCGATCGAGTACTCGCTCTCGGACGCCGGTCTGACGGTGCGCACGACCGCGACCAACGCCGGCGACCGCGACTGCCCGTACGGCTGCGGCGCTCACCCCTACCTGACGGCAGGCACGGCAGTTGTGGACACGCTGGAGCTGCGGATTCCCGCGGGCACGGTGCTGCGGTCCGACGAGCGCAGCCTGCCCACCGGCTCGGCGCCGGTCGCGGGCACCGACTACGACTTCCGCACGCCGCGGGCGATCGGCGGTCTCGTGCTCGACAACGCCTTCACCGACCTGGAACGGGACGCCGACGGAATGGCCCGCGTCGAGCTGCGCGATCCGAGGACGGGCACCGGGCGGACGCTGTGGATGGACGAGGCGTATTCGTACGTGATGCTGTTCAGCGGCGACCCGCTGCCGGATGTCGCCCGCCGGGCGCTCGCGGTCGAGCCGATGTCGTGTCCGCCCAACGCGTTTCGCAGCGGCGAGAGCCTGGTGCGGCTGGCGCCCGGCGAGTCGCACACCGCGACCTGGGGCATCTCCGTCTAGCGCCGCGACTCGAATGCGGCATGCCCGTCACACCTTTCACGGCGCCCGCGCGATCGCGTGACGTCCCGGCCGCCCGATCAGGGGTTTGACTCCCACTCGGCCGGCGTGGAAGGTTCGGCGCGGAGCTGTGACGGGTCTTCGTGTCGCCGGCCGGTGGTGGGAATGGCTGCGGTCGCGGCTGAGATCGTCACGTGGCGGTGGGGATCGTTGCCGCTTTGCGTGTCATGCAACCGTCACGGCCTGCCTCGTCCGATCGGGGTGAGAGCACGGCGGCCGGCGCCCAGTAGCGTGCCGCCATGCCGGTGCCGACGAAAGAGAGGCCGCGGCGGATCGACCCGCGGCTGCTGCGGCGCACGCGCGGGTCGCGCCTCGCGCTGGCCGTCGATGCCGCGTTGGGGGTGCTCGCTGCGCTGCTGGTGCTGGCCCAGGCGGTGCTGATCGCGCACATTGCCGCCCGCTCCTTCGACGGCGCCGCGCTGCGGACGCTCTCCGTCCCCCTGGTGGCGCTGTGCGTCGTGGTCACCGCGCGTGCCATCGCTGCCTGGGGATTCGACGTGGTCGGGCGGCTGGCCGCGGCCGACGTGCTGGGCGTAATTCGCGGCGACCTGGTCAGGAACCGGCTGAGCGACACCTCCGCCGGACTCGATGCGAAGGACGACGCCGAGCTGGCCGTCGCGGCGGTGGCCGGCATCGACGCCCTCGAGACGGTGTTCGCGCGCGTGCTGCCACAGCTGGTGCTGGCCGTGGTGGTGCCGGCGGCGGTGCTGGTGCTGGTGGCCGCGATCGATCCATTGTCGGCGCTGCTGATGCTGCTCACGCTGCCGCTGGTGCCGGTCTTCATGTGGCTGATCGGCCGAACCACCGAGCGCCGGGCGCTGGCGCGCTGGCAGGAGCTGTCGCTGCTGTCGTCGCACTTTCTGGACGTCGTGCGAGGCCTGCCGACGCTGCGTGCCTTCAACCGCGGCGAGGCCCAGGCGGAACGGATCGACCAGGTCGGCGAGCGGTACCGCAAGGCGACCATGGAGATGCTGCGGCTGGCCTTCCTGTCCGGCGCCGTGCTCGATCTGGCAGCCACGCTGGGAGTGGCGTTGATCGCGGTCACCGTGGGAGTGCGGCTCGTGGAGGGCGACATCGAATTCGAGGCGGCGCTGACGGTGCTGCTGCTGGCGCCCGAGCTGTACCTGCCGCTGCGCAACCTGGCGTCCCAGTTCCATGCCGGGGCCGACGGGACGGCGGTGGCCGGGCGGCTGCTGGACGCCGCCGCGCTGCCCGCACCCGTGGCGGCATCGTCGCCGATCCCGGCCGCGGCCACCGTCCGTTTCGACCGGGTCAGCTTCCGCTATCCGCGGGCCGGCCGGGCGGCGCTCGAGCAGGTCGGGCTCGAGCTGGCGCCGGGAGAGACGGTTGCGCTGGTCGGCTCCAGCGGCAGCGGCAAGAGCACGGTCGCGCGCCTGTTGCTGCGCCTGGCGGAGCCCAGCGAGGGGCGGATCCTGGCCGGCGGCACCGACATCGCCGCCTGCGACCCGGATCAATGGCGGCGAGGGATCGCGTGGCTGCCGCAGCATCCGACGCTGCTGCACGGCTCGATCGCCGACAACATCCGGCTGGGTGCCCCGGACGCCGGGGACGAGCTCGTGCGCGACGCCGCCGAGGCGGCCGGTGCCGCCGAGTTCATCTCGGAGCTGCCGGCCGGATACGAGACGACGGTCGGAGACGGCGGCCGCCCGCTGTCGGCCGGGGAGACGCAGCGGATCGCCCTGGCCCGGGCGCTGCTGCGCGACGCGCCGCTGCTGATCCTGGACGAGCCGACCGCCAACCTCGATCCGGCCAGCGCCGAGCTCGTGCGCGCGGCCGTCGACCGCTGCCGGCAGGGCCGGACGGTACTGGTGATCGCACACGACGACGAGCTCGCGTCCCGAGCCGACCGCATCGTGCGGCTGGGGGCGGCGGCGTCATGATCGGCCGGCTGGTTGACCTGTCGGGCGTGTCGCGGCCACGGCTGGGCGTGGTGGTCGCCCTGGGTGCGGTGGCCACCTCCCTCGGCGTCGCGCTGATCGCAACCTCCGGCTACCTGATCTCGCGCGCGGCGGAGCGGCCGCCGGTGCTGGCGCTGACCGTGACGATCGTGATCGTGCGGTTCCTGGGCCTGACCCGTCCGCTGGCGCGCTACATCGACCGGCTGGTGTCACACGATCTGGCGCTGCGGTCGCTGGGCACGATCAGGTCGCGCTTCTTCGCGCGGATCGAGCCGCTCGCCCCCGGCCAGCTGGACGGCTTCCGCCGGGGCGACCTGGTCGCTCGCATGGTCGGCGACGTCGACCGGCTGGACGGGCTCTACGTGCGCGGGCTGTGCCCGCCGCTGAGCGGCCTCGCCGTGGCCGCGCTGTGCGTCGTCGCAGCGGCCGTGATGCTGCCGGCCGCCGGCGCGATCCTGGCGGCCGGACTGGCGGTCGCCGGCCTGGCGGTGCCCGCGCTGGCAGCACGCTGGAGCCGCGAGCCGTCCGCCCGCCTGGCGGCCGCTCGGGCGCAGCTGTCCTCCCAGCTGGTCGAGCTGCTGCGTGCCGCACCGGAGATCGTCGCCTTCGGCGCGGCCGGGTCACGCGCCGAGGCGGTCGCGGAGCTCGACCGGGAGCTGGCGGCGCTGACCCGGCGCGATGCCGTCAGGGCCGGCCTGGCAGATGCGCTGGTGATGCTGGCCGCCGGCCTCACGACCGCAGCCGTGCTGGCCGCAGCGGTGGGGGCACGGGCGAGCGGGTCGCTCGACCCGGTGCTGGTCGCGACCGTCACGCTGCTCGCCCTGGCGGCGTTCGAGGCGGTCGCGCCGGTCCCTCGGGCCGCACGTGAGCTGGCCGTCATCACCGCGGCCGGGCGGCGCGTGCTCGACCTCACCTCCCGGCGGCCCGTGATCACCGACCCCGGCGCACAGCTGCCGTCGCCGCCCCGCGACGCGACGATCGAGCTGGCCGGCGTCACCGCCCGCTACCCCGGATCACCACGGCCGGTGCTGGAGCAGGTCGATCTGCGGCTGGAGCCTGGTGGCCGCGTGGCGCTGGTCGGCACCAGCGGATCCGGTAAGACGACCGTCACCAACGTGCTGCTGCGGTTCCTCGATCCAGAGGCGGGCGCCCTCCTGTTCGACGGCAACGACGCGCGCGACCACCGCCAGTCGGACGTGCGCGCGATGTTCTCGCTGGTCGGCCAGGGCGCCCACCTGTTCAACTCGACGATCCGCCACAACCTGCTGCTCGCCCGGCCGGACGCCACCGAGGATCAGCTGCGGGCCGTCCTGGCACGGACGCGGCTGGCGGCCTGGGTGGACGGGCTGCCGGACGGGATCGACACCCTTGTCGGCGAGGAGGGGCGCCGGCTCTCGGGCGGCCAGCGCCAGCGGCTGGTGCTGGCGAGAGCGCTGCTCCGGGACGCTCCCGTGCTGGTGCTGGACGAGCCGACCGCGCATCTGGACGCCGCCACCGCCGAGGCGTTGATGGCCGACGTGTTCGCAGCCGCCGGGGACGCCGCGGTGCTCTTGATCACGCATCGCAGCGAGGGCCTGAACGCCGTCGACCAGGTGGTCGCGCTGGATGCCGGCCGGGTGACGTCGGCCGCGGCTATCTAGGCGTCCGCCCGGGCATCCGCTGCTCGTCGATCACCTGCTGCGGGCGGCTGTGACCAAGGAACGCGAAGCTCCAGGACACGAGCGCCGCGAACCGGTTCTTGAAGCCGGTCATGAACGTGATGTGCACCGTCAGCCAGGCCAGCCAGCCCAGGTAGCCATGCAGCCGGATGCCGCGGAAGCTGACGATCGCCCGCCGGCGTGAGATGGTCGCCATGCTGCCCAGGTCGCGGTACTTGAACGGCTTTGCCTCCTGGCCCTTGAGGCGTCCGCTGATGGTGCGGGCGGCGTGGATGCCCGTCTGCATGGCCACCTCGGCCACCCCCGGCAGGCCGTTCAGCGACATCATGTCGCCGATCGCAAACACCTCCGGGTGCCCGGGCAGCGAGCAGTCCGGCTGCACCGCGATGCGGCCGGCCCGGTCGCACTGCGCACCGGACGCGTCGGCCAGCATCCGGGCCAGCGGCGAGGCCGCGACGCCCGCAGCCCAGATAACCGTCCTGGAAGCGATCTTCGTGGTCGACCCGTCGGCGGAGCGGACCTCGACGCCCGTCGCGTCGACGTTCTGGACGATCGCCTCGGTGCGGATCTCGACGCCCGTGCGCTCCAGGCCCTGGGTTGCGTGCTGCGACAGGCGGTCGCCGAAGGTGGCCAGGATCTCCTTGCCGCCGTCGCACAGGATCACCCGCACGTCGTTCGGCCCGAACCGGGTGAAGCTGTGGCCGATCGCCCGGCGACCCAGCTCCGCTATCTGCCCGGCGATCTCGACCCCGGTGGGGCCCCCGCCGACGATCACGAACGTCAGCCAGGCGGCGCGGACGTCGTCATCCTCCTCCAGCTCGGCCATCTCCAGCGCGCCCAGGATCCGTGTGCGGTGCCGGACCGCATCATCCAGCGTCTTCATGCCGGGCGCCCACTCCGCGAACTCGTCGTGCCCGAAGTACGAACCGCCGGCGCCGGCCGCGACCACCAGGCTGTCGTACGGCAGCGTCAGCGGGCGTCCGTCCGGTTGCCGGCAGCGAACCACCCGCGCCTCCAGGTCGAACCCGGTCACCTCGGCCATCAGCACCGAGACGTTGCGGTGGCGGCGCAGCACGTCACGGGTGGCGGGCGCGATCGCCCCCTCCGACAGGATGCCGGTTGCGACCTGATAGAGCAGGGGCTGGAACAGATGGTGGTTGGTCTTGTCGACCACCGTCACGTCGACCGGAGCCCGCCGCAGGAAGCGAGCCGCGAACAGCCCGCCGAAGCCGGCTCCGACGATGACGACTCGCGAGCGTTGTGGTGCGTTGGCGGCGATGCGGTGATGGTGAACCGAGTTGGGTCATACCGCTTCATCCCGGTTGGATGACGCGGCCCGATCGGCCGGGTGGCACGGTGCCCGCGTGACCACTACACAGACACTCAGCACACGCACAGCCCACGACAGCACGGCACAGGCCGGGGCACTCGTGGTGTTCGGCATCACCGGCGACCTGGCCCGGGTGATGACGCTGGACTCGCTCTACCGTCTCGAGGCACGGGGCCTGCTGGACTGCCCGATCATCGGCGTCGCGGCCGACGACTGGACCATCGACCGCCTCCGCAAGCACGCCCACGAATGCATCGCGGCGATCGAACAGACCGTCGACGAGGCCGTGTTCGACCGGTTTGCCGCACGGCTCTCCTACCACCAGGGCGACTTCAACGACGCCGCCATCTACGAGCAGGTGGGACAGGCCCTGTCCGGCATCGAGACGCCCGTCTTCTACCTCGAGATCCCGCCGTTCCTGTTCGGCCGTGTGGTGGGCGGCCTGTCCCAGGCGGGGCTGCTTGACGGCGCCCGGGTGGTCGTCGAGAAGCCGTTCGGCCACGACCTGGCGTCGGCGCGCGCGCTCGCGGCCGAGCTGCACCAGTACCTTGACGAGTCGCAGCTCTACCGGATCGACCACTTCCTCGGCAAGATGGGCATCGAGGAGCTGCTGATCCTGCGCTTCCGCAACTCGATGCTGGAGCCGCTGTGGAACCGGCAGCAGATCGCATCCGTGCAGATCACCATGGCGGAGTCGTTCGGCGTCGCGGATCGCGGGCACTTCTACGATCCGGTGGGGGCCCTGCGCGACGTGGTGGTGAACCACCTGATGCAGCTGGTGGCTGCCACCGCCATGGAGCCGCTGGCCGGGACCGACGCAAAGACGCTGAAGGACGCCAAGCTGACCCTGTTCCGGGCGATCGCCCCGGCGTCGCCCTCGCACTACGTGCGCGGGCAGCACGACGGCTACCGCTCGATCGACGGCGTGGCCGAGGACTCGTCGACCGAGACCTACGCGGCGCTGCGCCTCGACATCGACAACTGGCGGTGGGCGGGCGTGCCGTTCTACATCCGCACCGGCAAGCTGCTGCCCGTTACCCAGACCGAGATGCGGCTGGTGTTCCGCAGGCCGCCGAAGCTCGGCTACGCGGAGCGCGGCAATCCCGGCCCGGAGCCCAACCAGCTGGTGATGAAGCTCGACCCGTCCACCGGCGTGCGAATCGTGCTGGACGCGCACCGCGCCGACGCCACGCGGATCGCGCCGATCACGCTGGACATGGAGTTCGGTGCGGAGGGCGGCGAGGGCCCGACGCCGTACGAGGTGCTGCTGCACGCGGCCATGCAGGGTGACAGCATGCGCTTCACCAGGCAGGACTGCGTCGAGGAGACGTGGCGGGTGATGCAGCCGCTGCTGGATGACCCGCCGCCGGTGCATCCCTACACGCCGGGATCGTGGGGCCCGAAGGCGGCCGACGACCTGATCGCCGGACACGGCCGCTGGCACGACCCGTGGGTGGCGACATGAGCAAGACGGCTTCCAAGGAGACCGGCGGCCAGCAGAGCGCGGCCGCGCTGTCGCCGTTCCCGCCGATCGCCGACTACGCGTTCCTGTCCAACTGCCACACCGCTGCGCTGGTCGCGCCGGACGGTGCGATCGACTGGCTGTGCGTCCCCAGCTTCGACAGCCAGAGCGTGTTCGGCAGCCTGATCGACCGCGGGGCCGGCACCTTCCGGTTCGGCCCGTTCGGCATCGAGCACCCCACCGCCCGGGTATATGAGCCGGGCACGAACGTACTCGTCACCACCTGGAAGACGCCGAACGGATGGGTGATCGTGCGGGACGCCCTGACGATGGGGCCGCGCCTCCACGAGGACATGGTCACGCCGCACACGCGCCCGCCCACCGACGAGGACGCTGAGCACATGCTGGTGCGGACGGTCGAGTGCATCGACGGGCGGGTCGAGGTGGAGCTGATCTGCGAGCCGCTGTTCGACTACGGCCGCGTCCCCGCTCAGTGGGCGATGGCAGGCGACGACGGCCAGGCCGCCGACGCCACCGGCGCGGGCCTCACGATTCGGCTCGACAGCGACTTCAACCTCGGCATCGAGGGCAACGGCGTGCGTGCACGGCACGTGCTGCACGCGGGCGAGAAGGGCTGGTGCGCCCTGTCGTGGTCCGAGCAGCTCGCCACTCCGGCCGACGATGACGACGCCGTCGCCCGCATCGACACCACCGTGCGGTTCTGGCGCAACTGGCTGGCGCAGGGGCGGTTCCCCGACCATCGCTGGCGCGACCCCGTGCAGCGCTCGGCGCTGGCCATCAAGGGCCTCACCTACATGCCCACCGGCGCCACCGTGGCGGCCGCCACCACGTCGCTCCCGGAGACGCCCGGCGGCGAGCGCAACTGGGACTACCGCTACACCTGGATGCGCGACACCACCTTCACGCTGCAGGCGCTGCACTACTTGAACCTGGAGTGGGAGGCCGACGAGTTCATGCAGTTCGTGGCCGACGTCGAGTGCACCGAGGACGGCAGCCTGCAGATCATGTACGGCATCGACGGCCGCCGCGACCTGACCGAGAGCACCCGCGACGAGCTCACCGGCTACGCCGGGGCAAAGCCGGTGCGGATCGGAAACGGGGCCTACGACCAGCGCCAGAACGACGTGTTCGGCGCGGTGCTGGACTCAATCCTGCTGCACACGCGGCGCAGCAACCGGCTGCCGCCGCGGCTGTGGCCGATCGTGGAGTCACAGGCCCAGTGCGCGATCGAGGTCTGGAAGCACCCGGATCAGGGCATCTGGGAGGCGCGCGGCAAGCCGCAGCACTACGTGTCGTCGAAGCTGATGTGCTGGGTGGCGCTCGACCGCGCCGCCCAGGTGGCCGGGATCCGGGGCACCCCCGATCGGGCAACCGCATGGGCCGAGATCGCGGAGGAGATCAAGGCCGACATCCTCGAGCACGGCGTCAGCGACCGCGGCGTGCTGCGCCAGCACTACGACACCGACTCGCTGGACGCCTCCACCCTGCTCGCGGCCGGGTTCGGATTCCTGCCGGGCACCGATGAGCGGATGGTCAACACGGTGATCGCCATCGCCGACGAGCTGACCGAGGACGGCTTCGTCCTGCGCTACCGCACCGGCGAGACCGATGACGGCCTATCCGGCAAGGAGGGCACGTTCCTGATCTGCTCGTTCTGGCTGGTGTCGGCGCTCGCCATCATCGGCTACGAGCAGCGCGCCCGCGACCTGATGGAGCGGCTGCTGCGGGTGGCGTCGCCGCTCGGCCTCTACGCCGAGGAGTTCGACGCCGCGACCGGTGGGCACCTGGGCAACTTCCCGCAGGCCTTCTCACACCTGGCCCTGATCGAGGCGGCCGGCCGCATGATCGTGCTGGAACGGCTGAAGGAGCTGTAGCGGTGGATGCCTACGACGTCATCATCATCGGCAGCGGCGCCGGCGGCGGCACGCTCGCGCACCGCCTCGCCCCGTCCGGCAAGCGCATCCTGCTGCTCGAGCGCGGCGACTGGCTGGCACGGGAGCCGCCGAACTGGTCGGACCACGCCGTGTTCGTGGACAGCCGCTACATCTCGCCGGACACCTGGATCGATCGCGACGGCAAGCAGTTCCAACCGCAGGTGCACTACTTCGTGGGCGGCGCGACCAAGCTGTACGGGGCGGCCCTCTACCGGTTCAGGCCGGAGGACTTCGGCGAGCTGCAGCACCACGGCGGCACGTCGCCGGCGTGGCCGATCTCCTACGACCAGATGGAGCCCTACTACACCCAGGCCGAGCAGCTCTACGGCGTGCACGGGGCGCGCGGTGAGGATCCCACCGAGGGGCCCTCGAGCGCCCCCTACCCGTTCCCCGCGCTCAGCCACGAGCCGCGCATCCAGCAGCTCTCCGACGATCTCGAGCGGATCGGGCTGCACCCGTTCCACGCCCCCTGCGGCGTGCTGCTGAACGAGGCCGACATGCCCTACAGCCGCTGCGTGCGCTGTGGCACCTGCGACGGCTTCCCCTGCCTGGTGCACGCGAAGTCGGACGCCGAGGTGATGGCGGTGCGGCCTGCGCTCGAGCACCCGAACGTGACGATGCTGACGAACGCCCGCGCCGTCAAGCTCGAGACCGACGCGGGCGGCCGCCAGGTCACCCGCGTCGTGGCGATGCGCGGGGAGCAGCGCGAGGAGTACTCGGCCGACATCGTGGTCGTGTCGTGCGGCGCGGCCAACACCGCCGCCCTGCTGCTGGCCTCGGCCGGCGACAAGCACCCGCGCGGCCTCGCCAACGGCTCCGACCAGGTCGGCCGCAACTACATGTTCCACAACAGCCAGGCCGTGCTGGCGCTCTCGGAAGAGCCGAACCCGACGGTGTTCCAGAAGACGCTGGGGCTGAACGACTTCTACTTCGGCAGCGACGGCTTCGACTTCCCGATGGGCAACATCCAGATGGTGGGCAAGTCCACGGCCGAGATGTACCGCGGCGAGAAGCCGCTGGAGACGACGCTGGCACCGGAGCGGACGCTCCGCAACATCGCCGAGCACGCCGTCGACTTCTGGCTCTCGACCGAGGATCTGCCGTCGGCCGACAACCGGGTCACGGTCGACGACCAGGGCCGGATCCACCTGGCATACACCCCTGCCAACGAGGGGGCGCGCGACCGGCTGTACCACCAGCTGAAGTCGATGCTGGGCGACCTCGGCATGCACCCGCACCACCTGGTGCCACGCCACGCGTACCTGAAGACGGCGATCCCGGTTGCGGGAGTCGCCCACCAGGCCGGCACCTGCCGCTTCGGCGACGACCCGGACAGCTCGGCGCTCGACCCCAACTGCCGCGCCCACGAGCTGGACAACCTGTACGTGGTCGACACCAGCTTCTTCCCGAGCATCAGCGCGGTCAACCCGGCGCTGACGGCGATGGCCAACGCGCTGCGCGTGGGCGACCACCTGCTGGAGCGGCTGGGCGTGGCCGGCGCCGCTCAGGTCGCGGCCGGCTGACCGGTCAGCCCGGACCGCGCCCGCCCGATACGATCGCGTCATGAGCGAGCCGACCGACCAGGATCGACCGCCCGGCGCGCGCCGCCGCTCCACCCCGGGCCTGACGATCGCGATCCGCCAGGCGGGCGCGAGCGCAACCCGCGTCACCCTGCTGCTGCCGCTGCGGGTCGCCCGCAGAGCACCCGGCATGGCATGGGTGGTGGCGCGGGGAAGCGCACGGGTGGCCGGCGGCGCCCGCGCCACGCGCGCCTACGGCGAGGCCCGGCTGGAGGAAGCCGCCGGCGAGGTGCTGGGATCGCGTGGGGTCGAGCGGGCGGTGGGGCGGGCATTCGCCGGGCCGCTGCCCGAGCACGTGGCCAACGCCGCCGTCGAGCAGCGGGTTGTGCAGCGGGTGGTCGCCGAGGTGCTGGCGAACGTCGACATGGAGGCAGCCATCACGGCCGCTCTCGAGCGCGAGCATGCCGAGGGGCGGCTCGAACAGATCGTGGGCGAGGCCGCCAGAAGCCCGGCGGCCGAGGAGATCGCGCAACGCGTCGTCTCGAGCCCGGAGCTGCAGCGGCTGATCGAGGAGGTGATCGCGAGCGACGCCGTGCGAACGGCGCTCGCCCGCCAGTCGGCGTCGTTCGGTTCCGAGGTGGCAGGCGAGGTGCGGCACCGCACGCAGCGGATCGACGACCGCATCACCGTGACCAAGGGCACGACGTCCGAAGTGCCGTCGCCCTACGCCGGCCTGCTGGGACGGTTCATCGCCGGCGCCCTCGACCTGGCGCTGATGTCAGTCGTCTTCCTGGGCGGCGCCGCGATGGTCGACGTGGTGTCCAACCTGGTCGGCGGCCTGCGGCCGTCGTGGCTGGAAGCGGCGATCGCGTCCGTCGGCGCGACGGTCGGCGCCGTCACCTACCTGGTGGTGTTCTGGACGGTCGCCGGCCAGACGCCGGGCATGCGCGCCATGGGCCTGCGCCTGGTCGTGAGCCGGGACGGGAACCAGCGCCCGGGCGCCGGCCGCGCCCTGTTGCGGGTGGTGGGGCTCGTGATCGCGATCGTGCCGTTCTTCGCCGGGTTCCTGCCGATCTTGTTCGATCGCCGTCGCCGTGCCATTCAGGACATGCTCGCGGGCACGACGGTGCGCCTGGATGAAGCCGATGAGGGCGGGTAGGCGGGCCGCGTCCACGTGAGCAACCCCACCCCCGGCGGCGCATCCCCGCCCGATCCGGCCCAGCTGCTGCGAAGCCGCGCCTACGTGCTGGTGCTGCTGCTCGGTGCCATCATCGGGGTGCCCGTGGCGGCCGTCGCCTACTTCTTCCTGAAGGGCGTGGCCGAGGCGCAGACCTGGGTGTTCACGACGCTGCCCGGCGATCTCGGGTTCAGCGGGGAGCCGGCCCTGTGGCCCCTGCTGCCCCTGACGGTGAGCGGCCTGCTGGTCGGGCTCACGCTTCGCTATCTGCCTGGAACCGGCGGGCACAAGCCGGCCGAGGGGTTCAAGGCGTCCGGGCCTGTGCCTCCGATCGAGCTGCCGGGCATCATGATCGCGTCGTTCGCCACGCTCAGCCTGGGGGTGGTGCTCGGTCCCGAAGCGCCCCTGATCGCGATCGGCAGCGGGCTGGGGGTGCTCGCGGTGCACCTGCTCAAGCGGGACGCCCCCCAGACCGCGGTGGTCGTGATCGGCGCCGCCGGAAGCTTCGCAGCCGTCAGCACGCTCTTGGGCTCGCCGCTGGCCGGGGCGTTCCTGCTGATGGAGGCGTCGGGGATCGGTGGCGGCATGATGGGAGTGATCCTGATCCCGGGGATGCTCGCCGCGGGAGTGGGAACCCTGATCTTCGTCGGGCTCGACAACTGGACCGGCTATGGCACGTTCTCCCTGTCGATCCCCAACATCCCGCCGTTCACGACGCCCACGCTCGCCGAGTTCATGTGGGCGGTTGGGATCGGCCTGACCGCCGCTGTGATCGGCACGGTGATCGGGCGACCGGCGCTTCGGCTGCA
This sequence comes from Thermoleophilia bacterium, assembly GCA_025934255.1. Classification (GTDB taxonomy): domain Bacteria; phylum Actinomycetota; class Thermoleophilia; order Gaiellales; family JAICJC01; genus JAICYJ01. Next base: position 57,107 of record JAICYJ010000005.1, on the reverse strand, counting down.
GCCGATCGTTGAGCGGCAGATGGTGATGCTGACGCCGGTCGTCGGACTCGGGATCGGAGCGGCCGCGGTCGTCTTCGGCGAGCTCACCACCCATGGCTCCTCGCAGGTGCTGTTCTCGGGCCAGGATGCCCTGCCCTCGCTGATCGAGGGCGCGGCCGGCTGGACGGTCGGCGCGCTGGTGCTGCTCGTGATCTGCAAGGGCGTCGCCTACAGCCTCGCGCTCAGCTGTTTTCGCGGCGGCCCGGTCTTCCCCTCGATGTTCATCGGCGCCGCCGGCGGGATAGCGCTATCACACCTGCCGGGCCTGCCCATGATCGCCGGCGCCGCGATGGGCATCGGTGCGATGACCGTCGTTATGCTGAGACTGCCGATGACCTCGGTGCTGCTCCCCGCGCTCTTCTTGAGCGCCGACGGCCTCGCCCTGACCCCGCTCGTAATCGTCGCCGTGGTGGTCGCCTACGTTGCGTCGGCACGCCTGACACCGCTGCCGGACGCGCCGCGCTCCGCTCCACCCGATGCTCAGGCCGCCGCCGCGGGCGGCCGCTAGCCATGGGGCGCCTGATCGATGCCGACGACTGCGTCCTGATCCTGGTCGATGTCCAGGAGGGGTTCCTGGAGCGCGTGGAGCCCGAGGCGAAGGCCGGCCTGGTCGAGCGGATCGCGTTCCTGACGCTGAGCGCACGGTTCTGCGACATCCCCGTGGTCGCGACGGTCGAGTCGCCGCGGGACTGGGGCGGCCTGCACCCCGGCCTGCTGGAGGCGGTGGGCGACGCGCCGGTGATCGACAAGACCGTCTTTGGCCTGGCCGGCGATCCGCTGGCCGGCCCGGCGGTGCGCGACACCGGGCGCGGCACGGCCGTCCTGGCCGGCCTCGAGACCGACGTCTGCGTCGCGCAGTCGGCGCTGGGGCTGCTCGACGAAGGGCTGTGGGTGGTGGTCGTCGAGGACGCCGTTGCCTCACCCGGCAGCGCGCACGCGGCGGGCATCGAGCGGATGCGGCGAGCCGGCGCGATCGCGGTGGTCACCAAGCAGCTCCACTACGAGTGGATGCGCACGGTCAGCCGCTCGCGCGAGTTCGAGGCCGCCCACCCCGGGCTGGTGCAGCCGCCCGGCGTCGAGCTCTAGACCGGCGGTGGCCGTGCTCAGCAGTGTCGCTCGAGCAGGTCCAGGATGTAGGGGTTGATGGTGTCGTGGGCGTGGCCGTACCAGGAGGCGTGGCCCATGTCCGCGAGCAGGTGAAACTCCGCGCCCGGGATCATCTCGGCCATCTCCCGGCCGTCCTGCGGCGGCGCCTGCACGTCCTCCGCGAAGGCGATCACGTGCATGGGCACCCGCACCGAGGGCAGCAGGACACGCTGGTCGTAGCCCAGCGACGCCTCCCACTGCGGGATCAGCGACCGCTCGTTCTCCCCGGAGTCCATCCACGCAAGCAGCAGCTCGCGCAGCTTCGGCCACAGCTCGCGGTCGCCCAGCGCCCGCGCCGGGTAGCACATCGACGCGTAGTGCGTGACGCCCATCATGCCGTCGAGGCTGCCTCCCGCGCGGCGGAACTCGATCTCCGCCTCCTGGTAGTCCCAGCCCCAGCCGGTGCTCCAGGCGCCGGTGCCCATGACCACCGCACAGCGCAGCAGGTCGGGCCGGTCGATCGCGACCTGCTGGACGATCGCCGATCCCAGCGAGCTGCCCACGATCGCCACCGGCGGCTCGCAGACCGCCTCGATCAGTTCGGCCGTGTCGCGGGCGAATGCCTCGATCGGCCACGGCTGCGGCACGTCGCACGTGGTGTCGCCGATGCCGCGCCCGTCGAAGGTGGTCGACCGGTAGCGGTCGTCGAAGAACGGCGTCTGGAACAGACGCCAGTCGCCCCCGCGCGACCCGCCGCCGGCCACCCACACCAGGTCGGGGCCCTGCCCCGACTGCTCGTAGGCGATGGTCGCCTCGGATCCGTTGATATATGGCATGCGCCAACTCTGTCACGTCTGGGTAGGCTGCAGGCGGCAACCCGAAGGAGCGCACCCATGGGATTCGATCAGTACCACGAACCACCCGACGAGCTGCCGGCCGCGACACGAACGTTCGCCCGCCTGTGCGCCTCGCTGACCGAGGAGGCGGAGGCGATCGGCTGGTACGAGCAGCGCCTGGCGGTCGAGTCCGACGCCGAGGCTGCGGCGATCATGCGCGATGCCCAGGGCGAGGAGTTCAAGCACTTCTCGATGGACCTCGAGTTCCTGCTCCGGCGCACCCCGCTCTGGCGCGAGATCGCGCAGGGCATCCTGTTCCAGGGCGGCGACATCGTCGCCCACGGCGAGGCGGCCGAGGAGTCGGCGGTCGAGGGTGCGGCCGACCGCGGTGAGCCGCTGGCCGGCTCCGAGTCGCTCGGCATCGGCAGCGTGAGGGCGGTGGCGTCGTGAGCCATCTGCTGCGCGAGCACGCGCCGATCACCGCCACCGGATGGGATCGGATCGACGAGGAGGCGCGCGAGCGGCTGACCCCGGCGCTGGCGGCGCGCAAGCTGATCGACTTCGCGGGGCCGCACGGCTGGCAGCATTCGGCCACGAACCTGGGGCGCACCCAGCGAGTGACCAAGCCGCCGGCCGAGGGACTGACCGCCGTCCAGCGTGAGGTGCTGCCGCTGGCCGAGCTGCGCGCGCCGTTTGCGGTGTCACGCGTCGAGCTCGCGGACGCCGACCGCGGCGCCGAGGACATCGACTTCGCCGCACTGGACGCGGCGGCGCGTGCGCTGGCCGTCGGCGAGAACACGGCGGTCTTCCACGGCTGGAAGGGGGCGGGGATCACCGGGATCGCGCAGGCGTCGACCCACCGGGCGATCGCGCTGGGCGAGGACTGCGAGCGGTATCCGCTGCACGTGGCGAAGGCGGTCGAGGCGCTGCTGTCGGCGGGCATCGACTGCCCCTACGGGATCGCGCTGGGCCCCGTCGCCTACACGCGCGTGCTGGAGACCAGCGAGCACGGCGGCTATCCGCTGCTGGAGCACCTGCGCGAGATCGCGGGCGGGCCGCTGGTGTGGGCGCCCGGCGTCGAGGGGGCGGTGGTCGTCAGCCTGCGCGGCGGCGACTTCCTGTTCGACTCGGGCGAGGACATCTCGATCGGCTACCTGGCGCACGACGCGGACGCCGTCCAGCTCTACCTGGAAGAGAGTTTCAGCTTCCGCGTGGTGACGCCGGAGGCCGCGGTGCCGCTCAGCCCCTAGATGCCGGCCGGTCAGGTCGGGCCTCAGCACCTGCGCGAGCACACGGGTCGCCACCAGCAGGGGCGGCCGCGATCGCCAGCGGCAGCGCGATGTCGACGTGGATCACGAGCAGCGCACCGACCAGCGCCCCACCGAACATCGCGCCGACCGAGATCAGACGCCGGCCGATGTGGCCGCCCGACCCGGTTCCGCCGGTCGAGTCGGCCGCAACGCCGCAGCGCGTAGCGTTGCCACGACGACACGGGCAGCCCGGCGATCGCCGCCGCGACCAGCAGCGTGGCGGTGACCGAGTACGCCGCCGGCAGGTGCGCGATCCGCCGGTCGCCGAAGCGGGCGCCGATCCTGCCGCCGGCGGCCGCTCCGCACAGAAACGCCGCCAGCCACCAGCGAGGCGGGCACCGAGAGCCCGCCCGCTCCCGCCAGCGCGAACCCGAGAAACACCACGTTGCCGGTCATATTGGCGACGTACACGTGCCCGAGCGCGAGGTAGCTGACCGCGTCGACGATCCCGGTGACCACCGTCATCACCACCAGCAGCGGCGGCAGCGGGCCGAACCCGCTGCCGGCCCACGGCCACTGGGACGCTTGAGTGCGGGCGCCGGCAACCACGATTGCGATGATATGCCGTGCCGGTGCCACGGTTCGTCGTCCAACAACATGACGCCACAACGCTGCACTTCGACCTGCGGATCGAAGACGGTGGCGTGCTGCGCTCGTGGGCCGTGCCGAAGGGGCCATCGATGGACCCGGCGGTGCGCCGGCTGGCGGTGCCGGTGGAGGACCACTCGATGGCCGCTGGCGAGTTCGAAGGCGTGCACGAGGGGAGCTCCCGCGGCAGCGGCGCCGTGATCATCTGGGACGAGGGCACCGTCGACCTGGTGCGAAACGAGCCCGAGCACCTTTCGTTCGTTGTGCACGGCCACAAGCTCGCGGGCGGGTTCGCACTGACCCGCACCGGTGAGCGGCGGTGGATCCTGGTCAAGGCCCGAGACGAGCAGGCCCGGCCCGGCTCCGACATCACCGCCGAGCAGCCCGCGAGCGTCCGCAGCGGGCGCACATACGACAAGCTGTCCTAGCCTAGGCCGGCAGGCGATCGAGCAGGCCGAACCGCGCGAAGTCCTCCGGGTACAGGAACGCGTCGATCTCGCTGACCCGCGCTCCGCTCAGGGCCAGGACGTTCACGCCGTGCGGCAGGAAGCAGCCGGCGCGCTCGTTCCAGCCGTAGTGGGCGAGCGCGACCTGGCCGTTGGCGCCCACGGGCAGCAGGCGCCAGCGGCGGCCGGCCCGCAGCGGCAGGCGTCCGAAGAAGCCCGCGACCGCCGCCCGTCCCGCAAACCAGGTCGGCATCGGCGGCATCGTAAGAGTCACGTCCTCGGCCAGCATCGCCACCACCGCGTCCAGGTCGCCCCGCTCCCAGGCGTCGACGTAGCCGTTGACGATCTCGCTCAGCCCATCATCGCCCAGCGCCCGCAGCGCCGCCTGCTGGCTCTGCTCGGGCAGCCGCTCGTCGACCAGCCGGTGGGCGCGCTGCAGCGCGCTGTTGACCGAAGCGGTCGTGGTGTTGAGCACCGCGGCCACCTCGCGGGCCGAGAAGCCCAGCACGTCGCGCAGGATCAGCGTCGCGCGCTGGCGCGGCGGCAGCTGCTGCAGCGCCGCGATGAACGCCAGCTCGATGCTCTCGCGCTGCTCGTAGCGCGCCTCGGGCGCGACCCCGGGATCGGCGGACACGACCTCACGGTCGGGATAGGGAGTGACCCAGACCGACTCGACCAGCGGCGTGCCCGGGCCGTCGTGAGGATCGGCAGCCGGCCCGTAATCGACCGGCAGCACCCGCTTGGGCCGCCGTTCGATCGCCTTCAGACAGGCGTTGGTGGCGATCGTGTAGAGCCACGATCGCAGCGAGCTTCGCCCCTCGAACCGGGGCAGCCCCCGCCACGCCCCCAGCAGCGCCTCCTGCAGGGCGTCCTCGGCATCCGGCGCCGACGCCAGCATCCGATAGCAGTGCGCGTGCAGCTGGGCTCGGTGGGAGCCGATCAGCCGGGCGTAGGCATCCTCGTCGCCGCGGCGGGCGGCCTCCAGCAGCTCCAGCTCGGCGTCCGCGAGGCTCACGTCGCCCCCTTCGGCTGCCACAGCGCCAGCTCCGCGCCGCCGGGCACCGACACCACGCTGCGCCAGCCGGCCGGCCCCTCGCGCGGCTCGAGCAGCACGGTCGCCCCCATCCCCCAGGCGCAGGCGGTCACCCGCTCGACGCTCTCGACCTGGACGTAGGGCAGCCACATCGGGCGCTCGCTGCCGCACTGGACGATGCCTCCGCCCAGCCGCCCGCCCAGCTCCATGGCCGTGTAGCAGGCGGAGCCGGCCTGGATCGTGGTCGGGCGCCAGCGCAGGAGCTGCGAGTAGAACCCGGCCGCACCCGCGAGGTCGCCGGTGTGGAGCTCCAGATGCACGACCGGATGGCGCTGCGGTCCCATCTCAGGCGACACCCGCTCCGTCCAGGAAGCGGTAGGAGCCGACCTCGTGCAGCACGACGGTCACCGGCCGCTCGTCGCTGCGCTCGCCGATCGTCTCCGTGAACCGCTGAAACGCCTGCACGCCCGACAGCGGATTGTGGCCGTCCTGCGTCTCGACCGACGCGACATGCACGAAGCTGACGCCGTCGTCCAGCCGGAAGGTCGCGTAGCGCAGCCCGTCGGGGCGGGTGCGATCCAGCTCGTCGTAGACCTCGCGCACCCGCGCCTCGTTGGCCTCGGCCTGGTCGGGCCTGACCGTGTAGCGAACCATCACGCGTCGCATATCAGCACCTCCTGTTGATCCTCGTCACCACCAGAGATCCGCCGGGACGAGCGAAATCATCGCTGGGCTGGAAACACCCATCTACTCCTCTGCGGGCGCCTGCTGCTCCAGCCAGGCCCGGGCCACACGCTTCTGCGCCCGCGTCAGCCAGGCCTCGGCGATCGTGTCGGCCAGCTCCTCGCGGTCGATGCGGGCGAGGTCTCCGATCCGCATCAGCACCGCCGGGTAGCCGTCGAAGTGGGGCGTGGTGAAGAACACGCCGCGATCGTCGGCCAGCAGCAGCTCCTTCACGCCGACGTCGGCGACGCGGAACATCAGCACGTCGTCCATGCGCTCGCCGGTGTCCGGGTCGACCGCGTCGGGGCGGCGGCCGCGGTGGCAGCAGTAGAGCTTGCCGTGCACCAGGTACCGGGGCCGGCCGCCGGCCTCCTCCCTGACGGTCTGCGGCATCGCCAGTGCCAGCTGGTCGAGGTCGGCCATCGTCGCCACCGCCACACTCTGCCACACGGCTGATCCCTGGTGACATCGCATGTCCGGCGCCGCAGGAATTCACCAGCGCCCGAAGAACCGGCCCCTAGCTGACGTCGACAGGAAGGAGGTGTCACGTGTCGTCAAGCACCTATGACCGATCCAACGGACTTACCGGCTGGTCGATGTTCTCCGCGATCTGGCTGGTCGTTGCCGGTGCCTTCAACCTGGTCGAGGGGCTCACGTCCATCCACCAGGCCAACAACATCAGCTCCGCATTCCTGTTCCAGAACCTCAAGTTCTGGGGCTGGGTGCTGCTGATCGTTGCGATCGTGCAGCTGTTCGCCGGATTCATGGTGTTCAGCGGGAACCCGAGCGGCTACATGCTCGGCGTGCTGGTCGCATCGTTCGCCATGTTCATGTGGTTCTTTTTCCTCTTCACCGCTCCCCTGGGAGCCATGATCGCTGTGATCATCAATGGTCTCGTGATCTACGGGCTCACGATCGGAAGCGAATCCTGAGCAGGCCGGGCTCGGCGGTGGCGTGCCCTCGTGGCCGCGCCGCTGCCGGGCCCGGCGGCGTGCGAGGGTAACGAGCGGAACGCCAGGGTTGCCGGCGTTGATCAGGCAGGCGGCGCCTGCTCCGGCACCTCCGCCAGCTCGGGGTCGTACAGATGACAGGCCACCTCGGCACCGCCCACGGGCCGCAGGACGGGATCGTGGCCGGGATGGAACTCGATCACGGCTCCGCCCGGCCGCGGTGTGATCGACTCGATGCCGTGCCAGATTCGCTCGCGGGAGTCGTCCTCGCGGATGCGGTCGAGCAGCGTCGCGACATCGTCGCCGGTGCCGGTCGCGGAGGGCACCGTCGCGCGCGAGCCGGGCTGGTCGAGCCCGGCCAGGTCGCCCAGCTGCAGCCGCTCGGCTTCGAACAGCTCCTGGCCGCCCACCGCCCACCGCTGCTCGAGCATGTCGTGCAGGTCACGCGCCTCCCACCCGCACGGTGCAAACGCCTTCGGGCAGCGGGGGTGGAACCGGCAACCGAGCGGCGGCTCCGCGGCATCGGGCACCTCGCCGCGAGGCAGATCGCGAGGGATGCTGCGCGACGGGTCGGGGTCGGGGATCGCCCGCAGCAGCGACTGCGTGTACGGGTGACGCGGGTTCGCGAAGATCTCCTCGGTGGCGCCGATCTCGACGATCCGGCCCAGGTACATGATCGCCACCCGGTCGCAGAAGAACTTCGCCGTGGCCAGGTCGTGGGTGATGTAGACGTAGGTCAGGTCGAGGTCGTTCTTCAGGCCCAGCATCAGCTCCAGGATCTTGGCCCGCACGCTCATGTCCAGCATCGACACCGGCTCGTCGGCGACCAGCAGGCTGGGGCTCAGGATCACCGCACGCGCCAGCACCGCCCGCTGTTTCTGACCGCCGGACAGGTCGCTCGGGTACTTGCCCAGGTACTGGTCCGGGGGCGACAGCCCGACTCGCTCCAGCACCGCGGAGACGCGATTGCGGATGTCGGCGCGATCGCGGGTGACGCCGTGGATGCGCAGCGGATGACCGACCGCCGTCTCGATCGTCATGGCCGGGTTCAGCGAGGCGTGCGGGTCCTGGAAGACCATCTGCACCTTGCGCCGCATCGCGCGCACCTCGCGTTCGCGCAGCCCCAACACGTCCTCGCCCTCGAGCCTGATCGAGCCGCCGGTCGGGTCGACGAGGCGCAGCAGGGCGCGGCCGAGCGTGGTCTTGCCGCTGCCCGACTCGCCGACGATGCCCAGCACCTCACCGCGTGCCACCGAGAACGAGATGCCGTCCACCGCCTGCACCGCGCCCACGTCCTTGCCGACCAGGCGCGCACCGAACGAACCGCGTAGCGGGAAGTGCACCTGCAGGTCCTCGACCTCGAGCAGCGCGCCGGCGTCGGCCACGTCTACGCCTCCTCCGCCACGGCGATCCGCTCCTGCTCGAGTGGTTCCCGCCCGCCCTCGGGGATCCGGTCGCCCGGCCCGTGCAGCCAGCACTCCACGCGCTGCCCGGCTGACAGCCGCTGCTCCACCGGCGCCAGCTGCGCGCAGACCCGCATCGCGTCCGGGCAGCGGGGATGGAATTTGCAGGCGGCCGGCGGGTCGATCAGGCTGGGCGGGGCGCCCGGGATGTAGTGCAGGCCTGTGGTGTTCAACGAGATCACCGACCGCAGCAGTTCGCGCGTGTACGGGTGGGCGGGCTGTGAGAACACCGTGCGCGCGTCCCCCTCCTCGGCGATCCGCCCGGCGTACATCACGGCCACCCGATCGCACGCCTCGGCCACGATGCCGAGGTTGTGGGTGATCAGCAGCAGGGCCGTGTCGAAGTTGCGCTTCAGGTCGGCCAGGATCGACAGGATCTGGGCCTCGACCAGCACGTCCAGGGCCGTGGTCGGTTCGTCGGCGATCACGAGCTTGGGCCGCAGCACCAGCGCCAGGGCGATCATGATCCGCTGGCGCATGCCGCCGGAGAATTCGTGCGGGTAGTTGCGAAACCGGGTGGGCGGGATGCCCATGCCGCCCAGCGCCTCGAGCGAGCGGCGCCGCACCTCCGCCTTGCTGAGCTTCGGCTCGTGCGCCGTGATCGTCTCGCTGAAGTGGTCCTCGATCCGCATCAGCGGGTTCAGGCGGGTCATCGGCTCCTGGAAGATCAGCGCGATGTCCGGCCCCCGCATGCGCCGCAGCTGCCTGTCACTGACCTTCAGCAGGTCGGTGTCCTGGAACAGCACCTGACCGTCGACCGCGGACCCATCGGGCAGCAGACCCATCACGCCGCGCCCCAGCGTCGACTTCCCGCAGCCCGACTCGCCCACCAGGCCCAGCACCTCGCCGGCCCGGATCTGGATGCTGACGCCGTCGACGGCCCGCACGGCGCCGCGCGTGCTGCCGTACCAGACCCGCAGGTCGCGGACGTCCAGCACCGGCCCGTTGGCGCTCATGCCCGGTCCTCCTGCGGTGCCCTCGGCGGCAGCGTCACGGGCTCCATCTTGCGGCGCCGCAGCACCGGGTTGAGAACGTCGTTCAGGCCCTCTCCCAGCAGCGTCAGGCCGGTCACCAGCAAGACGATCGCCATGCCCGGGAACAGGCCCGTCCACCAGATACCGGCGCCCGCGTCGGACAGCGCGCGGGAGCTGTCGTAGCCCCACTCGGCGGCGTCGGTGGGCTGGATGCCGTAGCCGAGGAACCCGAGTGCGGCCAGGGTCAGGATCGCATCGGCGGCATTGAGCGTGGCGATCACAGGCACGCTCTGCACCACGTTCTGGAACACGTAGCGGCCGATCACGGTGCGCGGGCGCGCTCCCAGCGCACGCGCGGCCTCGACGTAGGACTCCTCACGGAGGCTGACAACGTGGTTTCTGACCACCCGAAAGTACTGCGGGATGTAGACGGCCGATATGGCGAAGGCCGCGGTGGCGACACCGCTTCCGAACTTGTCGGACAGGAGGAACGCGATCACGATCGCGAGCAGCAGGTAGGGAAACGCGAACAACGCGTCCATGATCAGCACCAGCACGCGGTCCACCGGCCCGCCGAAGTAGCCCGAGAGCAGCCCCAGCGGCAGGCCCACCAGCAGCGACACCACCACGGCGAACAGCACCACCTTCAATTCCGTCCGCGCCCCCCAGATCACCCTCGACATGACGTCGGTGGACTGGACGTTGGTACCGAACGGGTGTGCCGAGGATGGTGCCTGCTGCTTCACGAAGCGTTGTCCGGAGGCGTCCTTGTACTGGTCGAAGGCGTAGGGCGAGATCCAGGGCGCAGTCAGCGCCATCACCACGAACAGCAGCGTCAGCACGATCCCCGCCCACACGATCCAGCGCGGCACGCCGCGCGCCTCGCGCACGGGGCCGAACGCGCGGCCGGCTCTGGCGATCAACTGCGACGCCATCAGTACCGCACCCTCGGGTCGATCCAGGCGTTCACGAAGTCGATCAGCACGCTGACGAAGATCACGATCAGGGCGAAGAACGTGATGATCCCCTGCACCGCGATGTAGTCGCGGTTGTTCAGGTAGCGCACCAGCTCGAAGCCGATGCCGGGCCAGTTGAACGTCGTCTCGGTGAGGACGGCGCCCGACATCAAGAGCGCCACCTGCAGGCCCAGCACCGTCACCACCGGCACCAGGGCGTTCTTGAACGCGTGCCGGTAGACGACCGACTTCTCGTCGATGCCGCGCGCGCGGGCGGCCTCGATGTAGTCGCCCTTCATCGTCTGCAGCACGTTCACTCGTACCAGCCGAATCAGGACGCCGGCGATGATCAGGCCCAGCGTGGCCGCGGGCAGGATCAGGTGCAGCACGACGTCCTTGAAGGTGGCCCAGTCGCCGTAGATGATCGCATCGATCAGGTAGAGATGCGTGTGCGTGGGCAACAGGAACTGCACCTCTGGGCTGGCCCGGCCGGAGGTCGGCAGCCAGCCCAGCCGTTCTCCGAACAGCAGCTGTGCGAGGAAGCCCAGGAAGAAGGCGGGCATCGCGTAGACGACGATGCCGAACATGCGGATGCTGACGTCGGCGCCGGAGTCGCGCAGCCGGCCCGCCACCAGGCCCAGCCCGATGCCGACCGACAGGGCGACCACCATCGCCCAGAAGGTCAGCTCAAGCGTTGCGCTGCCGTTCTCGATGATCACATCGGTCACCGGCCGATCGTCGGTGATGGTGGTGCCGAAGTTGAGCCGTGCCACATCGCCCAGGTAGTCGACGTACTGCACGATCAGAGGCTTGTCGTAGCCAGCCGCGTGGCGTCGCTCCTGCAGCTCCTTCTCGGGAAGCCGGCCGCCCAGCGCGGCCGTGACCGGATCGCCCGGTGCGACCCGCATCATGAAGAACACCAGGGTCAAGAGGATCCACAACATCGGCAGCACCAGCGCCAGCCGGGTCAGCGCATAGGTGCGAAGTGAGGTGGTCGGTTTGGCCATGGTCGGGCCGGGGAGCCCGCCGCCGCGGACTCCCCGGCCTGCGCGTGTCGTCTAGGTCTTGCTGATCAGCCAGAACCGGAAGATATACGCGGGATCGAACGTCTCCTGGACGCCGGACACCCCGTCGCGCACCACCGCGATCTGCTTGCCCTGCCAGATCGGGATGGTGGGAGCGTCCTTGGCGGCCAGCTGCTGGATCTTCGCGAAGGCGGCTTCACGCACCGAGGGGTCGGTCGATGCCTTCTCCTGGTCGATCGCCTTGTCGATCTGCGGGTTGTCGTAGTGCCCGTTCCAGAACCCGCCGTTGGGATAGAAGTAGGCCGAGTAGTCGTCGGCGTCCGGGTAATCGGGGAACCATCCCAGCTGGAAGGCCGGGAAGATGTCCTTGCCGCGGTCGACGGCGTACTGGTCCCACTCCTCCGACTTGAGCGTCACCTTGAACAGGCCGCTGCCCTCCAGCTCGCGCTTGATCTCGGTGTACTCGTCGGCCGAGCCGCCGCCGTAGTGGGTGGGCGTCCACCAGATCGTGATCGGCACCGGCGTGGCGATGCCGGCATCGGTCAGCTCCTTCTTGGCCAGATCGGGGTTCGGCGTGGCACCGTACTCGGTCTTGTACGAGTCGATGTGGCCGAACAGCCCGGCCGGGACCATCGAGTAGAGCGGCTGCACCGTGTCGTTGTAGACGTTGTGCGCGATCGACTGCCGGTCGATCAGATAGGCGATCGACCGCCTCACGGCCAGCTGGTCGGAGGGCGGCAGCTTCACGTTGAACACCAGGTAGCGGATCTCGATGCCCTGGCCTTCGACCACCTGCAAACCGCTCTGCCCCCGCAGCGACGAGATGTCGGTTGGCGTCAGGTTGCGGAACGCGATGTCGACGTCGCCACCCTGGATGGCCAGCTTCAGCGACGGCGTGTCCTTGTAGTACTGGACCAGAACGCGAGCGTTCTTGGCGGGCGTTCCCCAGTAGGCGTCGTTGCGCTCGAGCACGGTCTGAACGCCCGGCTGATACTTGACCAGCTTGTACGGGCCGGTGCCGATCGGCTGGTCGTCCGGCTGAAGCTTCGTCGCCGGGTACACGCCCGAGGGCACGATCGCCGCCGCGCCGGTGGCCAGGATGAACGGCCAGGTTGCATCAGGCTGGGTCAGATGGAAGGTGACCGTCTGCGGGTCGGGAGTGGAGATCTCGTCCCCCTTCCACTTGCCGCATGTTGCCAGCGATGAGAACAAGTAGCACGCGCCCTGATCGCCGTTGATGACGATGCTGCGCTGGAATGAGAACTCGACGTCCTTCGACGTCAGCGGATCGCCGTTCTGGAACTTGACACCCGACCGCAGGTGACAGGTGTACGTCTTCGGGTCGTCCCACCCGCAGGACGTGGCCAGCGACGGCACCGGCTTGTTCCCTCCCGCCGGAATGGTCATCAACTCGTCGTACACGTTGTAGATGATGTTCCACGAGTGCAGGTCATAGGCGTTGGCCGGATCGAAGTGGATCGCGGTGTCGGTGGTGCCCATGATGATGGTGGCGTCGCTGTTTCCACCGCCGCCTCCGCTGCCGCCGCTCGACGAGCCGCTCGAGCTGCCGCAACCGGCCGCCAGCGCGACCACCGCAGCCGCCAACACGAACAGGCGCAAGCCACGTGAAGTGCGTGTCCGCACGATATGTCCTCCTCTCGGTCCCGCCAGCGCGGGACGACGTCCCCAGGTGTCCGGCTGCGAGGCCGGACCGTCTTGAAGGTTGTGACGCCCCCACCCCACCAGATGTTGGCGGCAAGGTCAATCGCGGGTGGGCGGAAGTGCCTGTATCGTCACCCGCCGTGGCCCTCGATCCGCTCTGGCTCCCCGCGCTGATCTGCCTGCCGGGCGCGGCGCTGGTGCGGGCATGAGGCCGGCGCTGCCCGACAGGGGGTTCGCGATCCGAGCGGCCCTGCTGGTGGCGGCGCTGGCGGCCGCCGTCCTGCTGCTTCGGGGCGCCGCACAGGTGCTGCCGCTGGGCCTGCCGCTGGCCGTCGCCCTGCTGGGTGTGCTGCTGGTACCCGGCCTGGCCTGCGCGCGCGTGCTGGGCGTGGACGAGCAGCTGGAGGCTCCGGTGCTGCTGGCGGCGGCGATCCCGCTGGGCTGCGCCGTCTGGTGCTTGGCGCTGATGGCGGCGCTGATCGTGGGCCTGCCGCTGACCGCGCTGGCGGTGCTGGTGGGGCTGGCCTGCGCCGTCGCGCTGGCCGCGTCTACGCCGCGCATCCACACGTCCGGCAGCGGCGCACAGCTGGCCGGCGTGGCCGCGTCCGGTGCGCTGATGGCGGTGCTGGCATCGCGCTACGAGACCGTCCTGCACGGCGACGCGCTGTTCCATGCCGGGCGCGTGCGCAAGCTGCTCGACCTGCCGCACCTGACGCTCAGCGGCCTGTCCTCGGTATGGCACGGCTCACCCCACGCCGGCTACGTGGTGCCGGTGCTGCACGCGATCGAGGCGGTCGCGATCCGGATCACCGGCTCGGAGCCATCGGCCGCCTACTCCAGCCTGGCGCCCGGCTGCGCGCTGCTGCTGCCGTTGGCCGCCTACGCCCTGGGCTCGGCCGCAGCGGGCCGCCCGGTCGGAGCCGCGGCCGCGTTTCTGGCATGCTGGGACGCGCTCGCACGGGGGTCGCTGGAGGTAGTGCAGCAGCCGCCCGAGTTCACGTTCTACGTCCTCATCCCCGCCCTCCTGGCCCTGCTCGCCGCCACTGCTCGCGGCGGGTTCGACCGGCGGCTGAGCCGGGCGGTGCTGCTCGGCGTGCTTGCCGTCACCCTGATCCACGCCAGCTACACGGTGCTGGTGCTGGCCTGCGTCGCGGGAGTCGTGATCGTGATGCTGCGTGGCTGGCGCCTGCTGGCCGCGTCGGTCGCGCTGACCGGCGTCATCTACGGTGTGATCTGGGCGGTGGCGCTGCGGGGCGGGACGAGGCTGCCGCGGCCACCGGTGCTGGACACCGTCTACGTGGTCGTCCACGGGAATCCGGTCATCGCCCGGGCCGGCTGGATGCTCGACGGCCGGCCCGAGATCGCGGTGGGGGTGCTGGCCGTCGTGCCTCTGATGCTGCTGTTCCGGCGCCGCCACGCGGTGCCGGCCGCGATCATGGGCGCCGCGCTGGTGCTCTGCTCGTTCCCCTGGGTGCCGGCGCTGCTCACGTCGGTGCTCGGCTATGGCCAGGTCAAGCGGTTCCCTCGCAGCGGGCTGCCGTGGGCGCTGACCGCCGCCATCGTGGTGGTGGAGGTGGCCGCGGTGGCGGGCGGCAGGATGGCCGTCCCCGCCGCGCTGGCCGTGGCGGTAGCCTCACTGGGCTACCAGGCGTACGTGCCCGAGGGCGATCCGCTCACGTTCGCGATCGCCGCGCTGACCGTGGCCGGGGTCGCGGTGTCGGCATGGCCGGCGATGCGCGGGCGCAACGCCCGGATGAACGCCGCCGCACCTGCCGCGCTGGGCGCGGTCGTCCTGCTCGCGGCCGCCCTGATCGCGGGGTCGGTGCGGGCGCAGCGGAGCGAGGTGGTCTCCGACCTGCGGCACGGGCCGGGCGTCAGCCAGGCGCAGCCGCGGCTGCCGGAACCGGTGATCGGGTTCTTCCGCCAGCACGACGGGGCGCCGTTCCCGGTGGTGCTGGCCGAGTCGTACATCGGCTACCAACTGGCGGGCGAGGCCACCGTCTACCCGATGGCGCTGCCGCTGGAGCGGGCACGGGGCGAGCCGCGCAACATGCCGGCGGCGCGCAAGCGGGCGGTCAACATCGCGCTTGAGCCGGGCACGTCGCCGGCCGCCCGCGCCGCCATCCTCGACCGGTTCCACGTCCGCTACCTGCTGGTGAACACGAAGACGACGCCGCGGGCGGTTGCGGCGCTGTCCGCCGATCCCGGCCTGCGCGAGGTGTTCCGGTACGGCGACTGGGCGGCGTTCGCGCGGCGGCGCTAGGAACTTGATGGCTCGTCGAAACGGCCGTCGAAGTGCGCGGCCGCACCCGGGCGAACCAGCTCGTAGACCGCGATCCGCTGGCCGCCCGCGGCCGTGAAGCTGGCGCAGGGGCCGTGCGGGATCTCGAGCCGGTGCAGCGCACCGACACCGCGCCGCTCGAGCTCGCCCACCGCCTGGTCGTAGCTCTCGACCCGGTAGACGAGGATCGGAGCCGATCCCTCGAGATGGCCGCTGAGCAGGATCGCCGGACCCGACTCCGAGACGCGCAGGCAGGCGACGACGGTGCCCATGCCGCGCACCTTCCAGACCAGTTCGGCACCGAGCTCGTCGAGGTAGCGGCGGGCGGCGTCGTCCACGTCGGCGGTGGGGACGTACAGGAAGTCGAGCGACAGGAAGAGGGACGGCACGTCAACCTCCTAGACGCGGGCGGGACTGGGGTCGCGGCCGGGCGCCAGCGCCGGCCGGTCGGCACGGAACCGCTCCAGGTCCGGCGAGGGAGTGCGGCCCAGGGAGATCTCGGCCAGCATCCGGCCCAGCAGCGAGGCGAACTTGAAGCCGTGGCCATCGGCCACCGCCGCCACGATGCCGGGGTGCCGGGGCAGCGCCGAGATCACGAAGTCGCGGTCGGGGGTCATCGTGTACAGGCAGGTCTTGGTCAGCACCGGCGGCCCCAGCCCGGGAACCAGTTCCGAGACGAAGCGGTGCAGGCGCGCGGTCGCCTCCGGGTCGGGGTCGAAGCTGCGCGTGCGCGCGGTCACCTCGGGGCCGCCCTGGTCCTCCGCCGCCTTCACCGCCCGCTCGCCGAAGGCCGGGAACCCGTAGTAGGTGCGGGCGCCGTGCCAGATCCAGACCGGGAACCGGTCGGGACGGAAGCGATCGAGGTCGTCGGCGGCCAGGTAGGAGATCTGCTCCCGGCTGACCGTGAGCGGCAGGCTCGCGCCCAGCGGCTCCAACAGCTCGTTCAGCCACGCTCCCGCCGAGAGGATCACCGACCGGCAGCGGATCGTGCGCCCGCCCGCCTCCACCAGCAGGTCGCGGCCGGAGGGTCGCACGGCGGTGACGGCACACCCGTCCTGCAGCTGCGCGCCGGCCTCCCGGGCCAGCCGCTGGTGGGCGGCGGTGGCGCGCTCGCTGGCGATGAACCCGGCCCGTGCGTGGGCCAGCGCGGGCACGTCGCCGGGCGGCGCCAGCTGCGGCCAGCGGGACGACACGTCGGCGCCGGTCAGCAGCTCCACCTCGGCGCCGCCCTCGATCATGCCGGCCGCGTACACGTCGCGGCCGAGCGGCGCGTCCGGGCCGAACATGTCGATGCCGCCCGTCAGGTGCACCAGCTGCTCGCCGGCAGCGCGCTCGACCTCGCCCCATACGTCGTACGCGGTGGCCGCGAGCCGCACGTAGTCCGGGTGGTGGTAGGCCAGCCGGATCAACCGCGAATGGTCGTGCGACCCGCCCCGATCGTGGCCGAGCGGGAACTGCTCCAGGCCGACCACGCGCGCGCCCATCCGCGCCGCCCAGCAGGCCGCGGCGCTGCCCAGGCCGCCCAATCCGACAACGGCCACGTCGGCGGCCGGCTCTGCGCTCATCGCTGCTCCTCCTGGTGGACTCGGTGCGACCGTATTATGGGGGCTCAATGGCGCAGATCGGCTTCGACGAGGTGACCAAGGTCTACGAGGACGGCACGGAGGCCGTGCGCGCCGTCGATCTCACGATCGACGACGGCACGCTGATGGTGCTGGTCGGCCCCTCCGGCTGCGGCAAGACCACGCTGCTGCGGATGGTGGCGGGGCTGGAGGAGATCACCGGCGGCAGCATCCGCCTGGGAGACGCCGTCATCAACGACGTGGAGGCCAAGAACCGCGACCTGGCGATGGTGTTCCAGAACTACGCCCTCTACCCGCACATGACCTGCTACGACAACATGGCCTTCGGACTGAAGCTGCGCAAGGTGCCGCGCAAGGAGATCGACCGCCGCGTGCGCGAGACGGCGAGGACGCTGGGGCTGGAGGATCAGCTCACGAAGAAGCCGCGGGCGCTGTCGGGTGGCCAGCGGCAGCGGGTGGCGATGGGCCGCGCGATCGTGCGCGAGCCGCAGGCGTTCCTGATGGACGAGCCGCTGTCGAACCTGGATGCCAAGCTGCGCGTGCAGATGCGCACCGAGATCTCGCGGATCCAGCGCGACCTGGGCACGACCATGATCTACGTCACCCACGACCAGACCGAGGCCATGACCATGGGCGACAGGGTGGCCGTGATGAACCGCGGCGTGCTGCAGCAGGTGGATGCTCCGCAGGACATGTACGACCGCCCCGCCAACCTGTTCGTGGCCGGGTTCATCGGCTCGCCCGCCATGAACATGGTCGACGTGGTGCTGCGCCGCTCCGAGGGCGGCGGCTCGGTCGAGTTCGCCGGCACCAGCCTGCGCGTGCCCGAGGAGACCTTCCAGCAGCGGCCGGCGCTGGCCGCCCGGGACGGCAGCAGGGTGGTGCTGGGCATCCGGCCGGAGGACATCGAGGATCCGCAGTTCATCAACGACCGCCTGGAGGGGTCTGACATCCGGGTGGTCGTCGACATTCGCGAGGCGATGGGCTCGGAGGTCTACGTGCACTTCGGCGTGGAAGCCCCGCCGGTGATCACCGACGATACGATCGACCTCGCTGCGGACGCCGAGCTGCTGCCCGAGGTCGACGGCGGCGCGCAGACCTCGTTCGTGGCGCGGCTGAACCCGCGCACGTCAGCTCAGCGGGGACAGCCGATCACGCTGCAGGTGGACAACCGCCGGCTGCACTTCTTCGACCGGGACACCGGCGAGGCTATCTAGCAGTCACGGGGACGCGCTGAACGGCGTTGTTCTCGTAGCCGCCCAGGTTCCACTCCGGGTGCAGCGGCTGGGAGGCGCCGGTCGCGTCGGTGGCGCGGCAGCACAGCTCGTAGCGACCTGCCCCGGCCGGCTGCCAGTTGACCGACCAGCCGCGCCAGACGTGCGGGCCGGCCTGCTCGCCCAGCTCCGCCGCCCGCCAGCTGTCGCCTCCGTCGGCCGAGAACTCGACCAGCTCGATCGGCCCCCACCCCGACCAGGCCCGCCCCTGCACCGCAACCGGCTGGCCGGCGGAAACGGTGCGCTCGCGGCTCAGAAACTCGGGGATACCGGGCGGCGCCATCAGCGCCCGCGGCATCATGCGCGTGACCGGCCGGCCGGCCTCGTGCTCCTCCCGGCGCCAGCGGTAGGACTGCGCCTGCTGGTAGCCCGCGAACGGCTCGCTGACGGCCGTGATCGATGACAGCCACTTGACGTTGGTCATGCCGTACCAGCCCGGCACCACCAGCCGCAGCGGGTAGCCGTGCTGCGACGGCAGCGGCGCGCCGTTCAGCTCGTAGGCGAGGATCGCGCCGTCCTCGACCGCCTGCTCGATGGTGAGGCTGCGCCCGTAGGTCTGCTCATCGCCGCCCTCCAGGCCGCGATCGAGGCCCTCGAACACGATCTCGACGGCGTCGTCCAGCAGGCCGGCCTGCTCCAGCAGCGGCGCCAGCGGCGTGCCCGTCCACTCACCGGTGCCCACCGCCTCCAGGATCCACGGCTGGCTGGTCACGTGCGGCTCCATGGCCGCGCGGCCGTTGCCGGCGCACTCCATCGTGACCGGCTGGGTCACTGACGGGAGGGCGCGGACGGCGTCCAGACCCAGCTCCAGCGGACGCCGCACGCGGCCGTCCACCCGCAGCCTCCACTCCTCGCCCACCGCCGGGATGTCGTAGTGCACCAGCAGGTAGTGCAGGCCCACCGGAGTGATCTCATGCCGCAGCGCCTCCAGCGGCATGCCGTGGTTGCGGGCGGCGAGCTGCAGCTCCTCGCGGCTGATGCCGGCTGGCTGGGGATCCATGGTTGGAGGGTACCGAGGGCCGGAAGGTGCCCGACGCACCCCCCGGCCACGGCCTGCCCTCAGCTTGCGGGCTTGATGTTCTGGTTGACCCGGAACACGTTGTCCGGGTCGTACTGCGCCTTGGCGCGGGCCAGCCGGTCGTAGTTGTCCCGGTACGTGGCCCTCACCCGCTCCTGGCCTTCGTCCATCATGAAGTTGACGTAGGCGCCGCCGGCCGAGTAGGGGTGCGTGGCATCCCAGTAGTCGATCGTCCACTGCTTGATCGCCTCGGCGTTGGCGGGATCGGGGTCGACGCCCACGATCACCTGCGCCCAGGTGACGTCGCGGTAGCTGAAGGCCGTGTCACCCGAGCCGACGTCATGCACGGCTCCGTCGATCGGATACATGTGCATGGTCGACTGGCCGGGGCGCATCTCGTTCGCGAACCTGACGTGCTGCTCGATGGCGGCGTCAGGCAGCTCGCGCACGAAGTCGGCCCGCCAGTACCACTGGTCGCCCTTCGGATAGAGCGCGTCGAAGAACCCGTTCAGCACCGGGAACGGCATCGGGCCGGCCGCGTGCAGCACAGGCTCGACCGCGTCCAGCATCGGCGCCATCGCCGCCGCGGCCTCCTGCTCGCTGCCCGTGTGGCACCACACGATGGCCGCCATCTTGCGGCCGTGCAGCTCCTCGGGGAACACCGGCACGGGCGGCACGGTCACGAACGCGAACCAACCGTTCAGCTCGCGCGGCGCCGCCGGGAGGAACTCCCGGTAGGCCCGCATCACGGCCGCCGCGTCGTCCAGCGACCAGAAGGTGGGACCAGCCACGACCATACTCACCGGCTGCATCCTGAACGTGAACGCCGTGACCACGCCGAAGTTGCCGCCGCCGCCGCGGAGCGCCCAGAACAGCTCCGGGTTCTCGTCGGCCGATGCGCGCACGATCGAGCCGTCGGCGAGAACGACCTCGGCCTCGAGCAGGTTGTCGATGGTGAGGCCGCCGGAGCGGGCGATGTGCCCGATCCCGCCGCCCAGGGTCAGGCCGCCGACGCCGGTGGTGCCGATGATGCCGCAAGGCACGGTGCCGCCGGCCTCGTGCGTGGCGGCGTCGACGTCCTTCCAGACGCAGCCGCCGCCGACCCGCACCGTGCGGGCTGCGGCATCGACGTCGGTGTTGTTGATCCCGGCCAGGTCGATGACCACGCCGTCATCACAGACGCCCAGGCCGCCGCCGTTGTGGCCGCCGCCGCGGACCGCGATCAGCGCGTTCTGCGAGCGGGCGAAGCCGATCACGGCCGCCACGTCGGCGGCCGAGGTGCAGCGGGCCACGAGGGCCGGCCGCCGGTCGATCATCGCGTTGTAGACCGAGCGCGCCTCGTCGTATCCGGCGTCGTCCGGCCCCGTCAGGGTGCCGTTGAAGCTGCCGGCCAGTGCCGAGCGAGCCTCCGCGGCAAGTGTTGCGATCGTGCTCATGTGACCTCCGATGGTCTGTATCGCTTGTGCCTATGGAGGCCGACGGTACCGAAGGTGGTAGGGGATCGCATGACCGGGATTGATCCACTTCGTGCGCATGTATTCGCCGAGTACGATGATCAATCCTGACTATGGACGTCATCGCCCACTCCGCGCTGCCCGGGCCGCTGCGCCTGCAGCCGTCCTTTCCGTTCGTGGACCGCCCCCGCGAGATGGCCACGCTGCGGTCGCTGCTGCCGCGCGCGCAGAGCGAGGGCCGCCGCATCGCCCTGGTCGGCGGCGAGCCCGGGTCGGGCAAGAGCAGGCTGGTGCGCGAGATCGCCCACCAGGCCGCGAAGGAGGGCGCACTGGTGCTGTACGGCGCCTGCGACGCCGTGGTGCGCACCCCCTACCGGCCGTTCGTGGAGGCGCTCGACCAGCTGGTGCGGGCCAGCGATCCGGCCGAGCTGCGCGACGACCTGGGGCCGGCCGGGGGCGAGCTGACGCGGTTGCTGCCGGACCTGCGCAGCCACGTCGGCGACCTGCCGGAGCCGGTCGTGGCCGACCAGGACACCGAGCGGCATCGCCTGAACGCGGCCGTCAGCGACCTGCTGGTGGCGGCCGGCCGCCGGCGACCGCTGCTGCTCGTGTTCGAGGACGGCCACTGGGCGGACACCCCGACGCTGCTGCTGCTACGGCACCTCGCGGCGGGAGCCAGCGAGGCGCGCATGCTGCTGGTGGCCACGTTCCGCGACACCGAGGCGGACGTGCCGGCCGAGCTGTCGGAGGCGCTGATCGACATGCGGCGCTCGGAGGGCGTGGTGCGGGTGCGGGTCGGCGCGCTCACGGGCGAGCAGGTCTCGGAGTTCGTCGAGCGCGCGGCCGGGGCGCCGCTGGGCCCGGCGCTGCCGGAGCTGGCGGGCGCCATCACCAGCCTCACCCAGGGCAACGTGTTCCTGGTCACGGAGCTCTGGCGGGAGCTGGTGGAGACAGGAGCGCTCGAGATCGTGGACGGCGTCGCCATCCTGACCCGGCCGCTGAGCGCGCTGGGCACACCCGAGAGCGTGCGCGAGGTGGTCAACCAGCGGCTGGCGCGGCTGCAGCCGGAGACGGCACTGGTGCTGGAGCTGGCCGCGGTGACGGGGCCCGAGTTCGACCTGTCCGTGCTGCGCGGCGGCGGGTTCACCGACGCCAGGCTGTCGGCCGCGCTGGAGCAGTCGCTGCGCAGCGGCATGATCGAGGAGATCCCGGCCAGGCAGCTGCGCTACCGGTTCTCTCACGAGCTCGTGCGCCGCGCCCTGTACGACCGGCTGGCGGGCCTGCGCCGGGCGGAGCTGCACCTGCAGGTGGCCGAGTCGATGGAGGCATCCGGCGCCGCCGACACGGCGCGCGGACTGGCCGACCTCGCCCACCACTTCGCCGCGGCCGCGCCCATCGACGGTCCCCAGCGGGCGGTCGAGTACAACCTGCGGGCGGCCGACGCAGCCAATGCCGCGCTGGCGTTCGGCGAGGCTGTGGGACCGCTGCGAACGGCGCTCGAGCTGGGCGTCGACAACGAGACCGCGCACGCCGAGATCGAGCTGGAGCTGGGGGCCGCCCACTACCGGGCCGGCCAGTCCGGCGACTCCCTGGAGGCGTTCCAGGCGGCCGCCGAGACGGCGCGGCGGCTCCACAATCCGGATCTGCTGGCGCGCGCCGCGATCGGGGTGGAGACCGCCTGCTGGCGTGTGGCGATGCTCGACGAGGGCGCGATCGAGCTGCTGGAGGAGGCGCTGGCGGCGCTCGATCCCGGCGACTCGACGATGCGCGTGCTGCTGCTGTCGGGGCTGGCGCGGGCGCGCGCGCTGGTGGGGGAGTCGGAGCCCAGCGCCGAGCTGCGGGACGAGGCGATCGCGATCGCACGGCGGATCGACTACCGCCCCGGCCTGTCCGTGGTGCTGATGCGCAGCTACTGGGCACGCGGCTCCAGCACCCACGACGAGGTGCTGGAGATGCTGGCCGAGGCCCGCACCATCGCCGAGGAGCTGGGCGACATCGAGTCGCAGGCGGAGGCCGCCGAGTGGCGGATCACGGCGCTGATCGGCAAGGGCGACCTGCGCACCGCCGGCCGCGAGCTGGCCGAGGTGCTGGAGATCTCGCGGCGCATGCACCAGCCGTTCATCATCCACGTGGCCGAGCACTACCGCTCGGCGATCGCGCTCTGCGAGGGACGTCTGGCCGAGGCGGAGGAGGCGGCCGAGCGCTCACGCGAGTGGAGCCGGCTGCTGACGGGGCGCGACGCATCCGGGGTCTACGGCGTGCAGATGTTCAGCATCCGCCGCGAGCAGGGACGGCTGGCCGAGCTGGCGCCGGTGGTGCGGGTGCTGGCGGGCGGCGACCGCCGCGGCGGGTCGTGGCGCCCCGGGCTGGCGGCGCTCACGGCCGAGCTGGGGATGCTGGACGAGGCGCGCGCCCAGCTGGCGCTGATCCAGAGCGACGGCCTCGGCGTCTACAGGCACGCGCTGTGGGTGGGGTCGCTGACCTACATCGCCGACGCCTGCGTGGCCGTGGGCGACGCCGACCTGTCGCAGCAGGTGTACCGGGAGCTGCTGTCGATCGCGGAGCGGAACGTGATGATCGGCCACGGCGTGGCCTGCTACGGCTCGTCCGAGCGATACCTGGGCACACTGGCGGCCGCCTACGGTGAGCTGGAGCTGGCGGAGCTGCACCTGCAGCGGGCGATCGACTACAACCGCGACATGGGCGCGATCACCTGGCTGGCGCACTCGGACTACGAGTACGCGCGCACGCTGGGTGCGCAGGGCCGGGCCGGCGAGCCGGCCGCACAGGCGGCGCTGGCGGAGGCGTCCGACCTGGCCGAGCGGATCGGGATGCCGGCCCTGCTCGGCCGCATCCGCGGGCTGCTGCCGGCCGGGCCGGCGGTGTCGCGGCTGCCCGACGGCCTGTCCGGGCGTGAAGCCGAGATCCTGCGGCTGGTCGCGCAGGGCCGGTCGAACCGGGAGATCGGGCGGGCGCTGCACATCAGCGAGCACACGGCTGCAAACCACGTACGCAGCATTCTGCGTAAGACCGGTTGCGCGAACCGCACCGAAGCGGCAAGCTATGCGCACACGCGCGGCCTGACGGAGCGCGGGTGAGTCCAACCAGAAGCGGGGGCGGATGGCACTGTTTTTGATCGAACGGAGCTTCGCGGAGCAGCTCGACCTGACCGGCGAGGACGTGCGCGTGATCGAGGACATCAACGCCGATGAGGGTGTGAACTGGCTGTTCTCCTTTCTGAGCGCCGACCGCCGCAGGTCGTACTGCCTGTATGAGGCGCCGTCGCCGGATCAGATCATCACCGCAGCCAAGCGCGCCAACGTGCCGGTCGACAAGATCGTCGAGGTCAGCAAGTTCCAGCCGGAGCTGGTGCGCTAGCAGGTCTACTGCTGAGGCGTGATCTGGCCGGACGCCAGCATCTGGCGGCTGATCCTCGTGCCCAGCGCGGCCAGCGCGGCCGAGTCGACCGATCCATCGGCGTGCAGTAGCCCGTGCGACCAGGCCTGTTGGCAGATGCGCGTCAGCAGCTTGCGCGTGTCGGCATTGCTGTAGGGCAGCGACTGGTTGTGGGGCGACGCCAGCGAGCCGGCCACGCAGACCGGCACCAGCACCCCTCGCCCGCGGGCGCGGAACAGCGCGTGCTGGTCGAGCCCGTCGTCGGTCAGGAACGGGCCGAGGTTCTGGCAGGCCCTGGCGGTGAGGGCGTGGAGGCCGCCCGGCGGCAGGTAGCGCGCAGCCGCCGCCGTGTCGGCGCCGAGGCTCCTCTGCAGGCTCAGCTGGCAGAGCGGGGACAGCGCATCGGGGTGGGTCTTCAAGAGCGTGCGCAGCTGGTCGGCCGTCGTCCCGCCGTGGTCGTCCAGCAGGCCGGCCTGCTCGGCCTGCGTGCACAGCTGGGATACCGCCCGGCGGGCGGCCGGGGTATCGGTCAGGCCGGCTCGATAGCGTTGCTGGCAGGCGGCAACGCGGTCGCTCGCCGACGAGCCACCGCCGCACGCGCTCACGAGAGCCAGCAGCACCACGACCATGACGGCTGACCCGACTCTCATGCGGCGACGCTAGCAGGGCACGGGGACGGTCAGCCGGGAAACGTCTGGGGCCGCTCGACGGCGCGCTTCCACAGGTCGTCGTCGATGTTGCGCCCGGTCACGATCAGGACGACGACGCCCTCCAGCCGGCCGTCCAGCCGGCGCGCGCCCGCCAGCGCGGCCGCCGCGGAGCCCTCGACCCGCATACCGGCCTCCGCGAACACCCCCACCGCCTCGGCGATCTCGCGATCGGTGACCTCGGCCATCTCGTCGGCGGCGGTCGCCAGCGCCTCCACGGCGACGGGGATCGCCACTCGCACGGCCATGCCATCTGCAAACGTGTCGCTTCGGGACGACTCCACCGCGTGGCCTGCTTCGAAGCTGCGCGCCATCACCGGCGCACCGGAGGCGACCACGCCGATCCGCCGCGTGGCCGGCGACCGCGAGCCCAGACGCAGGCCGATCCCGGCCAGCAATGCGCCGTTTCCGACCGGCACCAGCACCGCATCGGGCGTCACCTCGGCCAGGATCTCGTCGGCGATGCCACCGTAGCCCCGGTACTGAGCAGGCTCCGCGCCGTCCTGGAAGAACGGCAGCCCCTGCGCCCGCGCGTGCTCGATCCCCGCCGCCTTGGCCTCGTCCAGGTCGGCGCCCCCCACCACCAGCTCGGCGCCCAGGCCAAGCAGCAGCTCCAGCTTCGCGGCGCTTGCCCGCTCCGGCACGAACACCACGGCGGTCATGCCGTGCCGGGCGGCCGCCCAGGCGGTGGCGGCGCCGTGGTTACCGGTCGAGGCCGTGACCACGCATGCGTGGCCCTGCTCGCGGTACTGCTCCACGGCCGGCAGCGCCCCCCGCCACTTGAACGCGCCCAGCTCGTGGTCGTCCTCGCGCTTGAGGAGCAGCCTGCGGCCGGGGAGCCAATCGCCCGGTGCCGCCTGCAGCGTCACAGCGCCGCCCGCATCTCCTCGGCAAACGCCAGCACGTGCGCCGCGGCGATCTCGCGCGCCCGCTCCCGGTCGCCCTGCCGGATCGCCTCCAGCAGCTCGCCGTGCTCGCGCATCCGCTGCTCCAGCGGCGGCAGCCGGTCCCAGGTGAGGTGCCAGATCCGCAGCGACATGTTCAGGTAGCGATCGAGATCCTGCTCCAGGTACGGGTTGCGAGAGCAGCGGTAGATGAACCGGTGCACCTCCGCGTCCAGCTCGATCAGCCGCCGCTGGCCGGACTCGGCCGCATCGAGCTTCGCGATCAGCTCGCCGGCCTCGCGGCGGTCGTCGGCGTCGGCCAGCGTCGCGGCACGCTCGGCGGCGCGCGCCTCGAGCTGCACCCGCACGTCGGTGATGTCGGTCAGGCTGGTGATGTTGATGGCCGCTGCAAAGGTGCCGCGGCGCGGGTAGACGACCACCAGCCGCTCCAGCGCCAGGCGCCGGATCGCCTCACGCACGGGCGTGCGCCCGACGCCCAGCTGGCCGGTCAGCGCCTCCTCGTCGATCGGCGCCCCGGGTGGGATCTCGAGCGACACCAGCCGGTCGCGCAGGGCAGCATAGGCGCGGTCGGAGAGCAGCTCGGTGGGAAGTTGCAGGGTCTGCATGGGTCTGATATATGAGTTGTCTACCAGACCGGAGCCCTCCCGGCAACCCCCACGCGCACCTGCGCGGGAGAGACCACATGAGCGATCTGCCCACATCTGCCCGCGCCGTCGTGATCGGCGCCGGCATCGTCGGAAACAGCATCTCCTACCACCTGTCCGAGCTGGGCTGGCGCGACCTGGTGCTGCTCGACAAGGGCCCGTTCCCCAACCCCGGCGGCTCCACCGGCCACGCATCCAACTTCATCTTCCCGGTCGACCACTCCAAGGAGATGACGGCGCTGACGCTCGACAGCATGCGCCAGTACCAGGACCTGGACGTGTTCACCGAGAGCGGTGGCATCGAGGTGGCCCGCACCGAGCAGCGCATGCAGGAGCTGCACCGGCGCATGTCGTCGGCGCACGCCTGGGGGATCGACCGCGTCTCGATGGTGACGCCGGCCGAGATCAAGCAGATGGTGCCGTTCATCGACGAGACGATCCTGCTGGGCGGGTTCTCCTCGCCGGGCGTGGGTGTGGTCGACTCGCTGCGGGCGGGCACGATCATGCGCGAGCGGGCCGTCGCGGCCGGTGCGCTCACGATCTCGGCCAACACCGAGGTGCTGGGCGTCGACGTCGAGCGCGGCCGCGTTCGCCGGGTGCGCACCACTCGCGGCGACATCGAGACCGAGGTCGTGGTCGTGGCCTGCGGCGTCTGGAGCCCGGCGATCGCGCAGATGGCCGGCGCCCTGATCCCGCTCACGCCGGCCGTCCACCAGATGATCGACATCGGGCCGGTGCCGCGCTTCGCCAGCTCCACAAGACACATCGAGTACCCGATCGTGCGCGACATGGACACCTTCATGTACGAGCGCCAGGACGGCATCGGCCTCGAGATCGGCTCCTACGCGCACCGGCCGATCCTGCACGATCCGGAGGAGATCCCCTCGATCGAGCAGGCGGCCCTGTCGCCCACCGAGCTGCCCTTCACGCAGGCCGACTTCGACAAGCAGATGGAGGATGCGCTGGAGCTGATGCCCGAGATCGTGGGCGACGAGAGCGTGGGCGTGAAGTACGCGATCAACGGCCTGCTGTCGCTGACGCCGGACGGGATGCCGCTGCTGGGCGAGACGCACGAGGTGCGCGGCCTCTGGTCGTGCGCGGCCGTGTGGGTGAAGGAGGGGCCGGGCATCGCCAAGGCGGTGGCCGAGTGGATGACGCACGGCGAGTCGGAGATCGACCTGCATTCGTCCGACATCGCCCGCTTCTGGGACCACCAGAAGACCCGCGCCCACGTCCGCGCCCGCACCTCGGAGGGCTTCAACAAGACCTACGGCATCATCCATCCGTCCGAGCAGTGGGCCTCCAACCGCGACGTGCGCCTGCCGCCCTTCCACGCCCGCCAGCGGGAGCTGGACGCCGTCTTCTTCGAGGCCGCGGGCTGGGAACGGCCGCACTGGTACGAGTCGAACGCGCCGCTGCTGGAGGAGTACGCCGACCGCATCAACCAGCGCGAGGCCGAGTGGGACGCGCGCTGGTGGTCGCCGATCATCAACGCCGAGCACCTGGCCATGCGCGACCGCGCCGGCATGGTCGACCTGTCCGCGTTCACCATCTTCGACGTCGCCGGCCCCGGCGCGCTCGAGGCCGTGCAGGGCGTGGCGGTGCGGCAGATGGACGTGCCGGTCGGCCGCGTCGTCTACACGCCGGTGCTGACGCCGGGCGGCGGCTTCAAGGCCGATCTCACGATCATGCGGCTGGACGACGAGCTGTTCCGGGTCGTCACCGGCGGCGCCCACGGGCCCGCCGACCGCAAGTGGTTCGCCGACCGCCTGCCGCAGGACGGCTCCGCCCAGATCGCCGACCTGACCTCGGCCTGGACGACGCTCGGCCTCTGGGGCCCGCGCGCGCGTGACATCCTGGGCTCGGTGACCCGCGACGACGTCTCCCACGAGGGCTTCCGCTTCGGCAGCTGCCGGACGATCGAGATCGACACGCTGCGGGTGCTGGCCTCCCGCATCTCCTACGTGGGCGACCTCGGCTGGGAGCTGTACGTGCCGATCGAGCAGGGCCAGAAGCTGTGGGACGTGATCGCGGAGGCCGGCCGGCCGCACGGCCTCGCGCCGGTCGGGATCGGCGTCTACGGCACCACCGGCCGGCTCGAGAAGTGCTACCGCGCCTACGGCTTCGAGCTGGAGAGCGAGTACAACGTGTGCGAGGCGGGCATGGCCGGGCCGAAGGTGAAGGACGAGGACTTCGTCGGCAAGCAGGCCCACCTGCGGCACCGCGACGAGCAGCCGGCCGCGATCATGTGCACGCTGACCGTCGACGACCACACCTCCGCCTCCGGCGTGAAGCGGTACATGCTGGGCCGCGAGCCGATCCAGACCCGCGACGGACAGCCCCTCACCGACAGCAGGGGCCGGCGGTCGTACGTGACCAGCGCCGGCGCCGGGCCGTCGGTCGGCAAGCACCTGCTGATGGCCTATCTGCCGCCCGAGCAGGCGCAGGTCGGCGCCGAGCTGGCCGTTGAGTACCTGAACGAGCGCTACCCGGTGACGGTGGCGGTGGCAGGCTCGACGCCGATCTTCGATCCCGACAACGAACGGATCCGGTCGTGAACATCCTCGTCTGCGCCAAGCGGGTGCCGATGACGGGCGGCACGATCGTGCTGACAGAGGACGAGCAGTCGATCCAGACGCGCCACCTCGGCTTCACCATCAGCCCCCATGAGGAGTGCGGCGTCGAGGAGGCGGTGCGGCTGATCGAAGCGAACGGCGGCGAGTCGGTGGTGCTGGCGCTGGGCCCGTCCGAGGCCGAGGAGCAGCTGCGCGACGCGATGGCGCTGGGCGTCGACCGCGCGATCCTGCTCGAGACGGCGGACGAGGTCGACGGCCAGGCCACGGCCGCGGCGATCGTCGCCGCGATCGAGGCCGAGCGGGCGGCGGGCGTCGAGTTCGACCTGATCTTCTTCGGCAACGAGTCCGCCGACTCGGGCAACTACCAGGTCGGCATCCGCGTCGCCCACGCCCTGGGGCGGCCCTGCGTGACCGGCGTCAAGGGCATCACGGTGCAGGACGGCCGCGCCCGCTGCGAGCAGGAGACGGCCTCCGGCCGCGACGTCTACGACGTGCCGCTGCCGGCGGTGATCACCGTCAAGGAGGGCCTCAACCTGCCCCGCTACCCATCGGTGCCGGGCCGCCTGCGGGCCAAGCGCAAGCCCCTGGCCGCGAGCGCTCCGGAGCGCCGCGACGCGGGCGTCGAGAAGCTGCGGCTGCGGCTGCCGCCCGGACAGGGCAAGCAGGCGGAGATCCTGGGCCACGGGCCCGAAGCTGCTCCGGCCGTCGTCGAGGTGCTGCGCCGGGCGGGGCTGGTGACATGACGCTGGTCTACGTCGAGCATCAGGACGGCCGGCCCGACGATGCCTCGCTGCAGGCGATCGCACTGGTCCGCGAGATCACCGGCGGCGCACCGCTGCACGCGCTGCTGGCCGGCCCGGGCGCCGAGGACGCGGCCGCCGGGCTGGGCGCCCACGGGGTGGCGACGGCGCACATCGCCGAGCACGAGGCGCTCGCCAGCCACGCGCCCGTGGCCCTGGCACGCTGCATCGGCGAGCTGATCGAGCGGCTGTCCCCGGCCGCCGTGGCGGCCGCCGGCAGCGAGCGCGGCAACGAGGTGCTCGCGCACGCGGCGGCGCTCGGCGACCTGCCGCTGGCCGCGAACTGCGTCGCCGCAGAGGCGGGCGACCCCCTCACCGTGACCCGCATCCGCTGGGGCGGCAGCCTGCTCGAGGACGCGCGCCTGCACGGCCCCGTCAAGCTGCTGACGGTGGCGCCGCACACGGTCGAGGCGGCCGAGGTGGGCGCCGGGCCGGCGACCCTCGAGCGCTTCACTCCGTCGCTGGCCGATGCCGACCTGGTGGTGCGGGTGGTCGAGACCGTGGAGCAGAGCAGCGAGGGCGGAGTCAACCTGGCGGACGCCAGGTTCGTGGTCAGCTGCGGGCGCGGTGCCGGCTCTCCGGAGGGCTTCGCGCCGGCCGAGGAACTGGCCGCGCTGCTGGGCGGCGCCGTCGGGTGCTCGCGGGCCGTCACCATCGCCGGCTGGCGGTCGCACACCGACCAGGTCGGTCAGACCGGCACCAAGATCGCGCCGGAGGTGTACCTGGCCTGCGGCATCAGCGGCGCCACCCAGCACATGGCCGGCTGCAAGGGTGCCAAGCGGATCATCGCGGTCAACGTCGACCCGGAGGCGCCGATCATCGCCAACGCCGACTACGCCGTGATCGGCGACCTGCACGAGGTGATCCCGGCGATCACGGCCGAGCTGCGGAAGGCGGGCGCCGGATAGAGCCCGTCGCCCTGATCGCGCTGCTGGTGGCGCTGGCGGTGGCCGGCGGCATCTTCGCCCGTCGCGCCCGGCTGCTCGTCCGGATCATGCGCCTGGGCAAGCCCGCGCCCAGGTTCGACGACGTGCCGCAGCGCGTGCGCCAGGAGGCGGTGGTCGCGATCGGGCAGCGCAAGCTGCTGCAACGGCTGGGCCCGGGGGTGATGCACGCGCTGATCTTCTGGGGCTTCATCGTGCTGTTCCCGACCATCATCATGGCCATGATCGGAGCCGTCGATCGCGACGCGACGCTGCCCTGGCTCGGGCACCAGGGCTGGTTCGCGTTCCTGGTCGACCTGTTCGCGCTGCTGGTGCTGCTGAGCGTGTGCGCGGCCTTCTTCATCCGCAAGGTGCAGCGGCCGGCGCGGTTCGAGGGCAGCCACATGGGCGAGGCCGATTTCATCCTGGCCATGATCGCGGGCATCGTCACCACCCTGCTGCTGTGGCACGCCACCCGCATCGCGCTGGGGCTGAACGAGTGGCCGGCGTCGTGGTCGCCGGTCGCAAACGCGCTCTCCAACCTGTTCGGCGGCGGGAACGGCACGAAGCTGCTCGAGCGCGTGTTCGTGTGGGCGCACGTGCTGTTGATCCTGAGCTTCCTGGCCTACCTGCCCTACTCGAAGCACCTGCACATCATCACCGCCGTGGTCAACGTGTTCTTCGGGCGCACGCGCGCACGCGGCCGGCTTGAGCCGCTCGTGTTCGACGACCCGGACGTGCCGGAAGACGAGATCAGGCTCGGCTCCGGCACGCTCACCGACATGACCTGGAAGCAGATGGTGGACACCGCAACCTGCACCGAATGCGGTCGCTGCCAGGACGTCTGCCCCGCCTACGCGACCGGCAAGGAGCTCTCGCCCAAGCTGCTGATCATGGGCCTGCGCGACCACCTGCTCGAAGTGGGCCCGAAGCTGTTATCAGGCGCGGAGGGCGCCGACCCGCAGCCGCTGGTGCCAAACGCGGTCACCGACGACGTCGTCTGGGACTGCGTGACGTGCGGCGCCTGCGTGCACGAGTGCCCGGTCTCGATCGAGCACATCGACCACATCGTCGACCTGCGCCGCCACCTGGTGATGGCCGAGGCGCGGTTCCCGGCCGAGGCCGAGCCGATGCTGCGCGACGTCGAGCGGTCGTCCAACCCCTGGGGCAAGGCGCAGCAGGAGCGCGGCGACTGGACGCATGGCCTGGGCGTGAAGGTGCTCGAGCCCGGCGATCCGGCGCCCGAGGTGCTCTACTGGGTCGGCTGCGCCGCCTCGTTCGACGAGCGGGCACGGCAGACCGCCGTGTCGACGGCGAAGCTGCTGCAGGCGGCCGGGGTCGACTTCGCGATCCTGGGCCCGCGCGAGTCGTGCACCGGCGACCCGGCCCGGCGGATGGGCAACGAGTACGTGTTCCAGGCCTTCGCCGAGCAGAACGTCGAGACGCTGAACGAGTCCGGGGTGACGAAGATCGTGGCCAGCTGCCCGCACTGCTTCAACACGCTGGCCAACGAGTACCCGGACTTCGGCGGCCGCTACGAGGTGATGCACCACACCGAGCTGCTGGCCGAGCTGGTGCGGGATGGCCGGATCGAGCCGAAGCCAGGCGACGCGCAGATCACCTACCACGACTCCTGCTACCTGGCCCGCCACAACGACGTGATGGCCGATCCGCGGCAGCTGGTGGAGGCGGTGGGCACGCCGGTCGAGATGGAGCGCAGCGGCAAGCGCACGTTCTGCTGCGGCGCCGGCGGCGCGCACATGTGGATGGAGGAGCGCGGCGGCGCGATCAACGAGGAGCGGGTGCGGCAGGCCGACGAGACCGGCGCCGAGACGCTGGCGGTGGCCTGCCCGTTCTGCACCGTGATGCTCGACGACGGCGTACGCACCAGCGGCAGCAAGCTGCGGGTGGCGGACGTGGCCACGCTGCTGGCCGAGTCGATAGTCGGAGACCCTCCTTAGATCACGCGGTTGAGCTCGACCAGCAGGCCCCGCAGCTGCGCGTACCGCTTCGCTCCCAGCTCCCGCGCCCACAGCGTCTCGAGCTCGGCCACGGCGTCACGGATCACGTGGGCAGCGGCGACGCCGCGCCGTGTCAGCACGATCCGCCGGGAGCGGAGATCCTCGGGGTCGGGCCGGCGCTCGAGATAGCCGCGCCGTTCCAGCTCGCCCAGCTGATAGTTGAGCGCCTGCTTGCTCATGCCCAACTCCGCCGCCAGGTCGGACGGGCGCCGGCCCTGCGGGCCGGGATAGCGCAGCACGGTGAGGTGGGCCTGGTCGATGTCGTCGAACCCGTGCTCGTGCAGCCGCTCGATCATTCGCCGCCGCACCGCGTCGACGGGCATGCGCAGCAGCGCCCCGATCAGAGGCGGGCCCAACGGCTCGCGCTCCGCGACGCCATCGGTAAAGCGACTTGACGAAGTCTCCTGGTTCATGTATCGTCAAGTCACTTTACCATCCACGACAGGGGAATACCCATGGGAACCGACATGCACGAGCAGATCCACGTGGGGCAGATCGGGGTCCGTTTCCTGCTGGAGGGTGAGGCCTCCGGAGGCGCGGTTGCGATGTTCGAGTTCGACGTGCCGGCAGGTGCGCGGGTACCGATCGCACACAGCCACGACGGGTACGAAGAGACCGTCTACGGGCTGGCCGGCACTCTCAGCTGGACGGTCGCGGGTGAGGCATCAGAGGTCGGCCCGGGCGAGGTGCTCTGCATCCCGCGGGGCGTCGTCCACCACTTCGCCAACGGGTACGACGCCGACGCAACGGCGCTCGCGATCGTTACGCCGGGCGTGCTCGGCCCGCAATACTTCCGCGACCTGGAGGCCGTCGTCCTGGCCTCGGCCGGCGGCCCGCCAGATCCGGCCGCGATGGTCGCGGTGATGCGGCAGCACGGGCTCACTCCCGCACCCTGACCCGGTGTTCAGGGGGCACTGCCCTCGGTCGCGGCCGAACGCTCGTGCTGCGGCAGGCCGTCGACGGGCAGCTCGTACCAGTCGCCCTTCTGGGAAGTGAACCAGTGGCCGGCGATGCGCAGCCCGGTCTCGCCGTCCAGCGAGCCGGCCGCGATCGCGACGTAGTCGCGTCCAGGCGCGTCCCAGAACAGGCTGGAGCCGCACTCGCCGCAGAAGCCACGGCGCGCATGCGCGTCGCTCTCGGGGCTGGCGATCCAGCGCAGCCCGCGCTGCCCGGTCAGGGCCAGATCCGCGCGGGCGGCCGCCGTGCTGGCCGCCGCGTTTCCGTGCCAGCGCCGGCATTCGACGCAGTGGCAGATCAGGATGTCGCGCAGCGGCCCCCGCACCTCGTAGCGCACGGCGCCGCACAGGCAACCGCCGGTTGCGGGCTCGCTCACGCGTCGCCTCCCAGGTCGAGCACCACCCGCGTTGCATCGCCCGAGCGCACGGCGTCGATGCCGACGCCGACCTCGTCCAGGCTCAGCCGGTGTGAGATCAGCCGATCGAGCGGCAGCCGTCCCCGCCGGTAGGCGTCGAGGATCAGCGGGAAGTCGCGGTCGGGCCGGGCCGACCCGTAGATCGATCCCAGCACCCGTCGCTCCATGCGCGGGATCGACCGCGCCGGCACCGTCAGCTCGGCCTCGGCGCGCGGGATGCCGGCCATCACGGCCGCTCCCCGCTTGCGCGTGGACAGGAACGCGGCCCGCATCGGACCGGGCCGCCCGGTGCAGTCGATGGCGTAGTCGACGCCGCCGCCGCTGGCCGACACCACGGCCTCGGCCACCTGCTCCGGCTCACCCTGCCACACCACGACGGCGCTTGCCCCGAGCTGCTGGGCGCGCTCGAGGCGCTCGTGCCGGCGGTCGACGGCGATCACCTGCGACGCACCCGAGGCGACCGCGCCCATCACGGCCGAGAGCCCGGTGCCGCCGGTGCCGATCACCGCCACCCGCTCTCCCGGCCGCACGCCGGCGGTGCGCCAGACGGCGCCGACGCCGCTGGTCACCGCACAGCCGAGCAGCGCCGCCACCTCGAACGGCACGTCGGCCGGGATCTGGACGCACGACCGGGCCGGCACCACCGCGCGCTCCGCGAAGGTGGACAGGAAGCAGTAGTGGTGCACCTCCGCCCCGCCGAAGCGGAGCCGGGTGGTGCCGTCGAGCAGGCCGCCGGCCAGCATCAGCGGCCAGGCCGTGCCGCACAGGTGCGGCAGGTCGCGCAGGCACTCCTCGCACCTGCCGCAGTAGGGGGCCCAGGACAGCGCCACGTGGTCGCCGGGCGCAAGCCCCTGAACGCCCTCGCCCAGCGCCTCGACGACGCCGGCACCCTCGTGGCCGGGCACGACCGGGGCAGGCACGTCGACCGTGCCGTCGAGCAGATTCAGGTCGTCCTGGCAGACGCCGCTGGAGCGCAGCCGCACCAGCACCTCACCGGGGCCGGGCGCGGCCAGGTCGAGCTCGACCACGCGCAGCGGCGTGCCCGGAGCGGGCAGCAGCGCCGCGCGCATCGAGGTCGCGTCGCTCATCCCGCCAGCCGCTCCAGCTGTGCCTCCAGCCCCGACTCGCCCACGTCGCGCACCTCCAGCGGCAGCCCCAGCATGGCCGCCACCCGCTCGGCCAGCTCCAGCAGCTCGGGCGTGCGCCGCTGCGCCAGCCAGATGACGCGGGTGTAGGAGTGGAAGTAGTCGTCGCGCAGCTCGGGATGGCGGTCGAGGCCGAGCGACCGCCAGACCGTGCGGTCGAAGGTGCGCGCCAGGAAATCGGTCAGGAAGTAGGTGCCGGGCTGCTCGGCCATCGCCTCCGCCACCTCCGGCTTCGCGAACACGTCGTAGCAGTGGTCGCCCTCCAGCCGCTCGACGCCGCGCCGGCGGAGCTCCTGGTCGAGCGCGCCGTAGCTGCCACAGTCGGCGTAGGCGACCGCCACGCGCTGGTAGCGGCAGGCCAGCTCGTCCAGCAGACGGCCGACGGCGGGCGCGATCTGCTCCGGGCGGTTGTGCAGCTCGGGCGGCAGCGGGTGCACGTCGATCTCCCAGCCGCGCCGCTCGGCGATGGCGTTCACGTGCAAGGCGAGCGCGCCGCATGCGATCACGGCCGTCGTCATCCCGGGAACGCCAGCTCGTCCATGAACATGTCGTTGAAGTCTGCCCGCCCGGACAGCTCCACGTACTCGACCTCATCCAGGATGGCGTCGGCTGCCGCCCGCTCCCGCAGCGACAGCGCCGCCATCTTGGCGCCCTCGCCGGCCACGTTCCCGGCCGAGATGATGCGCGGCAGCGCCAGCTTCGGCACCAGGCCGATGCGCACGGCGCTGGCCGGCGAGAGGTAGCTGCCGAAGCTGCCGGCCAGCAGCACCTGGGTGATCTCGTCCTCGTCCAGGCCGAGCTCCTTGATCAATATCCGCCATCCGGTCGCGATCGAGGCCTTGGCGAACTGCAGCTCGCGCACGTCGCGCTGCGACAGGTAGATCGCGTTCGCTGGGTCGTCTCCGCGCCATGCCAGCACGAACACCCGCTCCTCGCCCACCTTCACCAGCCGCGTGCTCAGCTGCGGGTGCAGCTCGGCGGCGTCCTCGTCGGGGATGAAGCGGCCGGAGTGGTCGAGCAGGCCCGCCGACACCAGCTGGGCGACCGCATCCACCAGCCCGGAGCCGCACATGCCGACCGGCGCGGCGTCGCCGATCACCTCCAGCGTCATCTCCTCGCCGCTGATCGCGACGCCCTCGATCGCGCCCTCAGCGGCGCGCATGCCGCAGCGGATCTGGGCGGCCTCGAAGGCGGGGCCGGCCGGTGCGGCGGTCGCGACCACCCGCTCGCTGGAACCGAGTGCGATCTCGGAGTTGGTGCCGACGTCGATGAACAGGCGCACGCGGCGGTCGCGGGTGAGGCCGGTGGCGAGCATGCCGGCCACGATGTCTCCGCCCACGTAGGCGCCCAGAGCGGGAAACACGGCGGCCGGCGCGCGCGGGTGCACGCGCACGCCGAAGTCGGAGGCAACCGCCGGCGGCAGCCGCCGGGCGGTGATGATGAACGGCGACATGCCCAGCGGCTCGGGGTCGATGCCCAGCGCCAGCTGCATCATCGTGACGTTGCCGCAGACCACGATCTCGTACACCTCCGCCGGTGACAGGCCGGCCTCCTCGCAGACCTCGCCGGCGAGGCCGTTCATCGTCTCATGCGCCCGCTGCTGCAGCATCTCCAGCGCGTCCGGGTCCATCATCGTGGCCGACACGCGCGAGATCACGTCGGCGCCGAACGGCTGCTGGCGGTTCAGCATC
The DNA here is from genome assembly GCA_025934255.1 of Thermoleophilia bacterium. GTDB lineage: Bacteria > Actinomycetota > Thermoleophilia > Gaiellales > JAICJC01 > JAICYJ01. The sequence continues at coordinate 20,226 of JAICYJ010000005.1, read as the reverse complement.
GAGCGCACGGCCAGCGGCTGGCCGGTGGCGAGGTCGAGCAGCGTCGCCACCACCGTGGTCGTGCCCAGGTCGAAGGCGATCGCGTGGCGCCGCTCGGTGGTGTCACCGGGCTCGACGTCGATCAGCACGTCGTCGCAGATGACGGCAGTGACCTTGAAGTCGGACGACCGCAGGGTGCGGCCGATGCCGCGAGCGGCGCCCAGCTCCACCCGCAGCTCGAAGTCCTCGACGGCATGGACCACGCGCTCCATGTCGGACGCCTGGTCCTCCAGCGACGGCTCCTTCAGCTCCAGGTAGCGCTTCTGCACGGACGGGCGCAGGATCACGTGGCGGCCGACGCCGACCAGCGCCGCCTTGGGGCGGGTCTGCAGCGGCGGCACCTCGACGGCGAGGTCGTGGGTGGCGATCGCGCGGCAGGCCAGCCGCCAGCCGCCGCGCAGCTCGTCGGGGCTGAAGGCGCGCGGATCCAGCGTGTCGACCGGCACATCGCCGTCGGTGATCCGCACCTTGCACTTCTTGCAGGTGCCGTGGCCGCCGCAGGTCGAGTCGATGGCGATGCCGTTCCAGCTGGCCCCGTCGAACACGGTGGTGCCGGCCGGCACGCGCACCTCGCCGCCGTCGGGCGCGAACGTCAGCCGGACGCGGCCGGTGCCTGGCTCGATCGTCTCGGCGTTCACCGACACGGCTAGCTTGTCGCGGCCTGCGCGGCCTGGGCGGCCAGCTTGGCCCGGTGCGCGGCGATCCAGCGGGCGCCCCACTCGTCCTGGCCGAGCAGGAAGTCGGTGGCTCGCACCGACTCGACGCACTCGCGGGCGCGCGCGTCCATGATGGCGCTGGTCAGCCCGTGGCTCTGCGAGACGGCCAGGAAGGCGGCGCCCAGGGCGTGGCGGCCGGGCAGCCCGAACGAGGTGTTGCTGGCGCCGCAGGTCATGTTCACGCCCAGGTTGTCGCGGATCAGCCGCACCGTCTCCAGGAACAGCGTGACCGCGCGCGGCTCGGCGCCGACCGGCATCGCCAGCGGATCGATCACGACGTCCTGCGGCGGGATGCCGTGGTCGCCGGCGACCGAGACGATCTTGCGGGCCACCTCCAGCCGCCGCTCCGGCTCCATCGGGATCTCGTCATCGTTGGCGAGGCCGATCACCGCAGCACCGTGGCGGGCCACGATCGGCAGGATCAGGTTCAGCCGCTCGTCCTCGCCGGTGACCGAGTTGACCAGCGCCTTTCCCTCGTAGGCTCCCAGGCCGGCCTCGAGCGCCTCGATGATGGAGGAGTCGATGCACAGCGGCAGGTCGGTCAGGCCCTGCACCATCGGCACGGCCGCCCGCATCAGCTCGATCTCGTCGGCCAGCGGATCGCCCACGTTGACGTCCAGCACGTCGGCGCCGCCGGCCACCTGCTCGGCCACGTCGATCTCGAGCTGGGACAGGTCGCCGGCCTGCAGCTGCGCCTGGAACGCCTTTCGGCCTGTGGGGTTGATGCGCTCGCCGATCACGCAGAACGGCGCGCCGTCCCCGATCACGACCGTGCGTGACCGCGACTCAATGGTGGTCTGCATTCCGCGTCCTTTCGGCTCTCATGCCGACACCGCGGCCGGCGCGGTGCGCATCTCGGCCAGCCATCGGGCCGACCGCTCGACCCCGCCGAAGGGGAACAGGTGCAGCCCCTGGATCAGGCTGCCGGGATCGTCGACGGTCGACCGGGCGATGCCCTCGGCCAGCTGGTCGGGCCGCCACAGCCGGGTCGTTGCCAGCTTCAGCAACCCGCCCGACTGCTTGCGGAGCACCTCCACGGAGGGGCCGATGCCACAGGCCAGCGCGAACTTGAGCAGCGACGGAGGCGAGGTCACGCCGGGGATGCCTGCCACCACCGGCAGCCGGTTTCCCGCCTCGCGCAGCCCGCGCTCCCACGCCACGTAGGGCTCGGCGGCCAGCGCGAACTGGCTGACGATGCGAAGCTCGATCGCCGATGCGGCGGCAAAGGCGTTCTTCTCGACCAGGGCCTCGAGGATCGCTTCGGGTGAGATGTCGGGGCTGCCCTCGGGGTGCCCGGCGACGCCGGCGCGAATGATGCCGTGCCGCTCCAGCAGGCCCGACCGCAGCACGTCCATGGAGCTGTGGTAGTCGCCGACGACGGTCGCCCCTCCGCCCGCGATCACGAGCACGTCGTCGACCACGGCGCGCTCGCGGAGCTGCGAGAGCAGCGCATCCAGCGCCTCGTCGCCGGCGATGGCGCGCGCCGTCAGGTGCGGCACCGGCACGTGGCCGGCGGCGCGGATGGTCGCGGCAGCCGTCACCAGGTCGAACGGGTCGGCTCCGGGAAGCGCCGTGATGTAGACCGATGTCCCGGCGGGCAACACGCCGTCGAGCTCGGTCACGGCGGCCGCGTGGCGCGGCGTCACCTCGATGCTGGCCGTGGCGGCCAGCGACCGCAACCGGTCGGAGACGGCCTGGGTCATGCCGGCGCAGCCGCCGATCGGCGGTTCTCGATCAGGGCCTTGGCGAGGCGCACCGCGGTGGACGCGTCGGCGGCGTAGCCGTCGGCGCCGACCGCGTCGGCGTACTCCTGGGTCACCGGCGCGCCGCCCACCATCACGATCACGCGGTCGCGCAGGCCCGACTTCTCGAGCGCGTTGATGTTGGCTTTGAACATCGGCATGGTGGTGGTCAGGAAGGCCGAGAAGCCGACGATGTCCGGCTCGTGCTCCTGCACCTGCTCCACGAACTTCTCAGGCGCCACGTTCACGCCCAGGTCGTAGACGGTGAAGCCGGCGCCCTCGAGCATGATGTTGACCAGGTTCTTGCCGATGTCGTGCACGTCGCCCTTGACGGTGCCCATCACGAACGTGCCGATCGGCTTGGCGCCGGTCTCTGCCAGCAGTGGGCGCAGGATGTCCAGCGCGCCCTGCATTGCCCGCGCGGCAATCAGCATCTCCGGGACGAAGAAGTCGCCGCGCTCGAAGCGGGCGCCCACCTCCTCCAGCGACGGGATCAGGGCGTCGTAGAGCAGCGTCTCGGGGTCCATGCCCATGGCCAGGCCCTCGTTGGTGAGGTCCTTGACGGCCGGCGCGTTTCCGATCAGCGTGTTGTCGAACAGGCCTTGCAGGATCTCGTCGGTGGTCATGCTGCTCCCTCCCCGGCCGGCCGGTATCCCAGGCGCGCCGAAAGCGTTTCCGTCTCCTTCGTCAGGAGTTTGCCAAACCCGTCCAGCCGATCGCTCGGTATCCGGAACTGCGGCCCCGAGATGCTGATCGCTGCCACCGCCCGGCCGTCGGCGTCAAGCACCGGCGCCGCAACGGCCACCAAGCCCGGCTCCAGCTCGCCCACGGCGGTCGCATATCCGCATGCCCGCACCGTATCCAGTTCTGCCGACAGCGTGTCGCGATCGGTGATGGTGTCCGGCGTGAGCCGCTCCAGCGCGCCCCGCTGCAGGCGCGCCGCGCCGAACGCGACCAGCACCTTGCCGACCGCGGTGCAGTGGTGGGGCAGGCGCCGTCCCACCCAGTTGGTGGTGCCCAGGATGTGGCGGCTGTCGACCTGGGCGATGTACTGCTCGGAGCCGCCGGGCACGGCGACCGCCAGGTCGACGGTCTCGCCGGTGGCGTCGGCCAGGTTTTCGAGCGCCTCGCGGCACAGCTCGGCGATGTCCTGCTCGCCGACGCCGCGCCGGGCCAGGCCCAGCAGCACCGGCCCCGGACGGATGCTGCCGCGGGCGCTGCTTCGCTGCACCAGGCCCTGCCGCTCGAGCGCCGACACTGCGCGCGATACGGTGCTCTTGGGAAGTCCGGCCGCCTCGGCCAGCTCGCCGACGCTGCTCGACGACTCGTTCTCGACGACGAGGACGAGCAGCTGGGCGGCACGATCGATCGCCTGGGTTCCGGTCATTGCTTTTCGACTCATCATGTGGAACGATCGTTCCACATATTAAGATCTTAGGGAGAGGACGAATGTTCGTCAACCGGATGCCGCGCTACGAGATTCTGTCAGAGCAGGCGATCGTCACCCTGGATGCGGGCTGGCGGCGGATCGTCTCGGAGATCGGCGTCGAGTTCATCCTGCCGGAGGCGGTCGAGGTGTTCGCCCAGGCCGGCCAGAAGACCGACGGCGACAAGGTCTTCCTCGACCCCGACTTCGTGCTCGAGCAGGTGGCGAAGGCGCCGCACGAGTTCGACGTGCAGGCCCGCAACCCGGAGCACAGCATCCACATCGGCGGCGATCACATGGCATTCGCGTCGGTCTACGGGCCGCCGTTCGTGCGCGAGGGCGACGTCCGCCGCGACGCCACGATGCAGGACTTCGAGCGGTTCACCATGCTGTCCCAGTCCTTCGACGAGCTCGACTCGGCCGGCGGCACCATCTGCGAGCCCAACGACCGGCCGCTCGACTCCCGCCACCTGGACATGGTGTTCGCGCTGCAGACCCTGACCGACAAGCCCTACATGGGATCCGTCACTTCAGGGCCCAATGCGGCCGACTCGCTGCGCATGACCGAGATGCTGCTCGGCGGCCGCGAGTCGATCGAGCGCACGCCGGGCGTGATCGCGCTGATCAACGTCAATTCGCCCCTGCGCTACGACGACCGCATGCTGGCGGCCATGTTCGAGTACGTGCGCGCCGGCCAGCCGGTCGTGATCACGCCGTTCCTGCTGATGGGGGCGATGTCGCCCGTGACGATCCCGGCGGCGCTCGTCCAGCAGATGGCCGAGGCGCTGGCGGGGATCGCGCTGGCGCAGCTGCTGCGGCCGGGCGCGCCGGTGATCTTCGGGTCGTTCCTCTCGAACACCGACATGCAGTCGGGGTCGCCCAGCTTCGGCACGCCGGAGTCGGCCACCGGCCTGTTCTGCACCGGCCAGATCGCGCGTCACTTCGGGCTGCCGTGGCGGTCGGGCGGCGGCTTCACGTCCAGCCAGACGGTCGACGCGCAGTCGGCCTACGAGGCCTGCATGACCATGATCCCGACCTTCCTGGCCGGCACCAACTGGGTCATGCACTCGGCCGGCTGGCTGGAGTCGGGCCTGGTCTCGTGCTACGAGAAGTTCATCGTCGACGTCGAGGTGCTGCGGATGCTGAAGGTCGAGTTCACCCCGCTCGAGGTGGACGAGGCCTCGCTCGCATTCGGGGCGCACGAGGAGGTCGGCCCGGGTGGGCACTTCCTGGGCGCGGCGCACACGCTGGAGCGGTTCCGCGACTGCTTCTACCGGCCGCTGCTGTCGTCGACGGAGAACTTCGAGCGCTGGAAGCGGCTGGGCGAGCACGACGCGACCGCGCGGGCCGGCGAGATCTGGCGCGAGCGGCTGGAGCAGTACGAGCCGCCTGCGATCAACCCGGAGCTGCGCCAGGAGCTGGCCGACTACGTCACCCGGCGCCGGAAAGAGCTTGGCGACTGAGGCAGAATCCCGGGGCATGACGCTCTCGATCGACACCGCCGATGTCCCGTCGTTCGACATCTCGGATCCGTTCTTCTCGGCCTCGTCCGCGGCCGTGGCCGCGGCGCGCGAGCAGAGCTGGTGGGCGCGCACCAACTTCGGCCTGGCGGTGCTGCGCTACGACGAGGTGAGCGCGCTTCTGAAGGACCGGCGGCTGCGGCAGGGCAGCTTTGCCTGGCCGGCCCAGAACGGCATCGAGCAGGGGCTGCTGTCGGAATGGTGGGCCGAGATCATGCTCAGCAAGGAGGGCGACGACCACCGGCGGCTGCGCAAGCTGGCCAACCCGGCCTTCTCGCGGACGCTGATCGAGCGGATGGGCCCGGAGTTCCGGGCGCTGGCCGACGAGCTGATCGACGCCTACGCGGCCGCGGGCAGCTGCGAGTTCGTCTCGCAGTTCGCGGAGCCGTACGCTGCGCGGGTGCTGTGCAAGCTGATCGGCATGGACGAGGCGCGCTGGCACGACCTGGCGCGATGGTCGACCGACCTGGGGCTGTCGTTCGGCGTCACGATCCGCGAGCACCAGGGCCGGATCGAGGACGCGCTGCAGAACCTGTATGCGGTGTCGGAGGAGCTGATCGCCGACCGGCGGGTGCGGCCGCGCGACGACGTCGTCTCGAGCCTGGTGCAGGCGCACGACGCCGAGCAGGGGTCGCTGTCGGACATCGAGCTGCTGGCGATGGTGTCGCTGATCGTGTTCGGGGGGATGGACACGACCAAGAACCAGCTGGGGCTGGCGATGCAGCTGTTCGTCGAGCACCCCGACCAGTGCGCGCTTCTGGCCGAGCGGCCGGAGCTGGCGCCGAACGCGGTCGAGGAGCTGATCCGCTGGAACCCGACGGTGATGTGGGCGACGCGGCGCACCACCGAGGACATGGAGTTCGGCGGGCTGGCGCTGCCCGAGGGCACCACGCTGCACCTGCTGTCGTACCCGGCCAACACCGACCCGCTGGCGGTGGGCGAGGACGGGCGGTTCGACATCACCGCCGAGCGGCCGCCCCACTTCGGGTTCGGCGGCGGTGCGCACCACTGCATCGGGCACTGGCTGGCACGGATCGACATGCGCGAGGCGCTACCGCTGATCGCGCGCCGGATGCCGAACCCGCGCTACACCGCGGAGCCGGTGGTGCGGCCCGTGAGCGGGCTGACGGGGCCGGTGGAGCTGCCGATCGCGTTCGACCGAGAGCGCGTGCGATGAGGGTTGTGGTGGACGAGCGGACCTGCCAGCACCACGGGCAGTGCATGATCGAGTGCCCGGAGGTGTTCCAGCTGGTGTCGCCGCAGGAGCTGCGCTACCAGGCGGCCGTGGACGAGTCGCTGCGCGACGAGGTGGAGGCGGCCGCGGACGCGTGCCCGACCATGTCGATCACGATCGAGGGCTAGATTCAATCATCCACGCGCGGTCTGGACGTGCAGGCCGAGCGCCTCGCGCATCGCGGCCGTGTGCGAGGGCGTGCTGCCGCAGCATGAACCGATCACGTCGACACCGAGCTCCTGCATGCGCACGGCGTAGTCGGCCATCACCTCCGGCGTGCCGCCGTAGCGGAACTCGTCGCCGACCAGCTGCGGCAGGCCGGCGTTGCTCTGAGCGAGCAGCAGCACGCCGTCCGGACGCTCGGCGGACATGGTCACCATCACGGCCTCGATCTCGTCGGGCCCGCTGCCGCAGTTGCCGCCGATCAGCTCGACGTCGAGCGCGGATATCTCGGCCAGCGCCTGGGACGGGCTGACACCCATCATCGTGTGGCCCTTCAGGTCGAAGGTCATGGTCACGGCCACGGGCAGGTCGGGTGCGGCGCGGTGCGCCCCCTCGACGCCGGCGCGCACTTCGCCCAGGTCGCTGAACGTCTCGAACAGCAGGATGTGGGCGCCGCCGGCGGCCAGGCCGCCGGCCTGCTCGGCGAACAGGTCGACGGCGTCGTCGTGGCTGAGCAGCCCCAGCGGCTCCATCAGGTCGCCGGTGGGGCCGATGCTGCCGAGCACCAGCGCATCGCAGCCGTCCGCCACGTCGCGGGCGATGCGGGCTCCGGCCTCGTTCAGCTCGTGCACGCGATCCTCGTGGCCGTGCAGGGCCAGGCGAGGGCGGGTGCCGCCGAAGGTGTTGGTGGTGAGCAGGCGCGCGCCGGCGTCGGCGTAGGCGGTGTGGATCACGCGCATGGCGTCGGCCCGCTCGACGTTCCAGATCTCGGGGGAGGCGCCGGGCATGAGACCGGCCGCCTGCAGCATGGTGCCGATGGCACCGTCGCTGAGCGCCGGCCGCGTGTCTCCCAGCAGTGTTGCGATCTGTTCCATCACACCTCCAGCAGCGATTCCAGGCGCGCCGCGTCGTAGTCGTTGTCGAGCTGCTCCGAGAGGGTGGCGACCAGCTCGTCGGGCGTACCGTCCGCCGGCTCCCATGCTCCGTGATGCCACTGCTCCAGGTAGGCGTCGGAGCCGGCCATGCCCTGGCGCATGGCGGCCTCGTCGATGGCCTCCTGGAAGCGGTCGGGCAGCGCCGCCTTGGACGTGGCCGCACCGTCGCGGGCGGTCACCATCGAGGGGATCTCACGCCAGTAAGTGATCCGGTACTCCGCCATCACCGGGATCCTAGTGGCCGTCTAGCATTGAGGTGTGAGCACGTTCTCGCGCGATCTGATCGGGCGGTCGGGGTACGCGAACGAGGGGTTCGCCGACCATTACGACGGTGCCCGTCCCAGTCCTCCGGCGGTCGCGCTGGACGTGCTCACACGCTGCGCGGGCGGCCGGCCGCAGCTGGTGGTCGACCTGGGCAGCGGCACTGGGCTCTCGAGCCGTGCCTGGGCGGCCCGCGCCGAGCGGGTGGTCGGCGTCGAGGCGAATCCGGCGATGCTGGCCCGGGCGCGGGCGACGACCGCCGAAGCCAACGTCACGTTCGTGGAGGCCTATGCCGATGCGACCGGCCTCGAGGCCGGATCGGCCGACATCGTCACCTGCGCGCAGTCGTTCCACTGGATGGATCCGGCCGCGGTGCTGCCCGAGGTGGCGCGGGTGCTCCGTCCCGGCGGCGTGTTCGGCGCGTACGACTACGACGTCGTGCCGGTGATCGAGCCGCAGGTCGACGCGGCCTTCGCCGCGGTGATCGACGTGCGCTGGGCGGCGCGGGAGCGGCTCGGCATCCACGCCGGGGCCTCGCAGTGGCCGAAGCGCGAGCACGTGGCCAGGCTGCGCGAGAGCGGGCTGTTCGCCTTAGCGCGCGAGGTGCACTGCCACGCCGAGACGACGGCCGACGCGGAAGCGGTGACCGACCTCGCCCACTCGCTGGGAGGCCCGACCGCGATCTTCGAAGGCCGCGCGCCGGAGCTGGAGGAGACGATGGACGCGCTCACGCGCATCGCCCGGGAACGGCTGCCCGAGCCGCGACCGATGCTGATCGGCTACACGATCCGGCTCGGCATCACGCCCAGCTGACGTCACCCCGCCGTGACCGATCCGTTGCACACAAAATGCCCCGCTTCGCAACGCGCCGGCAAAGGAACCACCACGCCACCATCGCGGCCGCGTCACGCCGCCGGTGACACCCACCGCCGCGCCGTCACAGACCGGTCACGTTCGCCACGGCAACCCCCCACCTCAGCAACGGCCGCCGTTTCGGCCTCTGAGCCCTCCCCGGCCGGCCGGGGCGTTTCGACACCGTGACGGGACCGTGACGGGTCAGACGGCCGGCGTTGCCGCCATCAGCGGCCGCTCGCGCAGGTAGGGCAGCGGACGCTCCGGGTCGGGCGAGTCGATCTCGCGCGCCAGGCGGTGGCCGTCGAAGATCGCGTCCGCGATCAAGCGCGGCGCGACGCAGTCGCCGATCCGGTAGACCGCCTCGATCCCGGCCGCTTCGAGCGCGGCCGGGTCGCCTGCCAGCTCGCCGTACAGGGCCTCGTCCGAGAGCCGCTGCGTGACCAGCACCACGCCGTCCACCGCCAGCCGCGACGTCGCCTGGAACTCGCCCACCAGGTCGATCCCGCCCTCGTCGATCCGATCGACCACCACCGCCCGCTGCACCGGCACCCGGATCGCGTTCAGCCGCTCCCGCACCGGCCGACCCTCGAGCGTCTGATCGCAGTAGGGCGCGACCGCCTCGTGGCTGGTCACGAACTCGACCTCGTATCCCTCGCTGCGCAGCTGCTCGGCCAGCGCCGAGCCGACGAAGTAGCCCTCGTAGTCGACGACCGCCACCCGGCCGCCGGGCGGCCGCTTGCCGTCGACCATCACCTGCTCCGGCGTCAGCACGTGCGGCAGCGTGGCATCCGCGCCGGGGATCGGCAGCCGCGTGACGCCGCTGATGCCGTCGCCGGCCCAGTGCGAACCGGTCGCGACGACCACGATCTGGGCGCCGTAGTCGAGCACGTCGGCCGCCGACAGCCGCGTGCCGAGCCCCAGCGAGACGTTGTCCAGCCGGTCCATCTGGGCGCGGCGATAGTCGACCACGTGGCCCCACGTCCCGAGGCCGGGCATGCGCGTGATCCAGCTCATGCAGCCACCGATGTCGTCGGCCTCGTCCACCAGGTGCACCAGCTCCATGCCGCGCTTGCCGAGCACCGTGGCGCACTCCATGCCGGCCGGTCCGGCGCCCACCACCAGCACCGCCCGGTCGGCGTTCGCGGCGCGGTCGAACCGCTCCGGATGCCAACCGCGCCGGTACTCCTCGCCCGCGGTGGCGTTCTGCGTGCAGCCCAGATGCCGGCCCCAGATCGACCGCGAGTAGCAGGCATTGCAGCCGATGCACTCCCGGATCTCCTCGTAGCGGCCCTGCTCGATCTTCTCCGGCAGGAACGGGTCCGAGATCGACGGCCGCGCCGCGCCGATCAGGTCGACGGTACCGCCCCGCACCAGGTTGGCCATCCGGTCGGGGTCGGTGAACCTGCCCACCACCACGATCGGCTTCTCGGTCGCCTCGCGAGCACGGCCCGACCAGGTCATCTGGTAGCCCTGGTCGAAGAACCGCGACGGGCCCGAGTCGAGCCGCCCCGGCCCCCACATCGAGCCGATCACCACGTCCCACAGGTCGACCAACGGGTCGGCCGCGCGGATGAACTCGAGCCCCTCCTCGATCGGCACCCCTGACAGCTCCAGCGTGTCGGCTGCGATCCGCACCGCGATCGCGACATCGTCGCCGACCGCCTGCTTGACCAGCTCGATCGCCTCCAGCCAGAACCGCGCACGGTTCTCGAAGCTGCCGCCGTAGGCGTCGCTGCGCCGGTTGTACACAGGCGACAGGAACTGCGTGGGCAGGTAGGTGTGCGACCCGTACACGTAGATGATGTCGAAGCCGGCGCCGCGTGCCCGCTTCGCGGCCGCCACCCACTCCCCCTGCGCTCGCCGGATGTCGGCCAGCTCCATCGTCTTTGGCACCACCACGCTGTCCAGGTCGCTGCTGATCTGCGACGGCGCCAGCTGCGGCAGCCGCGACTCGCGGCCCTCGGCGTAGACGCCGCCGTGCCACAGCTCGACCCCGGCCAGCGCGCCGTGCTCGTGCGCGCGGTCGGTCATCATCTGCAGCGCCCGCATGTCCTCGTCGTCCCAGAGCCGGGCCGACACGTAGGGCGTCTCGTCGGACTCGGGGCTGATCGAGCAGTACTCGGTGCAGACCGCCGCCCAGCCGCCCTCCGCCTTCATCCCGCGGAACGCCGCCTGCGTCCACGGCTTCTCGACCCCGAAGCCGGTGCAGTGAGGTACCTGGTAGAACCGGTTGCGCAGCGTCTTCGGCCCGATCCGGACCGGCTCGAACAGGATGTCGTGACGCTGCTCCCGGCCCATCAGAGGGCCGCCTCGATCTCGGCCCTGCGCCGCTGCATGTACTCCTGCAGCTCCTCGTCGACGGCCGGGTCGATGCCGGGATCCTCGTAGCTTTCCAGCAGCTTCTTCCACTCGGCCGTGGCCAGCGTGGCGGTGGTGGCGGAGCCCTGCTTCTGCCAGGTCACGTAGGCCTGCGAGCGGAACAGCGGGCTCATGAACATCCACTCACGGAAGTGCGCGAGCGTGTGGTCGGCGGCCAGGAACATCCCGCCCGGCCCCTCCTCCCGCATCGCATCGATCGCGAACCGCTCCTCGCTGGTGTCGATGCCCTCGTCGATCATCGCGAACATCCGCAGCATCTCGAGGTCGATCACGAACTTCTCGTACGACGCCGTCAGGCCGCCCTCCAGCCAGCCCGCGGCGTGCATCACCAGGTGCGAGCCGGACAGCATCGTCGCCCACAGCGTCATGGCCGTCTCCGCCGCCGACGCCATGTCCAGCGAGTTCGACGAGCAGAGGCCGCCGCCACCCCGGTAGGGGAGGCCGTAGCGCCGTGCCAGCTGGCCGCCGGCGAGCGTCCCCAGCACCGACTCGGGCGTGCCGAAGGCGGGGCCGCCGGTGCGCATGTCCACGGCCGTGAAGAACGATCCGAACAGCGCGGGCGTACCGGGCCGGATCGCCTGCACCAGCGCCACGCCCGACAGCGCCTCCGCCACCTTCAACACCAGCCCGGAGGCGATCGTGATCGGCGCCGTCGCCCCGGCCAGCAGGAACGGCGTGATCACCACCGGCTGGCCTGCCGATGCCCATTCCGACAACGCGTCCACCATCAGGAAGTCCCAGACCAGCGGGCTGTTGGGGTTGACGATCCCCATCAGCGCCGGTGTCTGCTCGATCGCCTCGCGGCCGCCGCAGGCGATCGCCGCCAGGGCGACGGCGTCCCGCGCCTTCGGCCCGGAGGTGCCGTAACAGACGTGCGGCTTGTCGGAGTACCGCAGCACCGAGTAGTCCATGTCCATGTGCCGGCTGTTCTCATCGAGATCGCCGGCCTCGACGGTGCCGCTCTGGTTGCACGTGATCAGGTCGGCGGCCTGCGCCATCTTGATCAGCTCGACGTGGTCGGCGTAGGTGCCGTCCCGGCGTCCGCGCTCGAGGTCGGAGCAGAAGGGCGAGCCGCCCACCGGCGTCAGCACCGGCTTTGAGTCGCCCAGCCGCACCGCTCGCTCGGGGTTGCGACCCCGCAGCGTGAACGCATGCGGCGCCCTGGCGAGCATCTCCATCACGAACTCGCGATCCCAGTGGACACGCTCGCCGTCGATCTTCTGCCCGAGTCCGGCCAGCATCTCCAGCGCCGCCGGGTGGCGCACGTCGGTGCCGATCTCCTCGAGCACCGTCATCGCCCGCTCGTGCACCTGATCGAGCTGGTCGGTAGTGAGCACGTCGCGGCCGGTGTCGAGGCTGAACATGGGGCGACTGTACCGCAGGCCTCAGCAGCGCCCGCCGGGTAGCCGTCAACCCAAGCCGGCCACCACCCGTTCCACGAAGGCGGCCGCGAGCGGCGCCAGCGAAGCCCCGATGCGGCGCCCGTCGCGGCTGGCCCCGGCCCGGGCGAACGAGTGGTCGCCGCCCTCGATCGAGACGAGCTGGGCACGCGAACCGAGGCGCTCAAGCACGCCCGCCAGCAACGCCGGCTGCGCGAAGCTGTCGCGGGTTCCCTGCAGGAACAGCATCGGCATCGGCAGGCCGTACAGGTGCTGATCGCGGATCTTCTCGGGCCGGCCGGGCGGATGCAGCGGGTAGGCCAGGAACACGAGCCCAGCGGCGGACATGCCCTCGGCTGCCGCCATCGACGCGATGCGACCGCCCATCGAGCGCCCACCGGCGAACACCGGCAGTCCCGCCGCCAGCTCGACCGCCCGCGACCACGCCTGCCGGTAGGCCGCGATCAGCACCGGCGCGCGGTCGGGCGCCCGGCGACCGGCACGCATGTAGGGGAAGTCGAAGCGGTGCGTGGCCACGCCTAGCTCGGCGATCTGCTCGCTGAACCCGGTCAGGAACGGCGATGTCATCGATGATCCGGCGCCGTGCCCGAGCACCAGCATCGCCGTCGCTCCGGCCGGGTGCAGCGTCAGCTCATGATCGTGATCGGCGGCCACGGGGTGGGATGATGCCAGCCATGGCCGGAACGCTCTACCTCGGCACCTCCGGGTTCGGGTACGACGAGTGGCGCCACGGCGTCTTCTATCCGGAGGGTCTGCCCGCCTCGCGCATGTTGTCGTACTACGCAACGCTGTTTCGGTCGGTCGAGATCAACTACACGTTCCGCAAGTTTCCGTCGCAGAAGGTGCTCGGTTCGTGGCTGTTGCAGACGCCGGAGGGGTTCCGGTTCACGCTCAAGGCCAATCAGCGGATCACGCACGTGCGACGGCTTCGCGACGTCGCCGGCGAGGTGCGCGCGTTCATGAACGAGGCCGCCGTGCTCGGAGACCGGATGGGACCGGTGCTGTTCCAGTGCCCGCCGACCGTGGAGTACGACGAGCTGCTGCTGGCGGCGTTCGCCGACGGGCTGCCGCCGGGGATCGCGGCGGTGATGGAGTTCCGCCACCCCAGCTGGCGTGCAGCCTGGCCGTTCCTGGCGGAGCGGCAGATCGCACGCTGTGTCGCCGACACAGACGAAGCCGCAGCCGGCACCGACGAGCTGGTGTGGCAGCCGTTCGGGTACCTGCGACTGCGACGCACGGCCTACAGCGACACCGAGCTGGGCGGGTGGGCTGGGCGGATCCAGGCGGCGCTGGACGCCGGCAGCGACGTCTACTGCTACTTCAAGCACGAGGACTCGGCCGCGGGGCCGCGGATGGCCCGGCGGCTCGAGCAGCTGATGGCCGGCGAACGAGATTCCCGGAAATAGCGATCTTTACCGTTTACCGGCGCGCGCGGTCTTGCTAGCGTCGTGGGGATACCCGTGGCGGGCCGCTCCGTGTCCCCGCTCGAACAGCTGAACCCAGGAGAAGGCATGAGACGCACGTTGGCCGCGGCGCTCGTTCTGTTCTGTGCGTGGACCGGCATCGCCCAGGCCCAGACGACAACGGGCCGCGTGGACTCGACCGCCGTGCTGGCACCACGCCGGGCCGACACCGTGTTCCATACCCAGCGCACGCGAGACATCACGGCCACGCTGCACTGGCTGAACGCAGACGCCAACCTGCGGCTGTACCTGGCCAGGCACACCCGCAGCGGCAGGTGGCTGCCGGTGGCGGCGGCCGTCAGCCGTGCCCACCCCAAGCACCTGGTGCTGCGCTCGGCCCGTCCCGGCCGCTACCGGTTGCGGGTGCGCGCGGCCAGCGGGCACTCACGGTTTCGCCTAGTGTTCGACGCCGACGCCGTCCAGCGTCCGTCGCCCGCGACGCCGTTCCTGACCCTGCTGTTCTCACGGTCGGAGATCATGAACGCCGCGGACTGCCGACCCGACCGCACCGGCTCCGTCAACCTGATCACCCAGGTGGCACCTGAGCTGGCACGCCGCGGCATCGCCGCCACCGGGTCGGTCGAGACCGGCATCACCCGGGCCGCGACCCGCGCCTGCGTGCACTACAAACGGTCGCTGACCGCGTCGTGGGCCGATCTGGCACGGCTGCGCGACCGCTACGGCTGGAAGTTCGTGTCGCACGGCCGCACCTTCGCGACCAACCTCGCGTCGATGACACCGAAGCAGCAGTGGTCGGAAACCTGCGGCAGCCTGCTCGATCTCGAGCGCCACGGCCACTGGAGCGGGGACGGGCTATTCGCCTACCCGGACAACAAGTGGAGCTCGGAGGTCGAGACCGCCGTCGTCTCCAAGTGCTTCGCGTTCGGCAGGCGCTACGCGGGCGGCCCCACCACCCGCGCAGAGGCGATGACATTTCCCCACTGGCAACGTACCACCGGGATCGGCGGCGGCCGCTGCAACGACCCGGCTCTGCCGTGCTCGAAGCTGGCGACCGCGACCACCTACCACTCGCCGGTCGCGCTGATCCAGACGCTGCAACGGCTGGCGCCGAACCAGTGGCTCACGCTGCAGAGCTACGTGTTCGTGACCGGCGACCGCAAGGGCCACTGGCGCTGCAACGCGCGTCACTGGCAGGACCACTGGACGGACGATGCGGAGCGGTACTGCTGGAACGACTACCGGCGGATCCTGAACGCGATCCCGTCAGGCGTGCGCGTGACCGATCCCAAGACCGTCGCCCGCGCCTGGGGCCGGACGAACTACCGGGTGCCGATGCCCTGACCCGAGCGACGGGCCGCGGCAGGGAGCGGTGTCAGGCTCCGTGCCGCGGCGCCGTCTGGGGTCAACCGGCGAAGCTGTGGAACGCGCCCAGCTCGGTGGGCAGGTGGGGCGTGAACGGATGGAACTTGAACGCCCTGCGGGTGTTGAACCCGGCCTTGGCCGCGGCCGAGGCATCGACGAACGGGAGCAGCGCGTCGACGGCCTGGCTGATGTTGGTGAGGCCGAGCGTGCGCTCGTAGCCGTTGTTGTTGGGCGGGTCGACCGACTCGCGGACGCCCTGGATGCCCTTCACACGCTCGATCGGGCCGCCGTCCCTGGCCGCGACGCCGGGTGCGACGACACGCGCCAGCGTGCGGTGGTCGCTCTCGATGCCCATGATGCGAGCGGCCGTGACGCGCAGGTCGGCACTCGAGAAGTCACGGACGCCGACCAGGTAGGCGGCGATGAACGCGTCCTCCAGCGAGACCAGCGTGTTGAGCGTCACGCGGGCGTTGTGGAACATGTGGTGCGGGTAGAAGAACGCCGTGTACGGCGAGTCCTTGCCGGTTGCCGACTTCTCCAGCAGGTAGTGCGACATCTCCTCCTGGCGTGCCGCCCGCAGGTACCCCTGATCGTCGTCCGCGAGGCGCGTGAAGAACGGCGCGTTGAAGATGATGTTGGAGTACGTCGTGACCGCCAGCGCCTCGGCGATCTCGGCGGCGATCAGGATGTCGACGTCGCCCTGGGTGGCTCCGGACGCAAACGACGGCGCCACACCCATCAGGCCACCCACCGCGAGCCCGACACCCGCGGCGGCGCCGCCTCGGATGAGGGACGCCCGTGTCAGCGTCCGATCCATCATGTCTGTCATCGTGACCCCTTTCTGAGGGCTGCTGGCGGCGAGGCCGCCGGGTTCGGAAGCCCATTCGCGGCTGGCGGCGGATCGGTTCTCGGACATCCGGCGTTTATGGTCCGGCGGTGGTGCGTGCTTCGTGGACCACCGTCCTACCGAGGGAGCACCCGTGCGGCGACAGCGCCGTCCACTGACCTACATCGCGCTGGTCGCCGTCGCGCTGGCGGTAGGCCTGCTGGTGGTCGCCAACAAGTCGACCGCGCACAAGCGGGCGGACGGGCGGCCGAACATCCTGATCATCCTCACGGACGACCAGAGCGTCGGCACCATGACCAAGCAGGTGATGCCGAACACCCTGCGCGACATCGCCGATCAGGGGCGCCGGTACACGAACTTCTACATCACGGACCCGCTCTGCTGCCCGTCGCGGTCGTCGATCATGACCGGGCAGCTGAACCACAACAACCACGTCACCGGCAACAGCCTGTCGACGTTCCATCTCGACATGAACACGACGCTGCAGCACTACCTGCACCAGGCCGGCTACCAGACCTGGATCAGCGGCAAGTTCCTGAACGGATGGCAGTACACGCCGGGCAGCCCCAACCCTCCCGACTGGGATCACTTCACCGTCACCGGGGGCGGGAAGCACCTCCGCCTGGACTTCAACCAGGACGCCGGCGCCAACTGTCTCTAGCCCGCGGGCCAATCGTGCCCGCTTTAGGTGACGTCTGCCGGCGGCGGGTGGCGTCGGATGGCGCGGAGTTCAGCTCTCGGTACGGGCGTCCGTGTCATCGGCACGGCTGGCTGTGGTGACTGTGCGAAGTCGAAGGCGTGGTGGAGGTTGTAGGCGCTGGCATCCCGCACGGTCAACGGCTGAAGGCCGAACGTGTGCTCGACGAACGCATCAATGCTGTCCAGTGATCCGTATGTGTGATCGGTGTACCCGGGCTTTGCCCAGGGCGAAACGACGATGAACGGCAGCCTGATCGCATCCGTTCCATCCGGAGATGGCACAT
This sequence comes from Thermoleophilia bacterium, assembly GCA_025934255.1. GTDB lineage: Bacteria > Actinomycetota > Thermoleophilia > Gaiellales > JAICJC01 > JAICYJ01. Next base: position 2,941 of record JAICYJ010000005.1, on the reverse strand, counting down.
GGTCGTAGAAGCCGCCGTAGTCGTCGTAGGTGATGATGACGGCGGTGGAGTCCCATTCAGGGCCGTCCATGAGTGCTGCCATGATCTGGCCGATGTAGTTGTCGCCATTGAGCATCGAGTAGCCGTTGTGCTGAGAGAGCTTGGACGTCGGGGTGACAATGGCGAAGTTCGGCAAGGTACCGGCAGACGCATCCTGGAGAACGTGGAATAGGGGCAGGTCGTTCGCAGCCTGGCGGGTGTACAGACAATCAGCGAACGTCGGACAGATCGCCCAGCCGTACCCGCCGATCGGCAAGCCCTGGGATGCCATGCTCGGCAGCACCGTGTACAGCTTCCAACTGTCCGACGCCGCGTCGAGCCGATCCATGATCGTGGGTACCCACTGCACGGGGCTCGCGCGGTATGGCCCGTTGCCTGCACGATCGGGGATGCAGGATGGTTCCAACTGTACGGGGGCCCCCGGCGCGGATCGCCAGCGCGCGTCCAACAGCGAATCGCAGCCCCACCCGTTGCGCGGGATGCCGGGAACGTGAACCGGGTTTCGCCCAGTGAAGCCGTCCATGTCGCCGCCCGTGGCGAGCTCGAGATGCGACCCCCAGCTCGGGATGCCGTCTGACTCGAAGATACGGTCGGCCACGACGAAATGCCGAGCCAGGCGGGCGAAGTTCGGAATGTCGCGCGGGAGATATTGAACGTAGCAGCGGAAGTGCTGCGCTGCACCGCAACCCGGCACCCGATCAAACCCGTCCATCGCGCCCTTGTCCCAGGAGCGCCGATGCGCCCGGTTACTGTGATTGACGAGACTGACGCGATCCCGAGGCTCCTGCAACGGGATCCACTTCCCGCTCGAAAGCTCCCCGCGCACAGCACCATCACAGCGGTGGTGCCGGTGGCACCAGCCGCCGAGAAGATTGTCGTAGCTGTGGTTCTCCTGCAGGATGACGACGATGTGTCGGATCGGACTCACCGAAGGCGTCGCGGCAGGGTCAGACCCAGCGGCAACGGCGGGGGACAGCACCTGCGCGAGGATCGCGACGAGCACAGGGACCCAGACCAGTCGCCCGGGTCGCAGCCCGCCGACGCCCAGATTACGCGGGAAGGATGACCGGAAGAAGGCGTCGTCACTCAAGCTGTTCAACCCGGTTCGTTTGTTGGTGCGAGAGTCGGCCGTCGTGGCCTCCGCGCCGGACCCGGGCGGTGCGTGGACTTTACGCCTCAACCTGATCTGGCGGAGACATGGGCCGTGCAGGGATCGAACCTGCGACCTTGGGATTAAAAGTCCCCTGCTCTACCAGCTGAGCTAACGGCCCCAGGGCGATTGTACGGCCCGGCCGGGGACGGCCGTGGCGCGGCGGCGGGAACCGAACCGAGCGCCGCTCGCGTCCGTAGTATCAAGTGGAGGCAACCATGAACCCAAAAACACTCGACACGCTGAGGTATTTCCCGGTCGCTCCCGAGGTGGCCTGGCAGCGGTACCTCGACACGATCCGACATGCCGACCCGGAGGAGTATTCCACGGTCGAAGAGGCCGCCTGGGAGCAGCTCCAGGCGATGCTGGCCCGCGCCGCATCGGGCTCCGTCCCCGCGGCCTGACCGTCCGCGGCGGTGCCACGCTCGCGTATCCTGCGAGCCGCGCCCCCATCGGCTAGCGGCCTAGGCCTCCGCCCTTTCAAGGCGGCAACACGGGTTCGAATCCCGTTGGGGGTATGGCGGGAGGCCCGGCGTCGATCTGACCTCGGTCGAGTAACCGGTCGCGTCGCCGGCCAGAATCTTCACGGTTTCCACACGTGCGTGTGAAATGTTCGCGCGATGAGGGATCTCAAGAAGCACCTGACGTGGTATCGACTCCGCGTCCCGGGTCAGCCGGATCACGTCTACGGGGACGAGATCGCCGACGAGCAGGTGGCATTCCAACGCGCAGCGAAGCTCGCCGGCTTCTACCAGCAGCCGATCGAGGTCTGCAGGGTCGTCGGCGGGAGACTCGCCCGCCCGGTCGGCATCCCCGTCGAGCCCGGGCCCACAGCACCCATCAGATAAGGTCAGAAGCCGGCTCGCGCGGCGGACTGGGGCTGCCGCGCTCGGCCGGATCCGCCGCGGCCACGATCTCGCCCCTGGTGGGAGTGAAGAAGCGCTGGGCGATCGCAGTCGGGATGATCGCAGACAGCACCACCACGGTCACCAGCAGCGAGAACTGGGTGCGGTCGATGATGCCGGCCTGCAGGCCGTACAGCGACGTGATCGTCCCGAAGGTGAGACCGGTCGACATCAAAAGCGTCGTGAACGCCGCCTGCGGGCTGGTGTACTTCCGTGCCAGCGGGTACACCGCGCCGAACTTGGGCGCGATCTTCGCGACGCAGAGCAGCGCCAGCACGCCGAGGTTCGCCCACACGGCGGGCAGCGACACGTTCAGGCCGCCCTTGATGAAGAAGAACGGGGTCAGGAACGCGAACGCGACCACCCGCAACCGCTCCTGCTCCTTGCGATGCTCGGCGTAGTGAGCGCTCATCGCCAGCCCCAGGACGAACGCGGGCAGCACCGCCTGGCTGTCGGCCTTCGTGCCGAGGTACATCAGGATGAACAGGGCCGCGAACACGAGTTTGATCTCGGGCTCGATCACGCGGTCGCCGTAGCGCCCGAAGAACCACGGCGACATCTTGGGCAGGCCCCAGATGAACGCGATCGAGACCGCAGCGAACGGGATCACCCAGATGTTCGGCGTGATGAACAGCACCGACAGGCCGATCACCGTGAGGATGTCCGTCACGAACGTGGCCGACATGATGCGCTTGCCGATCACGGAGCGGTTCAGGCCGGTCTCGACCAGCACCGCGTAGACCACCGCCAGGCTCGTGGTCGAAAGCGCCAGCCCGCCGATCTCGGCCTGGTCCCGGTTCCACCCGGCCAGCCAGTAGCACGCGCCCAGCGCCACCACGAACGGCGC
>JAICYJ010000034.1 GCA_025934255.1 Thermoleophilia bacterium | reverse complement strand
TGGGTGCGGTTCAGCACGATCGCACGCACCACCGCCCTGCCGCGGGCGGGCCCGGAGATGGTCAGCCGCCGCGACGAGCGCGGCCCGATTCGCATCTTGGTGGAGTACCTGCCGGGACTCAGCGTGATCGTGCCGCCGGAGCCGCGCATGGCTGCGACCGCCGCCTCGAATCCCGCGGCGGAGCTGACGCTGCGGGCCCCTGGTGGTGCGATCGCGCCGTTCACGCTGCGGGCCGCGTGCGCCTCCGGCGCGAGCGCCAGCACGACTGCGACGATCAACGTCAGGCTCGCCGGCAGCGCCGTTCGGATCCGCATGCGGAGGGGTTCGCGACCGCCGGGCATAGGCCTCCCATGCTATTTCCAGTGAAGGGTGGTCACCCCACCGCCCGGGGAGCCCGCCTACACTTCCGGCATGGGACTCGACTCACCCGAGAAGCTTGTGATCGTGTTCCTGATTGCGCTGATCGTGCTCGGCCCCTCGCGGCTGCCCGAGCTGGGGCGTTCGCTGGGCCAGGGCATTCGGGGCTTCAAGGACAGCGTGGAAGGCCGGGACGAGTCCGGCGACCACCCGCCGGGCCAGCCGTAGATCCCCGCCCCGCGCTCCAGCGTCTCCGCGCAACCGCTCGATTCGCTCGCCCGCCAGCTGCCGTCGTCCCTGGCTGTCCATCGGATGCATGTCCCACTCCTCTCTTCACCTTAAGTATCTTGAAGTCGAGATTCTAGCCCTGAGATACCTTGACGTCAAACTACTTTTCTGCGAGAATGGTGAAACATGGCAAGAACTGAGGATCGCGACCACGTCGACGCGTTTCTGGAGAGCATCCACCTGGTGCTGCCGGACCTCGACCTGGAGGTCGAGGGCATCGTCGACCGCATCTCCGGGCTGGCCCGGCGACTGCAGCGCACGATGGACGAGACGCTGGCGGAGTTCGGGCTGGACACGGCCGAGAACAAGGTGCTCTCGATCCTGGCTCAGGGCGGCGAGCCCTTCCGGAGCACGCCCGGGCGGCTGGCGGCGCGGATGGAGCTCTCCAGCGGCGCGATGACCAACCGGCTCGACCGGCTGGAGCAGGCCGGGCTGGTGCAGCGGCTGCCCGACCCCGACGATCGCCGCAGCGTGGTGGTGGAGCTGACCGATCACGGCCGCAAGACGTACCGGAGGGCCGTCGGCGCCCAGGCCAAGAAGGAGGCGCTGGTCACCGCCGCGCTGAACGAGCGGGAGAAGGTGCAGCTGAACGCGCTGCTGCGGCTGATGATGCTCGAGTTCGAGCGACGCGAGCGGGGAGAGCCGGACTGCGACTAGCGTAATGTGCTCAGAGCGTGCGCGACGACCACAGTATCGCGGCCAGTACCACGCTCAGCACCGACACCACCAGCCCGATGATCCAGGCGGCGACGTCCTGTGTGCCCATGATCGCAGCCGCGGCGACACCGATCCCGATCACGCCGCCGGTCGCAACGAACCGGATGAAGATCGACTCGACACCACGCCGCCGGTGCCCACGTCGGCCGATGAACGGAACGGCCGGTGCATCGAGGTCACCCGCCTGGGGCGGATCGGGCGCGTCGGGCGCGGCCTCGTCGACGCTCGTCGACGCCGACTGCGGTGGATCCTGCGGTTCGCCGGGCTGCGACATACAGACAGCGTAGCCCTGAAGTGCGCCTTGAGGCAGCCTGGCTTCAGCCGCCGGCCCGCGCCAGCGCCGCCTCCATCCGCGCGGCCGCGCGCTCGAGCGTTGCCTTCACGTCCTCCGCGTGGCCGCGCAGCGACCGCTTCACCCAGTCGGCCGGCGGTGCGCCCGGCTCACCGCGCAGCGACGCCAGCTCCAGCCACAGGTTAGGGCTCTCGGTCAGGTGGCTGCGGCCGCCCCACCCGTCGCCTGCGCGGTCGCGCTCGACCCGCGCCAGCCGGCGGCGCATGGTGTCGTGGGACAGCGCCCCGCACAGCGCGTTGTCGCCGACCCGCGCCGCGTGCCGGGCCGCCGCTCGGTTGTCGCCTTTGGCCAGAGCTGCGTGCGCCGCCTTCAGCGCCGTCAGATCGCGCGCCGCCTGCTGGAACGGATAGGCCGACGAGGCATTGGCATCGAGCGCGAGCAACCCGCGCCCGACCGGCGTGAAGGCGCGCCGGCCCCTGGCCGCCGCGTGCCGGCGAGCCGCTGCGCGCAACCCCGGCAGCGGCACCGGCGACCGGGCCAGCGCCTGTTCCAGATGGCGAGCCCGCGCCCGGTGATCGCAAAGGTCGTCGCCGCGGCGGTCGGCGTCCAGCACCATCAGCGAGTAGGCCCTGCCCAGCCGCTCCAGGTGGCCGAAATCGACCAGCTTGATCGTGTCCAGCGGCGAGTGGTAGGCGCTGCGCGAGAAGCTCTTGCCCCAGGTCAGCACGCTGACGCCGGGCACGCCCGCGACCAGCAGCGGCCAGAGCTCGGTGCCGCAGCCGGGCGGGTACATCTTCCAGCCGCTGGTCAGCAGGCCTTCCCGGTCGGCCGCCCGCAGGCAGCCCCGCGCCCACCCGGTCAGCTCCGGCGGCGCCTCCACCAGCAGCGGCAGCCCGGTGTGGCCGGATGCCTCGACGCACAGGTGGAACGGGCTGCGCGCGCCCCACTCCGGGTGCGAGTGCGCGATCTGCCCATGCGCGCCCGTGCACCAGTCGTACTCGCTATCGGCCTGGCCGAACTCCTCGGCGGTACGCGACGTGAAGCAGATCGAGCGCTCGGGCCGCACGCCGGCCTCCACCATCGCGCGGGCCATGCCCAGCATCACGGCCACGCCGCTGGCGTTGTCGAACGCGGCCCGGAACCAGCCGTCATGGTGGGCGCCAACCACGATCGGCGCGCCCCGCCGCCGTCCCAGCAGGTACCCGACCGCGTTCGCGCCCCGGGACGGGCCCGCGTCCACGCGCAGCGTCAGCTTCGCCTCGATCGGGCCGCCGTCCATCAGCGTGCGCACGCGTGCGGCATCCTCCTTGCGGATCGTCACCATCGGCGGCGCGCCCGCGTACCACCGCGAGTTGAACGCGCCCAGCGCACGCGGGCTCTGGTAGTACGGGCCGCCCTGCGGGCAGTGCACGACCACGCCGACCGCGCCGCGGGCGGCCAGCTCCAGGCCCACGTCGGACGGCCAGATCGAGCCGCTGCGCCACTCCACCACCGCGATCCTGCCACCCACGTCGATCCGGTCGAGCCGGCGCCTCGACGCGTCGCCGGCCCACACCAGCGGCGCCGTGATGCCGCGCGGCGGCGTCCCCGGCACGCCGCCCATCGATGCACACTCGAAGCTGCGTCCGCCGGCGTCGAGCGACGCGCCGCGCATCCGCCAGCCATAGACCGGCACCGTCTCGACGCTCACGTCCTGCAGGCCGATCGCCCGCATCTCGGCCGCCGCCAGCCGGGCGGCGGCTCGATCCTCCGGCGTGCCGGTCACCCGGAAGCCGCTGGGCGCAGAGCCCAGCGCGGCCAGGTCGCCGACGATCCGGCGCATCTGCGCACCGTCGAAGGGAAGCGACAACGCGGTGGAGATCTGTTCGGAGGTCGGTGGCACGGGTGGCCGATCCTACAGATCTGCGCGCAGCCGGCAACAAACCTGGACTCCGCAGCGACCAATCCCTATCATCGTGCGGCGCACCCCGCTCGCCGGCCAATTTTTCCACTGGGAGGCTTCAATGCAGCACGCTCGACGTCGCGGACTCATGGCCAGTGCCTGTCTGGTGCTGCTGGTGGGCGTGCTGGCCGGCTGCGGCGGGAGCTCCTCGTCGTCATCCGGCGGTTCGAGCGGATCCGGCGGGTCGGCGACCGGTCACCGGGGCGGAACGATGGTGCTTGCCTGGAACGGCATCGGCAGCTCGATCGATCCGGCGGTCGACTACGACCAGAACTGGACGCTGCTGAACATGATCTACGACGGGCTGGTGACCTGGAAGAAGGTGGGCGGCTCCGACGGCAACACGCTCGTCCCCGACCTCGCCCAGCAGATCCCGCAGGCGACCGATGGCGGCAAGACCTACGTCTTCCACCTGCGGCCCGGCATCGCGTACTCGAACGGCACCCCCGTCAAGGCCAGCGACTTCCTCCGCGCGATCGAGCGGGAGTTCACGGTGCCCGGACCGGTCGGCTCGTTCTACCAGGGCATCGTCGGCGGCGACGCCTGCGCCAAGACGCCCAAGACCTGCGACCTGTCCAAGGGGATCGTGGTCGACGATGCGACCGGCACCGTCACCTTCCACCTGACCTCACCCGATCCCGACTTCCTGCAGAAGCTGGCGCTGCCGTTCGGCTACGCGGTGCCTTCGAACACGCCCGACAAGGAGGTTGGGCCCTCCAACCCGCTGCCCGCGACGGGGCCCTACATGATCGATCACTACACGCCCAACCAGGAGATCCTGCTGGTGCGTAATCCCAAGTTCCACGAGTGGTCGAAGGACGCCCAGCCGCAGGGCTACCCGGACAAGATCGACATCAGGCTGTCGCTGACCAGCGAGGCCGAGGTGACGATGGTCGAGCATGGCCAGGCCGACTGGATGTACGACCAGCCGCCCTCCGACCGGCTGAACGAGATCGCCACCCAGTACACGAACCAGGTGCACCTGAACCCGGTGCCGCAGGTCTACCACATGGCGCTGAACACCCGGGTGGCGCCGTTCGACAACGTCAAGGTGCGCCAGGCCGTCAACTACGCGACCGACCGGGCTGCGATCATCAAGGCCTGGGGCGGCCCCCAGGTGGCGACGCCCACCTGCCAGATCCTGCCGCCCGACTTCCCCGGCTACGCGGCCTACTGCCCCTACACCACGAACCCCGGCGACGGCAAGTGGCACGGCCCCGACATGGCCAAGGCTCAGCAGCTGGTCGCCGAGTCCGGCACCAAGGGCCAGAAGGTGGCCGTGATCTGCACGCCGGACGAGGCCAGCAAGGCTGTCTGCCTGTACTTCGTGTCGCTGCTCAAGCAGCTCGGCTACGACTCGTCGATCAAGGTGCTGAGCGCCGCGGTGGAGTATCCGTACGTGCAGGACTCCAGCAACAAGGCCCAGATCAGCTTCAGCTACTGGTACCCGGACTACCCGTCCGGCGCCGATTGGTTCGACGTCGTGGTGGGCTGCAACGGTTTCCACCCCAACAGCTCCGCCAGCGCCAACCTGTCGGAGTTCTGCGACCCGACCATCCAGAAGATGACCGAGAAGGCGATCCAGACCAGCGTCACCGACCAGGCTGCGGCCAATCAGATGTGGAGCCAGGTCGACAAGGCCACCACCGACCAGGCGCCATGGGTGTCGCTGTTCCTTCCCAAGCACATCGACTTCGTGTCGTCGCGCGTCGGTAACTACATCTTCGACCCCAACGTGCTGGTGGGTGGCATCCTGATCGACCAAGCCTGGGTGAAGTAGCCCTCCTCCGATGTCGACCGTCGGAGGGCTCGAGCACCCGATCGACCCGCTCGCGGACGCGCCGCCCGAGGGCTGGGTGGCCGGGCGCAGCCCGTGGGCGCTGGCCGCTCACAAGCTGGTGCGAAACCGGATGGCGATGGCGGCGCTGGCGGTGTTCCTGGGGATCGTGGTGGTGTCGTTCATGGGGCCGTTCTACGCGGATCACATCGCCCACACCGACCCGTTCACCAGCCAGCTGACCGCCACCACGGTGATCAACGGCAAGCGGGTGGACGTGCTGCAGCAGGGTGGCGGCGTGCTCAAGCTGGGCGAGACGCCGATTGGCCCCACCTGGCAGCGCAACTACTTCCTGGGCGCCGACAGCCAGGGCCGCGACGTGGCCGCGCGCGTGCTCTACGGCGGCCGCACGTCGCTCACGATCGGGATCGGGTCGGCGGTGATCTGCAGCCTGCTGGCGGTGATCGTGGGCATGGTGGCCGGCTTCTACGGCGGGGTCACCGACAGCATCATCTCGCGCGGGCTGGACGTGGTCTGGGCGTTTCCGGTGTACCTGCTGGCGATCTCGATCGCGACCGTGCTGCTCACCCAGGGGCTCACGATCGGGCCGTTCTCGATCAGCGCCTCCAGCCTCTGGCTGCCGACCCTGATCATCGCCGTCATCTACGTGCCCTACGTCGCGCGGCCGGTGCGCGGCGCCGTTTTGTCGGTGCGCGAGAAGGAGTTCATCGAGGCCGCCATCGCCCAGGGCGCGTCCAACCGGCGGCTGATCTTCAACGAGATCCTGCCCAACGTGATCACGGTGCTGATCGTGCTGCTGCCGCTGATGATCGCCACCACCATCCTCACCGAGTCGGCGCTCTCCTACCTCTCGATCGGCGTGCAGCCGCCGAACGCCAGCTGGGGCACGATCATCAACGACGGCCAGCAGCTGCTCTACACCCGGCCGTGGGTGGCGATCGCACCCGGCATCATGATCGTGCTGACGGTGCTTTCGCTGAACGTGTTCGGCGACGGCGTGCGCGACGCGCTCGACCCGCGTGCCAAGCTGCGGGTCAAGGACTGACGGATGCTGACCTTCGTCATCCGCCGCATGATCGCCACCGTCTTCGTCGTGTTCACGATCACGGTGCTGGTGTTCCTGATCTTCTTCCACACGCCGGGCGTCGACCCAGCCCGAAAGCTGGCGGGCCGAAACCCCAGCCCCGACACGATCAAGGCCATCAAGCACCAGTACGGCCTCGACCGCCCGCTGCCGGTGCAGTACCTGATCCTGATGAAGAAGCTGTTCATCAGCCGCGATCTCACCTCGTACAGCAACCAGGGCCAGAAGGTGGTGCCCGAGATCGTGGCCGCCACCCCGGTGACGCTGTCGCTGGTGCTGGGCGCGGCCGTGATCTGGGTGGTGGTGTCGATCCTGATGGGTGTGGCGGCGGCGGTGCTGCGCGGCACCATCTTCGATCCGATGCTGATGGTGCTGGCGCTGATCGGCATCTCGATGCCGGTGTTCTGGCTGGGCGAGATGGCCAACCTGATCACCCAGGACCGCTACCACGACACGTTCCTGTTCTCGTGGGTGCCGCCGCTCGGCTACACGCCGCTCACGCAGGATCCGGTGATGTGGTTCAAGCACCTGGTGATCCCGTGGCTGGTGCTGTCGGTGCTCTACATCGGCCTCTACGCGCGGGTGCTGCGGGCCGACCTGCTGGAGACCGAGAACGAGGACTACGTGCGCACCGCCCGCGCCAAGGGGCTGAGCGAGCGGCGGGTGCTGCTGCGCCACACCCTGCGCACATCCATGATCAGCTTCGTCAGCCTGTTCGGTCTCGACTTCGGCGTGCTGGTGGGCGGCGGCGCGCTGCTGGTCGAGGTGGTGTTCGCACTGCCCGGCGTGGGCCTGCTCACCTACCAGTCGCTGATCAGCCTCGACCTGCCGGTGATCATGGCCACCGTCATCTACGGCGCCATCTTCATCGTGATCGCAAACGCCGTTGTCGACGTCGGCTACGCCTGGCTTGACCCGCGGGTGCGTCCGGCATGAGCGGAGCGCCGCTGCTCGAGGTGCGCGACCTGAGCGTGTCGTTCCGCACCCAGGACGGCACCGTGCACGCTGTCGACGGGGTCTCGTTCACCGTCAACCGCGGCGAGGTGCTGGGCATCGTGGGCGAGTCCGGCTCCGGCAAGAGCGTGACCGCCATGACGCTGATGCGGTTGATCCTCGACCAGAACGCCGTGTTCTCGGGCGAGGTGCTGTTCCAGGGGCGCGACCTGATGCAGCTGTCACAGGGCGACATGCTGCAGGTGCGCGGGAAGCAGATCTCGATGATCTTCCAGGATCCCATGACCTCGCTGAACCCGGTCTACAGGGTCGGCTGGCAGATCGATGAGCAGCTGCGCGCGCACGAGGGCCTGTCCGCGAAACAGGCGCGCAGGCGCACCCTCGAGCTGCTCGGTGCGGTCGGCATCCCCAACCCCGAGGCCCGGATCGACGACTACCCGCACCAGTTCTCGGGCGGCATGCGACAGCGCGTGATGATCGCGATGGGACTCTCCTGCAACCCCGACGTGCTGATCGCTGACGAGCCGACCACCGCTCTCGACGTCACCATCCAGGCCCAGATCCTGGAGCTGATCGGAAACCTGCAGCGCGAGTTCGACTCGGCGGTGGTGCTGATCACGCACGACCTGGGCGTCGTTGCCGAGGTGGCAGACAGGGTGGCTGTGATGTACGCGGGCCGGATCGTGGAGTACGCCGAGGTGGGCGAGCTGTTCCGCGGGCCGCAGCATCCGTACACGTGGGGCCTGCTGGGTTCGATCTCGCGGCTGGACCGACCCCGCCAGCGGCGGCTGGCCGCGATCTCGGGGCAGCCGCCGTCGTTGATCTCGCTGCCGGCGGGCTGCAGCTTCCGGCCCCGCTGCCCGTTCGCCTTCGACCGCTGCCGGGCCGAGCGTCCCGCGCTCGAGGCGCGGTCGGGACCTGGCCACCTGGATGCGTGCCTGCTCTCGGCCGATCAGAAGCAGGCTAGGCGGGCCGCGACACCGGAGGCGTCGTGAGCGACCCGGCCGCGCCGCTGATGCGCGCGCGGGGGGTGCGCAAGTACTTCCCGATCAAGCGCGGCGTCGTGTTCCAGCGCGAGGTGGCGCGCGTGCACGCGGTGGACGACGTCGACCTCGACCTGATGCCGGGCGAGACGGTCGGGCTGGTGGGCGAGTCGGGCTGCGGCAAGTCCACGTTCGGTCGTTGTCTGATCCGCCTACACGACCTGACCGACGGCACGATCGAGTTCGACGGGCAGGACATCTCCACCCTCGACCGCAAGCAGATGCGGCCGCTGCGGCGGGAGATCCAGATGGTGTTCCAGGACCCCTACGCCTCGCTCAACCCGCGCAAGCGGGTGGGCACGATCATCGGCGACCCGCTGCGGATCCACGGCGTGGGCGCGCGCGGCGACGTCAACAAGCGGGTGCAGGAGCTGCTGGAGCTGGTCGGGCTCAGCCCGGAGCACTACAACCGCTACCCGCACGAGTTCTCCGGCGGCCAGCGCCAGCGGATCGGGGTGGCCCGCGCGCTGGCACTGAGCCCGCGCCTGATCATCGCCGACGAGCCGGTCTCGGCGCTCGACGTCTCGATCCAGGCGCAGGTCGTGAACCTGCTCAGCGACCTGCAGGACGACCTCGGTCTGACCTACCTGTTCATCGCACACGACCTGTCGGTGGTGCGGCACGTGTCCGACCGCATCGCCGTCATGTACCTGGGCAAGATCGTGGAGCTGGCGCCGGCCGAGGAGCTCTACGACCGGCCGATCCACCCCTACAGCGAGGCGCTGCTGTCGGCGGTGCCGGTGCCCGACCCCGACGTCGAGCGCGAGCGGATCGTCCTGCAGGGCGACGTCCCCAGCCCGATCACGCCGCCCAGCGGCTGCCGCTTCCACCCCCGCTGCCGCTATGCGACCGACATCTGCACGACCACCGAGCCGCCGCTGGTGAAGCACGCCGAGCAGCACCTGGCGGCCTGCCACCATCCGCTGAATCTGCGCTCGTAAGCGCCGTGGTGCTCCGGCAGGGAACGGCGTAGGATCGCTGCGTGCTGAGCCGGCTGGCGCCTCTCGCGAAGCTGACGCGAAACCCGACGCTGCGGCGATGCGGTATCGGTTTCGCGCTGTTCAACGCCGCCGAGTACGGCGAGTGGATCGCCGTGCTGGTCTACGCCTACAACCAGGGCGGAGCCAAGGCCAGCGGCATCCTGGCGGCCGCGCAGCTCCTGCCCTGCGTCGTGATCGCCCCGTTGCTGGCCACGTTCGCGGACCGCTACCAGGCCGGCTGGGTGCTGGTGGCCGGCTACGCCGCGCAGGCCGTGGGCATGGGGCTGCTGGCGATCGCGCTGCTCGTCCACGGCCCGCCCGCGGTCGTCTACGTGTTTGCAATCCTGGCAGCACCCGCGTTCAACGCCACCCGGCCAACCATGAACGTCGTGCTGCCGGCCGCCGTGCACACCCCCGACGAGCTGACCGCCGGAAACGCCGCGCTGGGCTGGATCGAGAGCGCCGGCATCATGGTCGGTCCGGTCGTGGCCGCCGGCGTGATCGCGATCGGCGGGCCGGGCTGGGTGGTGGCGGCGTTCGCCATCGCCATGCTGGTCGCCACCTGGGTGTCGCTGCCGCTGACGAGATCGCTGCCGCCGGTCGAACCAGGCGACGTGGGCTCACCGATTGCGGACACCGTCGACGGGTTCCGCGCGCTCAAGGGCGAGCGCGGCACGGCCGTGCTGATGGGCGTGCTCACCTCGCAGTCCCTGTACCTGGGCGCGATGGACGTGCTGTTCGTCGTGCTCGCGCTCAGCGAGCTCGACATCGGGCAGTCGGGCGTGGGCATCCTGAACGCCACCTTCGGCGCCGGCGGCCTGGTCGCCGTGTTCGTCACGGTGGGGCTGGTGGGCAGGCGGCGGCTGGCGCCTCCGCTGGTCGCCGCGGCCCTGATCATGGGCGCATCGGTCGCGCTGATCGCAGTCTGGCCGCGGGTGGCGATCACGATCCCGCTGCTGCTGCTCGCGAACGTCGGGCGCAGCCTGTTCGACGTTTCAGGTCGCACGCTGCTTCAGCGCACGGGGACGCCCGCCGTCCTGGGCCGCATCTTCGGCGTGATCGAGAGCGTCGACATGCTCGGCCTGTCGCTGGGCTCGTTGGTGGTGCCGATCCTGATCGGCCTGGGTGGCACCAAGGCGGCGATCGTGGGCGTGGGAGCGATCATGCCGCTGGTGACGCTCGTGCTGCTGCCGGCGATCCTGCGCGCGGACGCCAGGGCGACCGTGCCGATTGTCCAGATCGGGCTGCTGCGCGCGATGGCGCTGTTCCGGCCGCTGCCGCCGCCTCAGATGGAGGGCGTCGCGCGCCTGCTGGAGCCGCGGCACGCCGCGGCCGGCGAGGTGCTGATCCGGGAGGGCGAGCCCGGCGACCTGTTCTACCTGGTCGCCGACGGCGAGGTGGCCGTCACCACCGCGGCCGGGTTCGCGACCACGCTTCGCCGCGGCGAGGGCTTCGGCGAGATCGCACTCCTGAACGACACCCCGCGCACCGCCACGGTGACGGCATCGAGTGACGCCAGCCTCTACACGCTCGGCCGGGAGGAGTTCCTGACGGCGATCACGGGCATGGCCGACGTCCACGGCGCGGCGCGGACGATGGCCTCCGAGCGCCTGGCGCAGCAGACCGCCAACTAGGCTCCGCGATCGAAGCGCTCCTCCTCGGCGACCGTGCGCTCGGCCGTCGGGATCGCCTCCAGCCGCTCATCCGGGATCGGATCGCCGCTCTCGATCGAGAGCCCGTACCGCCCCTCTGCCAGCCGCTGCTCGGCCCGCTCGACCGCGGCCAGCTGCTCGTTGAGGTCGTCGCTCCTGCCCTCGTCGAACTCGTTCTGGTACGTGTCGGTGGCGTTGTCAGCGTCGTCCGCGGTGGACTCGTCGTCGGTGGTGACAACGGTGCTCGTCGCCAGCGCCTCCTCGATCCGTCGCCGCTCCTCCGCCAGCAGCTCTCGTGCGCGATCATCGTCCATCCGGTCCCCCCTGGTCGGCGTTCGTTCGGTGTCCGGCATTCTGGCACGGACCGGCCCGAGCCCGCGCACGGCCGTCGCTATGCTCGGGGGCCTCCACGGAAAGGGGATGGGATGAGCGCGGGGCGCCTGCAGGACAAGTCGATCGTCATCACCGGCGCGGCCTCCGGCCTGGGCCGGGCGATGGCCCTGACCTTCGCCGCCGAGGGCGCCGACGTGGTGGTCGGCGACGTGCGACCGGATCCCCGCGAGGGCGGCGAGCCGACCGTCGATCTGATCGAACGGGCCGGCGGCAGCGGCATCTTCGTCGAGGCCGACGCCTCTCGGTGGGACGACATCGACCGGCTGGTCACGACCGCCGTCGAGCGGCGCGGCCGCCTGGACGTGATGGTGAACAACGCGATCGTCGCCGGCCGCCACTCGAAGGGGCTGCTCGAAACCGAGCCCGAGGACTGGGACGCGATCATGGACGTGGGCCTGCGCGGCGTGTTCCTCTGCTGCAAGCGCGCCGTCCGGCAGATGCTCGGCCAGGAGCCGGTGGCGGAGGCGCGAGGGCGCATCATCAACATCTCCTCGCAGCACGGCATGATCGGCGCGCCCGGCCACGTCGCCTACTGCACGGCCAAGGGCGGCGTCATCAACCTCACCCATCAGCTGGCCGTCGACTTCGGCCCGCAGGGCGTGATCGTGAACGGGCTGGCGCCCGGCAAGATCCTGGTGCGCCAGGACTCGGATGAGGTGCTGGCCTACTCGCACGCGCGCACGCCGTTCTCCCGGCTGGGACGGCCCGCCGACGTGGCCGCGGCGGCGCTGTTCCTGGCGTCCGACGAGTGCACGTACGTGAGCGGCATCAACCTGCTGGTCGACGGCGGGTGGATGGCCTACTAGTTGGATTGACCACACACCTGCGCGACGGCTGACGTTGTCCGGGCCTCCCGCGAGCCTTGTGGATGTCGAAGTCCCAAGGTCGCAAAGGAGGCCCGGATGATGCAGGGTATGTTGCCGCCCCGTCGGATGCGGTTTTCGCTGGAGTCGCGGTGTCGGTTCGTGCGGTTGGTGGTGGAGCGGCAGTGGTCGCCGGAGGCGGCCGCGGCCGCCTGCGGCGCGCATCGTTCGACGGGGTATCGCTGGCTGGCGCGGTTTGAGCGCGGTGGTTGGGCGGGGCTGTGCGACCAGCCGTCGGTGCCAAGGACGCAGCCGCGGCGGTTGTCGGCTGCGGCCGAGTCGGAGATCGTGGCCGTCCGTCAGGCGACGAAGGCTGGGCCGGTGGTGATCGCGGCGATCACCGGGCGGCCGGCGTCGACGGTCGGCAAGGTGCTGCGCCGGTGTGGCTGCTCGCGGCTGCCACCGCCCGAGCGCGATCCGGTGCGCCGCTACGAGCGGGCGCGGCCCGGGGAGCTGCTGCACGTCGACACCAAGAAGCTGGGTCGCTTCCATGTCGTCGGAAAGCGCATTCTAAACGACGGCGTGCCTCGAAACCGGACCGCCGGCTGGCAGCACCTGCACGTCGCGATCGACGATCACTCTCGCCTGGCCTACACGGAAGTCCTGACCGGGCAGGACAAGCACGCCTGCGCCGCGTTCCTCAGGCGCGCGGTCGCCTGGTATGCCAGCCAGGGGATCGTGATCGAGCGCGTCCTCTCCGACAACGCCAAGGCCTACCACTCCCACCTCTGGCACGACACCTGCACCGAGCTCGCGATCGGACGCCGCTTCACGCGGCCCTACACGCCCCGCACCAACGGCAAAGCCGAAGCGCTGATCAAAACCATGCTACGCGAATGGGCCTACCGCTACGCCTACCCGACAAGCCAGCATCGCGCCCGCGCCCTCTCCGGCTGGACCAGGTGGTACAACAAGCACAGACCACACGGCTCACTCGGCGGCAAGCCACCGATCAGCCGCGTCGCAGACCTCCGTAGTCAGTACAACTAGTACGCGCTCCAGCCTCCGTCCACCATCAGGTTGCTGCCGCTCACGTAGCTGGCCTCGTTCGCCAGGAACGACACCGCCGCGGCAACGTCCTGGGAGCGGCCCAGCCGCGCGAACGGCGTGCGTGACCGCACGTAGGCCAGGCCCTCCTCGCTGGCGCTGAGGTCGCCCGGCGTCCCCGTCACGATCTTGCCCGGGGCGACCCCGTTGCAGATGATGCCCTGCGGCCCGTAGTCGACCGCGATCTGGCGGGTCATCTGGATCAGGCCGCCCTTGCCGACGCTGTAGGTGAAGTGGCCCGGGCAGCCGACCATCCCGTGCTGCGAGGTGATGTTGATGATCCGCCCGCGGGTGTCGCCGTCCAGCGGCTGGGCCAGCATCTGGCGCACCGCCGCCCGGCACAGCAGGTACGCGCCGCGCAGGTTGACGGCCATCATCGCGTCCCAGTCCTCGGGCTCGGTGTCCAGCAGCGGCTTGGACTCCGCCCCGGCCAGCACGGCGTTGTTCACGAGCACGTCCAGCGTGCCGACACGTTTCACCGCAGTGGCGACCAGCGCCGCACAGTCGTCTGGCGAGGCAACGTCGGCCGCCACGTGAACGGCGCTGCCGCCGCTGCCCAGGATCACGTCCTCGGTGGGCTCGCCGCCGGTTATCGGATCGCGCCGGATGTCTGCCAGCACGAGGTCGAACCCGTCGGCCGCCAGCCGGATCGCGATCGCCCGGCCGATGCCGGAGGACGACCCCGTGACGATGGCGCTGCGCATGCTCATATCCCCCACCTTCCCCTTCCTATACTGCCGGGATGCCCGGCGTTGCATTCGTCGCCCACTGCCTGCTCAACCAGAACTCGAAGACCGACGGCGGCGCCCGCTGCCCCGGCGTCTACTCGCCGCTGGTCGACGAGCTGCGGGATCGGGGCTGGCGCATCGAGCAGATGCCCTGCCCGGAGCTGGCGTTCACCGGCCTGAACCGCTTCTGGGCGGTGCGGGAGCAGTACGACACCACCGCCTTTCGCCGCCACTGCCGCAAGATCGCCGCCGCCGTGGCCGGCGCCATCGAGGTGCACGTTGCCCGCGGAGACGACGTGATTCTGGTCGGCATCGACGGCAGCCCCTCGATGGGCGTGCACGTGACCAGCTCCGACCCGGCCCGCGGCGGCCGCCCGGAGTGGCCGGACGGCGCCCCGGAGCTCTCGCCCGGCAGCGGCATCTTCCTCGAGGAGCTGACCGCCGAGCTGGCCGTGCGCGGCGTCACCGCGCCGCGCGCGATGGGCGTGTCGCACCAGCTGCCGACGCACGATCCGTCCGAGGAGCGGGCGCAGCTGGTCGCACTGATGGAGGGCAGCGGATAGGTGGAGGGCGACCTGCGCAGCTTCCGCGTCGCCCTGGTCGCCAGCGAGCTGGTCAACCCCGAGGCGGGTGGGGTCGACGCCCTGGCCGTGATCGAGCAGGAGGGCTGGGGCGCGATGCAGCTGCCCGCGGCCGACTATCCCGACGAGGTGGCGGCGCCGCTGCTCGACCAGGTGGCCGAGCAGACCGAGGAGTTCGCGCGCCACGGCTACACGCTGGCGCTGGTGGGAAGCCGCGCCGGGCTGGAGCAGGCGCTCGAGCGCTACGGGCTGGCGGTGCCGCCGGCGATCGAGCCGGACGCGGCCGACCAGCTGCGCGACTTCCTGGCCGAGGTCGCCGCCGGCTGAGCCGGCCCTGACCGGCTCGGCCCTCACGCCGTCTCGAGCACGCGCGAGACCGGCAGGTAGCGGCCACGGTGCTGGTCACCGGCGAAGCGCCCGTCGGCCACGACATGGTCGCCGCCGGCCAGCACGTGGCGGATCGAGCCCGCGACCGGCATGTGCTCGTAGGGCGACCAGTCGAGGCCGTCGTTGATCACGTCCATCGTCAGCCGCGAAGGCACCGACGGATCCCAGACCACGATGTCGGCGTCGCTGCCGGCGGCGATCGCGCCCTTGCGCGGACACAGCCCGAAGATGCGTGCCGGCGCAGCGCAGGCGACCTCGACCAGCTGCTCCGGCGCGAGCAGCCCGAAGCCCAGCGGCAGCCGCGCGCCGATGCCGGGCATCCCCGTCGGTATCCGCGTGAAGTCGCCCAGCACCGGCAGCTTGTCGCGGTCGAGCCGCAGGTGGCAGTGGTCGGAGGCATACGTGCTGACGCCGCCGTCGCGGAGGCCGTCGAGCAGCGCCTGCTGGTCGTCGCCGGTGCGGAGCGGCGGGGTCATCACGTAGCGGACAGCGTCGTCGCCCTCATGGTGTGAGCGGTCGAACAGCAAGTGGTGCGTGCAGACCTCGCCGTGCACGGTCTGGCCGCGACCGCGCGCGGCCGTGATCTCCTCGAGCGGCGCGCGCCCCGTCAGGTGCACGACGTAGGGCGTCGCTCCGGCCAGCCCGGCCAGCACCAGGAACCGGTGCACGCACTCGGCCTCCAGCTCGATCGGCCGGCTGCGGGGCAGCGAGTCGATTCCCAGCCGTCCCTGCTCGACCAGCTGTCGCGTCAGCACGTCGATCGCGCGGCCGTTCTCGCAGTGCGCGAGCACCACCATGCCCAGCTCCGCCGCCTCCTGCATGACGCGCAGCGCCACGTCGTCGTCGGCCTGGATGCCGAGCTCGAGGTAGGCCAGCCACAGCTTCACGCTGCCGACGCCGAGCGCGGCCGCCTCGGCCAGGTCACCGCGGCGGTAGGCCTGCGGCTCCCAGATCACGGCGTGGAAGGCCAGGTCGATCAGCGACTCCGGCATCTCGTCGGCGAGCGTGCGGCGGGCGGCCTCCGCCGGGCGCTCGCCCGGCAGCGCATCCACGAAGGCGAGCGCCGAGGTGGTGCCGCCGCAGAGCGCCGAGCGGCTGTCGTCGCGGATCCCGCCGAACACGTGCGTGTGCACGTCGATCGCGCCCGGCAGCACCAGGCAGCCGCCCGCGTCGACGGTGTCGGCGCCGTCGCGGTCGACCTCGCCGACCGCCCGGATCAGGCCGTCCTCCACCAGCACGTCCGCCCGCCTCGAGCCATCCGGCGCCACCACAGTGCCGCCCACGATCGCGGTGCGCGCGCTCAGCTGTACGCCCCGTCGGGCAGGCACGGCGCGGCGCTCAGCAGCCGTCGAGTGTACTCGTCGGCCGGCGCGTTCAGCACCTGTGCGACCGAGCCGCTCTCGCGCAGCGAACCGCGGTCCATCACCAGCACGCTGTCGGCCACGCAGGCAACGACGCCCAGGTTGTGGGTGATGAACAGCATGCTCAGCCGCAGGTCGCGCTGCAGCTCCGACAGCAGCTCCAGCACCGCCGCCTGCACCGACACGTCGAGCGCCGAGGTCACCTCGTCGCAGATCAGCAGGTCGGGCTTGGCCGCCAGCGCGCGCGCGATCGCAACCCGCTGGCGCTCGCCGCCGGACAGCTCGATCGGAAAGCGATCGCCGACGCGCCGCGGCAGCTTGGCGCGGTCGAGCAGCTCGCCCACCTCCGTGCGCGAATCGCCCTGGGACAGGCCGCGCAGCACCCGCAGCGGGCGCTCGATCGAGGAGCTGACCTTGTGGCGCGGGTTGAGCGACTCGAACGGGTTCTGGAACACGATCTGGATGCGGCGGCGGGCGGCCAGCGGCCGGTTGCGGGCGAAGGCCGCCAACTCGCTGCCGTCGAACACGATGCGCCCGCCGCTGGGCGGATGCAGGCCTGCCAGGCAGCGCCCGATCGTGGTCTTGCCGCTGCCGGACTCGCCCACCAGCGCCACGCAGCGGCCGGACTCGATCGCAAACGACACGTCGTGGACGACGGTGTTCCGACGGCGGCCGTTGCGGTACTCGACCTCGAGGTGATCGACCTGCAGCAGCGCTTCATCCTCCGCCTCCACGGCGGTCGCGGCGGCGCGCCCGTCACCGGGCTCGGCGCCGTCGCTTGCCAGCTCCTGCCAGCGGATGCAGCGCACCGAGTGGTCGGGCGTCGCGGCCGACAGCTCCGGCAGTGACTCGCTGCAGCGGCCGATGGCGTGACGGCAGCGGGGCACGAACGCGCAGCCGCTCGGCCACTCGCCCACCCCGACCGACACGCCGGGGATGCCGCGCAGCGCGCGCGGCCGCCGGAAGTCGGGGATGGCAGACACCAGCGCTCGCGTGTAGGGGTGGCGAGGCCGCTCGATCACCTCGTCGGCCGGGCCGCTCTCGACCACGCGGCCGGCGTACATGACCACGATCCGATCGGCCATCTTCGCCACCACCGCCAGGTCGTGGGAGACGTACACCATCGCCATGCCGTCGTCGTCGCGCAGGCGCGCCAGCTCGGCCAGGATCCGGTCCTGGGTGATCACGTCCAGCCCGGTGGTGGGCTCGTCCAGCACCGCCACCGGCGGGTCGCAGACGCAGGCCATCGCGATCGTGACCCGCTGCTGCTGGCCGCCCGACAGCTGGTGGGGGTAGCGCCGCGGCAGCCGCGGGTCGGCGCCCAGCTCGACCCGCTCCAGCGATGCTTTGACCGACTCCAGCGACGCGGCCCCGGCGCGGTGCGCGCGCAGCACGTCCATCACCGCGTCGCCCACCCGCAGCGACGGGTTGAGGGCGCCGCCGGGATCCTGCGGCACGTAGGAGACGACCTTGCCGCGCAGGTTGCGGAGGTTGCTGATACCCTGGCCGAGGATCGGCTGGCCGCTGATGCTGACGCTGCCGCCCCGCAGCTCGACCCCGCGGCGCGTATAGCCGAGCAGGGCCAGAGCGGTGGTGGTCTTGCCGCTGCCGGACTCGCCCACCAGCCCCAGGATCTGGCCGGCGCCGACGGTGAAGCTGACGTCCTCGACCACGGGGTCACCGGTGGTCAGGCCCAATGAGAGGCCTACCACCTGCACCACCGGTGCAGGGGCGTCGCTCATATCACCGCACTCCGCGCGGTCTTGGGCACGTAGGAGCGGCCCAGGCTGCGGGCGATCGCGTCGCCGGTCAGGTTGATGCCGATCGTGAGCAGCGCAATCATCGCTGCCGGCGCCAGCACCGCCCATGCCTGGATCGCGATGTACTGGCGGTTGTCGCTGATCATCAGCGCCCAGTCGGAGGCGGGCGGCTGCAGCCCCAGCCCCAGGAAGTTGACCGAGGCGATGATCAGGATCGAGTAGGTGAAGCGCAGGCCCGAGTCGACCAGCACCGGCGCCATGATGTTGGGCAGCACCTCACGCACGATCACGGCGTAGGAGCGCTCGCCGCGGGCGATCGCCGCCTCCACGTAGCCGCGCACGGAGACCTCGAGCGTGGCGGTGCGGACGATGCGGCTGATGCCGGGTGCCTGGATCACTGCCACGCCGATCACCAGCACCTCGACGCCGGTTCCCGCGCCGCTGATCAGCACCAGCAGGAACAGGAGCGGCGGGAAGGCCAGCATCACGTCGACGCTTCGCATCAGCACGGGGTCGATGCGGGAGCGGCTGAACCCGGCGATCAGCCCGACCGACATGCCGATCAGGTAGCCGAGGCCGGTGGCCAGTGCAGCCAGGGTGATCACGGAGCGGCCGCCGTAGAGCAGGCGGCTGAACACATCGCGGCCCAGGAAGTCGGTGCCGAGCCAGTAGTGGCTGGACGGCGGGGCCAGCGGCACGGTCACCGGCACGTTGGGGTCATACGGCGCGACGTAGCGGCCGAAGATCGCCACCGCCACCACGAACACCACGATGGTGACGCCGACCGCGCCCGAGAAGCTGCGCATGAAGCGGAGCCTGCCGGTCATGCAGGCTCCCGCAGCTTGGGCACCAGCAGCAGCACGATCAGGTCGGCCACCAGGTTCAGCATCACGTAGACCACGGCGATCAGCATCGCCACCGACTGCACCACGCCCAGGTCGCGGTTCCCGACCGCGGTCACCAGCAGCGACCCCAGCCCGGGGTACGCGAACACGGTCTCGGTGATGATGATGCCGCCGATCAGCCACTGCAGGTTCTGGGCCAGCACCTGCACGCTGGGAGCGAGCGCATTTCGCATCGCGTAGCGCCACAGCACCCAGCGCTCGGACAGGCCGTTCAGCCGGGCCGCCATCACGTACTCGGCCTGCAGCGTCTCGACCATGCCCGCGCGCACCATCCGGATGCCCGCCGCCAGCGACGCCAGCAGCAGCGTCGCCACCGGCAGGATCAGCTTGGTGGGATCGCTCAGCGGGCTCTGCCCGGGCGGGATGATCGCGACCGGCGGCAGCACGTCCAGCCAGACGAAGAACACGCCCACCAGCAGCGAGCCGATCACGAACTCGGGCAGCGCGATCGCCGCCAGCGACATGATCGAGATGGCGTGGTCGGCCGGCCGCCCCGCGTAGACGGCCGCGAGCGCGCCCAGGCCCAGCGACAGCGGGATCATGAACAGGGCGGTGATCAGCGCCAGGATCAGCGAGTTCTTGACCGGATCCGAGATCAGCGCCCACACCGGCGCGTGCTTCTGGCCCTGGGCGAGGCCGATCGATGAGTCGCCCAGGTCACCGTGCACGAACCCGCCCAGCCAGTTGGTGTACTGGGTGGTCAGGGGCTTGTTCAGGTGCATCTGCTGCTCCAGCTTCTGCACGGCCGCCGGCGTCGCGCCGCGGCCCAGCACCACGCTGGCAGCGTTGCCGGGCAGCACCGAGGTGCCGATGAAGATCAGCACCGACGCCACCAGCAGCGACACCGCCGCGCCCAGCAGGCGACGGCCCACGAAGGCGAGAACAGGCGAAACCTCGCGGTCGGCCGCTCGAGGTTCCGCAACAGTCGTCATTGGGTCGCTACCCGGAGAGCCAGGCGTTCATGAACAGGTAGTTGCCGAGCACCCCGGCCGGATGCGGTTCCAAGCCCTTGACCTTGGTGGAGAGCCCGTCCACCCAGTCGGCGTTGGTCCAGTTGATGTAGCCGCCCTGGTCGTACTGGATCTTTTGCACCTGGTTCCATGTCTGCTGGGCCGTGGCCTGGTCGGTCTCACCGATCGCCTTGAACAGTAGATCGTTCCAGGCGGTGTTCTTCCAGTGCGTCTCGTTGTAGGGCGCCTTGGACGACAGCGCCTGCAGGTAGAAGAACTTGATCGACGGCGGCGGCCACTGCGTCTCCGCGAAGGCCATCTTCAGGTACAGCGCGGAGGGGTTGTAGTAGGCGCTGGGCGGCACCTGCTTGAGGTTGATGGTGACGCCTGCGTCCTTGGCCTGCTGCGCGAGCAGCGTCGCCGACTCGACGAAGCCGGGAAAGATCGGCGACGTCTGCAGGGTCACGGTCAGGTTCTCCTGGCCGGCCTGCTTGAGCAGGCTCTTGGCCTGTTCGATGTCCTGCACGCGCTGGGGCAGGCTGTTGTCGTAGAAGGGCAGGCCCTTGCCGACGATGTCGTTGCCGATCGATCCGAAGCCGTTGATGGCGCTCGCCACCAGGGCCGGGCGGTCGGCGATCAGCTTCATCGCCTGGCGCACGCGCACGTCGGTGAACGGCGCCTGCGTGGTGTCCATGTAGAACATCATGGCCTGCGGCGACTTGGCCACCAGCACGGTGATGTCGCCGGTGGCCTGGTGAGCCTTGGCGTCGGCCGTGGGCAGCTGCGCCATCGCGTCGATCTGGCCGGACTGCAGCGCCTCCAGGCGGGCGTTGTTGTCGTCGATCGACTGGATCAGCAGCTCGTCGACGTACGGCTTGCCCGTCTGCCAGTAGTTGGGGTTGCGCTTGAACGTGCTCTGGGTGCCGGCCTTGAACGTGTCGAACATGAACGGGCCGGTGCCGACCGGGTTGGTGAAGTCCTTCTCGCCGTTCTGCACCATCCACGTGTTCCAGTAGACGAAGTTGGCGCCGAGGTCGGCGTCCGGGTAGAGCAGCGGCACCTTGACGGTGGTGGCGTCGATCGCCTTCAGGTCCTTGAGGTTGATGCCGGCCACGAACGGCACCGACGCGAAGTTGGCGGACTTCGCCATCAGCCGCATCGAGTAGATCACGTCCTCGGCGCCGAAGGTCTTGCCGTTGTGGAACTCGACACCGGGGCGGAGCTTGATCTCGTACTCGGTGGCGGCGGCGTTCGCGTTGAACTCGAGCGCCAGGCCGGGGCCGGTGGTGAGGTCGGGGTTGACCACGAGCAGCGGGTCGAACAGGTTCTGGGCGCGGGACTCGTCGATCGGCGTGACGCCCTGGTACAGGTTCAGCGTCTCGGCCGTGCCGCCGCCGACGAAGCCGGCGCGGAGCGTGCCGCCCTTGACGGGGGTGGCGGCCGAGGTGGACGCGCTGGTCCCGGTGGACGAGGTCGAGCCGCCGCCGCAGGCTGCCGCGAGCAGCGGCGACATGCCGAGCATCGTGCCGGCCGCACCTCGCAGCAGCGTCCCGCGGGAGATGCGATGGTCGAAGAGTTCGATGCCCGTTTCCGGACGCGGGTTGTGCGGATCGCTCACGGTCTCCTCCTGAGCTGGTTACCGGGCAGGACGCTGGGTCCACTCTCGCATACGTACGCAGGGAGTGGAAGCTGCGGATTGGACGGTGGCGACCACCCGGGCATGGACGACCGAGGGGGGTGGAGCCTGCGTCCGATCATGCGCTCGAACCACCGCGGCGGTGTGGCCGCAAGCCCTGCAACGAGCCGGTGCCGCGGGGATCGATCAAGCTCGGTATGCTATCATACCAATTTCCCGGGTTCAACCCCCCAAAAAGGATCCGCGCCGTGCAAGGAACGCTGCTCGCTTCGAATCTCGGGTTCCCGGAGGGGCCCGTCGTGATGCCGGACGGAGCCATCGTGTTGTGTGACGGAAACACCGGCGAGTTGTTGGTGTGGAAGGACGGCGCGATCAGCCGGTTCGCGGACATGGGCGGGTCGCCGTGGGGCGCGCTGCTCGGATCTGACGGCGCGGTCTATGTCACCCAGGGCGGCAACGTGCCGGGGAGTCCCGACCAGAGCGCGGTGCCGGGGATCCAGCGGGTGAGCAGCGACGGCTCGATCGAGATGCTGGCGACCAGCATCGCGGGGCGGACGCTGGCGGGGCCGAACGACCTCGCCTTCGGGCCGGACGGCCGGCTCTGGTTCACGGAGTCGGGCACGGAGCAGGACGACCGCTTCCCGGAGGACGAGCGCGCGGTGGGAGCGCTGTACGTGCTGGACGGAGACGGCGGCGAGTTCCTGATGGAGCGGCCGGACGTGTACCCGAACGGGATCGCGTTCGACGCGCAGGGGCGGCTGTACTGGACGGAGTCGGCGGCGCACCGGGTCTGCCGGCTGGACGGCGGGCAGGCGACGACGTTCTGCCAGCTGAGCGACAACCACGTGCCCGACGGGATGGCCTTCGCCGCCGACGGGCGGCTGTTCGTGTGCACGACCATCTCGGGCGGGCTGACGGTGCTGTCGGCCGAGGGCGAGGTGCTGGAGGAGATCGTGTTGAACGAGCACGCCACCAACTGCATCTTCGACGGCCCGGCGCTATACGTGACGGCGACGAAGGTGGCGGAGATCCACGCCGACCAGCGCACCGGCTCGTTCTGGCGGGTCGACACGGATGCCAGCGGCGGGCTGCCGCTGCTGCCGGGCAAGCTCTAGCCGCAGACGCTTCGCTGGGGGACGCCGGCAGAGGTGGTACGAGGGTGTGTCGCAACGCACGCGTAGCGCCAAGTGGCGCGCGCTGAGAACGCCAAGTGGCGCGCTGTAAGAACGCCAAGTGGCGCACGGTGACAGCGCCAAGTGGCGCGCTCTTCAGCCGCCCAGCCTGACCGTCTCCCCGCTGGCGATCGCCTGCTCGGCCGCCAGCGCCACCCGCAGCGTGCCCAGTGCGTCCTCCGGCGTGCACGCCACCGCCGCCGGATCTCGGCGCCGCGCAGCATCGAGGAAGCCCGTTACCGCCGAGGTGCGCGGGTCGACATCCTCCTCCTGATCGACCGGTCGGCCATGGGCGCGGCCCCCCAGCCGGAATCCCGGGTCGAGCGCCAGGTGCAGCGCCACCTCCGGCGCCAGCACGTCCAGCTCGTAGATGGGCGGCTGCTGCTGCGTCCACGCGACCGAGATCACCCCCAGCCCGCCTCCCGCATATCGCACCAGCACCGCCACCGCGTCGTCCAGCGCGCCGCCGCCCGCGCCCAACCCTCGCCCGGACAGCGCCTGCACCGAGGCGGCCGGCCCGGCCAGCGCCTGTTGCAGGTCGATGTCGTGGCTGCCCAGCTCGAACAGGATGCCCCCGCTCGCTGCCGGATCGCCGAACCAGGACGCCGCGCGGCCGGGCTCGGTCGGACCCACGCTGCGGCTGATCAGCATGCCCGGCGCGGCCCCCGCCAGCTCGTCAAGGACGCGGCCGATCAGCGCCAGCGACCGCCACTGGTAGCCGACCGCGCACACTCCCCCGCTCTCGCGCCACGCGGCCGCGATCGCCTCGCCGTCGACCGCCGCACGCGCCAGCGGCTTCTCCAGGTACACCGCCAGCCCATGCTGCATCGCCGCCATCGCCGGCTGCGCGTGGGCCGCAGGCGGCGTGCACACGAACACCGCGTCCAGCGGATGCTCGAGCAGCTGCTGCCAGCTCCCGTACACGGCGGCACCGGCCGCGATCGACTCGGCCCGGGCCAGGTCGCTGTCGCAGACGGCCGCCAGCTCGACGCCTTCCAGAGTGGACAACACGCCGATGTGCCGCCGGGCGATCGCGCCGGCCCCGATCAGGCCGATCCTCACGCGCTCCCGCCCTCGCCTCCCGGCCGCGCCAGGAACTGGTACTGGACACCACCGCTGGTCGCGGCCGTGGTCCAGATCATCATCGCCGCGCCCGAGGGGAACGGCGGCCACGAGACCTCGACGCCGCGGGACTCCAGCAGGTCGCGCACCTCCGCCAGGTCGTCGACCTCGAACGCGATGTGCTCGATCCGGGCCTGCTCGCCTTCGCCCAGCCGCTGCGCGGCGACCACCGGGTCGCGCACCTCGATCAGCTCGACGCTGGCATCGCCGCACGGGTAGTAGAGCGCGTGGCTCTCGATGTTGTCGCCGACCCGCTCCAGCACCAGGCCCATCGCCTCCAGCTGAGCGACGTGGGCGGGCAGATCGGCGACGACCACGCCGATGTGGTCGATCCTCCGCAGCTTCACGCGGCCGGCATCTCGAGCAGCACCTTGCCGAACTTGCCGGCGGTGCGGACGTGGTCGAGCGCCTCGGCGGCGGCGTCGAGCGCGAACACCTCGCCGACGGCGGCCGCGGCCCTGCCCGATGCCAGCATCGGCACCACCCGACGGAGGAACTCCTGGACGAGCGCCGCCTTCTGCTCGGGCGGGCGCGTGCGCAGGGTGCTCCCGATCAGCTGCGCGCGGGCGCTCATCAGATCGCGCAGCACGACGACAGCCTCGTCGCCCGGCTTTGCTCCGACCAGCATCAGCCGGCCGCGGCGCGCCAGTGCGGTCATGTTGTCGGCCATGTGCGGCGCGCCCACGAGCTCCAGGATCACGTCCGCCCCGCCCAGCTCGCGCACCCGCGCGAATGCCTCGTCGGCGGGCAGCACCTCGGCGCCCATCGCCGCGACCCGCGGCCGCAGCTCGGCCGTGCGCACGTTCGCGACCACCCGCGCGCCCAGCGCCGCCGCGAGCTGCACCGCCGCCGTGCCGACGCACCCGCTGGCGCCGTTCACGAGCAGCAGATCGCCCGCGCCGAGACCGGCCTGCATCACGATCGCGTCGAAGGCGGTCAGGAACGACTGCGGTGCGGCTGCCGCCGTCGCAGCGTCCAGCTCGTCGGGCACCGGGGCCAGCTCGCGCTCATTGGCGACCACGCGCGTTGCCAGACCACCGCCGCCGACCAGCCCGAAGGCGCGGTCGCCGACCTTGAAGGCCGTCACGGCGTCGCCGGCCGCGACCACCGGCCCGGCCACCTCCAGGCCGGGGATGTCCTGCGGCCAGCCGGGCGGCACCGGATGCTTGCCCTCGCGCTGCAGCACGTCGGCCGGGTTGATGCCGGCGAACGGCGGCGCGATCACGACCTCGAAGCGATCAGGCTGCGGATCCGGCCGCTGCTCGACCGCCACCACCTCGCGGCCGCCGACGCCGCGGTAGACGACGCACCTCACGGGGTCGCGCCCGGCGGGTAGGTGTCGAGCCACCAGCGGGCGATGTCCTTGCGGCGCATGAAGGAGACGCCGGGCTGGGCCAGCGCGTGCTCGAGAAACAGCCGCAGCGCCGCGGCACGGGCGGCCTGGCCGCTCCAGCGGGCGTGCACCGCGATCGTCATCATGGTGCGGCGCTGCTCGCCCTCGCGCAGTAGCTCGTCCAGCCCCATCACCATCGTGTCCAGGAAGTCACGCGGGCTGTCGAAGCCGGGGCTCATCACGAACCGGGAGTCGTTGTAGGTCTTCGAGTAAGGCACCACCAGCATCCGCTGGTTGTCCACCGTCTCGTAGTAGGGCAGGTCGTCGGCCGAGCCCTCGGAGTGGTAGAGGAAGCCGCCGATCTCGCGCAGCAGGCTGCGCGTGTTCTCGCTCGGCCAGCTGCGCGAGTTCCACCCGTCCGGCCTGCTGCCCAGCACCCGCTGGTAGGTCTCGATGGCGCGCTCGATCTGCTCCTTCTCCTCGTCGCGCGACATCCGCCAGGCCTCGATCCAGCGCCAGCCGTGGCCGAGCAGGTCGTGGTCGTGCTCGCGCATCCACTCCGGCACGCCCGGGTTCAGCTCCAGGGCGACTGCGGCGGCGGACACCGTCACCGGCACTCCGGCCTCGTCGAAGATGCGGGCCAGCCGCCACACGCCGGCGCGGCTGCCGTACTCGTAGTGCGACTCGGTGCCGGGGTCGCGCTGGGGCGGCTGCACGCCGGGGTCGGCGTACTCGCCCCAGCCGTCGTTGCGGTCGTCGCCCCACATCACGGAGTACTCCGAGCCCTCCTCGTAGACCAGCACCGGGTTGATGACCACCTGGGCGCCGTCCGGCCATGCGAACGCAGGCGGGGTGCGGCCGTAGCCGACGAGGTCGCGCGCGCGGACTGGTTCGGGGATCGCGTCGGTCATCGGGCGAATTGGTATGCCATCATACTGGCATGGTCGAGCTACTGCCCGGTGACGTCAGCGGTGACGCGCAGCGCCACCCTGCCCGCGATCGCCTGGCAGACCGGGCAGTGCGCCTCGGCGTCGGCGATCAGCGCGCGCACCTCGTGCTCGGGGGCGGGCGACTCGACACGGGTGTGCAGGTCGGCCTCGGACAGGTGATGGCTCGAGCCGTCGCCCCAAGCGAGCCGCGTGGAGACGGTGGTCTCGATCTCGCCGAGCGGGATCTCGCGGGCGCGGGCCATGCCGGTCAGCGTGGACGTGAAGCAGTTGGCCAGCGCCGCCGAGAACAGCTCCTCGGGGTTGGACTTGCCGCCCGGACCGCCCAGCTCGGCCTGCGTGGCGGTGGCCACCGACAGCGAGCCGGAGTCGCCCTCGATCTGGCCGAGGTAGCCGTTCCAGCGAAGCGTTGCCGAGGCGTCGAGCGAGCCCATGGCACCGAGTCTAGACGACGCCCGTCCGCGCCTCCCACCGTGCTACGTTAGTTCGATCGAAACCGTGGACGACAGCGACAATACGGCCTTCACCGCAATCCACCGCGAGCCGCGACTGTCCGACAAGGTGACCGAGGCGATCATCGAGACGATCGTCTCCAACAAGCTCAAGCCGGGCGACATGCTGCCCCCCGAGCGGGAGCTCGGCAAGCAGTTCGGCGTCTCCCGCACCGTCATCCGCGAGGCCGTGCGCGCACTGGCCGCGAAGGGCATGCTGGAGGTGCGGAGCGGCAGTGGCGTGCGCATCGTCGCCGTGGACGAGAAGACGGTGCGCGAGTCGATGCGCCACTTCGTGCAGGGCAGCGACCTCGACTACGGCAAGGTGGACGAGGTGCGGCTGGTGCTGGAAGTGGCCGCCGCCGGCCTGGCCGCGCAGCGCGCCAGCGCCGAAGACATCGCCGCCATCGACGCGACGATCGTGGCGCTCGAGAACGAGTGCTCCGACCTGGACAAGAGCGTCGAGCACGACCTCGCCTTCCACCGCGCGATCGCGCGGGCCACGCACAACGAGCTGTTCCTGGTGCTGCACGACAGCATGGGCGAGATGCTGATCGAGGTGCGGCGGCGAAACCTCTCCAAGGGGCGCGACGAACGGCGTCTGGTGGTGGCCATGCACCAGCGCATCCGCGACGGCATCGCCGCGCACGACCCGGAGGCGGCGCAGCAGGCGATGCGCGACCACCTCGGGCACGTCCAGGCGACCTGGAGCGACCAGGCCGGCTCGACAACTCCGTGACCGGCGCGTGACGCACAATCGCGCAACGAAGCTCACGCCGCCGCGACGATCCCGCCGCCAGACGCAGCGATCCACGCCACCCGCAGACACGAACATCACGGCCCCTAGTCGGCCACCGCTCAACCGTGCGACCGCGCATCCCGGTCCGGCAACCACGCGTCACGATCCCGTGCCAAACCTCCGACGCCGCCCGCGTCGTAGTCAAACCCCGTTGAGAGCGCGACCGGCGTTGCACGTTTGAGGACGATCTGTGTGCCAACGCCAGAGCGGCAGGGGCGTAACCGCCTAGGGAAGCGCCAGCTCGTGCTCCTCGTGCGTCATCACTTCCAGCAGCGCGGTCTGGCCGGCGGCGACCGAGGCCACGCAGCGCTCCAGCGCCGGCCGCAGCTGCGCCGGCTCCGACACCAGTTCGGTGTGCGCGCCCAGGGCGCGGCCGATGGCCGAGTAGTCGCCGGCCAGGCGGTTTGACTGATAGCGGTCGACGGCGTCCGGCATCCACTGGCCGTAGCCGCCCATCAGGCCGTTGTTGAGCACGATCGTGATGATCGGGATGCTGGCGCGGACGGCCGTCTCGACGTCCATGCCGATCATGCCGAACGCGGTGTCGCCCATGATGTTCACCGACAGCCAGTCGGGCCGGGCCAGCCGCGCACCCAGCGCCAGGCCAAAGCCCGTGCCGAGCTGCGTGGACTTGCCCCACCCCAGGTAGCCGCGCGGCACGATCGTCTCGTAGAAGGGCACGATCTGGTCGCGCGGGTGCCCGGCGTCGTGGGTGACGACGGTGCGCGTGCGATCGACCACCGCCATCAGATCCCAGACGACGCGGTAGGGGCTGAGCGGAGCGGCATCCGACGCGAGGTGGCCCATCCAGCGCTCGGCAAACGCGGCCCGGCTGGATGCCACCGCCGCCGCCGTACCTCGCGGCGCAGCACCGCCGCCGCGCAGCAGGTCGATCAGCTGGCGCAGCACCAGCCGGGCGTCACCGATGCATCCGAACTCGATGTCGTACCCCACGGCCAGGTCGGCCGGGTCGTTCACGATCTGGCCGATCGCTGCCTGGTCAGGCAACGGCGTGATGTACAACGAGCGGGTGAGGCTGGTGCCGATGCCGAGGATCAGATCGGCGCGGGCGAAGAACTCGTCCACCATCGCCGGTCGGGTGCGGGCGGCGGTGCCCAGCGCCAGCGGGTGGTTCTCGGGGAAGGCGCTCTTGCCGTTGAGCGTGGTGGCCACCGGCACGCCGGTCAGCTCCGCCAGCTCCAGCAGCTCGTCTGAGGCATTCGACCAGAGCACGCCCTGGCCGGCCAGGATCACCGGGTTGGCGGCTGCGGTGAGCCGACGCGCCGCCAGCTCGACGTCCTCGGCCGCGGCCTGGGTCAGCCGCGGCCGTGCCGAGGCGACGGCCCAGGCCGGATCGTCGCTCTCGCCGTTCATGACGTCGTTCGCGACCGCGACCAGCACCGGGCCGTTGCCGACGCTGAGCGCGTTCAGCGCCCGGCGGAAGGCCTGCGGCCCGGCCGCGGCGTCGTTGACGGTGGCGGCGAAGCGTGTGATCGGGCGGTAGGCCTGCTCGATCCGGAAGCTCGGCCCCGCCTCCTGCTCGTCGCGGGCGTACTCGGTGGGCAGCATCAGAATCGGGCTGCGGTCGCCATAGGCCTGGGCGACCGCACCGAACGCGGCCTCGGCGCCGGGCCCGTACTGCGTCACGCAGGGCAGCGGCCGCTCGCCGTTACAGGCGCGCGCGTAGCCGTCGGCGATGTTGACGGCGACCCGCTCGGTGCGGGTGATAATCGGCCGCACGCCGGCGCGGGCGGCGGCGTCGATCAGGCGGTTCTCCGGGAAGCCGACCACGTGCTCCGCGCCCTGCCGCTGGAGCAGTTGGGCGATCCTGTCGGCGACCAGCATGATTGGTATACCGTAGCATGGCATACCTCAGCTGGCTGCGGCGATGGCCTCCCCCACCAGCTCGGCGGTGCGCCGCATGACCGGCTCTCGCGCCACGGTGATGCGGGCGAAGCCGGGCAGCCCGAACTCGGTTCCGCCGCGGATCAGCACGCCCTCTCGTAGCAGCCGCTCACAGACCGGGCCGTCGTCCATGCCCAGGTTGACCAGCAGGAAGTTGGCCTGCGAGGGATGCGTGGACAGCCCGCGCTCGGTCAGCAGCTCGCGCAGCAGCTCGCGCGCCGCCGCCACCTCGGCCCGGCGCGTCTCCACGAAGCCGGGCAGCGCGACCGCGGCCCGGCCGGCGGCCAGCGCCACCCGGTTCACGTTGAACGGCTCCTGCACGATGTCCAGCAGCCGCGCGACCTCGGGATCGGCGATGGCGAATCCCAGCCGCAGACCGGCCAGGCCGTAGGTCTTGGAGAACGACCGCAGCATGATCACGGGACGGCCGTCCACCACGTCGCGGATGCGGTCGGCGCGGAGAGCGGGATCGGCGAAGTCCATGTAGGCCTCGTCGGCGATCACCGCGCACGCGGGCGGCAGCCGATCGAGGAACTGCGACCAGTCGCCCGGCGAGACAACGCCGCCGGTGGGGTTGTTGGGGTCGGAGAGCCAGACCACCCTGGCGCCGTACGACCGGGCCGCCTCGGCCACCGCGTCCAGGTCGATGTCGAGGCCGCGGCCCGCGACGCGCACCACCTCCGCGCCGGCGGCCGCGGACACCTGCGCATACAGGCCGTACGTGGGCGTGGGTGTGACGACGGTCGTGCCCGCGTCAACGAATGCGGTCGCGATCGTGCCGATCAGCGACTGCACCCCGTGCGCGGGGATGATCGACGCGGCGGGCAGCTCCATGTGCGCCGCCACCGCCTCGCGGAAGTCGGCGTAGGCCCGCTCCGGGTAGTAGGCGACCTTCCCCAGCTCGGCGGCCGCCGCCTCCAGCGCCTCGGCCGGCGGGCCGAACAGATCCTCGTTCCAGTTCAGCGGCTCCAGCTCTGCCAGGCCGTGCCGCTGCTTCATCTGGTCACGACTGGGCCCGGGGTCGTAGCGCTCGAGGCCCTGCAGCGACGGCCGCGCCAGCGCCTCCCAGTCGGTCATGCCGCCAGCTCCCTCAGCGCCGACTCCAGCGCCTGCGCGCAGAGGGCGATCGCGTCCGCACCGGTCGACTCCTCGGGGGCGTGGCTGACGCCCCCGGCGTCGCTGCGGACGAACAGCATCGCGCTCGGGATCCCGGCGGTGGCCATGATCGCCGCGTCGTGCCCGGCGCCCGACGGCAGGTCGACCGGGTCGAGGCCGAGGCCGGCCACCGCGCGGCGGACGGCGGCGGCCGTCGCCGGATCCATCGCCACCGGCTCGTACCGCCAGCGCAGCAGCACCTCGGCCGTGCAGGAGGCGGCCGCGGCCGCCTCCGCGGCGGCAGCGGTGGCGCGCTCCACCAGCGCGTCCAGGCCGGCGGCGTCGGGCGCGCGCAGGTCGGCGAACAGCTCGGCACGGCCCGGGATCGTGTTGGTCGCACCCGGCAGTGCGACCAGGCGGCCGACGGTGGCAACCGCTCCGGGGATGGAGCCGGCGACCTCGTGCGCCGCCAGCACGAACCGGGCGGCGGCGCCCAGCGCGTCCGAGCGCAGCGACATCGGCACGGTGCCGGCGTGACCGCGGCTGCCCGAGAAGACGACGTCGAAGCCGGCCATGCCCGCGATCGAGGTGACGACCCCGAGCGGCGCGCCGGCCGCGGCCAGCGCCGGGCCCTGCTCGATGTGGGTCTCGACGAAGCAGGCCGGCTTCGGGTCGGCCCAGCCCCGGGTCGGCAGCCGGCCCAGGCCCAGCTCCGCGAAGGCCTGCGCAACGGAGACGCCGTCCGCGTCCAGCAGGTCGCCCTCGTCCGGCTCGATGTCGCCCACCATCGCACGGCTGCCGAACACCCCGCGGCCGAACCGGCAACCCTCCTCCAGCCGGAAGGCGACCACGGCGATCGTGCGGCGCACCGACCCGGCTCCGACCGCAGCGGCCGCATCCAGCCCCGCCACCACGCCCAGCGCGCCGTCGAACATGCCGCCGTCGGGCGGCGTGTCCAGGTGCGATCCGGTCCACACCTCGGCCAGGGACGGATCCGACCCCGGCAGCCGGCCGATCAGGTTTCCGGCCGGGTCGACTTCGACGGAGAGGCCGGCCTCTGCCATCCAGGAGGCGACCAGGTCGTGCGCACGCTGCTCACCCTCGCCCAGCCCCGGCCGGTTGGTGCCGGCCCGGCGGCCGATCTCGAACAGCTCGGCCAGCCGCTCCAGCACCTGGTCTGCCCGCTGCTGCGGCGTGGATGCCGGCCGCAGGCTCACTCCTTGTGCCGCAGCCTCAGCCGCAGCTGGTCGAGCTTGCGCTCGGTGGCGCCGAGCGCCGCCGGCAGCAGCGCCTCGCGATGCGGCAGCGACCCTTCACTCGTGCGCCTCTCGATCCGCAGCCTGGCCCATTCCCCGGCCATGCGGCCGGCGGTGCGGGTGGCCGTGCGCCGCTTCGGGTCAAGCATCCAGACGGCCGAAGCCAGGGCCGCCCGCCGGCCGGCCTTGCTGCGCCCGCCCGGTATCCGGGAGATCAGCATCTCGGCTGCCAGCAGCTGCACCACCTCGCTCTGGGCGACCTGCGACAGCCCCGACAGCGCCGCCCGCAGCTGCCTGGTCGAGTGGCGGCGCTGGGCGGCACGCGCTGCCTCGAGCTCGTCGCCGGCCTCGACGTACTCGCTGCTGCCATGCGATTCGCCGGCCGCCGTGACCATGGCGCGCCAGCGTCCGTCGCTGCGCTCGAACAGCTCCAGCTCGAGGTCGCGGGCGTCGAACCAGCGACGGATTGCCGCCAGCTCCTGTGCGGGGTCGACCCAGCTCATGCCCGAACGATATGCGAACTAGCGCCGCGCGTCGCGCGTTGCCGGGCCACCGCGGTACCAGGCCTGGCGGGGCGGCGCCAGCAGCCGCTCGACCCGCAGCGTGGCGAGGCCGAGCACCGGCACGTCGCGGTGCCGTTCGAAGCAGATGTAGCGGCGC
>JAICYJ010000067.1 GCA_025934255.1 Thermoleophilia bacterium | reverse complement strand
TCAGCTCGTCCAGAGCCTTCTCGAGGTGCTTCTTCCAGAACCGGCGCTCGCGCCGCTTGGCGGCCGAGCTCGATTCCAGGCCGCAGATGCGGGCGGCGTCGGCCATCGCCATGATCTTCATCACGCCGGGCGCGGTGCGGTTGCTGGTCAGCACCACGTGCAGCTCCTCCCGCAGCTTCAGGAACTCGAGCGGGCTGATCTCGGCGCGCTCGCCCAGGGTGTCGAGCACCCCGTCGATCACGGCCAGGTTCTCGGCCTCGTACCGGTACGCGTCGGACGCCGCGTAGGCAAGTTCGAGTGCTGGATCCTTCATCACGACAGATATCGGCCGGCAAGGGTGGGTGCTTGAGACCGCTCAGGCGGCGTGCGTCATGCGGCAGAAGCAGGAGCTGCGCACCGGCACCGTCGCCTGGGCCAGCGCCAGCTGCAGCCGCGGCCGCACGATGTCGGCCTCGGCCTGCTTGCCGAGGCGCGTCAGGCACTCGTGGAACCCGTGCAGGCTCCAGACGTTGTCGGGGTGCTGGCAGGGCCGGCTGAGCGTCGAGTCCAGACCCAGGTCGGCCCGGTAGACGGCCTCCGCCTGCTCGACGTGGCCCTGCTCGAGCAGCAGCGCGCCCAGCGCGTGGCGGGTCGGCTGCATCCAGGCCCAGGGCTCGTCGTAGAGCATGGTGTCGTCGAGCTCGACCGAGCGGCGCAGGTGCGCGAAGGCGGTGTCGAAGCGGCCATGGCGGTACTCGATCTCGCCGTCCAGCATCTCGGCGGCAACGGCCAGCGCGTCCAGGCAGGTGTTGTTGAACAGGTAGCGGCTGTCCGGCACGCGCGCGTGGGCCTCGCGGAACAGGCGGCGCTGCTCGTCGGCCGCGGCCAGGTCGCCGGTGGCCGCGTGCGCGACGCCCTTGGCGTAGTGCAGCATGGCGGTGGTCACGCAGTAGAGCTGGGCGTCGTCGGGCAGCGGCTCGGCCAGGATCTCGTCCCACATGCCGAACCGCACCAGCACGTGCAGGCGCATCGGCACGAACCCCTCCAGCCAGTCGGCCATCACCGGCACCTCGATCCGCAGCAGCTCCTCGGTCAGCGTCGCCCGCAGCTCGGCGGCCGCCTCCAGCGCCGGCTCCGGCTGGCCCAGGAACATCGCGCCGTAGATGGTGAAGTGGTAGTCGTGGCAGCGGTAGAGGGTGTAGAAGTTGAGGGCGCCCTCGCGCTCCAGGAACTTGCGGTCGGCCACGATCGCGCGCCGGTTGCCGGTGACCACGTCGCGGTAGTTGCCGCAGAGCACGTCGATGTGGGTGGGCATGTGCACGAGGTGGCCGGCGTCCGGGACGAGGTCGCGCAGATGGTCGGCGGCGCGCAGGGCACGCTCGGGGAAGGGCGACATCTCCATCGTGTGCACGTACATGTGCAGCAGGCCGGGGTGGGGGCGAGCGCCGTTCGAGCCGGCCATGCCGCGTTCGAGCACCGCCATCGCCTCGGCGGTGTCGGCGCCCTCGGCCGGCTCGCCGGTCTGCAGGTCCCAGAGCAGCCAGGGCGTGCGGCCGATCAGCGCCTCGGCAAACAGCGAGGCCACGTCCTGGTCGTCGCCGAACTCGGCGTAGACGGTGCGCATGGCGGCCGCGTACTCGTCGTTCCAGGGGGCGCAGTCCTCGGCCGGCGTGTCCTCGGGGAAGCGCGCCCGCAGCGCCCCGATCAGCGCCCGCTCGACCGGCGTGCCGGCGCCGGCCAGCTCGGAGGCGCTGGCCACGGCGGCGTGCGCGGTGGCCACGGCGTCGGTCAGCTCCTCCGGCTCGAAGGCGTCCCAGTTCTTGTTGTAGTTGGGGCCGATCGCGTAGGCGAGGCCCCAGTGCGCCATCGCGCAGGCGGGGTCGGCCTCGATCGCGTGCTGGAAGCAGCGGACGGCCTCCTCGTGGTTGAACGCGTAGCACCAGGTCAGGCCGCGGTCGAACCAGGTCTGGGCGTCGTCCGACGTGGTGGTGACGGGGCGGCCGAATCCGCCGAGGTCGTAGTACTCGTCGCGGAGCATGGTGAACTGCCGATCATACGCTGCGCGAGGGGGTGATCTCGGCGAAGACGCCGCGGCTGCCGGCGGCGGCATCGCGGATCGCGAACGGCGCAGTGTTGGTGAGGTTGGTCGGCAGGTCGTCGACGGAGAACCAGGCGACCTCGCCGATCTCGCCGTCGCTGCCGGGGTGGGGGACGCCGCTCTGGATCGTCCCGCGGAAGATGAAGCGCAGCCCGTGGCGTCGGCTGCGCAGGCTGTACAGGCCGACCAGGTGGTCGAGGGCGACCTCGAGGCCGGCCTCCTCGGCGACCTCTCGCACCGCGGCCTGCTGCGGGCTCTCGCCCGGCTCCAGGCGGCCGCCGGGCAGGCCCCAGCGACAGCCGCCGTAGGTCTGGTGCACGAGCAGCACGCGGCCGTCGGGGTCGAACAGCACGACCGCCGCAGCCAGGGTTGGGCCTTGGGGCGGGTCTTCGTCGATCAAGGGTGACCGGTGGGACTCGAACCCACGACCTCCTGGACCACAACCAGGGGCTACCACCAGCTGAGCTACGGCCACCGCGTGCCCTCAGGATACCGATATCAGCAAGCGGTAGCCGAGGTCGAGCTCGTCCAGCTGGAGAAGGTCGGCGTGGCGGCGGGCCCATTCGCCAGATTCGAGGTCGGCGCGGAGGCGCTTGAGGCCGGGGCCGAGGGTGTGCTCGGTGGCGGCCATGGTGGAGATGCTCGCGCGTACCCGGTGGTCGAGATAGGCGTGGGGGCGGCGCCAGAACGCGCCCAGGAATCCGTCTGCGCAGTCGTGCGGGACCGGCAGCGTGCGCACCTCGGCCCCGCCCAGCAGGCCGAGCACCGTCTCGATGGTGACGGCCCCTTCGTCGTAGGCGCTGAGCTGGGGGAGGTAGTCGCGGGACAGCCAGAAGCGCTCGGTCACGCGCTGGTCCCACGTCAGGATCACGATCCGGCGGGCGACACGGCGTAGCTCGGCGATGCCGGCGGCGACGTCCGTCCAGTGGTGGACGGTGAGCAGCGCCATGGCGGCGTCGGCGTAGCCGTCGGGAACGGGTAGGTGCTCGGCACCGGCGCGCACGGCGGAGGCGGAGCCGGGCGGGCGTTGGTCGATCATGACCTGCGAGGGCTCGACCGCCAGCACCGTCTGGGGCGGCTCGTATGAGCCGGCGCCGGCGCCGACGTTGATGACGGTGACGGCGTCGCCGAGCGCCGACCAGACGGCGTCGCGGATGCGTGGATCGGGCCGGCGGGTGCTCGAGTAGGTCACGCCGATACGGTCGTAGGCGGCGCTGTCGGCCATGGCGAGGAGTCTACGAGCGGGCCTGATAGAGAGGTACCGGGCACCGTTCCATCACCCGTGACAGGTGTGTCGCGGCCGTCACGCCCGCGCCACGCGTGTTACGACGGTGCCGGGCTACGTCGTAACAGCCGTGACCCGCGCGTGACGCTGCCGTGACGGGTTTCCCGGGAATTCGGTAACGGGGTGGTCACGCCCGTGCAACGCGTGTAACGACGGTGCCCGGCACCATCGTTCCACCCGTCAGGCGGCGAAGCTGTCTGACTGCTGGTTCTCGCCCTCGGAGTAGTCGGCGCTGGTCGCCTGCTGGAGCAGCTCGTGGTCGAGCACGAACCGGCGCATCAGCTGCTTCTCCTGCTCGGTGCGGTCCGGCTGCTCGGCCAGGTCCTTGACCCGGTCGACGATCGCGCCCGGCTCCAGGAACGGCCGCAACCGCCGGTGATCCAGCCGGTTCTCGACCCGCGGCCCGCGCGCGCTCGCGCTCGGCTGCCCGGCGCTGCGCATGAACGGCTGCAGGAATGCGACCAGCCCTTCGTCCGTCTCGATCGACCGCGACACCCACGCCCGGCACTCGCCGCGGTTCCAGCTCGCCCAGCAGGTCAGCGCGTCGCCCATCTTGGGAGCGCCCAGCAGGTTGCCGCCCTCGGCCTCGTCGCGCACCGCCGTCAGCGCCAGGTTCTCGACCTGCGCCAGCTGCGACAGCGTGACCAGCGTCTCCGCGCCCTCCGTCCACTCGCCTCCGTACTTGCCGTGCTGCTGGCCGAGCATGATCACGATGTCGGTCGTGGTCGCGATCGAGCCGCCGCTGCCGATGCCCTCCTCCAGCAGCGACACGCGCTCGTCCTGCTCCACCTGCAGCAGCAGCCGCCGCACGATCCGGCGCAGGTGCTGCGAGATATCGATGTCCAGCCGCCCGCTCTCCTCGCGCCGCAGCAGCTCGTTCGCGGCCTGGAACAGCGCGCGCATCGCCGCCTCCATCTCCTCGCGCTCGCCGCTCTCGCCGATGTGGTTCTCGAGCCGGCTCAGGAACGCCTGCAGCCGCTGCGGCGCGTCCGGGCCGGGGTCGCGCGCCAGCTCGATCAGCGTGGCCGCGAACTGGTTGGTGTCGCCGAAGTGCTCCAGCTTCGACGCCAGGTCGGCGTTCGAGATGCCGCCGCTCGGGATCGCCAGCTGGAAGTAGATCGGGAACGTCTCCTCGCTGGCCACCAGCAGCAGCGTCCGCCAGGTGTCCTCGGGCATCGACGCCAGCACCCGCGCGCCGAGGATGTCGCCCAGCCGCGGGAACAGCCGCATCAGCAGGTTCGTGGCGCGCGAGCGGTCTGCCTCCGACAGCTGCTCGCCCCAGGCCTCGTGGTAGCGCCTGGTCTCGCCCAGCGACCCGTCCTCGTCGCGCCGCGCGCTGACCGGCAGCAGGAACGCCGACGGCCGCCGCCGCACGGCGTCGTAGGCGACGGGGCAGAACAGCCGCAGCGTCTCGAGCGCCGTGAAGTCGATCGGGTTGACCTCGCCCCTGACGGCCGCGTACGTGGCCGTGGTCGCGTTCACCAGGCGGACAACGTCGCGCGGGGTGCGCAGAAACGGATCGATCGCGTGCGTGCAGATGTCGATCCAGTAGTCCGGATGCACCAGTCCGCCCTCGCGGGCCTCGGTCAGCAGCGGCTCGATCCGGTCGACGAACATCTGCTGCAGCAGCGTGCGATCGGCCAGCGGCAGGTCGATCTCGAGCTGCAGCGCCTTGTCGATCCCGTCGCCGCTGACCAGGTCGCGGCTGAGCGAGATCACGAACACCAGGTTGGCGATCGAGGCGGCCGACGCCAGCAGCCGCATCAGCTCCGACAGGCGATCCGGCGACAGCCGGTCGGCGTCGTCGATCAGCACCACCACGCGCTTGTCGCCGGAGCCGAGCGTCGAGGCCACCTTCGCCAGCAGCGCCGAGATCTGCGTGGGGTCGGGAAGCTGGTCGGCGCTCGACCCAAGCGCCGCCGATGCCAGCAGCTGCACGAACCGCTGCTCCAGGTCGGCGCCGCCGGACACCAGCCACGGGTTCCAGTCGACCACCGTCCACTTGGCCGCGGCCGGGTGCGCGCGCAGCGCCGCCCGGGTCAGGTTGAGCGCGGTCGTGCGCCCGCCGCCGGGGTCGCCGTAGAGGCCGACCGTGATCCCGTCCTTGGGGGATAGCGTCGCGATCACCGAGGCCAGGTGCGCCGCAAACACGGCATGGCCAAGCGCATCGGCCGACGCGTCGCTCAGCGGCCGATCGGGTGACAGCTCCGAAGCGTGTGTGGGCGTTTCGATGTGCGGCCTCGCGATCCAGTTTTCCAACCTTCCTCATCGGC
This sequence comes from Thermoleophilia bacterium, assembly GCA_025934255.1. Taxonomy (GTDB): domain Bacteria; phylum Actinomycetota; class Thermoleophilia; order Gaiellales; family JAICJC01; genus JAICYJ01. The sequence continues at coordinate 10,673 of JAICYJ010000067.1, read as the reverse complement.
GCGATGGTGCCGGGTCTTGATCGAAATCGCGGGAGGATCGAATAACCTGCTCCAGACACGCGCGGGTGTGGCGGAATTGGTAGACGCGCCGGCCTTAGGAGCCGGTGGCCCCAGGCCGTGGAGGTTCGAGTCCTCTCGCCCGCATCGGGGTGGAGTTTGGCCAGCCTCCGCGCGGGGCACTGACAGCAGGGTGAACACCAACCCCCGAGCCGAAGACAGCAGCGCGACGGTGTCTTCTACCGTCGGCCTCCGCTCCGGCCACATCGCCGTGGGCGAGGTGCCGCGGCATGTCGTGCTGGACGTGCCGCTGCGCGTGATCGCGAAGGTGCTGTTCTCGGTGCTCGTGTTCACGATCACCGTGTCGCTGCTCGCGAGCGTCCGCACCGTCCTGATCTGGGTCGGCCTGGCCCTGTTCATCGCCGTCGCGCTGAACCCGGCGGTCGTCCAGGTCGAGCGCGTGATGCGCCGCACCTGGGCAGTGGTGACGGTGTTCCTGGTGTTCGTGGTCGGCCTGCTGGCGGTGCTGACGCTGCTGGTCGCCCCGTTCGTCGGCCAGATCGACCGGATACCGGAGAGCGCCCCACAGGCCGCGAATCGCCTGGCGAGAAACCCGCTGATCCATCGCCTCGACCAGCACTACCAGGTGATCGACAAGGTCAAGGCGCACGCGTCCGACCTGCCCGACATCGTGTTCGGCGCCGCCGGCACGGTCGTGAACGGCGTGGCCGCGACGGTGACCGTGCTATTCCTGGCGGCCTTCGTGCTGTTCGAGCTGCCGCAGATCAACGAGCTGATCCTGTCCCAGCTGCGGCCCGGCGGCGCCGAGCGCGCCCGCGAGATCGGCGGGCACATCAACCGCACGGTCGGCGGCTACGTCGCCGGCAACCTGCTGATCTCCGTGATCGCAGGCGTCGTCGCGGCGCTGACGCTGTGGATCCTCCACGTGCCCTACGCGCTGACGCTGGGAGTGGTGGTGGCGATCGGCGACCTGGTGCCGCTGGTAGGCGCCACCCTCGCGTCGATTCTCGTGATCGCGGTCGCCTACTTCGCGGGGGGCACCACCGACGGCATCATCGTGTTCGTGGTGATCATGGTCTACCAGCAGATCGAGAATCACCTGATCCAGCCGGCCGTCTACCGCCGCACGGTGCAGATGCCGGCGCTGGTGGTGCTGATCGCCGTGCTGACCGGCGCGGCGCTGCTGGGCATCCTGGGCGCGCTGATCGCGATCCCGATCGCGGGCACCATCCAGGTGGTCGTGAAGGACCTGCTGCGCGAGCGGGCCGAGCGGATCAGCGCTCAGGAGCCGGCGACGTAGCCCTGACCGCACCGTTCGGTGGGGCGACATGCTCGGCCGGTTCCGGCGCTGGCGCGGGCGCCTTGAAGCCAGACGCCATGGCACCCATGGCCTGCGTCAGCTCGCTGGGGATCATCCACATGGTGCTGCCCTCTCCGGCCGCGATCTGCGGCAGCATCTGGAGGTACTGGTAGGCCAGCAGCTTGGGGTCGGGGTCGTTGTCGTGGATCGCCGTGAACACGGTCTCGATCGCCTTCGCCTGGCCCTCGGCCCGCAGCATCTGCGACTCCCGCTCACCCTGCGCGCGCAGGATCGTGCTCTGCCGCTCGCCCTCGGCCGTCAGGATCTGAGACTGCTTCACGCCCTCCGCGGTCAGGATCGCCGCGCGCTTGTCGCGGTCGGCGCGCATCTGCTTCTCCATCGCCTCCTGGATCGTCCGGGGCGGATCGATCGCCTTCAGCTCGACGCGGTTGACCCGGATGCCCCACTTGCCGGTGGCCTCGTCAAGCACCACGCGCAGCTCGTCGTTGATCCCGTCTCGCGAGGTCAGCGTCTGCTCCAGCGACATCCCGCCGATCACGTTTCGCAGGGTGGTCACGGTCAGCTGCTCGATCGCCTGGATGTAGTTGGCGATCTCGTAGGTGGCCGACCGCGCGTCGGTCACCTGGTAGTAGATGACGGTGTCGATGCTGAGCACGAGGTTGTCCTCGGTGATCACCGGCTGCGGCTCGAACGACACCACCTGCTCGCGCAGGTCGATCATCTGGCGCACGCGGTCGACCACCGGCACCAGGATCACGAGCCCCGGGGTGAGCGTCCGCGAGTAGCGGCCCAACCGCTCAACGACGCCGGCCCGTGCCTGGGGGACGATCCGCACCGTCCGAGCGACGACGATCAACAGCGTAAGAACGCCTATAAGGGCAACAATTGCCTCAATCATTTCGTCCTCCTTACCGCGGTGGGAGAGAAACCGCACAATCGCCTGACCAGGCGTTGGGGTCAGCATCTCCCGCCGGCCGAGGAGTGGAGCCGACGTGTTAAGGATGGTAGCAGCGGGTTATTAACTATTGCTTTTCGGGGCCGGGCAGCAGAGCGCGCCCGTCCACCACCGCTGAGGCGATATCGACCAGCTTGCGGTTCGCGCTGCGAGAATGGGCACGGAGCATCTCGAACGCCTGCCCCTCATTCGTGTCGTGGCGCTCCATCAGGATGCCCTTCGCGCGCTCGATCACCGCTCGCCGCCCGAACGCTCCCTCGAGGTTCTGGAACTCGGCGAACCGGCGCAGCACGATGTCGATCGAGTCCTGCAGCTGCTCGGGATTCGTATCGGTGATGTAGGCGAACACGCCGCGCTTGGCCGCCTCGCCGACGAACACGTGGTCATCGGTCTCCAGCAATGCGATCACCGGGCAAGCGGCCTGGCGGACGATCTCGCCGATCAGCTCCAGGGCGTGCTCGCTGTTGTCGCCCAGCCCGACCAGCGCCACGTCGGGGTGCTCGCGCTGGGTCACGGAGGCGACCTCGTCGACCTCGATCGACCGTGCGACCACCTCGTGTCCGAGCCCGACCACCACGCTGGTCACGTAGTCGAGCCGATCGCTTCGCTGGTTCGCGATCAGGACGCGGAGGTGCTGATGCTCGGCAGCGTCGTTCACGAACACCAAGTGTACATCCGGGGAGGGCGCCAGTTGGCGCCCCTCCCCGGAACGGAGCTAGTGGGCGACGAGCTCGCCGGCCACGCTGTGCGGCTTGGTCATCTCAGGCAGGTTCGTCTGAACCCAGTCCTGCGCAACGGTGATCGAAGCCTCGGCGTCGGCCTTCGTCTTGAAGACGCTGATCGACGTCACGGCGTTCTGATCATCCTGCGGGGTCAGCAGCTCGTACGACACGAACCCCTGGGTCTTGCTCAGGATCGGACGCAGCTCGCTGCTGGCCTTGCGGGTTGCGTTCTCCCGCATGGTGGGATCGAGATTCTTGTACTCGCGGATCAGGGCATACATAGTCCTGCTCCCTTCCTTGGTGTTGGTCCAGGGACGTCGGTAGCTGGTAGCTATACGTTACGGCGGCCCTGGGAAACCAGATGGTCGCGCCATAACCCGAAGCGCAACCTCAAGAGGCGGGAGCCGTCAGAACCACACTGCGGCCACGTCTCGCCGGGGGTCGCGCTACAGGTATCATTGCAGGTCGAGGCATTAATTACAAATAGGAACCGCTCAAATACACAGCATTCTGAAGCCAGGAGGGACTATTTCATGCAATTACCCACCGATCGTGCCGTCACGGTTCGCTTCATCGATGGCAAGGAGTTGACCGTTAAAGTGCGGGAATCCGACCAGCTCGGCATCCTGGTCGAGTCGGCCGAGGGTCAGGCGCGGACGATCGTGATCCCGTGGAGCGCCATCAATCAGGTGACCTGGCAGTAGATCGTGGTAGAATGAGGCGTCGCGGCCCAACCCTTGCCACGGCGCGCCTGGCCCAAAGACTTCGGCCATCCGTGTTGTCTGAGTAGTGGCTGAAGGAGGCCCGGGATGCTGCTTTATATCCTCATCATTCTGATCATCGCTGCTGTGGCGTTTTACCTGTATCGCCGTCGCATGAACGCCTGACCGGCCGCGTAACCGAACCTCGTCGCGATGGAACATGCGGGTAGCGTCGCGGGCTGGATTCACCAGGTGGCCGGTGAGATGCGTTCGATCTCGCTACCGATACTGGTGGCCGCGCTGGCGCTGCACACGTGCGAGATGCTCCTGAACGCGTTGGCATGGCGCAACATCCTGCGCCGTGCGTACCCGCGCTCCGATGTTTCCTACCGGGTTGTTCTGGGCGGGTACGGCGGCGGAGTGGCGCTCAACTCATTCCTGCCGGCACAGGCCGGGACGGTGGCCATGCTCGGCATCTACCGAGCTCGGATCCGGGCCTCGACGGCTCTCGGCCTGGTGGGCGCCGGCGTCGTGCAGAACGCGTTCTACGTGATCATCGGCGTGGCTGTATGCATCGCCCTGATCGCCACGCGGCAGGGCGCGCTCGATCCCCAGTTCGGCTCGCTGTACGCGCACGCGGTGCTGGTCGTGGTCGGCGCGATCGTGCTCGGGCTCCTGGCCTGGGTCCTCGTTCGCAGGTGCAAGGCCCTCGCCGGAGCCAGGGAGGGCGTGGCGATTCTGGCAGAGCCGCGTGTCTACGCAGCGCAGGTGCTCGTTGTCGAGCTGGCCGCCTACGTGGTGCGAGCGGCGGTGATCGGGCTCTTCATGCGTGCCTACGGACTGCCCGTGACGCCGCAGAGCGTGCTGCTCGTCCTGGCCGTCAACTCGATCTCATCGACGCTCGCGTTCACCCCCGGCGGCGTCGGGACCCAGCAGGCGCTGGCATCGGCCGCCCTGCGCAACGTGGCTCCTTCGAGCGCGATCGCGGCGTTCTCTCTCGGCCAGCAGTTGATCCTGGCTGCGTGGGACATCGTGTTCGGCGCGCTCGCGCTCGCGTCGATCTTCGGCTGGAGCGCCACCCGCACGTTCGCGCGCCGGGGTCGTATCGCGCACTCCGCCTCCTGACGCCAGGCGCCCGGGCTCCGGATACGTTCCCTCCTGTGAGCCAGCAACCGGAGCCACTCCTCGGGCTACTCGACGCCGACGCAGCTGGCACCGCTTTGATCTGCCCCGACGCGGACGTCCGCCTCAGCCACGCCGAGCTGGCCGAGCTGGTGGACGGGCTCGCCGGCAAGCTGCAGGCCGCCGGGGTCGGCCCTGGAGACCGCGTGGCGGTGGTGCTGCCGAACGGCGTCGAGCTGGTCGCGATCCTGTTTGCGCTGGCCTCGCTCGGTGCCGCCACCGTGCCGCTCAACCCGGCCTACACCGAGCCCGAGTTCCGCTTCTACCTCGACGATCTCGTCCCGCAGCTGCTGCTGATCGGCGAGTCGGCGGCCCCGAACGCGCGGGCGGCGGCCGGCTCGATCCCGATCGCCGAGGGGGTGGCCGCCGCGCCCGGCCGGCCGGTCGACCTGCGCGCCGGCGGGTCGCGCTCCGCGGCCGGCTCGACCGGGGCGGGCGCGCCCGAGCAGATCGCGCTGCTGCTGCACACCAGCGGCACCACCTCCCGCCCCAAGCAGGTGCCGCTGCTGCAGCGCAACCTGACCGCGCAGGCGCGGTCGATCGCGGCTCACTACCGGCTCACCTGCGACGACGTGTCGTTCTGCGCGATGCCGCTGTTCCACGTCCACGGCCTGATCGCTTCGACCCTCGCCCAGCTGGCCGTGGGCGGCACGGTGATCGTGCCCCGCCGCTTCAGCCCGCGCCGGTTCTGGGCTCAGGCGGCGGCCGACTCGGCCACCTGGCTCTCGGCCGGCCCCACGCTGCACCGGATGATCCTGGATCACGCGGGCGATGCCGATCTGCGCCTGCGGTTCGCGCGCTCCTGCAGCTCGGCCCTGTCGCCTCAGCTGATGCGCGAGGCCGAGGCTGGCTACGGCGCGCCGATGGTCGAGGCCTACGGCATGACCGAGGCCACCCACCAGATCGCCTCCAACCCGCTGCCGCCGGCGGCGCGGTACGAGGGATCGGTCGGGATCCCAGCCGGCGCCGAGTTCCGGATCGTCGACCCGGACGGCGGCGACGTCGAGCCGGGCGCCACCGGCGAGGTCGCGATCCGCGGTGCCGGGCTCACGCCCGGCTACCTGAACAACGACCAGGCGAACGCCGAGTCGTTCTTCGACGGCTGGTTTCGCACCGGCGACCAGGGCCGGGTCGACGACGGCTACCTGCGGCTGCTGGGACGGCTGAAGGAGATGATCATCCGCGGCGGCGAGAACATCTCGCCCTACGAGATCGAGGCGGTGCTGCTGGCGCATCCGCAGGTGGCCGAGGCCGTGGCGTTCGGCGTCGACGACGACAAGTACGGCCAGACCGTGGCCGCGGCTGTTGTCCTGGAAGGCGACGCCGGCGCCGACGAGCTGCGGCGCCACGCCGCGGGCTCGCTGGCGGCATTCAAGGTGCCCGATCGCATCCACGTGCTGGACGAGATCCCAAAGACGCCCACCGGCAAGGTGCAGCGCCCGCGGATGGCGACCTACCTGGAGGAGCAGGGGTGAGGTTCGCGGTGCTCGGCGCCGGCGCGATCGGCGCCTACCTGGGCGCCACGCTGGCGCGGGCGGGCAGCGACGTCACGCTGATCGCCCGCGGCCCGCACCTGCAGGCGATGATCGAGCACGGCGTGCGGGTGCAGAGCCCGCGCGGCGACTTCACAAGCCACCCGGCCGCCACCGCCGACATCGACGCGCTGGCCGAGGCCGACGTGATCGTGATCGGCCTGAAGGCCCACAGCCTGCCCGAGCTGGCGCCGGCGATCGGCGAGCGCCTGCGGCCGGGCGCCGTGGTCGTGCCCGCCCAGAACGGTCTGCCGTGGTGGTACTTCCAGGGGCAGCACGGCCCGCTCGCCGGGCGCACGCTGGAGAGCGTCGATCCCGGCGGCGTGATCAGCCGCTCGATCGCAACCGAGCGCGTCGTCGGATGCGTCGTCTACTGCTCGACCGAGATCGTGGAGCCGGGCGTGATCCGCCACATCGAGGGCACCCGCTTCACGATCGGCACGCCCGACGGGGTCGCCACCGAGCGCTGCGGCGAGATCTCCCAGGCGCTGGTCGCGGCCGGGCTCAAGTGCTCGTTCGACGAGCAGCTGCGCCGTCAGATCTGGCTGAAGCTGGTCGGCAACGCCGCCTTCAACCCGATCACCACCATCACCCGCTCGACCATGGGCGCGCTGCGCGGCTCGGAGCGCGCGATTACCTACATCCGCACCGTGATGGAGGAGTGCGCGGCCGTCGCCGCATCGGTCGGCGTCGAGCTGCCGATCTCGATCGACCGCCGGTTGGAGGCGGGGCTGGCGGTCGGCGACCATCGCACGTCCATGCTGCAGGACTTCGAGGCGGGCAAGCAACTGGAGCTGGGCTGCATGGTGGACGCCGTGGTCGAGGTGGCCGCGATGACCGGCGCGCCGGTGCCGAACCTGATCGCGTTGAGCGAGCTGACCGCGGCGCTCGAGCAGCTCCGCGACGCCGGGGCGGCCGGCGCATCCGGCGTTGCACCGCCGTGACCGTCACATGACCCTGAATGCTGCAACGAAGCTCGCGACGTCGCGACGATCCAACGGCTGAACGCAACGATCCGCACAGCGAGGCCGCTACGAACATCACGGCTCGGGATCGACGGCCGCGCAACCATGCGGGTGCGCGTCACCTACGGGTAACGACCCGTGACGATCCCGTGCCGGACCGCCCACGCCCCCCGAGTCGGCCTCTGAGCCCGTTAAGAACGCGGCCGGCGTTACGCAGCCGAGCGAGAGGCGTGACCCGCGATAGGAGGGGCGTGACAAAACCGTCCCTGGTAGGCGTGGACCGGCTAGCGGTTGAACGCCATCAGCACCAGCGTGAACAGCCCCAGCAGCACGCCGGCCACGGTCATGAGCAGCGTCCACAACCTGTCCGGCGGCACGAAGTCGCCGTGCATCAGCGCGGCCTCGACCTTCCGCTCGCGGCGCAGGGCGTAGCCGATGCAGGCGATCCCGATCAGCGCGAAGCCGGCCCCGATCACCTGATAGGGCCAGGTGCGCTGGGCGTTGCTCAGCTGCGGCACCACCTTGCCGGCCGCCAGGCTGACCGCCAGCGCCGTGAGGCCGGTGCGCCACCAGGCCAGGTAGGTGCGCTCGTTGGCCAGCCGGGTGCGCCTGGTGGCATCCTGGGCATCGTCGAACCGTCGCCGCTCCTGCATCACGGTGACATTACCAACCCGGCGGACCGCCCCCGCCGCGGTGGCGCACCTGTCTGGCTACGACTAAGGTTAGAAGGTCGCCGCGCGCTGCCCTCGTGGCGGCCGCCGACCGCCCGCCCTATGAAGACTCAACTCGAAGAGCTTGATTCCAACCGCGTTCGGCTGACGGTCGAGGTGCCGGCCGACGATGTCGACCACGCCTTCGACCACGCGCTCGACGACCTCTCGCGATCGGTGCGCCTGCCCGGATTCCGCAAGGGCAAGGCTCCCAAGGGCCTGGTCATGCAGCGGATCGGCCGCGACGCCGTGATCGAGGAGGCGCTGGAGCACCACCTGTCGGCCTGGTACCGGCGGGCCGTGGCCGTGTCCGGCATCGACCCGGTCGACCGACCCACCATCGACTGGTCGGACCAGCCGGTCGAGGGCGAGACGTTCCACTTCAAGGCCGAGGTCGAGGTGAAGCCGCGCCCCACCGTCAGCTCCTACAAGGGCCTGACCGGCGTGCGCGCGCCCGTCGAGGTGCCGCGCGAGGCGATCGACGGCGAGCTGCAGCGGCTGCAGCTGACCGTGGCCGAGCTGAACCCGGTGGAACGCGCCGCCGAGCAGGGCGACTTCGTGGTGATCGACTTCGCCGGCTCGATGGACGGCACGCCGTTCGAGGGCGGCAGCGGCACCGACTACGGCATCGAGCTGGGCGAGGGGCGCCTGATCGCCGACCTCGAGAACGGCCTGACCGGCATGAAGGCCGGCGAGCGGCGCGACGTCGCCGTCACCTTCCCCGCGGATTACCCGGCCGAGCACCTGGCCGGCAAGGAGGCCAGCTTCGACGTCACCATGAAGGACGTCAAGGAGCGGCTGCTGCCCGACCTGGACGACGAGTTCGCCAAGTCGGTCAGCGAGTTCGACACGCTGAAGGAGCTCGAGGCCGACGTCACGTCGCGCTTCGAGGAGGCGCTGACCGAGGAGTCGAACCGCATCTTCCGCACGACCGTGCTGGACGACCTCGCCAGGCAGCTGACCAGCGAGCTGCCCGAGGCGCTCGTGCGCAGCCGCATGTCTGAGATGACCCGCAGCATGCTGGAGTCGCTGGCGGCGCGGGGGATGGAGATGTCCGACTACCTGCGGCTGACCGGCCAGAGCGCCGAGGAGATCGTCGCCTCGATGCGGCCGCAGGCCGAGGACGCCGTCGCCAAGGACCTGGCCCTGGAGGCCGTTGCCGACGCGGAAAACATCGAGATCACCGACGAGATGATCGAGGCCTTCATCCGCGAGCAGTCCACCCAGGGCGGGGAGAACCCCGACGAGATGGTGGAGCGGCTGATGGCAGACCCGGTCACGCTGACTTCGCTGCGGATCGACCTGCGGCTGCAGAAGGCCCTCGACATCGTGGTCGACAACGCCAAGGAGATCTCGCCCGAGCAGGCCGAGGCGCGAGAGAAGCTGTGGACGCCGGAGCAGGAATCCGAGGCCGCGGCCGCAAATCCCCCAAAGATCTGGACCCCCGGCTCAGCCGAGCCGCCCGGCGAATAGGAGAACCCGAGTGAGCCCACTGATTCCCATGGTGATCGAGCAGACCTCGCGCGGCGAGCGCTCGTTTGACATCTACTCGCGGCTCTTGAACGAGCGGATCGTCTTTTTGGGCACGCCCATCGACGATCAGATCGCAAACCTGATCGTGGCGCAGCTGCTGCACCTGGAATCGGAGGATCCCGACAAGGACATCTCGATCTACATCAACTCGCCCGGCGGCAGCGTCTACTCCGGCCTGGCCGTCTACGACACCATGCAGTTCATCAAGCCGGACGTGTCCACCATCTGCGTCGGCATCGCGATGAGCATGGGCGCGCTGCTTCTGGCCGGCGGCACCAAGGGCAAGCGGATGGCGCTGCCCAACGCCAAGATCCTGATCCACCAGGTCTCGTCCGGGTTCCAGGGCCAGGCCACCGACATCGAGATCCACGCGCGCGAGATCATCGACATCCGCAAGCGGCTGGATCAGATCATCGCCAACCACACCGAGCAGTCGCTCGAGAAGGTCACCCGCGACACCGAGCGTGACTACTTCATGAGCGCCCCCGAAGCGGTCGAGTATGGGATCATCGACCGGGTGATCGACAAGCACTGATGGCACGCCCTACCGACACCAACGAGCAGCTGCTCTGCAGCTTCTGCGGCAAGAGCCAGCGCCAGGTCAAGAAGCTGATCGCCGGCCCCGGCGTCTACATCTGCGACGAGTGCATCGATCTCTGCAACGAGATCATCGACGAGGAGCTGACCACACCGGTCCAGCTCGACCTCGACAACCTGCCCCGGCCGCGCGAGATCTGCGACGTGCTGGACGACTACGTGGTCGGCCAGGAAGAGGCCAAGCGCACGCTGTCGGTGGCCGTCTACAACCACTACAAGCGCGTGCAGATGGCCAGCCAGGGCGACGCCGAGGTGGAGCTGGCCAAGTCGAACATCCTGCTGCTGGGCCCGACCGGCTGCGGCAAGACGCTGCTGGCGCAGACGCTGGCGCGGATCCTGAACGTGCCGTTCGCGATCGCCGACGCGACCGCGCTGACCGAGGCCGGCTACGTCGGCGAGGACGTCGAGAACATCCTGCTGAAGCTGATCCAGGCCGC
>JAICYJ010000139.1 GCA_025934255.1 Thermoleophilia bacterium | reverse complement strand
GCCCGATCGCAAGATGTCGGCGTGTGGCTCGGCATGCTGGTCGGGGTCTATCTGGTGCGTATTACTATCGCGAACGCGGTTCACCTGGGCCAAACGCTGTTCGCACAGGTTGGGGAGTACATCTCGAATCCGGACGCCGCGAAACTGGTGCCGCTGCTTACGTCGTCCGCTGTCAAAGGCGCGCTGGTGGTGGCACCGCTGGCCTTCGGGATGATGGTGACCGGCGTGATTGCGGCGGCGGCGCAAGGCGGCGTGTACGTCTCGTCAAAGGCGTTCAAACCAAAGTGGGATCACCTCAATCCGTTTAAGGGGTTGAAGCGCGTCTTCGGGGTTCGCGGCGTGTGGGAGGTCAGCAAGGCGCTGGTCAAGACCGCGATCCTCGCGCTGTTGCTTTATCAGACGATCCGGTCGATGGTGCCTTTGACGCAGACCGGCACCGTGGTGCCGCTTGGAACCGTGCTGCACAAGACTGGTTCGGCGTTGTTCGCCTTCGCGCGCAATGCGGCGCTTGCCGGCGTGATCATGGCATTCGCCGACTACGCGTACCAGTTCAAGCGCACCCGCAACGCGCTGAAGATGAGCAAGCAGGAAATCAAAGAGGAGTACCGAAACTCCGAGGGTGACCCGCACATCAAGAGCGCCATCAAGTCGCGGCAGATGGCAATGCGGCGCAGCCGGATGATGGCTGCGATCGCGGACGCCGACGTCGTCCTGGTCAATCCCACACACGTCGCCGTCGCATTGAAATACAGCGCCGGACGGGGGGCGCCCAAGGTGGTGGCGAAGGGGGCCGGCGCGATTGCGGCTCGGATCCGCGCCGAGGCCGACAAACACCGGGTGCCGATGGTCGAGGACGTGCCGTTGGCCCGCGCCATTTACCGCGTCTGCGAGATTGGGCAGGAGATCCCGAACGAGTTGTTCATCGCGGTGGCCCGAATTCTCGCGTTCGTCTTCTCGCTGCGTCGCCGGGGGAGCGCGGCGGGTCTGCATCATCCGGGCGCGACGCCGGAAAGCGTCGTCGCCGGTGTCAAGAAACGGCGCGGACGACGTCGGGTCGCGGCTGGTGCGGCTGGTGCGGCTGGTGCGGCTGGTGCGGCTGGGGTTGCTGGGGCGGCTGGGGCGGCTGGCGTGCGCCACTAGCCCCGCCGCGCGCGCCAGGCCCGCGCATCGCGCCAACGGCGCCGCGCCCGCGGCGGGCCGGTGCGTGGCCGGGCTGTCGCGATGAACCGTCATCTCGCTGACTCGGCCTGGGCGACGTTGGCGCTGGGGGGCCGCCAGGTGTTTCGGAAGTTGCTTTGCTCTGAGTCAAATGTTCTGAGTCACCGCGCCAGCTCTGAGTCGAAGCGCGACGGACCGGGTTCGGGCGACTGTCGGCGGCAACGCGGCCTAGAGCCCCGCCGGCTGCCGACAATTGCCGATCCCTTGTTGACTCAGAACCCATGAGTCAGAGCAGCTGGCGTGACTCAGATCATTTGACTCAGAGCAAAGCGTTTCCGCAAGAGGGTGGGGTCCGGCCGGAGCGGCCGCCGCCCCGCGCCGCCCGACCGCCACCGGGCCCGCCTCGCCGATTTGCTCAGGTCGACAAGCGCCAGGCCGATGGGGTCGATCGAGGGACGTCTGTCCGCGTGGGCAGACGTACAACGACGTCCCCGTGAGGTAGCGTGCGCCCGACTCGACTCGGTCAGCTCGGTGTGCCGGCTGGCGTGATCGCGATCATCGTGATGATGGTCGTGCCGTTGCCGACGGTGCTCCTTGACCTGCTCCTCGCCGCGAACATCACCGGCGCGCTGCTGGTGCTGCTGGTCTCCATGTTCGTCAAGCGACCGCTCGACTTCGCCGCGTTCCCGTCCCTGCTGCTCATCGCCACCCTGTTCCGGCTGGCGCTGAACATCAGTGTCACGCGGCTGGTTTTGCTGCACGGTTACGCCGGCAAGGTGGTGCAAAGCTTCGGCCACTTCGTGGTCGGCGGCTCGCTGATCGTCGGCCTCGTCATCTTCTTGATCCTGATCATCATTCAGTTTGTCGTCATCACGAACGGCGCCGGCCGAGTCGCTGAGGTTGGT
>JAICYJ010000036.1 GCA_025934255.1 Thermoleophilia bacterium | reverse complement strand
GCCGGTGGTGGTGGGCGGCGTCACCGTCTCGATGGCCACCCTCCACAACGAGGAGGACATCAACCGCAAGGACATCCGCGAGGGTGACACGGTGATCGTGCAGCGGGCGGGCGACGTGATCCCGCAGGTGGTCGGCCCGCACCTGGTCGAGGGCGACAAGCGAAAGCGGCACCGGCCCTGGAAGATGCCGGCCAACTGCCCGGCCTGCGGCACGCCGGTGGTGAAGGTGCCGGGCGAGGTCATGCACCGCTGCCCCAACCGGGCCTGCCCCGCCAAGGGGCTGCAGTGGCTGAAGCACTTCGTCAGCCGCGGCGCGATGGACATCGACGGCGTCGGCGAGAAGCTGGTCGCGCGGCTGCTGGAGCTGGGGCTGATCACGCGGCCGCACGACCTGTACGCGCTGACGGTCGACGACCTGCTGCCGCTCGAGGGGTTCCAGGAGCGGTCGGCGGAGAACGTGATCGCGTCGATCGAGCGCTCCAAGAGCAGGCCGTTCGGAAACGTGCTGTTCGCGCTCGGCGTCCCGCACGTCGGGTTCGTGAACGCGCAGCTCCTGGCCGACGAGTTCGGCTCGGTCGAGGAGCTCGCGCATGCCACGCCGGAGCAGATCGCCGCCACCGCGGGAGTGGGCCCGGTGATCGCCGAGGCGGTGTCGAGCTGGTTCCTGGACGATGAGCATGCCGAGGTGGTGGAGGGGCTGCGCCGGGCCGGCGTGCGGCTGAGCGGGCCCCGCCGTGAGCGCGCGCCCGACGGCCCGCTGACCGGGAAGGTGGTGGTGGTGACGGGCTCGATCGAGGGGTATTCGCGCGACTCGATCCGCGAGCACCTGGAAGGGCTGGGGGCGAAGGTGACCGACTCGGTTTCGAAGAAGACCGACTACCTGGTGGCCGGCGAGGGCGGCGGCTCGAAGCTGGCGAAGGCCGAGCAGCTGGGAGTGGCGATCATCACGCTGGAAGAGCTGGAGGCGGAGCTGCCGGGTTGAGCCCGCTCAGCCGCGCGGCCGGCTGCCGGCCAGCGCCTGCACGATCCGATCCTGCAGCTTGTGCGCGGCCAGGATGTTCAGCCGCCGGTGGTTGACCAGGATCGAGAACACGATCTGGTGGCCGTTGCGGCTGTGCACGTAGCCGGAGAGGGCGGAGGCGTCGTCCAGCGTGCCGGTCTTTGCCTGTGCGTTTCGGTGGGCGGGGCCGGTCCGCATGCGGTTGCTGAGCGTGCCGTTGACCCCGGCCAGCGGCAGCGACGCGCGCAGCGTGTTGCCGTAGCTCTGGGCGCTGACCTTGTTCAGGAGCGCCAGGATCTGGTGCGCCGAGAGGCGGTCGCGCGGCGACAGGCCGGAGCCGTCGTAGAGCTTTGCCCCGCGCATGTCCACGCCGAGCGAGTTCAGGTAGCGCCGCGCCTCGTGGCGGCCGTTGGCCATCGTGCCTGCCATCCCCACGGCCACCGCCACGCGCTTGTTCAGCACCTCGGCGAAGTAGTTGTCCGAGGCGCGGTTCATCAGCAGTACCAGCCGTGAGATGCGGGGTGACGGCTCGGTGGCCACGAGCGTGGCACCGTCCGGCAGCGGCCCCGTGCGCGGGTCGTGTCCCACCTTCACGCCCCGCACGTTCAGCGCCCCCCGGAAGACCGTTGCGGCGTGCAGCACGGGGCGCTTGTAGCTCTCGGGCCCGAAGTACGAGATCAGGCTCTTGTTGACCGACAGCGCCGAGATGGGCGGGCAGTCCTGCCAGTAGGAGGGCTTCCAGTACGGCCCCGTGCGTCTGCTGTCGAACATCGTGGCGTCGCCGTTGACGCGGCCGGTGACCCGCCGGATGCCGGCCGCGCGCACGGCCGCCGCCAGGTCGGAGAGGTGGCCGGCGGCGCCGCCGAATGCGCGCCTGGCGAAGATGTCGGTGGAGAGCGACGGGTCGCCGCCTCCGACCAGCCACAGGCTGCCGGTGAGCTTGTCGCCCGACAGCACGCCGGTGCCGTAGACCCGGGTCCAGAGACGTGCGGTGACGCCCAGATCGGCCAGGGCGACGGCGGAGGTGGTCAGCTTCATGTTGGACGCCGGCTTCAGCTCCGTGCGCTCGTGCAGGCGGAAGATCGAGCGGTGGGTGGTGCTGTCCCAGATGGCGATGCCGGTCGTGGGGCCGCCGAATCCGGACGAGGCCACGATCGCGGATATGTCGCTCTTGACCGACGCGGACGCGGCCGCCGGCCAGGCGAGCAGCAGCAGCAGGACGGTGGCGATCAGGCGGCGGGTCAAGGCTACGAGCATACGCGGGGCCCCGGCGGGCGGCAGCGCCCGCCGGGGCCCCAGTGGGGTCATCTACTGAGCCTGGAGGGCGCTGACTTCCTTCACAGCTGCAAAGAGGCTCTTGTCAATCTTGCCGTGGTAGATCGGGACTGACTGCTCATGGCAGAGCCGGATCACCTCTTCGCGCTTCAGGTCAAACTCTTTCGAGAGCTCCTCCGGCGTCAGATGATTCGCCATATGTCCTACTCCCTGTCGTAGGTGATCCGGGCAACAAAAAACCCACCAAGCGCGGCTCGCTCGGTGGGTGTCAGGTCACCCCTCGGTTCTCGCTGATCGCCGGCAACTCAGGCCTGCTCCGATCGCGTATCCATGTGTGGATCGTAGCCTGGAGCCTGGACGGCGTCAATCGCTCAGACGGGGTTGGGGATGTCGATGAAGCCGTGCTCGACGGAGAATCGCTCAGCCACAAGGGCTCCCAGCGCCTGCACGCCGAACACCTCTGTCGCGTAGTGGCCGGCGGCGATGCAGTGGACGCCGGCCTCGTCCGCGGCCCACTTCGCCTGCTCGTTGGGCTCGCCCGTGATGAAGCACTGCGCGCCGGCCGCTGCCGCCGCCGCGACGTACTGCGATGCCCCGCCGCTGATCACCGCGACCCGCTCGATGCTGTCCGGGCCGCGCCCCAGCACCAGCGGGCCGGGACCGATCTGCTGCTCGACGCGCTCGACCAGCTGCGCGATCGAGAGCGGCCGGTCAAGCGCGCCGACGAAGCCGAGCGTGTGGGGGCCGTGCACGCCGAAGGGCTCCCGTTCGGGTACGCCCAGGCGGTCGCAGATGATCGCGTTGTTCCCGACCTGCGGGTGCGCGTCCAGCGCGAGGTGGTACCCGGCCAGCGTGATGTCGTGGTCGAACAGGGTCTTCAGCCGGTCGCGGTCCCGCTCGCTCAGCGGCGGCCGCGGCCCGGAGCCGAAGAACAGGCCGTGGTGGACGATCAGCATGTCCGCCCCCTCCTGCGCGGCGCGCTGGAACAGCTCCAGCGATGCGCTGACGCCGGTCGCGACGCGGCCCACCTGGGCCGCTCCCGGCACCTGCATCCCGACCGGCATCCCGTCGGGGTAGGCGCCGATGTCGAGCAGCTCGTTCAGGAAGCTCACGATCTGGTTGCGTTCGGCCATCGGCCGACGAGCATACCCGCCGCGGACAGGTCGATCAGCGAAGCAGCGACTCGGCCTCCGCCACTCCCGCCGCGTAGCCCTTGGCGGCGTACAGCTCGGCCGCGGAGCGAGCCTGCTCGCCCGCGGCAGGATCGCCGGCGGCGGCGAGCACCCGGCCAAGCGTCAGCCGGGCGTCGGCGTTCAGCAGCAGCCAGTCGCCGCCGGCGGCGACGCTCGCCGCCTCCCGCGCGCGGGCGAGGGCCCGCTCGGGCTCGCCATCGACCCCGTGCAGCTCGGCCAGCGCCATCCGGGAGCGGGTCGACGGCTCATACCCGTCCGCGTCCGCAAGGCCGGCCGCCGCCGCGCGGGCGGCAGTCAGGTTCCCCAGCCGCACCTCCAACTCCACCAGCGCGCTGCGTGCCACCGGCGCCTCGGGACGGCCGAGCCGTTCCAGCGCTGCGAGATACGGCTGGAGCACGCCGCGGAGCTCCTCGTACCGGCCCGCGCGCCGCAGCATCGAGGTCTCGGTGCCGCTCAGATACAGCCCGGTGCGGCGCCCCAGGTCTCGGTCGAGGTCGCGGGCGGTGTCGAGCAGGCGCCACGCCCGGTCGGCGTCGCCGCCCAGCTGGGCGAGCGCAGCCTGCCCTCGCAAGAGCTCGAACCGGAAGGTCGGTCGCATCCCGAACTCGTCCATCAGCTCGCTGAGGACGCCCTCGGCCTCCGGCACCGGCACCGGTGAGGCGGTCAGCATGTCGCCCAGGATCGCGAGCGCCCAGACGGCATCGTCGCCCGAGCTGCGAAGCGCGTCCAGCGCGCGGCGCGTCGACGCCAGCCCGTCGGCAGCGTGGCCCAGGGTGCGTTCGTCCTCCGCTCGTGTGCAGAGGGCGGCGGCCAGGGCGCGCTGATCGCCGAGCATCTCCAGTTCGTGGAGCGCGGCGTTGGTCTCGTCAAGCGCCTGGCGGGGGTCGTAGGGTCCGTCCAAGGCGCCCAGCAGCAGCACGCGTGCGCGCAGCTCGAGGGCGCGCAGGCCGAGCTGGGCTGCCCGGTCGGCTCCGTCCTCCAGCAGGCGCCTGCGCTCGGAACGGGGCAGGAGGTTCCAGCCGGCCGCTGCCAGCTCGACCATGGCCGCGGCCTGCACCGGGCTGCGGTCGGGGAGCAGGTCCAGCGCGCGCTCCAGCAAGAGGCTGGCGCGCACGGGCTCTCCCATCGCATCCGCCCGCCGGCCCGCCGTCGCGAGCCGCGTCCCAGCCTGCTCGCGGATCGCCGCCGTCGTCTCGTCGGCCAGGCCCAGCTCGGCTCGCAGCCGGTAGGCACGATCCAGGTGATCGCCGACCGCCGCGTCGGACGCCTGCTGATCGTCGAGCCAGCCCGCCATCTGCGTGTGCAGCTCCGCCCGCCGCTGCTTCGGGATCAGGCCGTACGCCGCCTCCTGCAGCAGGGTGTGGGAGAACTGCCGGCGACCGCGCCGCCCGGTTCGCACGACCAGCTCGTGCTGAGCCAGACGGCCGAGCTCCGCCTGGACATCCCTGCCGGTCAGCGCCTCGACGGCCGCCACCGGGAACTCGCGGCCGGCCACGGCGGCAACGCTGACCACCTCGCGCTCGGGCTCGGGCAGCGCCTCCAGCCGCGCGCTCAGGAGCACCTGGATCGATCGAGGCAGCCCGACCGAGGGGTCATGGTCGGCGATCAGCGCAGCCAGGTGCTCGGCAAACAGCGGATTGCCCTCCGCGGCGGCGACCACGCGATCGGCGTGGCCGGCCGGCAGGCCCGGGCTGGCGCGGAGCAGGAGGTGGCGCGTTTCCGCGTCGTCCAGGCGTTCCAGCGCGAACGACAGCGTGTTTGCACCGGCGCCCCACCCGGTGCGGCGGTCGACGAACTCGGGCCGTGCCGTGCAGACCACGAGCAGCGACCGCCGTCTGCGACGGTCGGCCAGGTGCTCGATCGCGTCGAGCAGGGCATCCTCGGCCCAGTGCACGTCCTCGAACAGGATCACGACCAGGCCCGCGTTTGCCATCGCTCCCACCAGGCGCGACGCCGCCCATGACAGGTCGACTGCTCCGGCGTTGTCGGCGTCGGCCAGGCAGGCGGTGACCGAGCCGGCTTCGGGATCGCCCGGCATGAGTGCGGCCACCGCCGGCTCGGTGAAGCGCCCGTCCGGGATGGCCGCCCGGGCGGCTTCGACCAGCGGCTCCAGGGGCGCGGCTGACGCGGTTGCCCGGCAGTGTCCTGCCAGCGTGGTTGCCTGCTCGGCGTGCTGCAGCTCCGAGGCCAGGCGCGACTTGCCGATGCCAGGCTGCCCCAGCATCGTCACGAGGTGCGGGCGCCGCAGCTGCGCCGTGCGGTCCGCCGTCAGGCGCACGAGCTCCAGCTCGGTCGCGCGCCCGACCATGGGCAGGTCGAGGCGGCGGCGGTGGCCTGGCGCCAGCGGGTCGACGCTCTCGAGCAGCCAGGCGGCCAGCGGCTCGCTCTTTCCCTTCGCGGCCAGCGGTTCCACGGGATGACCGTGGGCGGCATGCGCCACCAGTGCCCAGGTGGCGTCTCCCACCAGCACCGTGCCGGGCGCGGCGGCCTGCTCCAGCCGCGCGGCGATGTTGACGGCGTCACCCACCACCAGCGATTCGCCCTGGGTGGCGCCGGTGGCCAGCACGTCACCGGTGTTGACGCCGATCCGGGCCTGGATCTCGCCCATGGCGGCAACGGCATCTCGCATCTCGAGGGCGGCACGCACGGCTCGCAGAGCATCGTCCTCGTGCACGGCCGGGATGCCGAACACCGCGACCAGGGCGTCCCCGATCACCTTCTCGACCGTGCCCCCGTGCCGCTGCACCGGCTCACGGATGGCGGCGTAGAAGCGCGCCATCAGGTCGCGCAGCACCTCGGGGTCGAACCGCTCGCCCAGCTGGGTCGATCCGACCACGTCGCAGAACAGCACGGTGACGGTCTTTCGCACCTCACGGGCGGGCTCGCTCTCGGTGGCCACGGAGGCACCGCAGGCGTTGCAGAAGCGTGACTGCTCCGGATTTTCGACGGCGCATCGAGGGCACGTGATCACGCGCGTGAGTCTACGCTGTGGCGGCTACGGGAAGCCTTTGAGTAGGGTGGGGTGGGTGGTTTTGCCGCCCACCCCCTTGTCAACACGGGGAGAGTGGTGCAGTGTGTCGCGCATGAGGGGGATCGTCTCACTGGAGCAGCGGTTGGACGGGCACGTACCCTCGCCTGCCACGCGCCGCGTTACTCGCGGCTCCTTCAACGGCGCGGCGCGTGGCGGCCTCCGCGCTCGCATTCAGGCCGGCATCGACCGGGCGGTCAGGATCTTCGAGCTCGACCGGCTGTTGTACGACATCGAGGTCGAGGCTCAGGGCCGCTGGCTGCGCACGATGATGGCGTTCGACGCCTACTGCGCCAGGCGTGATGCCGGCGGGTCGCCGGACGCACCTGTGCGATAATCCGGCGCTGTCGCGGGGCGTGGCGCAGCCTGGTAGCGCGCACCGTTCGGGTCGGTGAGGTCCCGAGTTCGAATCTCGGCGCCCCGATACGAGGGATCGGCCCAACCAGGCCGATCCCTCAAGACTTCTCTCGGCAGAGGTCTGTATAGGGTCTGGACGCGAATCGCTCGCCGGGCGTCGGCCTCCAAAACCGCAGGTCGCGGGTTCAAGTCCTGCCACCCCTGTACCAGCAACAGCCACAGGACGGGCTGTAACCCCCTTGTCTAAGCCGAAACAGACCATGCCTTAGCGTGCTGTATTGACCCGTTACGCGCCGTTGCCGACCCCTATGCCGGGGTCTGACGAGCTCCGGGGGGTCTGAACGGGGTCCAAATCGGGGTCGATGTTCCCGGTTGGCATGGCCATCGGAGCACCCACGTGATACTCAATGGCTTTGACAGCGTGATGGATTTCGGTAGCCACGACGATGCCGGTGTTGATACTCACCACCGTGTCCGCCAGTGGTTGGCCGCGTAGCGTCACGGCTTCCGACTCTGCCCGATAGCCAGACACGACCCCGAGCACATGCGCGCCGGATGGGGACTCCCCGCGATGTCCGCGACAACAGGTCCGCCGGAGAACCCTGGGTTGTTCATGCCGTCCAAGAAGATTCGGCGTACGCCGCCGAGCTTGCCGAATGAAGAGATGATCCCCTTCTTGACGAAAGCCCAAGCCTGCACCTCGTGGATGTAGGTGCCCATGCCGAACGGGTATCCGAGGAAGAACGCATCCTGTGAAAGCGCCATGCCGTCGCTGTTAGGGATGACGGGAAACAGGTGCGCCGTGATGGGATGCTCATAGCCGGTTGGGGTCTTCCCACGTCGAGAACGGCAATGTCGGCATCATCCGGGTCTACGGATAGGCGGGGGAAGCGACCCTCCCATGCCCCGCCTCGAATCTCCATCTTGACTTCCGGGCACGGGTCGTCTGCCGGGAGAAGGTGTGCTGCAGTCACAAGAAACTGACGGTCCCCATGTTCGAGAGTAAACCCGGATCCTTGCGACCCCGCCGCGCGGATGAGCAGTGTCCGCTCAAGGATGTTGTTCGTGACGAGACCGTCGTTGGGCATCTCCCTCTCCTGCCTAGAACATACGTTCGATCAGTCTAGCGGTCGGAGCGGTGCCGGTGGTGAGGTCCGCGCTGGCCGACGAGCCGAGCGCGGCCGGGTGTCCAGCGCTATCGCTCCTTGGTCGAGAGTAGGGGACCGTTTGCCGGGCAAGCCGGCCCTGGTCGACGCCTCAGGTTGTCCGGCGGTAGCGGCTCGCCACGTACTCCTCGACGAACACCCGGGAGCTGCGCCATGTCCCATCGGCAGCTTTCTGCGCCTTGAGGCGGCCGCGGACTGCCGCCACGCGCAGGGCGTTTGCGGTCAGCTCCTCAGTCGCCAGCGCCTCGAGCGGCACAAGCCGTGCAGGGCCCGCGATCGCTGGCACGATGAACTTGTAGAGGTTGTCCAGGATCGATCGAGCGAGGAACTCCCCGAGCGGTCCGCAGTCTCCCTGGTCTGCGCGCTGAAGCGCCCGCAGGTATGGGTTGCGAGAGCTCTTGTAGATGATCGCTGGCGGGTAGCCGATGCGGACAAGGAGCAGATTCAGAATCAGGCGGCCAGCACGGCCGTTTCCATCGAGGAACGGGTGTATCTGCTCGAAACGCGTATGGACTGCAGCGAGCGCTTCCGGCAACTCCAACCCCGCGACACCGCGCAGCTCGCAGGCCTGCCTCAACCAGTTGTCCACCTGGGGTGCGACGTCCGTCCATGATGGTGGCTGCATCCCTCCCGAGAATGGCTCGATCTCGTGTCGTCTGAACGAGCCCGGGGCCTCGTGATCAGTTGCGTCAGGGTGAGGCGCCACGTCCCAGACCGGAGTCATAGCGAGGCGGTGGACATGCCGAAGCTCGGTCAGCGAGATGAGCTCGCCGTCGGACCATTCGCCTGGCTCGACCCCCTGGGTGTACACCCAGTCTGCCGCGTTCGCGTATCCCCGCACCTCCATGTACTCACGCAGCTCCTTATTGCCAACGGCTCGGCCCTCGGCAAGTAGCTGCTCGACCTGGCGCTGCACGAGCGTGTTCCCCTCGATCGCAGTGGAGTGGTGCGCTTCCTCAAGCCAAATGCCGCGCCAGATATCGCCGGCCTCGAGGGGGGACGGCAATCCACCGAGCCTGTCACGCAGCTCGCCGATCTGAATGTCCAGGCGTGCGTAGATCTGATTGCGCGGCGGCCGGCCACGGCGACCAGGGAAGTTGTTCGGTGCAGGCACAGACAAACTGTACCGTACAACTTGAGATTTGTGCGGCGTCGGCGAATGTATTTGTACCGAACAGACGAATCAGATGTTTCAGCGCAGGAGCCGTCATCGGCCCCGCGCCGACTCAGCGTAGCATCAGCGCCACCCGACACCGCGGAACGCCCGCTCGACCACGTGGCGATCCTCGACGGTGAGTCCGAGGCGCCCATCCCGCTGAGGCTCGCGGTGGCGCTGACCAGGAGGCTGCTCGTCCTGAGCGGCCTCGGCCGGCTCTAGCTGGTGCTCTTCGTTTTGGCGTCGGGTCGCCGCATTAGAACACCGGACTCGCAAGTCCGCTGCCGCCAAGGAGGGCCGATGCGCACGGGGTACGGCCTCGCGCTGAACGCCAGGAACCCCGCGACCACGATCGCCATTGGGCCTCAGCCTGTTATGGGTGTGGCTAGCGCTGAGCTGAGTGTTTCGTCGAATCGAGCTCGGTCGCGGCTGTCGTCGGGGGGAAGAGATGGCCGTAGACGCGGATTGTGAAGGCGGGGTCTGCGTGTCGCATCTCTGTTTGGAGGCGTTTGATGTTCCAGCCGGCGGTGATCATGAGGCTGGCGGCCGCGTGGCGGAGGTCGTGGAAGCGAACGCCGCTGATTCCTGCCCGTTTGCAGGCTGCCCGCCAGGCCTTGTCGATCCGGCTGGCCGTGTAGGGCTTGCCGAGCGAGTTGAAGACCCACTCGTCGGACCGGTATTCGGCGGTGTGGGCGCGGAGTGCGTCGGCGACGATGGTCGGCATCGTGACCCAGGCGCCGGCGTCCTCCTTGGTTCTTTCCTCACGGATCCCGGTCTCCTTATCGACGTGTCGGTGCACCCAGATCCGCTTGGCACGCGGACCGTCCAGCACCTCGCAGACAGCCTCACCGCGCAAGGGAAGGCGCCAAAGACGGTTCGCTGCCACTTCTCGCGAAAACGGCTCCCCGCCGGGGAGATCGGCTCGTCGAACGGTGGGTGAGCTGTCCAAGCTCACCCGGTCGGACGTTTAGTCGCCTGCCTCTTCTGCTGGTCGGCGAGGGGTGGTCGACTCGATCGCGATCTTTGGCAGTCGCCCGTCGAGCCAGGCCGGGAGTAACCAGGCATTGCGGCCGAGCAGTTCGAAGACAGCGGGCAGTAGCACGATGCGGATGACGACCGCATCGAGGAAGACGGCGCTCGCTAGGCTGGCGCCAAGCATCTTCAGGGGCCGCTGGTCACCGCCGACGAACGACAAGAAGACGACGATCATCACCGCCGCTGCCGCTGTCACGACACGGCCACTGGCAGCGAGCCCATTCTTGACGGCCAACGAGGCGTCGTCATGTTCGAGCCACTCTTCTCGGATGCGACTGACCAGGAAGACCTGGTAGTCCATTGAGAGGCCAAAGACGATGGCGAAGACGACCACCGGGATGTAGGCGTCGATCGGACCTGCTTTGAGACCGGTGACGCTCGAAAGCCAACCCTTTTGGAAGAGGGCGGTGATGATGCCCATCGAGGCGGCGATTGAAAGCAGGTTCATGGCTGCCGCCTGCAATGGGACGAACAGCGAGCGGAACACGATCATCATTAGCAGCGCCGAGATGGCGATGACGATGCCCAGGAAGATCGGTAGTTTGTCGGACAGCGTGTTTGCGAAATCAACCGCTGTCGCCGTCCGCCCGGAGATGTGGATCGTTGCCCCGTCGCGTGTCGCCAGAGGCCCGAGCACGCCCGTGCGCAGATGGTCGACCAGCGTCGCTGTGGCTGGACTCTGCGGTGCTGTTGTTGGGTAGGCAAGCAGTTCGGAGGTGTGGCCGTCGGGTGCGAACCGGGGCGGCGCCACCGAGGCGACGCCGGGCGTGGTACGCAGTTTGGCGGCGATCTGTCCGGTAACTGTTTGCGGACCGCCGGTGGCGGAGACCGCGGTAACCTGTAGAGGCCCGTTGAAGCCTGCGCCGAAGCTTGCGGCCAGCAGGTCGTAGGCTTTGCGCGTGGTGGTGTGGCTGGGGTCGGTTCCGGAGTCGGAGAGGCCAAGGCGGAGTGAAGCGACGGGGATGGCCAAGACGACCATGACCAGCGTGGCCGCCGCCGCGGCCGTCCGTGGGTGCCGCTGCACGGCGGCGACCCACCGCACGAGCAGCGACGGACGCGACGCGCGACCGGTGTCGCGGTTTCGCCGCCTTGCCAGGCGGGGGCCGCCGAGACTGATGAACGCGGGCAGCAGCGTCGCTGAGCTGAGCAACATCAGGGTGACGGCGACCGAGCTGGCGATGCCGATGCTGTAGAGGAAGCTGACCTGTAGGGCGAGCATCCCCAGCAGGGCGATAATAACGGTCACGCCGGCGAAGAGGACTGCTCGCCCTGCCGTGGCCATGGCCACTTCCAGCGCCACGTCGGCGTCGCCGTGATGAGCGGCATAGGCGTCGCGGTAGCGGGTGATTATGAAGAGCGCGTAGTCGATCCCGACGCCAAGGCCGATCATCGCGGCGATCTGTGGAACGAAGAAGGCCATGTCGATGACGTGGCCAAGGATCGTGATTGCCGCCAGCGCGGTGCCCAAGCCAAAGAGGGCCGTCGCGATCGGCAGACCCATGGCCAGCAGCGAGCCGAAGGTCAGAAGCAGGACAATGATCGCAGCGATCAGCCCAATGGCAGTCGCCGCGCCGAGGGAGGGCTTCTGCGCGTAGGTGATGGCAAACCCGTCCAGCTCGACGGCGAACTTGGAGGTGGCGTTTCCCTGCGCGGCGGTGATGACAGAGTTTGTGGCCGAGTCGGGCAGATCACCTGCCTGCTCATCGAAGGTCAGGGTGGCGAAGGCTGTGCTGCCATCGCGCGAGACGGCTCCCGGCTGGGCGAAGGGACTGGTGACCGAAGCGACGTGTGGGAGATGCGCGACGGCGCGTATCGTGTTTGCCACCTGGGCTCGCCCGCTGGGCGCGGTGATCGACCCGTGTGAGCTGTGAAAGACGATCTGGTCCTGATCGCCGGCTGCACTGGGAAAGTTTGCCTTGAGCAGGTCAACGCCCTGCGTTGAATCCGTACCGGGCAGGCTCAGGTTGTTCGCGAACTTGTTGCCGGCTTGGTGGCTGATGCCCAAGAGGGCAACCAGCGCCAAGATCCAGGCGACGATGATCAGGCGACGGTGGCCTACGGACCAGCGAGCGACGGTCAGCATGGGTATCTCCTCAGTGGCTTGTGCTTCGAATCGGGTTCACCCCGAACACAAGCCGCCGCGGCCCCTCCCCGCATCGGCCATTTGACCGATCTTCCATCGAGCGTTTCAAGCAGTCGTTTGACTTTTCCGCCGCTGTGGAGCACCATGTGGGCTGTGCATCCCCGTCAGCGCATCCTCGACGCGGCCGAACGGCAGTTCGCCGACAACGGCTTCCACGGCGCCTCACTGCGGGCCGTCACGCGTGAGGCGGAGGTGAATGTGGCCGCCGTGCACTACTACTTTGGCTCCAAGGAGACGCTGCTTCGATCGACGCTCGAACGGATCGTGCAGCCCACCAACCTCGAGCGGCTGCGGCTGCTGGACGAAGCCTTTGCAGCGGCTGATCCACCGAGGCTGGAGGCGATCATGGACGCCTTCGTGCGACCCGATCTGGAGTTGATCGCGGGTCTGGGAGATCGCGGCGCGATCATCGCCCGGTTCACCGGCCGCTCCTACACCGAGCCGGAGGAGGTGGTGTCGCGCACCGTTACAGACTTATTCGGCGAGGTGGGCGGACGTTTCCTCGACGCACTCCAGCTGGCGCTGCCGGACGTGCCGCGCGAGGAGCTGCTGTGGCGCCAGCGTTGCGTCGTCGCGATTATCACCTATCTGCTCACCACAACCGGTACGTCTCGGGGGCTGCTGGACGTGGGTGACGTGGACGCCACAGCCCGCCGGCTGGTGGCCTTTATCACACCTGCGATGGCATCGCCCGCGGTCACGTCCATGCTGCCGGCCGGCGAGACGGCGTGACGACGGCGGCCGCAACCGCGCGCCGGCCCCAGGCGCGCACCTCGACGCACCTGGCCGAGCTTGTGGCAGCGATGTCGCTGGCCAGCGATCTGGGCGTGGGGCAGCCGATGGAGCATGCCCTGCGGGCGTGCTTGCTGGCGGTCGGGCTCGGCCGTTCGCTAGGCCTGTCCGACGCCGAGCTGGGCGAGGTCTACGACGTCTCGCTGCTGCGGCGGATCGGCTGCGTAGCCGATTCGCATGAAGGGTCGCGCCTGTTCGGCGATGAGCTGGCGGCGCGCGCGGAGATCTCGGCCATGGACTACACCAGCCGCGCGCGATTCGCGAGCTTCGCCGTGCGCCGGGTGGGTGGCGGCCGTCCCCCGCTTGCGCGTGCCCGGCTGCTCGGTGAGGCGGTGCGGCTGATGCCGGGCGGCCAGCGGAGATCGGCCACCGCTCACTGTGAGGTGGGTATGGCGCTGGCCGGCGCGCTCGGCCTGATGCCGGGCGTGATCGAGGCGCTGGGTCAGCTATACGAGCGTTGGGACGGCGCTGGCTTCCCGGAACGGCGTCCCGGGGAGTGGCTTCGGCTGGCCGCCGGGATTGTGCCGATGGCCGGCGATGCCGAGATCTTCCACCGGCTGGGAGGTATCGATGCGGCTCGGGAGATGATCTCGGGACGCGCCGGCAGCCACTACGCCCCGGAGCTGGCGGAGGTGTTCCTGGCCGAGCTGGATGCGCTGTTCGACCAGATTGAGCAGGTTGGCTCGTGGGAGGCCGTGATCGATGCAGAGCCGGGCGGGCGTCGCTACCTGACCGAGGGCGAACTGGACGCGGCGCTGTGCGCGATGGGCGATTTCGTCGATCTCAAGACGCCGGTGTTCACCGGCCATTCCCGCGGCGTGGCCGAGCGCGCCGCGCGGGCGGCCGAGACGATCGGACTGCCGCCCACCAGCGCGCATCTGCTATGGCGGGCTGGTCTCGTACACGACCTGGGCCGCGTGGGGGTACCCAACAACCTGTGGGAGAAGCCCGGGCCACTGTCGCAGTGGGAATGGGAGGCGGTGCGGCTGCACTGCTACTACGGGGAGCGGATGCTTGCCCGGGTCGAGCATCTGGCTGAGGTTGCGCTGCTGGCAGCTTCCCATCATGAGCGACTGGACGGTTCGGGGTACCACCGCGGCCTGGGCGCCGCGCAGCTGTCAATCGAGCAGCGGCTGCTGGCAGCTGCCGACGTGCGCCAAGCGCTGAGCGAGTCCCGACCCTACCGGCCCGCGCTGTCCGATGCCGAGGCCGCGCATGAGTTGCAGCGCGAGGTGCGGGCCGGCCGCCTGGACGGGGAGGCGGTCGCGGCCGTGACGGACCCGGTTCGTCGCACCGGACGGCGCCGGCGCGAGTGGCCGGCCGGCCTCACCACCCGTGAGGTCGAGGTGCTGGCACTGGTCGCCAGCGGCAAGACGAACAAGCAGATCGCCAGCCAGTTGTTTCTATCACCGCGTACCGTAGGACATCACGTCCAGCACATCTACGCCAAGCTGGGCGTCTCCACCCGCGCAGCAGCAACGCTGTTTGCGATGCAGCAGAATCTGCACCGCGGCCAATCCTAGCGGCGGCACGTCCGACTCATGTACCCGCAGGGCGATCCACCGGCAGCGCAATCGGCGCCCGGCGCTCGGCCGACGCTGTACCTGCCGGGATCCGCTGCGGGCGTCCACTGCGACGAGCGTGCCAGTCATCGGCCATCGACTCGGTTGCGCCCAGCACGTACAGCACGAGCAACCCAGCCAAGATAACGGGCAACGGCAGCACGAAGATGGCCAGCGGCAGCATGATGAATGCTGTCGCAACCAACGCGACCAGCAGCGTCACGACCACGAGCAGTCCGCGGATCAGGCCGAACACGAGCCGGGTCAGGATTGACGGTGAGCTTGGCATGTCCACCTCCAGAGAGTGGATCGCCGGGCGGCGATCGGTGCTCCCGACGGTAAGCGCAAGCCTTCCGCATAGCATCGGTCGAACGACCCATCTTGTCGCTCGGGCACACCACGCGAGCGCGCTGATCAGCACGGCTCTGACGCAGGATGACCCGGCTGTGAGACCTCAGGATCGGCCGGCGCGTCGGGCGGGTTGGGCGGCAAGTACGATCGGCCGCCCAACGTCGTCAACGGGACACCCTCACGGCGACGACGGAGCCACCCTGCCAGCTAGGGCTGAGCCTTGCAACGACCCGCCGTCGGGGATCACAACGCGAAACACCGAGCCACCGCCGGGTCCGGTCGAACACGCGCTCCACTAACCCAAGTGGCGCTGGCCAGGAGATCGGCTACGTGGGAGGTAAGGTCGCGCGGCTCCGAGTAGACGCCGGAAGATGCCGATCCTTGATGCAGAGTGGCGTCGCCTGCCGCCTCCCGGTGAGGAGAGCCGAACTATGCGAACCGCATCTTCTTGAGAACCCAAGCCTCCTGCGCCGGCGTCAACGAATCCCAATACGCCTTTGCGTCTCGCTCCCTTTGGGCACGACTCGTCGGCTTCTCCTCCTGTGCCGCAGGGAGAGTACGTAGCACTAATGCGTCCGCTTTTCGCAATTCCAGGCCTCTAGAAACCGCATGATTGAGCCATGCGCCCGGCACGATTCGAACGTGCGGCCTCTGCCTCCGCAGGTTCGCCGAGCTTCGTCGGCACGAGGTCGTGGGGACGCCGCCGATCATACTCATGGCGATCGCCCCGCTGCTTCTGTTGAGGTCTGTATGAGGTCTGGCCTGAAGCCCCGGGAACGGTTGCGGTGGCATTCTCGCTACGTGCGAATCGTCGCCGACACCGGTATCCATCAGGGTTCGCCGTGATCCAGCCGACTCCGACCGGTTGGTCTGGCCGAGTTCGAATCTCGGCGCCCCGATACGAGGGATCGGCCCAACCAGGCCGTTCCCTCTCTTGCATATGGGGCTACTCGAGCCCTTGCTCCGTCAACATCCGCTGGACGCCCGGCCGTTGCAGCACGCGGTCGAAGTGCGTGCGCAGGTTCGGTGAGTCCCATGCCGGCGGTTCCTGGAAGCGACCCCATCGCGTGAGCATGAAGAGGAACAGGTCAGCGCCGGTCAGCGACCCGTCGACGACCCACGGGCGGGTGGCGAGTTCGCCATCGATCCAGTCGATGTGCCGGCGCAAGGTGGCGGACGCGCGGTCCCGGATCGCCTCCGCTCCGTCGGGATCGGTCGTGAACCGCTCGGGGTAGAACCAGTGCATGTAGGTCGTCTGTACGGCGTACGAGAGGTATGAGAGCCACCGGTAGAGCTCCGAGCGGGCCCGTGTGCCGACAGGGGCACCGAGGCCGGCCTCGGGGAAGCGATCCGCGATGTGCAGCATGATCGCCACCGCCTCGGTCAGGACGAGATCGCCGTCCTGGAGAGTCGGAACCTGCCCCCACGGGTTGAGCGAGAGGTACGCCGAGGGTCGCTGCCCGCGGTCGTCCTCTTCGACCAGGACCAACGCGTAATCGGCCCCGACCTCGGCAAGGGCTGCGTGCGGTGCCATCGCGGCGGTGCCGGGGATGTAGTGAAGTCGCAGCATCGGCAGATCGTATCCGCCCGTGCGTGAGGGTTTCGTTCGGTCTGGATGATGCGGCGCTGGGGCCCGTGTTCGACCCTGCGCTCGTGATGCTCGTCTCTGCCACGACCGTCGATCTGGCGCGGGCCCAGTTTGCGACGACCAGCCTCTATCACTTCCTGTTCGTGCCGCTGACGCTGGGGCTGGGCCCGATCGTCGCGATCTTCCAGACGCTGTGGCGGCGGACGGGCGACGAGTCGTGGCTTCGGCTGACGCACTTCTTCGGCACGCTGTTTCTGATCAACTTCGCGATCGGCGTCGCGACCGGCCTCGTCCAGGAGTTCGAGTTCGGCATGAACTGGTCGGTCTACTCGAAGTTCGTCGGCAACGTGTTCGGCGCGCCGCTCGCGATCGAGGGCCTTGCCGCGTTCTTCCTGGAGTCGACGTTCCTGGGGCTGTGGATCTTCGGCTGGGACCGGCTCTCGCCGCGCCTGCATCTCGCCACGCTGTGGATCGCGGTGGCCGGCACCTGGTTGTCGGCCTACTTCATCCTGGTGGCGAACTCGTTCATGCAGGATCCGGTCGGCTACAAGATCGAGAACGGCCAGGCGGTGCTGACCAGCGTGTCGGCGCTGCTCTCAAGCCGCTGGGCGATATACGCCTTCGTCCATACGATCCTGGCCGGCCTCACCTGCGGCGCGGCGGTCGTGTTCGGGGTCTGCTGCTGGCACTTCGCCCGCGGCCGCAACGCGGAGCTGTTCCGGCCGGCGGCGAAGGTGGCCCTGATCGTGCTGGTGCCGGTGTCGTGCTTCAACATGTGGTTCGGCAGCCACTTCGGGATCCTCGTCACCGAGCTGCAGCCGATGAAGATCTCAGCGGCCGAGGCCCAGTGGAAGGACTGCGAGGAGTGTGCGTTCTCGCTGTTCCAGGTGGGCGGCTTCAGCGAGAGCGACCAGACGCCGGCCTTCTCGATCGAGATCCCGGGGCTGCTTTCATACCTCTCGACCGGCTCGTTCAAGGGCGAGGTGACCGGGCTGACGGAGCTGAACAACCAGTACGAGCGCCAGTACGGGAAGGGCAACTACCTGCCGCCTGTCGAGGCCATCTACTGGAGCATGCGCGGGATGGCCTACGCGGGCTCGATCGTGGCCCTCGTGTCGCTGGTCGGAGCGTTCCTGTTCTGGAAGCGTCGGCTGGAACGGCTGAAATGGTTCCTCTGGATCGGCGTGGTGACGAGCTTCGTGCCGTTCGTGGCGACGACGTTTGGCTGGCTCTTGACCGAGCTCGGGCGCCAGCCCTGGATCGTGCAGGGGCTGCTCAAGACCTCCAATGCGAACTCGCCGGCGGTGGGAACGACCTGGCTCGTGATCAGCCTCGCGGTGTTCGTCAGCCTCTACGTCATGCTGGGCGTGCTGGACATCTGGCTGATGCGGCGCTACGCGGGCCGTGACCCGTCGAGCCCGGCCGGCGAGCCGGGCGAGGCCTCTCCGACGCCGGTGGTCGGCTACTGATGGATCTCCAGAACCTCTGGTTCGTGTTGATCGTCGTGCTCTGGTCGGGCTACTTCCTGCTGGAGGGATTCGACTTCGGCGTGGGCATGCTGCTGCCGTTCCTGCCGCGTGATGCCAAACAGCGGGATGCCATGTTCGCGTCGATCGGCCCCGTCTGGGACGGCAACGAAGTGTGGCTGGTGACGGCCGGCGGCGCGACCTTCGCGGCGTTCCCGGCCTGGTACGCGACCATGTTCACGGGCCTCTACATCGCGCTTCTGGCCGTGCTCTTCCTCCTGATCATCCGCGTGGTCTCGTTCGAGTGGAGGACGAAGAGCACCAGCCCGCGATGGCGGCGAGCGTGGCTGTGGGCGAACGCGGTCGGGAGCTTCGGCGCCTCGCTGATCTGGGGCGTCGGGCTCGCGAACCTCCTCTACGGCACCCCGATCAACTCGCATGGCGACTTCGACGGAACGTTCTGGGACCTGTTCAACGCCTACACCCTGCTGGCGGGCGTCGCGGTGGTCGCGATCTTCGCGTTCCACGGCGCCACCTACCTGACGCTGCGCACGCAGGGCGATCTGCTGGAGCGAGCCGGCGCCGCCTCGCGACGGTTATCGGTGGTCGCGGCGGCGCTTGGTGCCGTGTTCCTGATCTGGACGGTGGTTGTTGCCGTCGACCGCAACGACAAGAGCGTCTTTCCGCCGGTGCTGCCCGCCGCGGTCGGCATCGCCGCGTTCGTCCTGGCAGTCGTGTTCGTCCGCCGCCGCAGCCAGATCCGGGCGTTCGCGATGACCGGCCTGGGCACGATCGCGGTCGTGGCCACGCTCTTCACCAGCCTGTTTCCACGGGTGATGGTCTCGAGCACCGGCTTCGCCAACAGCCTCACGGTCAGCAGCGCCGCCTCGGCGCACTACACGCTGGCGGTGATGTCGGTCGTGGCCCTGATCTTCGTCCCGCTGATCCTGCTCTACCAGGGCTGGACGTACCACGTGTTCCGCGCCCGGGTCGGCGGCCCGCGAGACGAGCCCACGCATTAGCGGGCGGCGATAGGCTCGGCGCCGCCCCGATGCTAGATCCCTGGCAACCTTCCCTCGACCCGGAATGGGCGATCGCCGTCGTCGTGTTCGCCGTCGACTACGCGGTCGTGGCCCGGTCCTACCACCGCCGCGGGCTGCCCGTGCAGAGGACGCGCTGCGCGCTGTTTGCCGCCGGCCTGGCGCTGATCGCGGTGGCGCTGCTCTCGCCGATCGAGCACCTCGCGCTGACCTCGATGCTGAGCTTCCACCTGCTCCAGAACGTGATGATCGCCGACTGGGCCCCGCCGCTCCTGATCCTCGGCCTGCTGACGCCGATGGTGCTGGCCGTCGACCGGCTGCGCATCGTCCGCCGGCTGGCACAGCCGGCAGTCGCGATGCTGCTGTGGCTGGTGGCCTGGTATGCCATCCACCTGCCCGTGGTCTACGACTACGCGCTCGAACACCGCTGGGCGCTGGGCGTGGAGCACCTCGTCTTCATCGTCACAGGCCTCCTGTTCTGGTGGGCGGAGATCGTCCCCGGATACCTGAGCCCGTCACGGCGCGTGCTCTACCTGTTCATCGCCCTGGTGATGATGATGCCGCTGGACTTCTTCATCGCCCTCTATCCCAGCCCGCTCTACAGCTTCTACGAGCACACGCCCAAGCTGGGCGGCGCCTCGGCGCTCACCGACCAGCGCATCGCCGGCGCGGTCGCGGTGCTCGCGGAGACCGCGGTGTTCGCGGTGGCGCTGTTTGCCGCCGCGGTCGCGCTGCGACGCGATCAGTCGCGGTAGCCGGCCGCCTCCCGGTCCTGCCGGTCGAGCAGCGTGGCGATCGCGAAGACCAGCGCCGACAGGAACACGATCGCCTGCTCGGCGTTCATGATCACGCCGCCCAGGTTCTGATCCTCGCTCGGAGACAGGCCCCAGAGCCTCGGCGCCTCGACGTAGTACGGGTAGAACGGCCGGGTGATGAACGTGAACGCGAGCCCCAGGAACGAGACCGCGACGAACGCGGCCAGCAGGTAGAGCACGATGTCGCCGCCGATCCGCCTGGTGGCGCCGAACACCGGCCACCAGAAGATCAGGCCGATGCAGATCAGGAACGCGTGCTCCAGGTTCAGGAGCTCTGGGTGGCGCAGCAGCGCCTGGTAGGTGGGCGCCAGGTGCACGCCGTACCAGCCGGTCAGCCAGATCGCGAGGGCGACCGGCAGCGTCGTCAGGGCCGCCATGGGGCGGCCGCCGCGGCGCTCGATCCCGGCCCGCATGGCGGGCGTGAGGCCGAGGATCAGGAGCGGCGGCGCCCAGTCGGCGATGATCGCGTTCTGCAGCAGGTGCGCCAGCAGCAGGTAGTGCTCGGCCAGCGTCTCGAGCGGCGAGTTGAGCGGCACCACCACCAGCAGCAAGCCGAAGCCGAAGACCAGCACGCGCCACACCGGCACGCCGCGGCCGCGGGCCGCACGGGCGTACAGCACAGCGGCCGCTGCGGCGGCGATCGCGAAGAGCGGTTCGAACGTGAAGCTCGCCGGAGCCGGAGCACTCACGTGATCACGCGGATCGGCTCCATTCCGGCAGCGTAGTTGCGATGTCGCTTATGCGAGGGTGACGTCCGCCCGTGCGCTAGCCGTTGCGCCGGGCGATGGCCTGAGCCAGCTCCAGCTTGTTCATCCTGGAACGGCCCTTGACGCCGGCCCGCCGCGCGCGCTCGTAGAGCTCGTCCCGGGTATGGCCGCGCACGTCGACGCCGCCCGCCGTGGGCTTGGGGTGGTTCAGCGCAGCCGCGCCGCGCTGCGCGTCCTGGTCGTCTGACGGGCCTTGCTCGTCCTTCAGCTCCCAGTGGTCCCCGACCTTCTCGGCCACGTGCTTGACCGACGCCCAGGCCGCCCGGTGCGCACGCTCCTCGGAGCTGTACTGCTCGTGGGTGCTGTCCAGCGTCTCGCGGTATGTCCGGCGCACCTTCTCAGGCGACCGCCGGATCGTCCCCGGTACTCCCTCGGTACGGATAGGCATGATTGTTCCTCCAATCAGGTATAGCCAACCGGGAGGGACGTTCCCGGCCGGCACCTCCCCAAAACCACGAGGCCGCATGCATGCAGATACCCCCGATAGCCCTCCTTCGAAGCCCGGCTTTCGCCGCGTGGTCATCAGCGCGGTGGTTCACGCACAGGCCGACCAGATCCCGCACCTGGCCCAGGCGATCGCCTTCAACGGCTTCCTTGCCATTCCTTCGGCGCTGCTGCTGGCGGTGGGCGTGTTCAGCGCCACGGTCGGGACCGGCTCGATGCAGACGCTGCTCGACCACCTCAACAGCGTGGTGCCCGACAGCGTGCTCGCGCTGGTGCGCGCGAGCATGACGCAGCTGCTCGCATCCGACCGGAGCGACGTCATGATCGTCGTCGGCGCCGTGTTCGCGCTGTGGTCGCTGAGCGGAGCCATGCAGACCGTCATGTGGTCGCTGAACGCCGCCCACGAGCTGACCGAGACCCGCGGCTTCGTGCGCAAGCGGATCGTGGCGCTGCTGATGATCCTTGTGGCGCTGCTGGCGGTGGCGCTGGTGGTGTTCATGCTGGTGCTGGGCCCGACGATCAGCAGCTGGCTCCAGGATCAGACTGGCATCGCCGCCGTGGCCTGGCTGTGGGACTACGGGCGCTGGCCGCTGCTCGTCCTGGGTCTCTTGTTCGTGTTCGGGGGTGTGCTGTACCTGGGGCCGGACGTCGATGTCGACTATCGCAAGTTCCACGTGATCACGCCGGGAGCTGTGCTGGCCGTCACCGTGTGGGTGATCGCCTCGGCCGGGCTCGCGATCTACGCCGACCGCTTCGGTGGTTACAACAAGGTCTGGGGGTCGCTGGCGGCCGTGATCGTGACCATGACCTGGCTGTGGCTGTCGAGCCTGGCGCTGCTGGTGGGCGCCGAGCTCGATGCCGAGCTGAAGCGCGTCCGCGGGACGCCGGAAGCCGAGCCGGCATGAGCCGGCGGCCGCATGCCTCCGGGGTCGCGACCCGGGCGCTCGCCTGGATCGCCGTTCGGCTGCGGTTCCTCGTGGTCCCGGCGTTTGTCGCCGGCGCGGTCGTGGCCGGTCTGCACGCGAACCCGTTCCAGACCGGCGGCCCCGTGCTCAACCTGATCCCCAAGGATTCGCCGGCGCTGCAGGCCGAGGCCGACTCGCTGCGCCTGTTCCGCGCTCCGGCCGGCAGCGACGTGATCGTCGTGCAGCGCGACCCCGACGGCCTCAGCCGCGATGCCCAGACCCGGGTGATCTCACGGGCCGTCGCGGTCAGCCGCGGCCAGGACCGATCCGGGGCACGCCTCGCCATCCCGTTCATCAACGTCCCCGGCGCGCCCGCGTCGACGGGCGACTCGACCACCGCGATCACCCACCTGGTGTTCGACGGCTCATACACGCCGAACGAGCGCACGCATGCGGCCCAGGCGTATCTGAAGGCTGCGGGGCCCGACGCCGCGCCGGTCGGGGTCACCGGGGTCACCCCGGCGCGGATCGAGCAGGGCACCCTGATCCTGGATCGGATCGGCCTGGTGGAGCTGCTGACCGTGCTGGTGATCGCCCTGATCGTGCTCGCAGTGTTCCGGGCGCCGGGTGCCGCGGTCGTCACGATGGCGACGATCGGGGTGGCCTTCCCGATCACGCTGTGGGCGCTGACCGAGGTCGCGCGGCTCAGCGGCAACCCGCTGCCGCAGGAGGTGGAGCCGCTGGTGGTGGCGCTGCTGCTGGGAGTGGTCACCGACTACGCCGTGTTCTTCCTGTCGGAGTTCCGGGATCAGCTGCGGTCGGGAACGGGGTCGCGCGACGGGGTGCGGGCCGCTGCGCTGGCCGTGATCCCGATCGTGTTCACCGGCGGCGTGATCCTGTCCCTGAGCCTGCTGGCGCTGCGCGCCTCCTCGCTCGGGTTCTTCCGCGAGCTGGCGCCGGCGCTGGCCGTCACGGTGGCCGTCGCGATGCTGGTCTCGCTGGTGTTCGTGCCCGCCCTGATCGCCCTGCTGGGCCGGTTCTCGGTGTGGCCGGTGCGACCGGTGAGGGACGAGGACGACGCGTCGACGCGCCGGCCGCTCGGCCAGCGGGTCGCCCACCTGGCGGCAGGGCGGCCGCTGGCCGCGCTGATCGGTCTCGCCTGCGTGGCCGTGCTGGCCGTTGCCGCCCTGCAGTCACGCTCGCTGAACCTGGGCGTGGACGTGATCTCGGGACTCCCCGCCGACAGCCGGCCGCAGGTCGCGGCCCGCGCCGCCGAGGCCGGCTTCGCTCCCGGCGCCCTCGCCCCGCTGGAGGTGATCGTCCAGGATCGGGGAACCCCACTTCCCACGGCGGAGCTCGGCCGGCTGGAACAGGAGCTGCGCCGCCAGCCCGGCTTCGCTGCGGCGGTGGGACCGACTGAGCGGATCAACGGGACGTCGGTGCAGCCGTTCCTGACCAGCGACCGGCGGGCGGCCAGGTACGTGCTGGTGTCGGATGCCGATCCGCTGTCCCCCGCCGCAGTTCGCGACGTTGCCCAGCTCCAGGCGCGGATGCCGGAACTCGTCGGCTCGGCAGGTCTCGGCGATGCATCCGTGGAGTACGCCGGCCAGACGGCGCTCGCCCAGTCGGCCGTCGACGCCGTCTCCG
Organism: Thermoleophilia bacterium; assembly: GCA_025934255.1. Taxonomy (GTDB): domain Bacteria; phylum Actinomycetota; class Thermoleophilia; order Gaiellales; family JAICJC01; genus JAICYJ01. Next base: position 8,237 of record JAICYJ010000036.1, on the reverse strand, counting down.
GCGACGCGCTCAAGATCGCGCTGGCGGTGCTGCTCGTGAACCTGGTATTGATGGCGCTGTTCATGCGGGCGCTGGTGGCGCCGCTGGTGCTGCTGGCGGTGAACGTGCTCAGCGTGGCCGCCACGCTGGGCCTGACCGTCTGGTTCTTCCAGGACGTGCTGGGTTATCCCGACATCACCTACTACGTGCCGTTCGCCGGAGCCGTGCTGCTGGTCTCGCTGAGCTCGGATTACAACGTCCTGATCGTCGGCAAGATCTGGGCGGAGGGGGAGAACCGGCCTATGCGCGACGCGATCGCGAGCGCTGCCCCGCGGGCGTCGCGCGCGATCCGCGCGGCCGGGCTGTCGCTGGCTGCCAGCTTCGCCCTGGTGGCGTTGATCCCGATCCGGTCGTTCCGCGAGCTGGCCGCGGTGATGTCCGTGGGCATCCTGGTCGAGACCTTTCTCGTCCGTTCCCTGCTGGCGCCCGCGCTGCTCGCGCTGCTGGGCAGGCGCGCGAGATGGCCGGGGCGTTCGGCGTCCGTCGTTTCGTCCCCGCCCGCCGCGGGCATGGACCCCATGACCGAATGATGCATGCCGGGAGGAGGTACAGGACATGGGTGAGAACATCGATCAGATGAAGGGCACCGCCAAGGAGAAGGCGGGTCAGCTCAAGGACGATCCCGATCTCGAGGCCGAGGGCAAGCGCGACCAGGCCAAGGGCGATCTCAAGGAGGGCGTAGACGACGCCGCCGACAAGATCAAGAGCGGAGTCGACAAGGTCACTCCGTAGCGGCAGATTGGGGCCGGCCGAACGGCCGGCCCCGACCCGTCTCTGCAGGGCGGGCGCCGTGGTTTCGCGGCGCCGCGGCTCGGGTAGTCAGCCGCCATGCCAGAGTCGTCCATGCCTCAGCCGCCGGGCGCGCCGCCGACGCCGGTGCCGCCCGATCCGTCGCTGCCGATCCCCGAGCCGCCCACGCCGCCCAGCGAGCCGGATCCGGCGCCACCCGTACCGGACATCCCGCGGCCGGAGCCCGATCCGGTGCCGGCGATGCTGACGGGACGGTGACGTGACCGAGAACCTAAACCCGGGCGATCGCATGGCGGCGCTGATCGACATCGACGGCACGCTGGTCGACTCGACCTACCTGCATGCCAGCGCGTGGTCATCCGCGATCCGCGCGTGCGGATTCGACATCCCCACGTCCCGCGCGCACAGGCTGATCGGCATGCGGGGTGAGCGGTTGCTCGAGGAGCTGCTCGGGGAGCGCGACGCTGCGAGCGTGGCGGAGCAGGCGATCGATGAGCACGCTCGCCGCTTCGCCGCGGTCCGTGATCGGGTCGTCCCGCTGCCGCACGCCCGCGACCTGCTGGAACGTCTGGTCGCCCGTGACGTCGTGGCGGTGCTGGTCAGCTCGGCCGAGCGGCACGAGGTGGAGTACTACGTCGGTCTGCTGGACGCGGAGGATCTCGTCTGGGCATCGACCTCGGCGGCCGACGGGTCGCAATCCAAGCCGGATCCGGAACCGATCCAGATCGCGCTTCAGCAGTCGGGATGCGACGCGGCGGTGGTGATCGGCGACTCGCCGTGGGACTGCCTGGCCGCCTCGGCCGCGGGGCTGCCGGCGGTGACGGTGCTGACCGGCGGCTTCGCCCGCAGCGAGCTCGAGGGCGCGGGCGCCGAAGCGGTGTACGAGCACCTGGGTGAGCTCGCGGACGACCTCGACCGCGTGGGCGGCCTCGTCGTCCACGCCGGCGCCGGCTGACGCTTCAGGGTGCCGGCGCGATGCCGGCCTCGGCCAGCGCGGACTGGAACGAGCCGTAGCGGGCTTCCAGGTCTTCGACGCCGGCCCAGTGGAGATCTGTCTCCGCCAGGAACCGGCGGTATGCGCCCTCGTCGAGGGGGCCGTTCGCGGCCGCGGCAGCGGCGAGCAGGCCCGCCACCGGCGAATCCGGATCGCTGCCCTTGGTGATCCTGGAGTCCGCCTGCAGCGACTCGATCACCGACTCGGCCGCCGTATCACCCGCCTCGTCCTGAGAGGAGCGTCCCTTCTGAGGCTCGGCGGTGGAGGGGTGATCCGTGCGCACCTGACCGTCCTTCACGAGGTTTCCCTCGGCCGGCTCCCCCGCGTCGCGACGCGGCAGGTCGGGAGTGTCGCGGTCGTGCCCGGGTGGCGGCGGACCGGTCGGCGTGTCGGGAATCTGTCGCTGCCGATCGGACATGCTGGGGTGCTACCCGCAGCGATCATCCTCCACACATGGCGGTTATCGTTGCCCGGATGTCGATCAGGATCGAACCGCGCCGGCTCAGCGAGCTGACCGAGATGACCGCCCGTCAGCAGGCCGAGATGGCGGCCCGCTACGGCGGCGAGGGCGGCTCCGGCGCGCCGCCGCGCGACGGGGAGTTTGAGCCGCCCGACGGCGTGTTTCTGGTGGCGCTGCGCGAGGGTGAGGTGATCGGCTGCGGCGGCATCTGTCGGCACCCAGAGGGCGGCGGCGAGATCCGGCGCATGTACGTGGCACCGGAGGCGCGCGGCGTCGGCGTCGGCCGCACGGTGCTCGAGGCGCTGGAGCGGTGGGCCGTCGAGTTCGGCTTCGACACGCTGCGGCTCGAGACCGGCGACCGCCTGCTCGACGCCATCCGCCTCTACGAGCGTGCCGGCTACCGGCGCGGCCCCTGCTGGGGGCCGTACCTGACCGATCCCAAGAGCGTCTGCTATCAGAAGCGCCTGACCGTTCCCTAACGGCGCGGCGCGCTACTTCTCCCAGTCTCCGATCTCGTACGCCTTGCCGGGCGTGCCGCCGATCACGAGCAGCGTGGTCGGCGAGGACGCCGCCTCGAACCTGCGCGTGGTGCCGGGCTCGACCGCGACCACCGCGCCGGCGGCGGCCGTCACCGTCTCGCCGTTCAGGGTGACGAGGGCGCTGCCGCGGTGCACGAAGTACACCTCCTGCTGCCCCGACTCCTGCTCGTGGTGCTCGGGGATCAGCACCTTGCCCTCGTCCTTGGTGACGGCGTTGATGCCGAACGCGAGGACACCGAAGTGGTGGCGGATCGACTTCCAGGTGTCCGGCCAGTCCGGCTTGACCGGGGGCACGTCATCGACGTGCGCGACGCTCCAGCCGGTACCGCTCTGCGTGGTGCTCATCTCGCTCCCTTCGCACGGGTGGGGGACAAGTTAGTTCATGCGCGGGTCTTCGGGCATCCGCGCCAGCAGCCGGTACTGGTCGCCCATGCGCTCCAGCACCGACGACCACAGCCGTTCCGGCTCGGTGCTGAACACGTCGCCCGGCAGCGCCTGCTCGATGAACCAGGCCTCCTCGTCGATCTCGTCCTCGAGCTGTCCTGTGCTCCAGCCGGCGTAACCGGCGAACACGCGCGCCCGGCTGACGGAGCTGTGCAGGTTGTCGGGATCCTCGTCGAACTCGAGCGACGCGATCGAGCCGCAGATGGCCTCGTCCTCGAGCGGGTCGTTGTGGTCGGCCAGCGCGATCACGGTCTCCGGCTGCACCGGGCCGCCCAGGAAGATCGGCTCGTCGTCGAGCAGCACTGCCCGCAGGTCGGGGACAGCCTCTCGCGCCTCGGTGTCGGAGGGGCGGTTGAGGACGACGCCGATCGCGCCCTCCGGCGTGTGCTCGAGCAACAGCACGACGGTGCGCCGGAAGTTGGGATCGAGCAGCATCGGCGCCGCGATCAGCAGCTGGCCCTTGAGAGAATCGTGCTCCACACGGGGATTCTAGGCACGTGACGGTTCAGGGCCGGGCCACCAGAGCGGCGCCGTCCGGCGGGCTCTTGAGAAGGCCCTGAGCCTGCATCCAGCGGCCGAACCGGTTCCAGGCGGCGGGATCCAGCGATGTCGTGTCCAGCAGCCGAAGCGTCTCCGGCACCGACGTCGCCAGGGCGTTCCTGTAGTCGCGGGACGAGTTGGCGCGCATCACGGCCAGCGCTGCCGCGGGGTGGGCCTTCGCGTAGGACGTGCCGGCCGCCAGCGCCGAGACGAACGCGCGCACCTCGTGCCGGTAGCCGCCGTCGCTCGCCAGCCGCTCGCTGTTCGCGACCACCACCAGCTCGTCGTAGCCGGGAACGCCGTAGCGGTCGACCGGGAACACCACCGGATGCAGGCCGCGCGCGGCCAGCTCCGCGCCCTCGATGTTCTGGAAGCCGCCGGCGATCGCATCCACGCGGCCGGCCAGCAGCGCCGGCAGCAGGTTGAAGCCGACGGTGACGAGGTGCACGTCCCCGGAGGCGAGTCCGGCCGTGCGGAGCACCGTGTCGACGTAGGCGTTGGTCGAGGCGCTGCCGTCGACGCCGATCGTCTTGCCGCGCAGCCCGGCCGGCGTCGCGATGCCCTGCTCGGTCGTGATGATCGAGTTGAGGGCGGTGGGGACGATCGCCGCCACGGCCACCACCGGCGCGTGCTGCTGCTGTGCGAAGAACAGCTCCGGCTCGTAGGAGATGCCGAGGTCGGTGCGCCCGGCGGCGACCAGCTTGATCGGGTCGGACACGTCGGTCGGCTGGCGCGGGGTCACTGCCAGGCCGGCGCGCCGGAAGAAGCCGCGGTCGATGGCGGTGTAGAGGCCGACGTGGTCAGGGTTCGGGTACCAGTCGAGCTGCAGCGATACGTCCTTGACGGCGGCGCCGCCCGAGGTGGCGCCGCTGCTGCCGCCGCAGCCCGCGGCCAGCGCCAGCAGCGCGAGGAGCGGAAGGAGTGGTCGTGGCATTGCTTGCGTCCCTTCGCCGGCATGATCCGGATCAGGTTCGACGGGTCGACGCGGTGCGCGCCCTCTCAGCCCCGTTCGGGACTCCCCGGCAAACGTGTGTACGCGACGGAGTCTAGATCGTCAGCCCTCGCGCGCCCACGGGATCATGACCCGTTCGAGCAGCGTCACCAGCCCGAACAGGGCCAGCGCGAGCAGCGCCAGCAGCAGGATCGCGGCGCCCACCAGCTGGGTGTCGAGCTGGTCGTGCATCGAGTCCGCCAGCCCGCCGGAGCCGCCCGCGTACTCTGCGAACAGCGCCGCCACGGCCGCGTAGGACGCGGCGATGCGTGCGCCCGTGAACACGCGCGGCGACGCCCACGGCAGCTCCACCCGCCAGAAGATCGCCCGCGGGGTGGCGTTCAGCGTGCGCATGGTGCTGCGCAGCTCGGCCGGCGCCGACGCAAACCCGTCCAGCGCGTTGGCCGTGATCGGGAAGAAGCAGACCAGCGCCACGATCAGCGCCTTCGGCGACAGGCCGAAGCCGAGGTAGATCACGAGCAACGGCGCGATCGCCACGACCGGGATGCTCTGCGACGCCACCAGCAGCGGATAGACGGCCGAGCGCAGCCAGGGCAGGCGCTGCAGCAGGATCGCCGCGCCCAGGCCGAGGATCACCGCCAGCGCGAAGCCGAGCAGCATCTCGCGAGCGGTCACGGCGGCCTGCGACAGCAGCGTCGAGCGCTCGTCCCACAGCGCCGAGGCGATCCCGCTCGGCGACGGCAGCAGGTAGTCGGGCACCGACCGCAGGTCGACCCAGGCTTCCCACGCCAGCAGCAGCCCCGCCAGCACCCCCACCCAGGCGAACCGTTTCACGATCGCAGTGCCTCCATCAGATCGTCGTGGCTGAGGTGCGTGCTGGGCGCGTCCAGCAGCAGCCGGCCCGGCCGCGGCGACAGCACGGCCACCCGCTCGCAGGTGCGAAGCGCCTCGTCCACGTCGTGGGTCACGAGCACCACCGTGCGCGGCTCCTGGTCGAGCGTCTCTGCCAGCCACCCGCCCAGCTCCTCCCGCGTGAGCGCGTCCAGCGACGCGAACGGCTCGTCCAGCAGCAGCACGCCCTTCCCCGCCAGCAGCGTGCGCAGGAACGCCACCCGCTGCCGCATGCCTCCCGAGAGCCGCCGCGGTTGCTCCTGCTCGAAGCCCTCCAGCCCGAAGCGGCGGAACAGCGGCAGCGCCGCCTCCCGCGCCTGGCCGCGGCCCACGCCGGCGTTCATCAGCGGCAGCGCCGCGTTGTCGAGCGCGCTTCGCCAGGGCAGCAGCAGGTCATCCTGCGGCATCAGCGCGCAGCCGGCCAGGCGCCGCTCGGGCAGGTCGCCGCCGGCCACCGAGATGGCGCCGGCGCGCGGCTGCTCAAGGCCCGCGATCAGGTGCAGCAGCGTGGACTTGCCACAGCCGCTGGGACCGACCACCGCCAATCGGCTGCCGGCCGCGATCTCGAGGCTGACGTCGTGCAGCACCGACAAGGGGCCGTAGCCGTGCCCGACGTGCTCGATCGAGATCGGGGCGCCGGCCATCGTCGCAATCACGGCCGCCTCCGCGTCATCAGGCCACCGGGTTCTCCAGCGTCGCCACGCCGTCGACCTGGCAGCGCACGACGTCCCCGGCCCGCAGGAACACGGGCGGGTCGCGGAACGCGCCCACGCCGGCGGGGGTGCCGGTGGCGATCAGGTCGCCCGGCTCGAGCGTGAAGGCCTGCGACAGGTGCGCGACCAGCTTCGGGATGGTGTGGATCATGTTGCCGGTCGACGAGTCCTGCATCAGCTCGTCGTTCACCCAGCAGCGGATCGCCAGGTCGTGCGGATCGTGGATCTCGTCGGCGCTGACCAGCTCCGCGGCCAGCGGCGCGAAGGTGTCCAGGCTCTTGGCCCGTGTCCACTGGCCGTCGCCGCGCTGCAGGTCACGGGCGGACACGTCGTTCATGACCGTGTAGCCGGCCACGTGCTGCCAGGCGCTGCTCTCGCCGATGTGCTTGCCGGGGCGGCCGATCACGACCACCAGCTCCGCCTCCCAGTCGACCTGCGAGGTCAGCGGCGACAGGCGGATCGGCTCGCCGTCGGTGATCAGCGCGGACGGGTACTTGGCGAACACCAGCGGCTGGGCCGGCGCCTCGGCGCCCTGTTCGGCGGCATGCTCGCGGTAGTTGCGCCCGATGCACATGATCTTGCCCGGATCGGGCACCGCCGGCAGCGGCTGCACGGCCGCCCGCGGGTGCTGCGAGATCGGACGCGCCCGGTCGATTCCGCGGGCCAGCAGGTCGCGCATGCCAAGGCCCGTGTCGTGGACGATCTCGCCGTCGCAGATGCCGGCGCGCGGCGGCCCCTCGTCGATGCGGAAGCTGATCAGGCGCACGGCCCGCACGATAGAGCGTGCGGCGTTAGTTGCGCGACTGCAGCAGCAGGATCGCCAGCTGGTAGACCGCGATCAGAGTTCCGATCACGTAGGTGAGGGCGGCGGCGGTCAGCACCTTGCGGGCGACCGGCAGCTCCTCCGGCATCAGGATCCCCTGCGCGCCCAGCATCTGCATGGCGCGGCGGCTGGCGCCGAACTCGACCGGCAGCGTCACCAGCTGGAACACCACCGTGACGGCGAAGATCGCGGCGCCCACCAGGATCAGGCCGCTGGCCTGTGCGAAAAATCCGATCATGGCCAGCGGGAACCACGCCTGCGAGGCGAAGCCGACGGCCGGGGCGAGCGATCCGCGCATGCGGAACATGGACTCGCGCCGCGCGTCCTGGAAGGCGTGCCCGGTCTCATGGGCGGCGACGGCGACGGCGGCGATCGTGTCCGAGTTGCCCACGGGCTGGCTCAGGCGCATCACCTTCGCACGCGGGTCGTAGTGGTCGCTGAGCGAGCCGCCGATCGAATCGATGCCAACGTCCAGGCCGCCCGACTCCAGCATGCGGCGGGCCACCTGGGCCCCGGTCATACCGGTCGCGGCGTGCACCTTGGAACCGTCAGCGAAGGCGCGCTTGACCCACATCTGCCCGAGGGCACCGAGGATCAGGGGTGGAATGAACAGCAGCAGATACAACATGTGTCGGCGCCCCTCCTCCGGGCGTTTCGACGAGTATTTGCCTTGAAGGGTAGCCGTTCCTGCTTTGCCGAATCGGCCGCGTCACATCACTCGCTAATGTTCGTGGCGTGGCTGACATCGCCGAAATCGAGGGGTTGATCCGCACGGCGCTGCCCGGGTCCGAGGTGAGCGTCGAGGACATGGCGGGCGGAGACCACCTGTACGCGCACGTGCGGGCGCCGCAGTTCACCGGTTTGCCGCTGATCGAGCAGCACCGGCTGGTGAACGGCGCCGTCGACCACCTGCTCGGCCCCGGCCGGCCAATCCACGCACTCAAGATCAAGACGGAGGCAACGCAATGATCATCACCGAGGACGAGATCCGCCAGGAGGTGCTGAACTCGATCGCGCAGAACCGCGTGATGCTGTTCATGAAGGGCACCCCGGAGATGCCGCGCTGCGGCTTCTCGATGCAGACGGTGGCCT
>JAICYJ010000105.1 GCA_025934255.1 Thermoleophilia bacterium | reverse complement strand
GGCGGCATCGGGTTCTGTGAGCGTCTGCGCCAGCAGAACCCGATGCCGTCACGGCACGGGGTCGTGCTGCATGATGCCGTCCGCGTGTCCCGCTCCCGGGGCAGGCGGGCGGCCTTACTTAGCCGTCGCTCATTGACGCCGGGCACGCTCACTGCTCTACTTATCTAGATCCCTAGATAAGTAGGTGTCTCAATGATTCGGTTTCATCTGTCGGCGCGGTCCAACGTGCCGCCGTACGTCCAGCTCGTGGAGCAGGTCCGCCAGGCGCTGCTGAACAGCACCTTGCGTCCCGGCGACCGGCTGCCCACGGTGAAGGAGGTTGTGGGCTCGCTCGCGATCAACCCGAACACCGTGCTCAAGGCCTACCGCGACCTCGAGCGCGAGGGCCTCGTCGAGGGCCGTCAGGGGGTCGGCACGTTCGTGCTGCGCCGCCCGGACGGTCCGCCGCCGAACGAGCAGGCCGCGCTGCGCCGCACCCTGGCCACGTGGATCGCGCGGGCACAGGGCGCCGGCTTGGCCGACGCGGACATCGAGAGCATGGTGCGCGCCGGCCTGCGGGCCGCGGCCGACGAGGCGATCGCATGAACACCCCTGCCGCGGCCCTGCGTGTGGCCGGACTGGGCAAGCGGTACCGGGCGAAGTGGGCCTTGAAGGACTGCACGTTCTCGGTGCCGGCCGGTCGGGTCTGCGGGCTGGTCGGCGCGAACGGGGCGGGCAAGACCACGCTGTTGCGGATGCTGGCCGGGCTGAGCCGTCCGAGTGCGGGCACCGCCGAGGTTGCCGGGGCGGCGCCTGCCGACGACCCCGCGTTCCTCGCCGAGGTGGGCTTCCTGGCCCAGGAGATCCCGCTCTACCGCCGCTGGTCGGCCGAGGACCACCTGCGCATGGGCGCGCATCTGAACCCGCGGTGGGACGACGCCGCGGGCCGCGAACGGCTGCAGTCGCTGCACATCCCGCTCGGGCAGCGGGTGGGCACGATGTCCGGCGGCCAGCGCGCGCAGGTCGGGCTAGCGCTCGCGCTCGCCAAGCACCCCCGGGTGCTGCTGCTCGACGAACCGGTGGCAGCGCTCGATCCGCTCGCCCGCCGGGACTTCCTGAGCACGCTGGCCGAGGCGGTCGTCGAGCACGGCATCACCGTCATGCTCTCCAGCCACCTCGTCGCCGACCTCGAGCGCGTGTGCGATCACCTCGTCGTTCTCGCCGAGGGCCGCACGGTGCTCGCCGACGACCTCGACGACGTCCTGGCCGGTCACCGTTTGCTGACGTCCGGCCGCAGGGACACCGCCGCGCTGGAACGCGAGCACACCGTGCTGCGGGTGGAACGGACGGCACGCCAGGTCAGCGTGTGGGTGCGGCTCAACGGCCCGCTGCACGACCCGGCCTGGGAGCAGTCCGAGCTGAGCCTGGAGGAGATCATGCTCGCCTACCTCGGCATGAGCGCCGGCCGGCCTGACGAGAGTGTCGTGCGCGAGGTGTCGGCATGATCTGGGTCCTGTGGCGCCAGCACCGCGCCCAGGTCGCGATAGCCGCCGCGGCCGTCCTCGCGTTCGCGGTACCGGTCCTGATCACCGGCCGCAAGCTCGCGGACGCGCTGATCGCCTGCCGATCCGGCAACACGTGCGGCGGCCTCTTCGACGGCTACCAGGCCATGACCACGCTGGTGAACATCACCGTGGCGGTCCCGCTGCTGATCGGCGTCTTCTGGGGCGCGACCGTCGTCTGCCGGGAGGTGGAGGCGGGCACGACCGCGCTGGTCTGGGCCCAGTCGATCACCCGGCGCCGCTGGTTGTGGTCCAAGCTGCTCGCCCTGTTCGTGTTCACGCTCGCCTCCAGTGCCGCTGTGGCCGGGCTGGTGACCTGGTGGTCGAACACGCACAACGCGCAGGTCGAGAGCCGCTTCAACGGCCTGCAGTTCGACATCCAGGGCGTGACCCCGGTCGGGTATGCGCTGTTCGCGTCGGCGCTCGGTTTCCTCGCCGGCGTGCTGTGGCGGCGCACGTTGCCGGCGATGGCCACCACGATCGGCGGCTTCGTGGTGGTGCGGATCGCGATCGAGAACTACCTGCGCCCCCACTTCATGGCACCGCTCGTCCGCTCCCTGCCGATGTCCTCCGGCGGCGATGGCGTGCCGTCGGGATCGTTCACCATCAGCAAGGAGCTCACGCTGCACGGGCACGTCCTGTCCGGACCCATCACCGCGCCGACCGGGTGCAGCCGCAGCGGAACCCGCGAGACGATGGACGAGTGCCTGAACGCGAGCGGCTTCCGGTTCCGGGTCACCTATCAGCCCGGCGGACGCTACTGGGGCTTCCAGTGGATCGAGTTCGGCGTCTTCGCCGCGCTGGCGGTGCTCCTGGTCGCCTCGGGCGTCGTCCTACTGCGCCGCCAGGACGGCTGACCCTCCCGTTGAGTGGCGGCTTTCGCGTTGAGTGGCGGGTTATAGGTCGCCACTGAGCCGCGAACCCGCCACTCAACGGGGAGCGCGCGGATCAGGGGCGGTTCGGGTCGGGGTGGATCGCCAGGAACACCGACCACGGCGGCGCGTCGGGGTCGTCGGGCTGCGCGGCGAACTCGTCGAGCAGCGCCTGTAGCCGGTCGCGGAACTCCTCCATCTGCGCGGGGGGCAGGCGCAGCCCTAGCCGGGACGTGTCGAGGTCGGTCGCGGGGACAAGAGCGACCTCGTCCAGGAACACGTCCAGGAGGACCCGCCCGGCGCCCGGCGAGCTGAGCTGCCAGGACTTGCCCGTCGCGAGGTAGGGGATCTCGCGCGCACCGCGGCTGCCACGGCGCACCGGCTGCGCGGCCAGGAAGCCGGTGTCCACCAGCCGCCGCACGTGGTGCAGCGTGCTGGCCGGGTCGCGCGCGACGGCGGCGGCGATCTCCCGGTTCGTCCGCGGCTCCCTGCACACTCGCAGGATCCGCAGCCGCAGCGTGGAGGCGAGGGCGCGCATCTCCTCGTCCGTGGCGACCCGGCGTTCCCCCATGGCAGACAGCTTAGGCAAGTGATTGACATTTCTCAATCAGTGGCGCAGGCTGGCCAACCGTGAGCGATGCAGCACCCGCCGCCGACCCCCGCCCACGCGGCGGCCTCTGGCACCACCTGGATTTCCGCCGGCTCTGGATCGGTGACACGGTCAGCCAGTTCGGCACGATGATCAGCCAGCTGGCGTTGCCGCTGGTCGCGATCAACACGCTGCACGCCAGCGTGTTCGAGGTCGGGCTGCTGACCACCTTCGAGACGCTCGCCTTCCTGCTCATCGGCCTGCCCGCCGGTGCCTGGGTCGACCGGATGCGGCACCGTCGGGTGCTGATCACCGGTGACGTCATCCGCGCGCTGGCGCTCGGGTCGCTGCCGCTCGCCGCGCTGTTCGACGCCCTCACGATCGGCCAGCTCTACGCCGTCGCGCTGACCGTCGGGGTGGCCACCGTCTTCTTCGACGTCGCCTACCAGTCCTACCTGCCCGAGCTGGTCAGCCGTACCGAGCTGGTCGAGGGGAACGCCAAGCTGCAGGCCAGCCAGTCGGTCGCGCAGGTGGCCGGTCCGTCGGCGGGCGGTGCCCTGATCCAGGCACTGACCGCCCCCGGCGCGGTGTTCCTGGACGCGCTCAGCTTCCTCTGGTCGGCGGCCTGGCTGACCCGCATCCGTGCGCGCTCGCCCAAGCCGGCCCGCAAGCCCGACAGGCACCTCGGCCGCGAGATCGCTACCGGCCTGAAGTTCGTCGCGGGGAACCGACTGCTGCGTTCGATCGCCATGTGCACCGGGACGTCCAATCTGTTCAACTCGATCGGCGGCGCGGTGTACCTCGTGCTGCTCGCCCGGGAACTGGACCTGTCCGCGGGCATCATCGGCCTGATCACCTCGACGGCCGCGATCGGCGGGCTGGTCGGATCGCTGATCGCCGGACGGGTCGCGCGCCGGCTCGGGCAGGGGCCGGCGATCTGGATCCCGGTCGCGCTCACCGCGCCGACCTGGTTCATCGTGCCGTTCGTCCATCGCGACTGGACGCTGGTGCTGCTCGCGCTCGGGCAGGTCGCGTTCTGGGGTGGCGTGGTCGTCTACAACATCACCCAGGTCAGCTTCCGGCAGGGGCTGTGCCCGCCCGAACTGCTCGGCCGGATGAACGCCACGATGCGGTTCTTCGTCTGGGGCACCATGCCGCTGGGCGGCCTGATCGGCGGCGTGCTGGGCGCCTGGCTGGGCACCCGCGAGACGCTGTTCATCGCCGCGGCCGGGATGAGCCTGGCGTTCCTGCCGGTGTTCCTCTCGCCGCTGCGGACGATGCGTGAGCTGCCGAGTTACGCCGAGCCCCCGGCCGAGCAGCATGCACCGGCCTAACTCGGTTGCGGTCCGGCCCGCCCGGCGAGAATCCTCCCTGCCGTGACCGACCAGCCCACGCCCGTCGAGACGATCCGCCGCCGCGGCGGGCTCTGGCACCACCTGGACTTCCGGCGGTTGTGGATCGGCGAGACGGTCAGCCAGTTCGGCTCCGCGATCTCGCAGCTGGCGCTGCCCTTGGTGGCCATCCTCGTACTGCACGCCTCGACCTTCGAGGTCGGTCTCATCGCGACGTTCGAGATGCTGGCCTTCCTCGTCGTCGGCCTGCCGGCCGGCGCCTGGGTCGACCGGATGCGCTTTCGCCGGGTGCTGATCCTGAACGACGTGGTGCGGTTCGCCGCGCTCGGCTCGATCCCGCTGTTCCGGCTGTTCGGAATCCTGACGATCGGGCAGCTCTACGTCGTCGCGCTGGTGGTCAGCGTCAGCACGGTGTTCTTCGACGTGGCCTACCAGTCCTACCTGCCCGAACTCGTCGACCGCGACGCGCTGGTCGAGGGCAACGCGAAGCTGCAGGCCAGCGAGTCGGTGTCCCAGGTCGCCGCGCCGGCCGTCGGTGGCGTGCTCATCCAGGCCCTCACCGCGCCGTACGCGGTGCTCCTCGACGCGATCAGCTTCCTCTGGTCGGCGTCGTGGGTGACCGCGATCAAGGCGCGCGTGCCCAAACCCGAACGCAAGCCCGACCGGCATCTGGGGCGCGAGATCGCCGAAGGGCTCAAGTTCGTCACCGGCAACCGGATGCTCCGCTCGATCGCGATGTGCACCGGGTCGGGGAACTTCTTCAACTCGATGGCCGGTGCGGTCATCTTCGTGCTGCTCGCGCGCGACCTGCACCTGTCGGCGGGCGTGATCGGCCTGCTCACCTCGCTGTCGGCGATCGGCGGCCTCGTCGGGTCGCTGATCGCGGCCCGGTT
>JAICYJ010000096.1 GCA_025934255.1 Thermoleophilia bacterium | reverse complement strand
GGACTTAAAATCCTCTGACCGAAAGGTCACACAGGTTCGAATCCTGTCCCGGGCATGGCTTAGCCAGGCCGGTTCTCGGTCCGGCCGCTCACGCCGGCTTGCTGACCATCGTCTGGGTCAGGTCGGACACCTTTGCCGCTCGGCTGGTACGACAGCAAGCAACGCAGCGGCTTCACTGTCGGTGAGCGCCACACCGTTGCGGACTTCGACGCAGTAAATCTCGTCGTTCTGCATGTGGCCGCCCCGAATCGCCTTGCAGCCGTACCCGTGGTAGCGCACGCCTTGATGGCGGAATGTCCGATGGTTGAAGCAGACGACTTGCTCGGCTTGGTCGCCGTAGTGGTTGAAGGCTGCTTGCTGCGCCACAGTTGGCCCGTGGTCGTACGGGATGCAGTTCCCAGCACCGTCCGCAGTGGCGCCGGAGCAGTCGCCGGAGAACTGTCCGCAGCCGGACGCAGATAGCGCGGCCAGTGAAAGCATGGCGAGTGCCAGCGGCACACGCATGACGCGGGCGAGTTTGAGAGTGGTTTCCGTGAACCGCATCAGATCGGCACCTGCGAGTCTGGTCGTCCGTGACACGACGCGGTGTAGTGGTCGATGGTGACCGGTGCCCACGTCGCATGCTGGACGTAGGTCGAATCGCGGGCGGGATCGTCGAAGTACCAGACGAGACGCAGCTTCGTGCCGCGCTGGACGGGTGGGCCACTCGGCTCCCCGCCGACGACCCAGATCGGGATGCCCCGGTCGAACAGCGCGTGTCCGTCCTTCGCGTACGCGGTCGTCGTACAAACAGGGAAGCCGTTGGAGTCGGAGACGTTCCGAAGCGTGACCACGAACCACGCACGCCGTCCTGGCGGTGTGCAGTCGGGCGTGACAAACGTAATCCGCAACCGTGCTACTTCGGCTTTACAGGCGCCAGCGGACGACGGGAGCGCCGGGCGCATGACGACCGTGTAACCGGTGTGCGAGTCGTCTCTGAACGACGACACCAGCAACCAGACACCAGCACCGATCACGACGACGATCGCAGCGAGCGTGATTCCGACTTTTCGGGCCACTCCCACCGCTAGTCGCTTTCGAAGTAGGGGAAGAACCGGCGAGCGGCGACGAGGACGGCGACTCCGACCGCCACGATCACCAGCCGCAGGACGAGATGCGGAAACGTGCGCTGGCCTGGGTCACAAGCTACCTGTCTGTTGGGCGTTGACGGCGGACAGCGCTCCGTCGTCGGCAGCACACCGACGTAGAGGCCGTACGCGATCAACGCGATGCCCGCCGCCGTACCCAGGCGCCGAATCCATGTTGTGGACGAGTCGAGCATCGAGTCCCCTATCCGCAGAACGGACGTCGAGTTAGACGCTGCACACGGACCATAAGTTCCAGGTCGCGGTGCCAGGTCGAGCGACCCGGGGCGCCGCGTTGCGGTTGGGTCAGCACGCGCGTGTCGCTGGGTACACCGTGCCCATGATCCGCGCCGTCCTCGCACCCGGCTTAGACACGAACACGCGCATCGCGTCCGGTTCGTGGCGGATCAGGTGCTTGACGTTGCTGGTCTCGTCGATCACCTGGGCGTCGTCGATGCAGGCGTTGTAGCCCGAGTTGTCGGCGTAGATGCCGCTGGTGTCCTTGGAGGTGACGATGCAGCCGCTTGCGGGCAGCGGGTTGGTGTCGTTGATCGGCGTGCCCAGCCGCACCTGGTACCTGATGGTCCCGTTCGACCCGAAGTACTCGTTCAGCGTCGAGAACACGTTTGTGTGCTGGCCGCTTGCCGCAGCCACATCACCGAGGTAGGTGCTGATGATGCTCTTGTAGATGCTGCTCATCGGGTGGCCGGCCGGATCCCAGTAGATCGGGGTCACGACGACTGGCCTGCTGGAAGGCGTCCCCATCACGGGGCCGCCGTGCCAGAGCAGCGGCGGAGTGCCGTTGGCCGCGTCGCTGGTGTTGTGGGCGAAGCACGCAGCGTCGACGGGTACCGCACGGATGACGCCGCTGAAACGGCCATTGAGACGCAGGCCTTGGGTGCCTGCGACGAGTGGTGAACGGCCGCGTGCGCGAGTCCGCCCGCCGCCGAGACCACGGCAGTCAGCAGACCCACCGCCAGCACCGTCAGGGTCACGCGCAGACCCCGTCTCGCGTGTGCTCTATCCATCTCCCCCTCCTGGTTCTCTTGACCCATGTTCCGGAGAGCATCGCTCCCCCGCGCGGCAGCAAGGCGATCGCCCCGCTGTTGTCAAGAAGCCAAGTCGGCTGGCTTACGAACTCGATGTGCCAGTGCCCTGATCCGGGCACGTACGTTCGCCGGCCGCGTGCGGTTTGCATGCTGCCACACAATCCCGAAACGCCCCGTCCCGTACTCGAGATATGGACACAAACCACATCCGATACGAGGTGGAATCATGAACGTGCGAATGGGTACCCTCGCCGGGCTGGTGGCCGCGGTGGCGCTGGCGGCCGGGTGCGGCTCGATGTCAGCCTCCGGCAGCAGCGGCGCTGGTGGCGGTGGCGGATCGGCCAACACCACGGTGCAAAGCGCGAACAACTCCAAGCTCGGCACGAGCGTGCTGGTCGACCACAAGGGCATGACCCTGTACACGCTGTCCGCCGAGCAGGGCGGCCACTTCATCTGCACGATGAGCTCGAAGATCCCGGGCGGCAGCGCCTCGTGCCTGTCGCTTTGGCACCCGCTGACGGTCGCCAAGGGCAGCATGCCGACCGGCGCGGGCCAGCTGGGCACCATCACCCGGCCTGACACCGGCGTCACCCAGGTCACCTGGCACGGACGGCCGCTCTACACCTTCACCGGCGACAAGGCGCCCGGTGACGCATCAGGCAACGGCTTCAAGGACGTCGGCGTCTGGAAGGCGGCCACGCTGGGGGCGTCGTCCTCGAGCTCGACCAGCGGCGGCGGCGGATACGGCTACTGAGCAGCGCCGCCGGCCGGCAGCGCGAAAGCCGACCCGTCCACCTCTTCTCCCGTCGAGGTGGGCGGGCTCGGCCCTGCGCGAGCGACTGGGCTACGTGGCCATCGCCCGGTCTTCGGCTTCCATCCTCGCCGAGATGGCATCGAGCACTGCGTACTCGGCTTCCTCAACGGTCGCGTAGGCGTAGTCGATCGCAAATAGCGCGTCGGCCTCTGCATCGTCGGCGCGAGCCTCCGCCCGCCTCGCGTCACGCTGGCCCTTCTTGTCATCGATGCTCTGGCGCACCTGGGCCATGTGGTTGCCCCACGACTTCTGCATGTCGTTCCACGACGCTGAGATGTGGGCGCCGGTCGCAGTCGCGCTTCGCTGGAGCTCCTCGGCGTGCGCCTCTGCCTTCGCCCTCGCTCGTCGGCCGACTTCTCGACGTCGGCCTTCGCCTGGTTCCGGGCAGCCGACGCGTGGTCCTCAGCCTCCTTCGCCCGTTCTGACAGCTTCGCCAGCTTCTGCGAAGCGTCCATGAGCTTCTCCGACGTTGTCATTCGGACATCCCCTGGTCGTCGGTTTCGCTCTCCGCCCCAACCGGCGATGCTACCCCCGCCGACCGCCGTCGGCAACCGACTCGGACGCACGGAACGATTTGAGCTACGACGCGCGCAGCAGCCGTGCCTGAGCCATTCGGCAGCGGCGGCAGCTCGCGATGTGTGACTGCTCGCCCGCGGTCGGCGCCAGTGCCTGGACGAGACGGTTGCGCACACGCGAGCACTCGCTCTTGACCTGGTTTCGGTCCTCGAGCAGGTTCCTGCGGGCACGGATCAAGAGCGACTCGACGGCTCCCGGAGTGGTGTCCAGAACATCGGCGATCTCATCCTGGGAAAGGCCGCTCCAGTGCCGCAGCACGAACGCCTGGTGCTGGCTCTCCGGGAGCGCCCAGAGCATCGACCGAACGGCCGCGAGCGCCTCCGCTTCCTCCGGGTCCGGCTGATCGCGCGCGACGAGACGCCGATCGCCCGGCACCACCGACGCCTCCCGGCGGTCGCGGAGCACGTTCAGCGACCGGTGCTTTGCCGCCTTGATCAGCCATCTCCGCGGATGCAACAGGTCGGTGCCCGTCTCGAGCGTCCCGAACGCCTGCAGGAAGACGAACTGGACAACGTCCTCGGCGTCCTCTCGCCGGCCGGTGAGATGCAGCGCGTAGCGGAACACGTCCGTCGCGTGCGCCTCGTACAGCGCGGCCAGCCGCGCTGCGTAGCGGGAATCCTGTGCCTGCATGTGTTCACACTCTCCGAGAACGCGGGCCGCGGATGGTTCCTGCGGTCATTCCTGATATCGGCATGACGTGCGTGCCGATCAAGTGATAGGCAGGGACGCCCGGTCACTCGATCGGGTGATCTTTGCCATGGAAACCGCAGGAATCACGCGTGTCGGCGGGTCGCACGCAATCGCGAAATCGCTAAGGTGGTTGGCCATGGCCGACCACGGGGGCAGGCCGGGCAGGTTCAGCCGGCGGACGCTGTTGTCGGCGGCCGGTGCCGCGCTCGTCTCCGCCGACCTCGCAGCCACGGCCAGGGCCGGCGTCCTGGTCGACCATCGCTTCGACCGAATGCGCGACCGAAACGGTTGGGGCCACCGCTGGTATGCGCGCCACTTCTCGCTGGTGTTCGACGTCCACAGGGGCCGGGGCCGGTTGCAGCTCCCGGCCGGCCTCCGGTCGACCGCCCCCAGCCAGCCGATCCCCGTGTTCCTGCTCGACCACGAATGCCGGGACGGCACGCAGGAGCTGCACTTCCAGGTGACGCATCGGGACCTGCGGCCCGGCCTCGTGATGCACCGACGGGATGCGTTCCACTACCTCGCGGTGACCGTCGAGCAGCGGCGGCTGGTGCTGGCGTCCTACAGCAGAACGGAGCGCCGCGAGCTGGCGCATGCAGGTGTCGCGGTGCTCGACACCGATCCGCACGTGCTTCGCGTGGCCGTCTCCGGGCGCACGCTCAGGGCCGGCCTGTGGCGGGCGGGCCACCGTCCCAGCATGCAGCTCGCCGCGCGGCTGCCGAGCCTCGCCGGCGGAACGCCGGGTGTGCTGCTGGTGGCACCGGCGGACAGGAAACCGGGATCGCTGCTGGTCAGCCGCTACCTGCTCTCGGCGCGGCGGTTTCGACGCACCACCCCACAGGCCGCGCTGCTCGTCACCGGCACCCCGCAGGCGAACGGCGACGGGATCACCGTCGGCCTGAGAGCCGCCTGCGACGTGCCCGCCTCGATCCAGTTCGAGTGGTCGTCCGACCCGTCGTTCAGCGGCGCGGTGGAACGTTCGGCGGTGCACCGGCCGGGGCCGCCGTTCTCGGCACGTGACCAGATCGTGCTGGCGGACGCCCGTCCCGTCCACTGGCGGGCACGATTCGTAGCAACCGGCAGCCGCGCGGTGGGCCACTCGCGCACGCAGCACTACACGCCGCAGCTCGGCTCCGGCCGGCTCGTGATGGGAGCGGCTTCGTGCGCTCATCTCTGGCAGCAGCCGGCCTACAACGGGCTGCGCCGGCTGCTCGACGTTGCCCCGGCCCCACCCGCGCTGCTCGTCTACCAGGGCGACCTCGGCTACGCCGGAAACTCGCGGTTCTCGAGCTACATCGAGGCGCCCGACTTCTACTTCGAGCGCTTCACACGGACGCTCAGCGATCCGCATTTCGTGGCGCTGCGCCATCGCGGGCCGGTCGGTTTCACCGGCGATGACCACGACTACTGCCAGCAGAACAACGCGCCCCCGTCGCGGTTCCCGACGTGGTCTCTGGCGCTGTGGAACCACGTGCACGCCGACCCGTCCACGCTCGGCTACTACGACGTCCGTTTTGGAGACGTTCACTGCTTGACGCTCGACGGCCGCCGCTACGCCGATCCCGTTGAACAGCCGGACACGCCGGCCAAGACCAAGCTCGGCACCGCCCAGCGAGACTGGCTGGAGTCCAGGCTCGCCACGACGGACGCATCGCTGGCGGTCGTGTTCAGCGCTGACATCTTCGCCTCGCGCCCGAATCCCGACTGCTTTCTGTTCGGATGGCCCGACGAGTACCGCCGGCTGATGACGGCGTTCATGGATGCTCAGCTGCGCGGAGTGCGCGTCGTCGTCCTGAGCGGCGACGCGCACGGGCTCCGCATCCACCACCACCCCGACCCGGCCGCGCGGCCGCGGGCTGCGGGCCTGTCGATCGTCGAGTTCGTCTGCTCGGGCCTCTCGCCTCGTTCCTGGGAGCCCGCCACGGCCGACGACGGCACCCTCGACCCGCAGCGATCGGTGATGCAGCACCGGGGACTGGGCATGATCGACATCGATCCCCCGGGCACGCCCGGCCGCAGCGTCACCCTGCGCGCGATCAGCGGCGAGGAGGGCGGGCCGGACGACCTGTTCCCGCCGCTCGTGCTCGACTACGCGCCCACCCCGGACAGCTCGCTGCGGCTGCGGCCGCCCCCGGCTGCCCCGCGCCACTTCGAGCCCGCTGTGCCCGAGTAGCAACCGAATCTGGCATCGTTCCCGCCATGAGCGAGCTGCCCGAGCACGTCCGGCGAAACCGCGAAGTCTGGGACCGGTACGCGCCCAGGTATGTCGAGCCCGGCCACCAGTCGTGGGCCAGCGACGCGCCCTCGTGGGGCATCTTCGGCGTCCCCGAGTCCGAGCTGGGCGTGCTGCCACGGCGGCTGGACGGCCTCGACGCGATCGAGCTCGGCTGCGGCACCGCCTACGTGTCGGCCTGGCTGGCACGCCGCGGGGCGCGACCGGTCGGCATCGACAATTCGCCGGCCCAGCTCGAGACCGCCCGCCGCTACCAGCAGGAGTTCGGGATCGAGTTCCCGCTGTACCTGGGAAACGCCGAGCAGACGCCGTTTCCCGACAGTAGCTTCGATCTCGCGATCTCCGAGTACGGCGCCAGCATCTGGTGTGACCCCTACCGCTGGATCCCCGAGGCCTCACGGCTACTGCGCCCGGGCGGACAGCTGATCTACCTGGTCAACGGCACCATCCACATGCTCTGCACGCCCGACCTCGAGAGCGAGCCGGCCACCGACAGGCTGCTCCGCGGGTACTTCGGCATGCACCGTTTCGAGTGGCCCGACGACACCTCTGTGGAGTTCCACATCGGCTACGGCGACATGATCCGGCTGCTGCGGAGCAGCGGCTTCGAGGTCGAGGACCTGATCGAGGTGCGCCCGCCCGCCGACGCCGTCAGCCGCATTCCGAACGCGCCGGTCGAGTGGGCGCGCCGCTGGCCGGTCGAGGAGATCTGGAAGGCGCGCAAGCGCTCCTAGTAGCTCCCTGCGGCGAACCGATCCGGGGCGGAGCCCGAAAGGTCAGGAGTCACCCTCTTCTCCAAAGGAGCTTCTCCATGCCTGACGTCTCACCCATCCAGCTGATCATCGTGATGATCATCGCGCTGGTCGTGCTC
>JAICYJ010000063.1 GCA_025934255.1 Thermoleophilia bacterium | reverse complement strand
CTAGCTCAGGCGTGCATGACCAGGTCGCGCTCCGGCGCGATCCCCCAGCGCTCGGCAACCGACCGCAGGTCGTCGTCGAGCGGCCACGCATCGGCCCGCGGCTCGCCCTCGTGGACGGGTGAGCCGCCCTTCAGCGCCATGCTGCCGGCGTTGTCGCCGACTGCGTCGATCTCGGCCAGCTCGGCTGCGGAAAGCGGCGAGACGGCCGGCACAGCGGCCAGCTCCGTCCGCTTCTGCTCCACCGGCCTGGCCTCGTTCCCGGCCTCCTGGATCAGCGTCGGCACCACGCAGGATACGGCCGGCTGCGCCAGCGTCCAGGCCGCCGCAAGCTGCAGAGGTGTGAGGCCGTGGCGCTCCCCGATCGGCCGGATCCGGTCGAGCTTGCCGCGGGCGCGGCCGACCCACCCGGCCGGGCGGTAGCGGCGGTGGTCGTACTCGGCGAACTGCCCCTCGTCCAGCACGTCGTCCCAGAACACGCCGCCGTAGTCGACCACCCGCGCCAGCACCCGCACGCCGGCCCGCTGGCAGGCCGGCAGCGCCAGCCGCGCCGGCCACGGCTCGAACGGGTTCAGGATCAGCATCGCCCAGTCGATCCGGTCGCCGAACCGCTCCAGGCACGAGATCACGTCCAGCGTGAACCCGTTGGCCGGCCCCGGGGCGACTCCGATGGCCGCCGTCAGCCCGGCGTCGCGCAGCCCGGCCATCGCGTCCCACACCAGCGGTGAGCTGTAGCCGGTGTGGTCGGGGTTGTGCAGCATCAGCAGGTCGAAGCGGTCGCTGCCGCAGCGTTCGAGGCTGGCCTCGGCCGCGGCGCGCAGGTAGTCCCCGTACTGCTGCGGCTCGCGCAGAGCCGGATCGGTGAAGCGCGGATAGCCCTTGGCGCCGGCCCGCTGGCCGCTGGTGAAGTCGTGGCCGATCATGCCCACCAGCCGGTAGCCGTCGCGGTCGAGCCCGCTCAGCGCGCGTCCGACGTCGCGGTCGGCCTCTCCGGCGCCGTACGCGTCGGCGGTGATGACGGTGCCGATGTCATCGCCCGGGCGCAGCAGCTCGGTCAGGCGCTCGCGCCCGACCGGCACGCCGAAGTGCATGTGCACACCGCCGCTCCAAGCGCCCAGCGCCGCCTGTCCCAGGTCGGTCATTGCGTCAGAGTAGCCGCGCCGCCGTGGAGTACGCTTGGACGGACGTGCCCTCGTAGCTCAGGGGATAGAGCGCGGCTCTCCTAAGGCCGGCGTCGCAGGTTCGAATCCTGCCGAGGGCATGACCGATGCGGTTGCCCGCTCAGCTTCTGGCAAGCCCGTCAGCGGAGTCCGACGCGCCTGTTGACCGCGCCGGTCATGGCGTGCGACCAGAGGTACAGGTAGCAGATGGCTGCCAGCAGGCCGAGGGGCAGCCAGAGAGCGCCGGCGCCGCCGGTGATCACGTGCCCAACCACAATCGATGCGGTGAGCAGCGTCGTGGTGCCGGCAAAGAGCAGTCCACCGGCGATCAGCAGCAGCGTCGTCATGCCGCGACCGCGCCGGCCAAGCAGCACCCGAATCGTCCCCGCGCTGAGCGCGATTCCAACCATCGCCAGGACGACCAGCGAGACAACCAGGGATGTCCCACCCCCGCCGCACCCGCCTCCCGAGCTGCTGCACACGTCGCTGAAGCCGGACAGTGCCGAAGCCAGAATCAGCAGACCCATTCCGGCCGCCGCCAGACAGCTGACGAACACCCCGCCCACGCCCGCGGCGAACATCCTTCCGAACGACGTCATCTCACTCATGCAGGTGTCTATCGGCGCGTCGAGGATCAACCCCAAGCCGGTACAGCCCAGCAAAGTAGTGTTTGTCCGGGTTAGAGGAGGTTACTAAGTGGTTTCCTTTGAAATTTTGCGAATATGGTCTGATATACTGCGAATATGATCAAATATCTCCCAATATATCAGGCTTCCAAGCCTCCCCGTCCTCGCCATGAGAGCGAGCGCGACTACCTGATCCGCATGGCGCGTGCGCACGAGCGCGAGGATCGTCGCGGCAGGCGCCGCGGCGTCCTTCGCCGCATCATCCGCGGCCGAGCTGCCTGACCGGCAGCGGGCTGCGGCACCGCTACTCCGTCGAGATGAACACGCTCTTCAGCTCGGTGTTGTGCTCGAGCGCGTGCATCCCCAGCTCCTTGCCGACGCCCGACTGCTTGTAGCCGCCGAACGGCATCTGGACGAACACGCTCGAGTTCGTGTTCACGCCCAGCACGCCGGTGCGCATGGCCCGGGCCACCCGCAGCTGGCGCGCCCCGTCGCGCGTCCACAGCGATCCTGACAGGCCGTAAGGCGTGTCGTTGGCGATCGCGATCGCCTGCTCCTCCGTGTCGAACGGGATCACGCTCACGACCGGGCCGAAGATCTCCTCCCGGGCCACCGTCATCTGGTTGGTGACGTCCTCCAGCACGGCCGGGCGCAGGAAGAATCCCGACTCGAGGTCGCCGCCGGGCCGGTCACCGCCGGTGACGATGCGGGCTCCCTCGGCCAGGCCGGTCGCGATGTAGCCCTCCACGGTGTCGCGCTGGCCGGCCGAGATCATCGGCCCCACCTGCGTCTCGGGCAGCTCGGGCATGCCCACGCGGATCGCGGCGGTGGTGGCGGCGTACCGCTCGACGAGCTCGTCCTTGACCGATCGCTGCACGATCAGGCGTGACCGCGCACAGCAGTCCTGGCCGCAGTTCTCGAACACCGCGAACGGCGCCAGCGCTCCCACCTTCTCGATGTCGGCGTCCTCGAACACGACGCAGGCCGACTTGCCGCCCAGCTCCAGCGTGACCCGCTTGATGGTGGCTGCAGCCGCCCGGGCGATGCCGGCACCGACCTCGGTGGAGCCGGTGAATCCGATCTTGCCGACATCGGGATGGGCGACCAGCGCACCGCCGACCGTGCCACCCGGGCCCGGCACCACGTTCAGGGCGCCGGCCGGAAGCCCGGCCTCGGCCGCCAGCTCCGCATAGCGCAGCACCGACAGCGGCGTCAGGCTGGCCGGCTTCAGTACGACGGTGTTTCCGGCCGCCAGCGCGGGTGCGATCTTCCAGTTGGCGATGTTGAGCGGGAAGTTCCAGGGCGTGATCAGCCCGACCACGCCGATCGGCTCGCGGAACGTCATCGCCACGCCCTCGCGTTCGACCGGCACCGTGTTGCCGAAGAACTTGTCCACGGCACCGGCGTAGTAGCGGATCACGTCGATGATCATCGACAGCTGTCCGCGGGCGTCGGAGATCGGCATGCCCACGTTCCGGCACTCCAGCAACGCCAGCTGCTCGGCGTGCTCCTCGACCAGGTTCGCGAAGCGGTGCATCGTGCGGCCGCGCGTGACAGGCGACAGCGCGCCCCACTGCTGGTAGGCGGTGACCGCCGCAGCCACCGCCCGGTTGACGTCCTCGACGCCGGCCTCGGCGACGGTCGCCAAATGCGTGCCGGTGGCCGGGTTCAGCACCTCGAAGCTGCGGCCCTCGGCCGCCTCTCCGCGCTCACCCGCGATCAGCAGGCCCTCTGTGACGGTGGTGGACATCGCTGCTCCTTTCCGGGGCTACATCCGCTCGAAGCCGCGGAACCGCTCCCAGTCGGTGACGGCGGCGTCGAACGTGCGCTGTTCCATCCGAGCGTAGTGCAGGTAGTGGTCCACCACGTCTGAGCCGAACGCCTCCCGCGCCATCTCGGATCCCTCGAGCAGCTCGATGGCGTCGCGCAGCGAGCTGGGGATGCGGCGCCGGTCCTTGGCGTCGTAGGCGTTGCCAGAGTAGGCATCCTCGAGCGGGAGCTGCTCGTCGATGCCGCGCAGGCCGGCCGCGATGACGGCCGCGAAGGCCAGGTAGGCGTTGCAGTCGGCGCCCGGCATCCGGTTCTCGAGACGCAGGCCGTTGCCGTGCCCGACCACGCGGAAGGCACAGGTACGGTTGTCGGTGCCCCAGACCAGCGTGGTAGGCGCGAACGAGCCCCACGCGAAGCGCTTGTACGAGTTGATGTTGGGCGCGAAGAAGTAGGTCAGCTGCTCGGTGTAGGCCAGCTGGCCGGCGATGAAGTGGCGGAACGTGTCGCTCATGCCGTGCCCGTCCGCGGCCGGGAACAGGCTGCCGCTGCCGTCCCAGAAGCTGCAGTGGATGTGGCACGAGTTGCCCTCGCGCTCGTCCCACTTGGCCATGAACGAGATCGAGCTCTGGTGCTGCCAGGCGATCTCGCGGGCGCCGTTCTTGTAGATGACGTGGTTGTCGGCCATCGTCAGTGCGTCGGAGTAGCGGAAGTTCACCTCGTGCTGGCCGAAGTTGCACTCACCCTTCGAGTCCTCCACCGGAATGCCGGCACCGGTCATGCCCATGCGAATCGGCTTCAGCACGTCCTCGACCACGGTGGTGCCGAAGATCGAGTAGTCGACGTTGTAGTGGTTGGCCGGCGTCAGGTCGTGGTAGCGCTTGGCACGGGCATCGTCGTAGCTGTCGCGAAACAGCATGAACTCGAGCTCCGATCCGATGTTGGCCGTCCATCCCCGCTCGGCCAGCCGGTCGAGCTGGCGGCGCAGCACCTGCCGCGGCGACGCCACGACCGGCTTTCCGTCCTGCCACTCGAGGTCGGCGACCACCAGGGCGGTGCCGGGCAGCCAGGGCAGCCGCCGGATGGTGGCCATGTCGGGGCGGAACACGAAGTCGCCGTAGCCGGTGTCCCACGAGGCCATCTCGAACCCCTGCACCGGGGTCATGTCGACGTCGACGGTGAGCAGGTAGTAGCAGCCCTCCGCGCCGTGGTCGGCGATGTCGGACATGAAGAAGGGCGCGTGCAGGCGCTTGCCCATCAGCCGGCCCTGCATGTCGGTCATGACCAGCAGCACCGTGTCGATGGCGCCGTCCGCGACCTCGCTGCGTAGCTCGTCCAGTGTCACCGTGCCGTCCCCTCGCTTCGCGGGTTCCGTGGATCCGGGCCATTCATATACTCCTGCTGGTATGGACCGCAACCGGCCCCTGATCGGCATCACCGCCTATGAGGTGCCCGCGAGCTTCTCGCACTGGCACGACATGCCGGCCGTGATGGTGCCCGCCGCCTACGCGCAGTCGGTGGTCGCGGCCGGTGGGCTGCCGGTCGTGATCCCGCCGGTCGACGGCACCGCCGCCCTGCTCGACCAGCTGCAGGGGCTGGTGCTGAGCGGCGGGTCCGACCTCGACGCCGGCCTCTACGGCCAGCAGCAGCACCCCGAGACGCTGGGCGTGATCGCACACCGCGACCGCTCCGAGCTCGAGCTGCTGACCGGCGCGCTCGACCGCGATCTGCCGGTGCTCGGGATCTGCCGCGGCATGCAGCTGCTGAACGTGCAGCGCGGCGGCAGCCTGCACCAGCACCTGCCCGAGATCGTGGACTCCTCGATGCACAAGGCGGCGCCCGGCGCGTTTGCGCTGCACCGGGTCGCGATACAGCCGGGCTCGCGGCTGGAGGCGCTGCTGGGGCCGGCGGTGGAGGTGCACTCGTGCCACCATCAGGCTCCTGACCGGATCGGCGAGGGCCTGGCGGTCACGGCACGGGCGCCGGACGGCGTGGTGGAAGGCGTCGAGCTGCTCGGCGCGCGGTTCTGCGTCGGCGTGCTGTGGCACCCGGAGGAGCACGCCGAGCACGGCGGTCCCCTGTTCCAGGGGCTGGTGGCCGCGGCCACGCCGGCCGCCGTAGCAGCCGATGTTTCCTAGGGGCGCTGGGCCGCCCGGATCGCCTCGATCAGCTCGTCCAGCCCGACGCCCTTCTTGAGGCAGCTGGTGGCGCCCGCCGCCAGCGCGGCCTCGATCATCTGCGGCTCGTCGTAGGCGGAGAGCACCACCACCGGCATCGCCCACGGCGACTGCGCGATCCGCTCGGTCGCCTCGATCCCGTCCACGTTGGGCATGCGCATGTCCATCACGACGACGTCCGGCGTTGTCTCTTCAGCCAACCCCACCGCCTCGGCGCCGTCGCTGGCCTCGGCCACCACCGTCATCCCAGCCTCCGCGAGGGCGTCGCGAAGGACGCCTCGCAGCAGGGCGTTGTCCTCCGCGATCAGGATACGGATCGACTCGCTCACGTGGCCGCCAAGCCTAGGCGCTGCATATGCCGAGGCGCAACAGCGATGCGCTGAAGATCAGCTCGCATAGAGCTGCTCCACGCGTCCCTGCGCCCACGCGGCCGCCTCCGGCGGGGCGCTGCCGCCGCTCCGAGCCAGGCAGTAGAGCGCGCAGAACGAGTCGCCGGCGCCGGTTGGGTCTGCGAACCGCAGGCCCGAGCCGACCAGCCGATGCTCGATGCCGCCGGCCGTCACCGAGCAGCCTCGCTCGGCCATCGTCACCAGCAGCTCGGGCACGGTGAGCGGGCCGGACGCGCCGGCCTCGGCGTCGTTCAGCTTGAGCGCGGTCACACCCTCCACCCACCTCGGGTCGATCGGGCCCAGATGCACCGGCCCGATCCGGCTGCCGCGGGCCAGGCCCTGGCCGTCCAGACAGATCTTGTGGCCGGCGCCGGCCAGCAGCGCGATCGACTCGGGTGGGAAGTCGCCGCCGGTCTGACCGCCCAGCACCACCCACTCGCACCCGCGCAACCGCGGCAGCAGGGCCGCGGTGCGATCCTCGCCGAGCGGCTCGGGCAGCGACAGGATCGACTGGCGCGTGGCACCGGCGGTGTGGTCGAGGTAGGACACCAGGCTGCCGGTCTCGATCGCCACCGGCTCGGCGCCGGCCGCCCGCAGCGCCCGCGCCGCGTACAGCGGCGAGCCGCCCTGCCGTCGCAGGATGCTGCCGTCGGCCTGCACGATCTGGTCGCTGGCCGTGGCACCCAGCACGCCCACCCGGATCGTGGTCACGGCAGCGGCGCGGTCAGCGTGACCACCGCCGGATCCTGACCGGTCACGTCGAGCGTGCCGCCGATCCGCACCGCCCGCTCGCGCAGCAGCAGCGCCACGGCCGGGTCGGGATCGCCGCCGCCGCGGGTCTCGATCCGCAGCCGCAGCGAGCGATGACCCTGGGTCAGCTCGATCGCCACGGACGTGGCCCCGGACCGCACGGCGCTGACCGCGGTCTCGCGCGCGATCATGTAGACGGCCGCGTCGTGGGCGTTGTCGCGCGAGGATCGCTCGGCCGGCGCCGTCAGCTGCGCCGCCACGCCGTGCTCGTCCTGCAGCGTCTCGGTCAGCGCCGCCAGCGCCTGCACCAGGCCGCTCTGCTCGAGCGCGACCGGGTGCAGGCTGCCGCTCAGGCGCCGCAGCTCATCGGCCGCCTCCATGGCCAGCTGCTGCAGCCGCTCCAGCGTGCGGCCGGCCTGCTCGGCATCGCCGCTCTCCAGCGCGTGCTGGGCGCCGTCGGCGAGTAGCCGGATCGCGGTCATCAGCTGCTGCGGCCCGTCGTGCAGGCGGCTTGCGATCTGCTGCCGCTCGCCGTCGATCGTGAGCAGCACGTGGTCGAGCAGGACGTCGCGGCCCTGCGGCTGTGCTCGGCGGCGCAGGCGCATCGGGGTCAGTCGATGAGTGCGTAGCGGAGCGCCAGGGCGACGGCCTGCGTGCGGGTGTCGGCCTCGAGCTTGGTCATCGCGTTGCGGACGTGCGTGCGCACGGTCTCGGGGCTGATGAACAGGCGCGACGCGATCTCCGGGTTCGAGAACCCGTTGGCAAGCAGGCCCAGGATCTCACGCTCCCGTGTTGACAACGCCGGCAGACGCTCCGTTGCCTTGGGGGACACCAGTTCCGACGCGAGGGTGGGGTCGACATAGGCGCCGCCCTCGGCCACGCGCTTGACGGCGCGCACGATGTCGTCGGGCGGCGCATCCTTGAGCACGTATCCGCGGGCGCCGCAGTCGAGCCCCTCGGCCAGCAGCCCGCGCTCGCCGAACGCGGTGTAGAGGATCACGGCCATGCCCGGATGGGCGGCCGTGATCCGGCGCGTGGCCTCGAACCCGTCCATACCGCGCATCCGCACGTCCATCAGGATCACGTCGGGCCGCCGGCGGTCGGCCATCTCGATCGCGGCGTCGCCGTTCGAGCTCTCGCCGATCACGGCGATCTCGCGGTCGCGGGCGAGTATCATCTTGACCCCCTCGCGCACCGCCGCGTGGTCGTCAACCACGAGCACCCGCACCTGCTCGGTCCCACGTTCGCTGGCCTTCTCCGCTTCCTGGCTGGAGCTCATGGCCCTCCGTACTGTATCCGCGGGGAACGATTGGAAACAGCCTTGCGTACAATCGCCGCCATGTCAACTGCGCGCCGTACAGCACTTCTGTCGTTTCTGGCGGCCCTTGCTCTCGTCGCCACGAAGCTGCTGGTGGGGCTGGCCACGTCAAGCCTCGGCATCCTGGCCGAGGCCCTGCACTCCGGCCTCGACGCCGTCGCCGCGCTGCTCTCGCTGTACGCGGTGGGCGTCGCCGAACGGCCGCCCGACGAGCAGCATCAGTACGGCCACGGCAAGGCGCAGCACCTGGCGGCGCTGTCGGAGGCGGCGATCCTGGCGGCGGTCGCGATCTGGATCGGCTTCGAGGCGGTGATGCGGCTGCGCTCCGGCGGTGGCGACGTGCAGCCGGAGTGGTACGCCTTCGTGCTGCTGCTCGGGGTGCTGATCGTCGACGCCGGGCGCTGGTCGGTGTCGTTCAGAACCGGCACCCGGGAGCGAAACGCGGCGCTGCTAGCCAGCGCGTGGCACTTCGCGTCCGACTTCGCCGGCACGACCGCGGTGCTGATCGGCCTGGCGCTGGTCTCCGCCGGGTATCCCCGGGCCGACGCAGTGGCCGCGCTGACGGTGGCTGCCCTGGTGCTGGTCGCGGCCGCGCGGCTGGCCCTGCGCAACATCGATGCGCTGATGGACCGCGCGCCCAGCGGGCTCGACCGCCAGATCGGGCAGATCGCCGAGGCGGTGCCGGGCGTTGCCGAGGTGCGGTCGGTGCGCGTGCGGGAGGCCGGCGGCGAGAGCTTCGCCGACGTGGTGATCGGCGTCTCCCGGCTCGAGGGGCTGGAGCGCAGCCACCAGACCATGGATCAGGTCGAAGATGCGGTGCGCTCGCAGATCGGCCCGGCCCAGGTGACGGTGCACGTCGAGCCCAGCACCGGCGCCGAGGCGCCCAACGAGCGGGTGGCGGCGGCTGCCCTGCGGGTGCCGGGCGTGGTCGAGACGCATAACATCTCGGTGCTCGAGCAGGGCGCCGGCGGCCGTGCCATCACGCTGCACGTGCGGCTGCCCGAGGACATGCCGATGCGGGACGCTGCGCTCACCGTCGAGCAGCTGAAGCGCGAGATCCGCTCCGAGTTCGGCGTTGCCCGCGTCTACGCGCACGTGGAGCCGTCCGCGCTGGGCGCGCAGCCCGCACGTGACATCGGGGCCGAGCAGCCGCAGCTGGTGCGCGCGGCCAGCGAGGCGGTGGCCCAGGTATCCGGCCAGGGTGCGGCGGAGGTGGTGGTCTACCGCCAGGGCGAACGGCTGCTGGTGGTGACCTCGCTGCGGGCGGAACCGGGTCGCAGCGTGCGCGAGGCGCACGTCCTGGCAAGCCGAGTCGAGGACGCCGTCCGCGACGCCCTCGACTCGGTCGACGATGTGATCGTCGAGGTCTCTGCCGACGCCTAGCTCGTGTGAGCCGCCAGCGTCACGTTCACGGTCATGGTGTGACCGTCGCGGACGATCTCGAGCTGGATCGTGTCACCCGGCTTCTTCGAGCTGATGCCGTTGGCGAGGTCGTCGAAGGTGGTGATCTCGTGGCCGTCGATCTTGGTGATCACGTCTCCGCCCAGCACGACCGTCTGGCCCTGGATCGTGGCCTGGGTGGTGCCGGCCTTGAGCCCCGCCTTGGCGGCCGGTGAGCCGGCCTCGACCTTGCCGATCAGCACGCCGTGGTTGACGCTCAGGTTGAGCGCGTTGGCCAGGGCGGGCGTCACCTCGGAGCCGAGGATGCCCAGGTAGGTGTGCTCGGCCTTGCCGCTCGTGATGATCTGATCGGCGACGGTGCGCACGGTGTTGATCGGGACGGCGAAGCCGATGCCGATGCTGCCGCTCTGGGGGTTGTTGGGATCGTCGGACAGGATCTGGCTGGTGATGCCGATCACCTGGCCCTCGTCGTTGATCAGCGGGCCGCCGGAGTTGCCGGGGTTGATGGCGGCGTCGGTCTGGATCGCTCCGCGGATCTGGACGTCGCCCTGCAGCGAGCCGATGTCGCGGTTCAGGGCCGACACGATGCCGGTGGTGACGGTGCGCGTCTCACCCAGCGGATTTCCGATCGCAACCACCGGGTCGCCGACCTGAGCGGTCGAGGAGTTGCCCAGCGGAAGCGGCGTCAGCGCGGCGGACGGCGCGTCCACCTTGAGGACGGCGACGTCGGTGGTCTTGTCGAGCCCCACCAGCGTTGCGTTGTAGGTCCTGGCGGCTTGCGTGTCGGAGCCGAATGCGACCTGCACCTTGGACGCGTTCAGGACGACGTGGGCGTTGGTCAGGATGTGGCCGCTCTCGTCGATCACGAAGCCCGAGCCTAGCGCCTGCTGCTGTTGCTGCTGGGGGGCGGCGAAGGGGTCGGCGGGGTTCTGAGCGGTTGTGGTGGACGTGGCCGTCACGACGACCACCCCCGGCGCATCCTTGCGGTAGATCTGGTTGACGGAGAGAGCGGTCGGGCTCGATGCGCTGACCGGCGAGACCTGCGTCTCCGTGTGGACGATGGTGCGTGTATCCGTGTGTGTCGAGTTGATTGTGTAGGCCGATCCGGCACCCACGAGCGCTGCCACGACAACCAGCGCTCCGTATCTCAGATAATTTCTCATGGCCCGTGTTGTAGGCGGCCGGAATTAATCCCTGATTACAGGCTTGGAGCCGGATTGGAGCGCCGCCGCTGCTCGCGGCGCGCGACCAGGTTCGAGACCAGGGCCACCACCAGCAGCGCCGAGATGTGCGCGACGGTGATGCTGAGCCGATGCAGCGGGTTGGAGCCGTCGCGCCACACCCGGGCGAGGTTCGCCAGCACCGCCACCGACCCGATGATGGCGACCGCGTCGGCCACGGGCGCGCCGGCGCCGGTCTCGATGTAGAGCGCGACGCGGCTTGCGATCAAGACGGCCGCGAGCACGGCCGCCAGCGCCACGCCGTGGCTGAAGGCCAGGTCGCGCCGCCCGCCGATGCCGTCGGCGCCGTTCCAGTCAAGAGCCAGGTGCAGTAGCACCACCAGCGCGGCGGGCACTCCGGCGGCTGCCGTGTACGTGCGCAGGTTGGCTGCCGTCACGCCCACTATGGTAGCCCGCATGCAGGTGCGCCTGATCGTCAATCCGAACGCCTCGGGCGTGCAGGGAGCGCTGATCGACCAGGTGGCGGCGCGGCTGGCGCGTGCGGGCGACGTCGAGGTGCGCCTGACCGAGCGGCCGGGGCAGGCCACCGACCTGGCGCGCGCGCCGGGCGCGGACGTGGTGGTGGCGATGGGCGGCGACGGCACCGCCAACGAGGTCGCCAACGGGATGCCGCCCGAAGCGCTGATGGGAGTGGTGCCGGCCGGCGCCAGCTCGGTGTTCGCGCGGCAGCTGCGGCTGCCCAGGCAGACGCTGCCGGCGGCGGCCGTGCTGGCGGCCGCGATCGCGGAGCGGCGCTGGCGTCCGGTCGGGCTCGGCTCGGTGAACGGCCGCATGTTCACGTTCTCGGCGGGCATGGGCCTGGAGGCCGAGGCCACGCGGATCGTGGACGAGCGGCGGCATCGGCGCCCGGACGGCCGCAGGCCCCGCGACAGCGCGGTCGTGGCCGCCGCCGGGCGGGCGCTGTGGAGCGATCGCCTGTCGATGCCGGCGCGCATCACGGTGACGGCCGGCGACCGGTCAATGCGCGCGTCCTACCTCGCGATCGCAAACCAGCATCCCTACTCCTACTGGGGCCGGCTGCCGGTGCGCACGACGCCCCGCGCCAGCTTTGCGTCAGCGCTGGACGCGGTGGTCGTGTCGGCTCTGCGGCCGCGCCAGCTCTGGCGGCTGCCCGCCTACGGCCTGGTGTGGCCGCGCCACGCGCGGGGCGGAGACCGCCACGTTACCTATCTGCACGACGTGGCTGCGCTCGACGTCGCCTGCGACGTGCCGGTGGGGCTGCAGCTGGACGGCGAGTACCTGGGGCAGGTGGAGGCGGCCGAGGTGCGCTACCACCCGCAGGCGCTGAGGGTGCTCATCCCACCCGCGGCGGAGGCGTCCTTCCCGGTCCCGGCCCCGGAGCCGGCAGCGGCAGGTACGTGACGCTGGGCCGTCCGCGGGTCGGCTGCGGGAACAGCGCCATCAGCTCGTAGACGAGCGCCGGCAGATCGGTGCCGACGGCCAGCCCCAGGTCGCGCGCCCGGTGCACCGTGATCGGGAAGTCGTGGGTGAAGTAGCCGCCCGCAAGGAGCTCGGCCAGGCGGCCGGCCTGCTCCGCCGGCATCCGATCGTCCAGCAGGTCGGTCACGAAGGCCAGCACCTGGCGGCGTGCCTTCTCGGCGACGTCAGCCAGCACCAGGAACCGGTCATCGATCTGAGCCGGCTCCTTGGCCGCCACCACGCGCAGGATGGATGCGGCCGGCATGTCGCCCAGCTGCGGATCGACCGGGCCCAGCACGGCGTGGGCGTCCATCACGATCTCGTCGGCGGCCAGCGCGATCAGGGTGCCGCCGCTCATCGCGTAGTGGGGTACCAGCACGGTCACCCGGGCCGGGTGGTCGCGCACCGCGTGGGCGATCTGCTCGGCGGCCAGCACCAGCCCGCCGGGCGTGTGCAGCACCAGATCGATGGGGCGGTCGTCCGGCGTCAACCGGATCGCGCGCAGCACCTGCTCGGAGTCGTCGATGTCGATGAAGCGCACCAGCGGCACGCCGAACAGCCCGATCTGCTCCTGCCGGTGGATGATCGTGATCACCTGGCTGCCGCGCTCCCGCTGCAGCGCCGACAGCCGTCGCGCCCGCGCGGCCACCACCGCGCGCTGCCGCATCAGCGGAGCGACCACGGTCAGGAACACGATCACCAGGAAGCCGAGTACCACCCAGACCATGGCCTGACCCTACTCTATGATCTCGCACCGATGGATCTGGCGATTGCTATCGGTCAGGGGCTGGGGCTGGCGGTGGCCGCCGGGTTCTTCGCGACCGCCCCGCTGGCGGTGGCCTCCTCGGTGGCGGCGCTGGGCTTCGCCGACGGCTCGCTGGGCTGGGCCGACGACCCGTTGACGGTGGCGCTGCTGTGGGTGCTGGCCGGCATCGAGCTGGCGGCCGACGCGATCTGGCCCGGCGCCGAGGCCGGCGGGCGGCTGCTGCGGCGGGTGGTGGGCGGCGGTCTCGTGTTCGAGCTGGTGGCCGGCGACGAGCTGCCATACGTGGGTCTCGCGGTCGGCGCCGGCGTGGCCGCCGCCGTTGCGCTGACGCTGCGCCAGATCCGGATCCGGGCGATCCGTGCCGGCGGCGACGTGCGCGGTACCGCGATGGTCGAGGACGGTACCGGTGTGGCCACGTCGGTGGCCGGAGCCGTGCCGTTCGTCGGCTTCCTGCTGGCCGGGGCGGCCGCGGTGCTGTTCGCGCGCACGCGCCGGCGCGACCAGGAGAAGTACAAGGGGCTGCGCGTCCTGCGCTGAGAACGGCGGCAGATCGACTGGCGGAAACGTCTCGCCGCCTACGGTCTGTTAACGCCGCTGACCTACAATCAGCGGTCATGCCCAAGAAGCTGATCCTGACGGTGATCGATGGGCTCGGGCCGGCCCTGCTCGACCGCGCGGTCGCAGCCGGCCGGGCACCCACGCTGGCCCACCTGCAGGAGCTGGGCGAACGCAGCGATGCCTGCGTCTCCACCTTCCCCTCGCTGACGCCGGTCTGCCTGTCGTCGCTGATCACGGGACGTCACCCGGCCGGGCATCGGATCCCGAGCATGACCTGGTACCACCGCGGCGAGGGCCGCTTCGTGGAGTACGGGTCGTCGTTCCTGGCGACGCTCGCGGAGGGCACCCGGCAGATGGTGGACGACGTGCTGGTCAACCTGAACCTGCTGCACCTCTCGCCGCGCGCGACGACCGTGTTCGAGGCGCTGGAAGACGAGGGGCTGGTCACCGCCGCGGTCAACACCTACATCTGCCGGGGCCGTGTGCGCCATCCGATCACCCGCGAGGCGGCGCGCCGGATCGCGCGGCGGGTCGGCATCGTGGATGCCGTGTACGGGCCGCGCCGGTACTTCTTCGGCGAGCTGTTCTGGTCGGACGACACCGGGGCGCCTCGGAACTTCGGTGGCTCGGTCGATCGCCACGGCGGCCACGTCGGGCGCTGGCTGGTGACCCGCGACGGATTCGACTTCCTGTTCCTGTACCTCTACGAGACCGACGCCGCGCAGCACCGGGGCGGGGACGTGATGGGCGCGGTGGAGCAGGCGGACGCCTCGCTGGGGCTGCTGGTCGATGCGGCCGGCGGGTGGGACCAGTTCCTGGAGCGCTACGCCGTGATGGTGGTTGCCGACCACAGCCAGAGCACTGTGGAGCGGGCCGTCGACGCGCACGAGCCGCTGGAGGGGCTGAAGCTGTTCCGCTCCAGCCGCCACTCCGATCCGGCCGAGTGCGACCTGGCCGTGGCCGCCAGCAACCGGGTGGCGATGGCCTATCTGCTGCCGGGCGGCCGGCTGACCGCGAGCGAGGTCGGACACCGGTACGCCCGGCATCCGTTCAGCGACGTCGTGATGTGGCAGGAGGGCGCCTGGTACGCCGCGCGCCGCGAGGGCGGTGAGCTGCGCTTCCGGCGTGGCGAGGGGCTCGAGGACGCGCGCGGCAACAGCTGGGAGCTGGCGGGCGATCGCGACCTGCTCGACCCCGCGCTCTACCCGAACGCGCTGGAGCGGATCGAGGGCGCCGTGTCGTGCGCGACCTCGGGCGACGTGATCGTGTCGGCCCGGCTCGGCGACGAGTTCGCGGACTCCGGCGGCCAGCACCACGCGGGCGGCGGCAGCCACGGCTCGCTGCGCGCCGAGGACTCGCTGGTGCCGCTGATCACGGCCGGGTTCGACGCGCCCACCGGCCTCGGAGCCCAGCCGTCGATCACCGATCTGACGCCGCTGGCGCTGTGGCACTTCTCACGCACTGCGGAGCCGGCCAGATCGATCCTCTAGGCTGTGTCGGATGAAGGATGCTCGCACCGACGTGGCCGCTGTCGGCCTTAAGGGCCACGCCGAGCGG
The DNA here is from genome assembly GCA_025934255.1 of Thermoleophilia bacterium. GTDB lineage: Bacteria > Actinomycetota > Thermoleophilia > Gaiellales > JAICJC01 > JAICYJ01. The sequence goes on along the minus strand of JAICYJ010000063.1, from coordinate 2,994 downwards.
TTCAACGTCGGGGTGCGGAGCCATCACAACTGGCTGGAGCTGGCGCGCTTCTGCGTCGTGGGCGGATCCGGCTACATCATCAACGTGGGGCTGTTCACGGTGTTCTACCGCAGCCTGCCCTACCCGATCGCGTTCGTCCTCGCCTTCGTGGTGGCGGCGACCAGCAACTTCATCTGGAACCGGGTGTGGACGTTCAAGATCGAGCACGGAGAACCGCACGTCCAGTACGCCAGGTTCCTGGCGGTCAGCCTGCTCGCGCTCGCCATCGACCTGGCGGCGCTGGCGTTGCTGGTCGAGGTGGTGGGGCTGCACAAGCCGGTCGCCGCGGCGATCGCGATCGTGGTCGCAACGCCCATCAGCTTTCTTGGCAATAAGCTCTGGAGCTTCGCCGCGTAGTTGTGGAATCGATCATCTAAAGGCGCGATCGCGGTCGTGCTGGCGTTGCTGCTGGCGCCGGGCGTCGCGCGCGCCGACGCCAAGCCACACCTGACGGCGGCGCGGGTGATCGCGATCGCGGCCAGCGACCCGGCCGTGGGGCCGCTGTTCGCCGCCAACAAGGGCGCGCACTGGGAGGTCGTGTTCGATGCGGCCAGCGGGACGTGGACGGCCGTGCTCGAGCCCCGCGGCAAGCACAACGTGCTGGCCTCGTTCAAGATCGACGACTCCACCAGCGCGATCCTGACCACGACCATCACGCCGAAGCTGGGGCCGCCCCGGCTGACGTCCGCCGAGGCGATCACGCTGGCGCGGCGCTCCGGCGCACTGCGCAGCTGGATCGCGCAGTACCCGGGCGTCGAGGCTACGGCCACGCTCGGCGACGACCGCGTGTGGACGGTCTCCTTCGACGACCGCGACGGCGCGCAGGTGGCGGCGGCCCGCGTCAATGACACGGCGATGACGCTGACGAACGTCCGCACCGGGCCGCAGGTGGACTGGCAGCTGGCCCGCGGCGAGCCCGCGTCGTACGGGCGCCTGGCCAACCGCTGGTGGGTGTTCCTGCCGCTCTGCGCCCTGTTCCTGGGCGGGCTGGTGGACTGGCGCCGGCCATTCACCATGCGCACGCTCGACCTGCTGGCGCTGCTCTCGTTCGGCATCTCCCTGCACTGGTTCAACCAGGGCGACGTGTTCATCTCGACGCCGCTGATCTACCCGCCGCTGGTCTACCTGCTGGTCAGGATGATCCGCCTGGGCAGCAGCCACCGGCCGCGTGGTATCGACATCGGTGCGACGCACGCGCTGGTGCTGGTGGCGCTGTGCTTCGCCCTGGTCGGCTTCCGGCTGGGGCTGAACAACCGCGACTCGAACATCCTCGACGTCGGCTACGCCGGCGTGGTCGGCGCCGACCTGCTGCTGAACGGCAGCCAGCCCTACGGGAACATGCCGACCAGCCAGGGCACGGCCTGCGCCGGTCGCTACGCGAACGGCGATCCGATCGGCTACGTCCAGTCCACCAGCGGCCGCTGCGAGTCGCCGATCTCGAGCGGCGACACGTACGGGCCGGCGGTGTACGTCGCGTACATGCCGTTCGTGGCGACCCTCGGCTGGAGCGGCCTCTGGGACGACCTGCCGGCCGCGCACGTGGCAGCCTGCGCGTTCGACCTGCTGGCGATGGCGGGCCTGTTCGTGGCCGGCTGGCGGTTTGGCAATCCGCGGCTGGGCACGCTGCTGGCGTTCGCCTGGGTGGCCAACCCGTTCACGCTCTACGCGCTCAACATGAACACCAACGACGCGCTGGTGGGCGCGCTGCTGGCCTGGTTCATCGCAGCCCTGTCGGTGCCGTGGCTGCGGGGCGGGCTGATGGCGGCGGCCGGGCTCGCCAAGCTCGGCCCGCTGGCGCTGGTGCCGCTGTTGATGTCGCTGCGGCGGCGGGTGGCGACGCTGGCCGGGTTCCTGCTGACATCGCTGCTGCTGCTGTCGATGCTGGCGCGGCAGAGCGACGGCCTGCACGTGTTCTGGGAGCGCACGTTCCACTACCAGTTGAACCGGGTGACGCCGCTGTCGATCTGGACGCTGGGTGCGTTTCACCCGGGGTGGCCGACCCTGCACTGGCTGCAGCAGGCGCTGCAGGTGGCGGTGGTGCTGGGCTGCCTGCTCTTGGCGGTGCTGCCGCGGGGACGCAAGGACGCGGTGGCCGTGGCGGCGCTGGCCGCAGCCGCGCTGATCGCGACGCAGGTGGTCTCCAGCTACTGGTTCTACCCCTACATCTGCTGGTGGCTGCCGCTGGCGCTGTTCGCGATGCTGGTGCCGCGGCGGGCACCGTCGCCGCAGCCGCTCAGCCCGCGCTGAACCGGAACGTCTCGATCGAGGAGGCGCTGCCGCTGGCCGGATCGCACTCGATCAGCGCACCCTCGATGCGCACCTCGTTCTCGGCCGGCTCGAACCGCACCGGCAGCCCGGTCTGGAACCGCCGCAGCACCAGCTCGGTGCGGACGCCGATCACGGAGTCGTGGGGGCCGGTCATGCCGCCGTCCGTGAGGTAGGCGGTGCCGCCCGGGAGCACGACGGCGTCGTTGGTCTGGACGTGGGTATGGGTGCCGATCACCGCGGTCACGCGACCGTCCAGCAGCCGTCCCATCGCCACCTTCTCGCTGGTGGCCTCGGCGTGGAAGTCGACCAGCACCACCTTCGCCCGCGAGCGGGCGTCGGCGACCAGCCCGGCGGCCACCTCGAAGGGGCTCTGGGCGGCGTCCAGGAACAGCTGCCCGATCAGGTTGATCACGGCCACGCGGGTGCCGTCGGCGGCCTCGACGACCGCCACCCCCCGGCCCGGGGCGTTGGCGGCATGGTTGGCGGGTCGCACGATCCGGTCGTTGGTTTCCAGGAACGGGTAGACCTCGCGCTGCCGGTAGGCGTGGTTGCCCAGCGTGATCACGTCCACGCCGGCCGTGTACAGCTTGAGGGCGATGCGGCTGGTGACGCCGACGCCGTCAGCCGCGTTCTCGGCGTTCGCCACCACCAGGTCGACGCTGTGCTGGGCCCTCAGCTCCGGCAGGT
>JAICYJ010000011.1 GCA_025934255.1 Thermoleophilia bacterium | reverse complement strand
CTGAACGACTGGTCGACGGTCATCCATGGGCCGTGACCGTGTTTGGCAGATGCCCCGCCGGGCACATATCCTGAGAGACTCCGCACGCACCTAAATGCACTGGAGGCACGATGGCCCAAGCCGCCTACATCTACGCACTGGTCGGTAATCAGGGAGACGCCGCCGTGCTTCGCTATCGGACAGAGCTCGACGCACCGCTGCCGGGAGCCGACGTGCCCACGACACCCGCCGTCGGGCCGGTCGTGGTCGAAAGCGTCCAGCAAGACGAGTCCGGCGCCACTGTGGTGCTGGCCTACGACTCGACGCCGACCCCGGACGAGGTGAACGCGGCGCTCGACGAGGGCTGGGAGCGCCCGCCCGCCGACGACCCCTGGGCGTCGCTCGCCCCGGGCGCGGTCGCACAGGTGCATCCGCAGTAGCGACCGCGCCGGGGCGCGTGTGCGAGCGTCCTAGTCGATCGAGAACACGAAGTCGTACCCGTTTGGCCGCGCATGCAACAGCATCGTGCCGTGCGCGTCGCGGTAGATGCCGGTTCCGCCGATGATCGCCAGCCGGCTGTCGCGGGTGTCGTAGAACGGCCCCTCGACCGTGATCTGGCCATCGGCGAGCTTGTTCGTCCAGCTGCACTGCCACTCACCGCGGGCCGGGTTGGTGCGGATGCAGTTGCCCTGGTCACGGCCCACCTGGCTGGTGTTGCTCGCGTTGAACAGCAGGTTCGAGAACGGGAACTGGTCGCCCTGCGAGTCGCCCTTGGGCGGCAGGTCGACGACGTGCTCGTTGATCGGGTGCTCGACCAGGTGCAGCGTCGTCCGCAGCTGCTGCGACGAGCTGGACCCGCTCGCGGCCATCGCCAGTCCGGTGCAACCGAACGCCACTGCCACGGCCACGGCGACGGCGATCCATCGCTTGTGCATGACTCCCCCTTTGTCGTTGTGGGCCGAAACCGCGACCCTACCGCACTGTCGGAGCGCTCGACCCACGCCCACGGACAGTTAACGATTGGGATCCAGACATCCGGTGGTAACGCATGTACCGTGGGATATGTGCAGCGCCGAAGCATCCTCGACGCTCGACGACCCGCGCTGCTGATCGCAGCCGTCGCGGTGCTCGCGGCGACCGGTTGCGCCGGGTCGTCGTCCTCATCGAGCGGCAGCAGCGGGCCCACCGCAAGCCCGCCGTCATCCTCCGCTCCCACCACGGGCACCTACGTCCCGGCTGCCGGCACCGACAAGTCAGGCGCCGTGTTTCAGACCTATACGGACCGCAAGCTCGGCTACCGGCTGCTCTACCCGGGTGGCTGGAACGTCACCAGGAAGGGCAGGATCGTACGCATCGCCAAGCTCGGGAACGCGATCGTGATCGCGACGCGCAAGTCCAAGAATCCGCCCAAGGTGAAGCCGCTGCGGGCTGCCATGATCGCGCAGCAGAAGAAGAAAACGGTGCTCGACATCGAGTCGCGGCCGAAGTCCACAGAGCTGAACGGCGACCCGGCGATCAGGATGGTCTTCACCAAGGACAAGCCGGCCACCGCCGACACGCCCGAGGACACGCTGCGCGTGTACCGCTACCTGGTGTTCCACAACGGACACATCGTGATCCTGTCGCTGCAGACGCCCACCAGCCGCGACAACCAGCAGGCCTACGACCTGATCGCGAACAGCCTCAGCTGGCCGAAGAAGGGTTAGGCTCGCCGCCGCCCGCCTCGCGCCACATCTCGTCCACGTTCATGTCCAGCTTCTCGACCACCTCGAACCCGCCGTGGTGCTCGACCACGCGCTCGACGTCGTCGAACACGTGACCCGGCAGCACCACGAACCGGTCGGCGGCGGCGTGCGCGTCCGCGAACTCGGCCGCGGTCATCACCAGCGCCTGCACGCAGGTGAAGTCGCCGCACTCGCAGAGGAACGGGATCGGCTCCTCGTCATCGTCGCTGTCGACCGGCTCCTGCTCCATCCGGCGATTGTTGTACTGGCGGAACGACTCCTCGTTCTTCACCAGCCGCGCGTGCCGCGCCTCCCACCAGTCCTCGGGTCGCATCAGCCGCAGGGTTCCACCGCCGGGAGCGCGTGTCAACTGTCAGATGGCCGACAGGATCGGCGTGCCTGGCGCCAGCCGCCAGGGACGCCGGCCCACCCGCGTCAGCTCGAAGCCCTCGATCAGCTCGGCCGCCGCGGCGGCCCGGCCGTCGCCGATGCCGGCCGATCCGGCCAGCGCGCCCACCACATCACGCGCGGTGGCCCCGGCGGCGCGCAGGTCGGCGACGGCCACGGCGCCGTGCCGTTTGGCCAGCCGCTCGCCGTCCTCCCCGAGCATCAGCGGCACGTGCGCATACGCGGGCTGCGGCAGCCCCAGCAGCTGCTGCAGCGCCACCTGCCGCGCGGTAGACCCCAGCAGATCATCCCCGCGCACGACATCGGTCACGCCGTCGGCCGCGTCGTCGACCACCACCGCCAGCTGGTAGGCGTAGAGGCCGTCTGAGCGGCACACGATCACGTCGCCGCCGACCGGCCGAGGGCGGCTGCCGTGCAGCCGGTCGCGCACCTCGACGGCCCCCTCCGGCATGCGCACGCGCAGGGCCGGCCGTCTCCCCTCGGCCCGCAGCCGTTCCCGCTGCGCTTCCGTCAGCTCGCGACAGGTGCCGGGGTATGCGGCCTGCCGGTCGTCGCTGCTGTGCGGTGCGGACGCCACCGCCGCCAGCTCACGGCGGGTGCAGAAGCACTCGTACACCAGCCCCCGCTGCGACAGCCGCTCCAGGGCGGCGGTGTAGTCCGGGTCGCGCAGCGACTGCGGCCTGGTCTCCGCATCCCAGTCGAGGCCCAGCCAGGCCAGGTCGTCGCGGATCGCCCGGGCGAACTCCGGCCGGCAGCGGTCGCGGTCGAGATCCTCGATCCGCAGCAGCATCTCGCCGCCGCGCGCCCGGGCGTCCAGCCAGGCCAGCAGCGCCGTGCGGGCGTTACCCAGGTGCATGAGGCCGCTGGGGCTGGGCGCAAACCGCCCGACCACGGTCAAGCGCCTCGGGGATCCATGGGCACGCGGCCCGCCAGGTCGAACACCTGCTCGACAGCGGCCGCCGCCGACAGCAGCTGCCACTCGCCGCGGGGCCGACCGACCAGCTGCATGCCCACGGGCAGGCCCTGCTCGGTCAGCTCGCAGGGCAGGGCGACGACCGGACACGAGGTGAGCGTGATCGCCGACGTGATCCGCAGCCACTCGACGTAGTTGTCAAACATGACACCGGACACCTCGCGGATCCAGCGCGTGGACACGTCGAAGGGCGCGACGCAGGCGGTCGGGCAGAGCAGCAGGTCGTACCCGGCCATGAACTCCGACATGCGCTGGAAGATGGCGCCGCGGCACTGCTCGGCCTGCGCGATCCGCTCGACCGAGAGGCTCAGCCCGAACTCGATGTTCCAGATGATGTCGGGCTTGAGGCGGTCGCGGTCGGTCGCGTACAGCGGCTCCATGCCGGCCACGTACCCAGCGCCGCGCAGCACCTGGAATGCCTCGGGCGCGCCGGTCAGGTCGGGCGACGCCTGCTCCACCTCGACCCCGGCCGCCGCCAGTCGCTCCACGGCCCGCCCGCACGCGTCGCGAACCTCGGCGGCGACCGGCGTCACGCCGTCCAGATCGGCGCTGTAGGCGACCCGCAGCGGCAGCGACGGCGCGGCTGCGGCGTCGGCGAAGGGACGAGCCGGCGCCTCCAGCGACAGCGGGTCGCGTGCGTCGAGGCCGGCCATCGCGTCCAGCATCAGCGCCGCATCCGCCACCGTGCGTCCCATCGGCCCTTCCACCGACATCGTGTCGAACGGGAGCGGCGAGGGGCCGGCGGCAACCCGGCCGGGGCTGGGCCGGACTCCCACGACGCCGCAGAAGCCGGCCGGGGTGCGCACGCTGCCGCCGAGGTCGGATCCGGTCGCCAGCCACACCTGGCCGCTGGCCAGGGCGGCCGCCGAGCCCCCCGACGAGCCACCGCAGGTGCGGGAGGTGTCCCACGGGTTGCGGGTCTCGCCGAACACCTCGTTGAAGGTGTTGCCGCCGGCCCCGAACTCGGGCGTGTTCGACTTCGCCACGACCACGGCGCCGCGTTGCTCCAGCCGCTCGACCATCAGGTCGGAGCGGTCGGGCACATGGTCGGCGTAGATCGGGGATCCGTAGGTGGTGCGGACGCCGGCCACGTCGTTGAGATCCTTGACGGCGATCGGCAGCCCGGCCAGCGTCGTGTCAGGGGAGGCGCGGCTCGCACGGTCAAGCGCGCGCTCGGCGCAGACCGTGGGCAGCGCGTTCAGCTCCGGGTCGACCTGCTCGATCCGCCGCAGCGCCGCCTCCACCAGCTCCCGCGACGAGACCCGGCCCGAGCGCAGCAGCGCGACCGCTTCGACGGCGGTCAGCATGCACAGGTCGTCGGACACGCCGCCAGCCTACCGGCGCCGCGGGGCGACGCTCTACGATGGCGGCATGGCCTCGACCGGAAACGGGTTTGACCGGCTGTTCGAGCAGCCGCCCACGCTGGAGGGAATCGGGGTGCGGATGGAGCCGTTCGCCGAGCGCCACCGCGAGGGCCTGTGGGCGGCGCTGGGCGACCCCGCCGTGTGGCGCTGGGTGAAGATCGATGCCTCGGCCGGGCGCGAGGTGTTCGACGCCTGGTTCGACGACGCGATGGCGGAGACCGAAGCGCGCACCGAGTTCGGCTTCGTGACCGTCGCCCAGGAGGACGACCGGCCGGTCGGAAGCAGCCGCTTCCTGGCTCTGCGCCCGGCCGACCGCGGCCTCGAGATCGGCTGGTCGCTGGTCTCACCGGAGGCCTGGGGCTCGGGCGCGAACAGCGAGGCCAAGCTGCTGATGCTGGCGCACGCGTTCGAGCAGCTGGGCTGCGCGCGGGTCGAGTTCAAGACGGACGCGCGAAACGACCGGGCGCGAGCGGCTCTGGCAGCGCTGCCGTCCACCTTCGAGGGCATCTTCCGCAAGCACATGCTGATGTTCGGCGGCCGCTGGCGCGACTCGGCCTGGTACTCGATCACCGACGACGAGTGGCCACGGGTCCGCGAGCTGCTTTCCGAGCGGCTGGCCTCGCAACTCACCGTGGCCTGACCAGCCGGCGTGCAAGCGGCGCTTGCTAGAATCCGCGCGCCTCGGGGCGACCGTGCCGCATTCGTCTAGGGGCCTAGGACGCCGCCCTCTCACGGCGGTAACACCGGTTCGAATCCGGTATGCGGTACCTCTCGAAAACCCCTGTTAATCCAGGGGTTTTCGGTGTTATGGAGCCGTGGGCCGCCATGACCAGAAGCGGCGGCGGTCTTGGCCACGATCCTGCCACGCCGTCCGGCTGCGGCTCAGTCCAGGACGAATGTGACCTCGAGATGTACGCGAAAGCCGGTGACCTGCCCATCGCTGATGAGCACCTTCTGCTCCTTGACCCACGCGCCCTCGATATTGCGAACCGTCTCGCTGGCCTTCGCGATCGCATCGCGGATCGCAGCCTCGAAGCCCTCGCTGCTGGTCGATGTCAGCTCAATCGTCTTGGCAACGCTCATGGTGCCTCCCTCGTCGTGGTCTCGACCCGGCTCGTATGCCCTCATCGGCTGCTCGGATAACGCCGCGTTGGACATGCAGCGCTTGCCGCCCTCTCACGGCGGTAACACCGGTTCGAATCCGGTATGCGGCACTCCCCGGGAACCCGTGCATCTCATGCGGGTTCCGGGCATGGGCACGCACCGTTATCGCAAACGTCTGCTGAGGCGTCAGGCGGTGGCGCCCACGTTCTGGGCGATCTTGTGCACCTCCAGGTACTGGATCTGGGGGCGGACGGGGGCGATGCCGATCTCGGTACGCGCCTCGATGACCTTCTCGGCGAAGGCCTCGGCTTCATCGCGGCTCTCCCACACCTCGATCACTCGCATCAGTCCGTCATCACCGATCGCGGCGATGTGGACCATGCTGCCTGGCGGCGCCGCATCGCCCAAGCCGAGATGGGCGCGTACCTGCTCGTACTGTTCCGGCTTCGCGCCGGTCTCGATGATTCGACAGATCGCCATGACTCGCTCCTTTCGGGAGTTCGGACGGCCGGCCCGCTCCTGGGGGCGCCAGAATCGGCCCGACCAGCCAGTGCGGCGGCGAGAGCCTGACCCGGCTCCCGCCGAGAGCGGTGGCCCCGTGGACCGGGCGCACCGCTTGTGGCAGACGACACTACGACTGCCATGGCACAACGTCAAGTGCCGGCCTGCGGTGCCACGACGAGGGCCGCACGCCCCGGTGTACGCTTGCGCCGTGAACGACACCACTCCGATCGCCGTGCTCTCGTCTCCCCAGGGCGCCGACGAAGCCGTCGAGCTGCTGCACGGCAACGGCATCAAGTGCGCGGTCGCGGACCCGGTGCTGACCACGTTCGGGTCGAACCAGATGGGCTCCGGCTACACCGTGATCGTGGCCAACGAGGACAAGAAGCGGGCCAAGGAGGCGCTGGAGGGGATGCTGGCGGCGAAGTGGTTCCTGCGCACCAGCTCCGGCCAGCGCTACCACGCCTTCGAGACCGCCACCGCCGACGAGATCCGCGAGCATCTCGCCGAGGAGCACGAGCCACCCGGTGGCTGGTCGTCGACCGACATCGGGCACCTCGCCGACCTGCTCGATCAGCACCGGCACTCCTACGTCGGGAAGCTCTTCAAGCACGGCCACCCGCTGGAAGGCCGCACGCTCGACGAGTGGGCCGTCGCATGCGGCTGCGAGCACGTGCACACCGACGTGCGCGGCTAGCGGGGCCGTCACCACGCCGGCGCCCGTGAAACCGCTGGGCCCCGCATGCCGTACCCCGGGTAGTGATGTTCCAAGACTCCCCGAGGAGGCACTTCGTGAGCACCAACGCACCTGAGACCACTCCCGGCCGCAACTGGGCCGTCTGGATCGGCCTGGCGGTCGCGGCCGTCATCGTGGTAGGACTGCTCGTCTACGCGGGTGGCGGCGGAAGCGGCGGCGGAGGCGGCTACTGATCTACCGGGCGGGGGGAACGATCGGGACCTGACAAGGGTCTCAATGGCATGAGAATCGTCCTCCCCGCCACCGCCGCCGTTCTCGCCGTCTCGGCCATTGCCAGCGGCTGCCTCGGCGGCGCTCCCCACGTCGATGTCGCGACGGTGCCCACCACCGGCGTGATCGTCACCGTGGGTGGCCCGGCGCCCGGAGCCCCCGCGCCGATCCCAGGCGTGGAGCTGCGCCTGGTCGGCGCGGGCGGCTCCGTGAACGTTCGCGCCGACCGGCGCGGCCGGTTCACCGCCGACCTCGCGCCTGGCAGGTACCAGGTCACGATCACGGGCCACGGGCCGACGGCGAACGGACTGCCGATGCAGCCGACGCCCGGCGCGATCGTCGTCCCGCACGCGGCTGGCCGCCCGGTGCGACTGGTCGTCTCGATCAAGTAGCAGCCATCACGTAACCGGGAAGGTGGCACGCCGACGAGGAAACGTGATCGGGGTCACTCCCCCTGTACCCCGGCCCATCCTGCAACCGCACCAGGTTTTGTAACACGACAAGCAAGGATGTAAGATCAGCGCCTCGGCCGCAACCGGCTAGCCGAGGGGACGGGGGTCCATGGGAGGTCAGGTTGCCTGCTGAGCAACGGCGGGTGCGACAGTGTGCGATGTTGGCGGTGGGGCTGGCCCTGCTCGCGGTCGCGCTTCCCGCACAGGCACGCGCCTCCGACGGCCCGCGCTTCCTGCTGGTATCGGCCCCACACGGCGCCACCGTGCGTTCATCGCCCGGTGGCGCAACCGTGGCCCACCTGCCCGCCGCCACACCGCTGGGGGCGCCCACGTGGCTGTGGGTGCTCCGCACCACCGCGAACCGCCGCTGGGGCCGGGTCGTGCTGCCGCTGAAGCCGAACGGCCGCACCGGCTGGATCAACCTGCACGGCCTTCGCACCGTCCACACCAGCACCTGGATCCGCGCCAGCCTGCACGCCCGCCGCATCTGGCTGATGCACGGCTCGCGCCCGCGGGCCTCCTTCCCCGCTGCGATCGGCGCCGTCACCACCCCCACCCCGATCGGGCGCTTCAGCGTCACCGACAGCCTCGCCACCGGTGACCCGTCGGGCCCGTTCGGCTGGTACGCCTTCGGTCTCTCGGGTCACCAGCCGCACCTGCCTGCGAACTGGTCGGGCGGCGACCAGCTGGCGATCCACGGCACCGACGACCCGGCGTCGATCGGCACCGCCTCCTCCCATGGCTGTCTCCGCGTCTCGCCCCAGGCGCTCGCCCGCCTCCGTCCCGCCCTGCACCTGGGAACGCCGGTCGTGATCATGCCCACCGCCGATCGTGCCATGGTCGTTGGCCGAGCGTCCGCCTGGCCCCGACCCCCGGTCTCAGCTCGGCCGGCGGCCGCCCCGCCCCGTACCGACGGATTCCCGACCGCTCTGGTGGTCCACGTGGTGCAGTCGGTACTGACCGCGTCGCTCGCAGCCAACGCGTCTCTGCACACCGCCGCGCCGATGGCCGCGACGGCGCCGCCGGCCGTCCTGCCCCGTCGCGTGGCGCCGCTTACCGGTAGGGTAGGTCGAAGGCACGCTGCGCCTCGTCTGCGATGTACCGTGCGATCGCAAGCGACGAGGTCGCCCCCGGCGAGGGTGCGTTCCGCACGTGCAGCGCGCGGTCGGTGTGCGAGAACACGAAGTCGTCGACCAGCCGCCCGGCGCGATCGACAGCCTGGGCGCGGACGCCCGCGAACCCCGGCAGCACGTCGCGCTGCCTCAGCTCGGGCACGAGCTCGGCCGCCGCCGCCACAAACGTCCCGCCCGGCAGCAGGTGACGGGCCTCGTCGATGCCCGTCCGCCAGAAGCGCTGGGCCATGCGATAGGTGCCGGGCCAGGTGAGCGTGGAGACGACGTCGGCCGGTCGCACCCGCCGCAGCGAATACGCGTCGCGGGCGCCGGCCAGCAGCGCGCTGGGCCCGATCAGCACCTCGCCGTCGATGCGCCTGGTCAGATGCACGCCCAGGAACGGCAGCTCCGGGTCGGGCACCGGGTACACCATGCCCCGCACCAGCGAGCGCCGTTCCGGCCGCAGCCGCATGTACGCACCGCGGAAAGGCACGATCCGCGGGTTGGCGCCGCCGCCCGCCATCGTCGCGAGCCGGTCGGACCAGCCGCCGGCGCAGAACAGCGCGTGTCTCGCCCGCGTCTCACCGCTGGTGTGCGTCAGCCGCAGCCACCCGGACGCAGCGCGCACGCCCGTGACGCCGCAGCCCGTGGTGATGGTGCCGCCGGCCGTCTCCACGTCGTCCGCGTACGCGGCGGCCACCCGGCCGTAGTCGACGATGCCCGTCTCGGGCGAGTGCAGCCCGTCCAGCGCGCGCACGTGCGGCTCGATCTCGGCGATGCGGTGGCGATCCACCCGTGCCAGGCCGGGCACGCCGTTGGCGGTGCCACGGCGCTCGAGCTCGTCCAGGCGCGGCACCTGTCCCGGCTCGGTTGCCACGATCAGCTTGCCGCACCGCTCGACCGGGATCGCTCGCGCGTCGCAGTACTCGTACAGCTCGCGGGCGCCGGCCACGCACAGCGCGGCCTTCAGCGATCCCGGCTGGTAGTAGACGCCCTGGTGAACGACGCCGGAGTTGTGGCTGGTCTGGTGCAGAGCGATCGCCCCTTCGCGCTCCAGCACCTGCAGCGACAGCCGCGGATGGCGGCTGGCCAGCTCGCGGGCCGTGGCCAGGCCGAGGATGCCGGCACCGACCACGGCGAGATCGCACTCGCCGCGGGGCCCGCTCATCCCTGCCTCAGCGTGCGCACGAGCATGGTGTTCGCGCCACCCGGGGCGAGCTCCTGCCCGCGAACCGCCGACAGCTACCGGGAGCGCGGCTTGCCGTGCGGCAGCAGCGCTGCCGAGACGACGGCGAACACCGCGACCACGACCAGCAGTGCGCCCTCAACCGCCAGGAACATGTCCTGGCTGATGTCGCCCACCATCCAGTGGTAGGGCACGCCGGTGAGCGCGGCCACCAGGCCGCAGGCGCCGCCGGCCACGGCCATGATCCGCGTCAGCCGGTAGGCACCCTCCGAGCGGGTGTCGCCGGGCATGTGCATCGCGAGGATCGCGATCAGCCCCGTGCACAGGCAGGACAGCCCGAGCAGCACCATCGCGGTACCTGCGGTCCGTGACCCTTCATACAGCAGACCCTCGATCACCAGCCGAGGCTACACGCGTTTTTCTGCGCCGGCAACGAGTCTTCACAGACTCCATACAACCGGTCAACCCGGGCCGCCGCGACGCCGGATGCCGGCTAGTTGCCGCTGGTCTGCTTCTTCGTCTTCGTCGCGGGCTGCGCCGCCGCCTGGGCTGCCGCCACGCCGGCTGCGTACCCCGACGCGTAGCCCGCCGTTCGGCCCTTCTTGATGCCGGCGGTGCGGCCCTTCTTGATGCCGGCCACCATCCCGTCGTGCTTGCCCTTGCGGTAACCGGCGTTCTGGCCGGTGTCCTTACCCTTGGCCAGGCCGGCCGCATACCCAGCATCGTGGCCGCTCTGGTACGCGTTGTGCTGGGCTGCCGCGAGGTCGGACTGCGAGATGCCCGAGCCCGTGTGCACGGTGTAGGCGGCGATGCCGACGACCATCGAGAGCATGGCGGCCAGCGCCAGGGCAAGCAGCAGCGCGGCCGGGCTGAAGCGCGGCAGCGAGATCGGAAGCGGGTTTGACGAGGTCGATGACATGGGACCTCAGACGGGCTTAGCCCTCGACGGCGAATCTCCTGCCCAGCGTCGCAATCCGCTCCAGCGACTCCTCACGGCCCAGCAGCACCAGGCTCTCGAACAGGCCGGGCGCCACCGTGCGCCCCGAGATGGCGATGCGCACCGGCCCGAACAGCACCCGCGGCTTGAGGCCCGTCTCCTCGCAGGCGCCGCGCAGCGCCTCCTCGATCGATCCCGCATCCCACTCCACCACGCGCCGCAGCGCCTCCGTGGCTGACTCAAGGGCGCGCGGCGCGTCCGGGTCGTCGAGCACCCGCCCGACCGCCTCGTCGTCGTAGACCGCCGGTCCGAACAGGAACCCCGCGAATCCCTCGAACTGGCCCAGCACCCGCAGCTTGTCCTGCACCACCGGCGCCACCTCGGCGACGCGCTCGCGATCGGCCGCCAGCGGCGATCCGCTCCGCTCCAGGTAGGCCTGCAGCTCCTCTGCGAACCGCCCCGGCTCCAGCAGCCGCAGGTGCTCCCCGTTCAGCCACTCCAGCTTGGCGACGTCGAACACGCCGGGACTGCGATTGACCCGCTCGATCGTGAACCGCTCGACCAGCTCGGGGGTGGTCATGACGGTGGTCTTGTCGTCGAAGCTCCAGCCGATCAGGGCCAGGTAGTTCCGCATCGTCTCGGCCAGGTATCCGAGATCGCGGTACTCCTCCACCGAGACGGCGCCGTGGCGTTTGGAGAGCCGCTTCTTGTCCGGCCCGAGGATCATCGGCAGGTGCGCGAACAACGGCTCCGGAGCGCCCAGCGCCCGGTAGACGGCCAGCTGCCGCGGCGTCGATGAGAGCAGGTCCTCGCCCCGCAGCACGTGGGTGATGCCGGCATCGATGTCATCCACCGGGTTCGCGAACTGGTAGGTCGGGATGCCGTCGGAGCGCAGGATGATGAAGTCGCCCTGAAGCGCGTTGTCCCACTGAACAACGCCGCGCACCATGTCCTCGATCACGGTCTCGCCGGCCGGGTCGAACCGGAACCGCACGGCCGGCGTGCGGCCCTCCGCCTCGAACGCCGCCCGCTGCTCGTCGGTCAGGTCGCGGCAGCGCCCGGAGTAGATCAGCGGCAGCTGCGCCGCCTGACGCTGCTTGCGCTCGGCGTCCAGCTCCTGGGTGGTGCAGTAGCAGCGGTAGGCGCTACCCTCGGTGACCAGCCGCTCGGCAATCTCGCCGTAGACGGGCAGTCGCTCGGTCTGGCGGATCGGCCCCTCGTCCCAGTCGATGCCCAGCCACTCCAGCACCCGCAGCGCCTGGTCGACCGCGTCATCGGTCGAGCGGGCGCGATCGGTGTCCTCGAAGCGGAGCACCAGCGAGCCGCCGGTATGCCTGGCGTAGAGCCAGTTGTAGAGCGCGGTGCGGGCGCTGCCGACGTGCAGCAGCCCGGTCGGGGAGGGCGGAAACCTGACTTTCACCGGACGCTCGGGCATTCCGCTGATCCTACAGACAGGTGGGATCTAGACTGCTCACCATGTTGCTGGGCGCCCACGTATCGAGCACGGGAGGCATCGACACCGCCGTCGACCGGGCCGAGGCGCTGCGCCTGCGGTCGATCCAGATCTTCAGCC
Organism: Thermoleophilia bacterium; assembly: GCA_025934255.1. Classification (GTDB taxonomy): domain Bacteria; phylum Actinomycetota; class Thermoleophilia; order Gaiellales; family JAICJC01; genus JAICYJ01. Next base: position 59,591 of record JAICYJ010000011.1, on the reverse strand, counting down.
AGAGCACGCGCATGTGGCGCCAGACCAACCACACGCCGCAGGCGATCGCACGATTCCGCGAGCGCCGAGCCGAGACCAGCCTGGGCGCCGTCGTGATCCACGCCACCTACCTGATCAACCTCGCCGCCACCGACGACGCCGTCTACGCGAAGTCGCTGAAGGCACTCTCGTCCACCGTCGGCGTGGGCGCCGCCATCGGCGCCGACGGCGTCGTGTTCCACGTCGGCAGCCACCTCGGCCGCGGCCTCGACGCCGCCATGCACCAGATCGTGCCCGGGCTGCAGGTGGTGCTGGGCGAGCGCGACCCGGACGGCCCCTGGCTGCTGCTCGAAAACAGCGCCGGGCACCAGGGCACGATCGGCGTCACCGTCGAGGAGCTGGCGCTGATCATCGACGAGCTGGGACGGCCGGAGCAGGTCGGCATCTGCCTCGACACCTGCCACCTGTTCGCGTCCGGGATCGACATCACCACGCCCGAGGGCGTCGAGGCCCTGCTGGACGAGGTCGAATCGCGGATCGGCCTCGACCGGCTGCGCTGCCTGCACGTCAACGACTCGAAGATGACGTTCGGCTCGAACCGCGACCGGCACGCCAACATCGGGCAGGGCGAGATCGGCAAGAAGCTGTCGGTGATGCTCGGGCACCCGAAGCTGCAGGAGCTTCCGGCCATCGCCGAGACGCCGGGATCCGACAACCGCGGGCCGGACAAGGCCGAGATGGCCCGGTTCGCCCGCATCCACCGGGCGGGCGTGAAGCAATGGCAGACGGTGACGTCGTCGAGATAGGCGCCGCGGCGCCGCTGCCGGTGTCGGAGCTCGACTTCCGCTTCACGCGATCGGGCGGCCCCGGCGGACAGCACGTGAACACGTCCAGCACGCGGGCCGAGCTGACGTTCGACCTGGCCGGCTCGCCCACGCTGACCGACCAGGAGCGCGAGCGGGCGATGCGGCGGCTGCGATCACGGCTGGACAGCGAGGGCCGGCTGCGGGTGGTCGCCCAGGATGAGCGCAGCCAGGGCCGCAACCGCTCGCTGGCGCTACGGCGCTTCGCGGAGCTGATGCAGCGGGCGCTGGCACCGCCGCCACCGCCGCGCCGCCCCACCCGGCCCAGCCGGGCCTCCGCCACCAAGCGCATCGAGGGCAAGCGGCGAGCGGGCCAGAACAAGCGCCTGCGACGCCCGCCCGACGCCGACGATTAGGCCCCGGCTGCGGCGCGGTGGTGCAGGTGCACGACGCCGCTCGCGAACCGGCGCTCGTCGACAAGCTCCAGCCCCAAACGCACTCCGTCCGGCAGCGCTCGGGTGCCGCCTCCCAGCAGCAGCGGCGCCAGAAACAGGTGGCACTCATCCACCAGCCCGGCGGCCAGCGCCTGGCCGGCCAGCTCCGGCCCGCCGATCGAGATGTCGAGCTCCGTCGAGGCCTTCATCTGCCGCACGGTCTCCGGCTCGAACTCCCGCTCGATCCGCGTCCGCTCGCTCGCGACCGACTCCAGCGTCCTCGAGTAGACGATCTTGTCGGCCGCCCACCATATCTCCGCGAAGTCGCGCATCACGTCCGGCTCGCCGGCCGTCTCCATCGTCTCCCACCACACCATCACCTCGTACATGCGACGCCCGTAGAGGTGCGTCCCGACCGTCCGCTCCAGGTCGTTCACGAACGCGTGCACCTCCTCGTCCGGCGCCAGCCGGCTGAAGTCCCCCCGCTCGTCGGCGACGTAGCCGTCGAGCGATGCGATCGCGGAGTAGATCAATCGCGCCATGGTCAGGCGTGAATCGTGACCGGGCCGCCCAGCGGCACGGTCCGCTCCAGCAGCCGCAGCGCCGCCTGCGGCACCCGGATGCAGCCGAGGCTGGCGTACCGCCCGATGCTGCTCGGCTCAGCGGTGCCGTGGATCGCGATCTGGCTACCGCCGTGCCAGCTCCGCAGCAGCCGCGACTGGTGCACGGACAGCCCCAGCGCGAAGCTTCCATAGGCGCTGCCTGGCGGGAACGTGACCCGGTCGGTAACCGAGAAGCGCCCGGTCGGCGTCGGCGTGGAGGCCATGCCGGCCGCCACCGGGAACGAACCCAGCAGGGTGCGGCCGCGCAGCACCGACAGGCGCAGCCGCGACAGGTTCACATCCACCCGCACCCGCGTCCAGCGCAGATCCAGCTCGGCCAGGTCGATCCGGGCCGTCCTGGGGGTGCCGGTGGTCGGGATCAGCGCCACGCCATGACGGCCGTGGTGGTGCAGGATCAGCAGCCAGGTGTCGCTGCCCAGAGACGTCACTGGACGCACCCACCCGGCGCTGGTGCGGATCGGCACCGTCACCTTGCCGATCAGCGCGGCGCCGGCGGGCATGTTCGGCGGCAGCGACCATGCCGTCGCCTTGGCCGGCGCGGCCGGGGGCTGCACGGTGCCTGCGGTGGCGGGGGCGGTGTGTGAGCCGCTGCCGGCCGTGCTCAGGCCCATCGCGACGACACCGATCACGGCCAGCGCCGTCACCGCGAGCACGCGGACGAGGACACGCACCGGGATCACGCAGTCGGCCGGGTGTTCTCGATGACCCGGAAGGACGGCCGATCCGCCAGCTCGAAGAACTCCGGGTTTATACAGCCGAGCGGCTCGGCGCGATGCTCGTAGGCGCGCTCGATCTCGGCCGGGCACATCGGCAGCGGCTCACGCACGGCGCGGATGGCTCCGAACCCGTTGCGCCGCTTGCGCGCCCGCGTCAGGTGCTCCACGTCGATCGCGACGCCGAAGACGCCCTGCAGGCAGCCCGCGTACTTGTGGCCGAAGGCCTCGTAGGCGTACAGGAAGGGGCAGCCCTGCTCCATGCAACGCTGCGGGTGGATCACCTTCTGGCAGACCACGCCGCAGCGGCGACATTCCACCTCGTCGCGCTGCTCGGCCAGCGGTAGTCGGGATCGCATGGCACCCATCAGGACCAGTCTACCCTCGACCCGGTCAGATGCGACCCCGTGGTGGTCGTCGCCACCACTCCGTCACAGATCGAGCCGGGCCTCCTCCAGATCCAGCTCACGGTGCACCTCCCGCATCGCGTCGTCGCCGATCCCCCCGGCACCGCGGAGGTCGACGACGGCCTGCCGCTCCGCCTCGATCAGCTCCCGCAGCAGCTGCTGGTAGGCGGCCGACCGCTCCTCGATCGCGCCGTCGCCGTCGCCCGTGTAGCGCTCGGCGAACCGGTTGCGCCGGAACCGGTACAACCTGCGCAGCCGGTCGGCCGTATCGTCGCGCACCCACTCCTCGTCGCTCAGCTCGTCGATCCTGTTGAGTGCCGCGTCGGCGGCGTGGATGCGGGCCTTCACCGCCTCGCGCTCGGCCACGCCGTCGTCCTCGAGCCCCAGCGCCCGGATCACCAGCGGCATCGTCAGCCCCTGGCCGACCAGCGTGGCCAGGATCACGGCGAAGGTCAGGTAGATGATCAGATCGCGTCCCGGGAAGTCCGCGCCGGCGTCGGTGTGTAGGGGGATCGCCAGTGCCGCGGCCAGCGAGACGGCGCCGCGCATCCCGGTCCACGAGATCAGGGCCGGGTACTGCCAGGGCGGGTACGGGTCGGCTGCGCGGATGCGTTTGCTGAGCGCGCGCGGCACGTAGGTGGCCGGGAACACCCACAGGAACCTGATCACGACCACGGCCGCGACCACCGCCAGGGCCTGCCACACCAGCGTGGTCGTGATGTGGCCGCCCAGCCCGTCCAGCACCGCCGGCAGGCTCAGCCCGACCGTCACGAACAGCAGCCCGTTCAGCAGGAAGGTGAGGATCTCCCAGACCGCGTCGCCCTGCAGCCGCGTCTCGACGGTCGTCAGCTGCGGCGTGTACCAGCCCACGTAGACGCCCGCCGTGACCACCGCCAGCACGCCGGACGCGCCCAGCAGGTAGGCCGGGATGAACGTGAAGTAGCCGGTCAGAAGCGCGATCGTGATCTCGAGCGGCGGGTTGTGCAGCCGCAGGCGCACCTGCCGGATCACCCATCCCAGCGCCAGCCCGATGCCGACGCCGCCGACCACCGTCCAGATGAACGACAGCGTCGCGCTGGTCATGCTGATCGACCCGGCGACGACGGCCAGCACCGCGAACTTGTAGAGCACCAGCGCCGACCCGTCGTTGACCAGACCCTCGCCCTCGACGATCGCGACGATCCGGCGCGGGATCCCGAACCGCTGTGCGATCGAGGTGGCGGCCAGCGGATCGGTGGGCGAGACGACCGCGCCCAGCACGAACGCCGACGACCACGGCAGCCCGTTGACGGCCGAGTGCGCGACCCCGGCCACGCCGGCGGTGGTGCACAGCACCAGGCCGGTCGAGAGCAGGCCGATCGGGCGCTTGTTGGCACGCAGGTCGCGCAGCGACGTGAAGAACGCCGCCGAGTAGAGCAGCGGCGGCAGGATGCCGAACAGCACCACCTGCGGCGGGATCTGGATCTCGGGCACGCCCGGGGCAAAGCCGAGCGCGAGGCCGCCCAGCACCAGCAGGATCGGGTAGGGCACGCGCAGCCGCGGCGCGGCCGCAAGCAGCGCCGTGAACGCGACCAGCAGCGCCAGTGCGACGGCCAGGTCGTGATTCGAGATCGTCACTGCCGATCAGTCTATTCGGCGGCTCAAATCAGTCGTCGAAGCGGTGCCGGACGACCATCCGCTTGGCCGCACCGGCCTCGTCCAGCCGCGCCACCGGCCTCGTGTGCGGCGCCGATTTGAGCAGGTCGGGGTCGCTCGCGGCCTCGCCCACGATCGCCAGCATCGCCTCGCAGAACGCGTCCAGCGTCTCCTTCGCCTCGGTCTCGGTGGGCTCGATCATCAGCGCCTCCGGCACGACCAGCGGGAAGTAGACGGTGGGCGGGTGGAACCCGTAGTCCATCAGCCGCTTGGCCACGTCCAGCGCGGTCGCACCGTACTCGCGCTTGAGGCCGCGCGCCGACACCACGAACTCGTGCATGCAGTGGCGGTCGTAGGGCAGCTCGTAGTCGTCCTTCAGCAGCGCCAGCATGTAGTTCGCATTCAGCACGGCGATCTCGGACATGTCCCGCAGCCCCGGCCCCCAGGAGCGGATGAAGGCGTAGGCGCGCACGAACACGCCGAACGGCCCACCGAACCCGCGCACCCGGCCGATCGACTTGGGCCGGTCGTGGTCGAGCCGGAACCCCTCGCCGTCGCGCACCACCACCGGCGTCGGCAGGTACGGCTCGAGGATGTCGCGCACCGCCACCGACCCGGCACCGGGGCCGCCGCCGCCGTGCGGCTGGGAGAAGGTCTTGTGCAGGTTGAAGTGCAGCACGTCGAAGCCCATGTCGCCGGGGCGCGAGATGCCGCAGACCGCGTTCAGGTTGGCGCCGTCGTAGTAGAGCAGGGCGCCGGCGTCGTGGAAGATCGCCGCCACCTCCTCGATCCGCTCCTCGAACAGCCCCAGCGTCGAGGGGTTGGTCAGCATCAGGCCGGCCGTCTGCGGGCCCACCTTCTCGCGCAGGTCGTCGACGTCGATGTTGCCACGCTCGTCAACGTTCACCTTGCGCACCGTGTAGCCGGCCATGGTGACGCTGGCCGGATTGGTGCCGTGGGCGGTGTCGGGGATGACGATCTCGCGGCGCTGCTCGTGCTCGCCGCGGTCCTTGAAGTACGCGCTGATCAGCGTCAGCCCGGTCAGCTCGCCCTGCGAGCCGGCGGCCGGCTGCAGCGTCACGGCCCGCAGCCCGACCACCTCCGCCAGGATCTCCTGCAGCCGCCACATCAGCTCCAGCGCCCCCTGCGCATCCTCGTCGTCCTGATAGGGATGCAGGTCGCGGAACCCGGGCATGCCGACCAGCCGCTCGTTGACGCGCGGGTTGTACTTCATCGTGCACGAGCCGAGCGGGTAGAAGCCGGTGTCGATGCCGAAGTTGCGGGTGCTGAGCTCGGTGAAGTGCCGCACCAGCTCCGGCTCGGCCAGCTCCGGCAGCCGCGGCGGCTGGGAACGCTGCAGGTGCTCGGGGATGGCCGCGCCCGGCTCCAGCCCCGGGTCGGGCACCGATGAGGCGCGACGGCCGGCCTGCGACCGCTCGTAGATCAGCTTCACGCCGCCACCTCCACGCCCACCGCCGCCAGCGCCTCGGCCAGCCGCTCGATCTCGTCGGGCGTGCGCCGCTCCGTGAAGGCCATCATCAGCGCGTCGTCCAGGCCCGCGTAGTCCCTCCCGATCGCGTAGCCGGGGTGCACTCCCCGTCGCTTGCACTCGGCGATCACCTCGCGGGCCGGGCGTCCGGTGCGCACGACGAACTCGCGCAGGGTGGGCCGGTCGAACGCCCCCGGCAGACCCAGCCGCCGTTTGGCGTGCTCGGCCAGCGCGTGGGAGCGCTCGCCCACCTCGCGCAGCCCGGTCGGGCCGAGCCACGACAGGTAGACCAGCCCGCCCAGCGCCAACAGCGTCTGGTTCGAGGTGATGTTCGACGTGGCCTTCTCGCGGCGGATGTGCTGCTCCCGCGTCTGCAGCGTCAGCACGAAGCCGCGGCGGTTCTCGAGGTCAACAGTCTCGCCCACGATGCGGCCGGGCAGCTGCCGGGCGTAGTCCTGCCGGGCGGCCAGGAAGCCGTACTGGGGGCCGCCGTAGGACAGGTAGTTGCCGGCCGGCTGTCCCTCACCGATCGCCAGCGCGCAGCCGTAGCGGCCGGGTGCCTCCAGCACGCCCAGCGACATCGGGTCGACGTGGGCGACCGGCAGCGCACCGCCGGCGTCGGCCGCGGCCGCCAGCGCAGGCGCGTCCTCGAGCACCCCCAGGAAGTTGGGCTGCTGGAAGATGACGAGGGCGGCGCCGTCGGCGGCGGCGGCCAGCTGGTCGGGGTCGGTGGCGCCGTCGGTGTGAGGCACCTCGACCACCTCCATGCCGAAGCCCGGCGCGAAGGTGCGCACCACCTGGCGCGCCTGCGGGTTCAGCGTCTCGGCGACGACCACCTTGGTGCGGCCGGTGGCCAGCTTGGCGACGTAGCAGGCGTCGGCCGCGACCGTGGTCCCGTCGTAGCCGGAGGCGTTCGAGACGTCCATGCCGGTCAGCTCGCAGATCGCGGTCTGGTACTCGAAGATCGCCTGCAGCACGCCCTGGCTCATCTCCGGCTGGTAGGGCGTGTAGGCGGTCAGGAACTCGCCGCGCTGCATCATCATGTCGACCACGGCCGGGACGTAGTGGTCGTACATGCCGGCCCCGAGGAAGGACAGCTCGCGGCCGACGTCGACGTTGCGCGCAGCCAGCTCGGCCATGTGCGCGGACAGCTCGGCCTCCGACAGCGCCGGGCCGATGTCCAGCGGCCGGCCCAGGCGCACCGCCTCGGGGATCTCGGCGAACAGCTCGTCGATCGAGTCGATGCCGATGGCGGCCAGCATGGCCGCGCGGTCGGCATCGGTCAGCGACGTGAAGCTCACAGCGAGCCGACGTAGCTCGAGTAGGCCGCGGCGTCCATCAGTGAGTCCAGCTCGGAGGGATCCGACATCCGCACCTTCACCAGCCAGCCCTCGCCGTAGGGGTCGTCGTTGACGGTGTTCTCGCTGCCGTCGAGGGCGTCGTTGGTCTCGGTCACCTCACCCGACAGCGGCGCGATCAGCTGTGACACGGCCTTGGTCGACTCCAGCTCCCCGTACTCGCCGCCACGCTCGACCGTGGCGCCGACCTCCGATGGGGCGAAGAACACGACCTCGCCCAGGCTGTCCTGCGCGTACCAGGTGATGCCGAAGGTGGCAACGTCACCGTCCACCCGCGCCCAGTCGTGCTCCTCGTTGTAGTAGAGACCGTCGGGGTAGCTGGCCTCGCTCATGTGCTCGTCTCCTTGACGTACAGCGGTTTGCGGGATATCGCCGCAGCCAGCGTGCGGCCGCGGACTTCGATCTCGATCGGTGTGCCGGGGTCGCCGGCAGCGGACGGCACGTAACCCATGCCGATGCCGATGTTCAGCGACGGAGACATGGTGCCGCTGGTGACAACACCACCGGGCAGGATCGGCATTCCCTGGCGGGGGATGCCACGCTCGCTCATGGTGAATGCCACCAGCTTCTCCGGCACACCCGACTGCTTCTGCCCGCGCAGCGCATCGGCGCCCGTGAAGTCCTTGGCGTCGAGCGCGCACACCCAGCCCAGGCCGGACTCGAGCGCGGTCCGCTCCAGCGACAGGTCGTTGCCGTAGAGCGGGTAGCAGACCTCGAGCCGCAGCGTGTCGCGGGCGCCCAGCCCGCAGGGCACTGCGCCGGCCGCGATGATCGCGTCCCACAGCTCACCCGCCCGCTCCATCGCGCACATCAGCTCGACCCCGGGCTCGCCCGTGTATCCCGTTCGGGCGACGAGCGCGGGCACCCCGCAGACCTGCGCCTCGGCGAAGCCGAACGGCACCAGCTGCGGCAGCTCGATCAGTTCCAGCGCGGTCGGCCCCTGCAGGGCCAGCATCGCCGTCTGGAAGGAGCGGTCATCCAGCGCCACCTCATCGCCGAGATGCCGCTCCAGCCAGTCGCGGTCGTCGTCGACGCGGGACGCGTTCACCACCAGCAGCAGGTGGTCGTCGCCGAAGCGGTAGGCGATCAGGTCGTCGATCGGGCAGCCGCGCTCGTCCAGCAGCAGCGTGTACTGCGCATGGCCGGCTTCGACCCGGTCGAGGTCGTTGGACAGCATCCGCTGCGCGAAGGCCAGGGCACCGGCCCCGCGCAGCTCAAGCTGGCCCATGTGCGACACGTCGAACACGCCGGCCGCGGTGCGCACCGCCAGGTGCTCCGGGATGATTCCCTGGTACTGCACCGGCATCTCCCAGCCGGCGAACGGAACGATCCGCGCACCCGCCGCGACATGGCGGTCAAACAGCGGCGTCCGGCGCAGCGCGGTCTCCTCAGGCATTGCGGGCAGGCAGTCTACCCTGACCGGCAGCCGCCGCGGGGATGCCGGCCACACTCGGGTTTCAGGACGGCCACGAAGGGGCTACGATCGAAGCGCGACCAGGCGGCTCGTGCCTCCCGGTTGGCCTCGACGCAGGTGCTCCGGCGGCTCCCGCCGCCGGGGCTGCCGCTCTCACTCAGGCGGCTACTGGTCGCGCAGGAAGCTGGGGATCTCGAGCGCCTCGCGCGGCACCTCGAAGTCGCCCGCGTCGGTCTCCTCGAGCTTGGAACGGTCGCTGGTGCCGGTCGCGAAGGCGGCCGCCGGCCGCGCCCGCGAGCCGCGGTCGAAGCCGGTCGCGATCACGGTCACCCGCACCTGATCGCCCATCGCCTCGTCGATCACGGCCCCGAAAATGATGTTCGCGTCGGCGTCGGAGGCGCTGCCGATGATCTCGGCCGCCTCGTTCACCTCGAACAGCCCCAGGTCGGCGCCGCCGGTGATGTTCAGCAGGATGCCGGTGGCACCCTCGACCGAGGCCTCGAGCAGCGGCGACGAGATGGCGGCTCGGGCGGCCTCGCCGGCGCGGTTCTCGCCGCTGGCCAGACCGATGCCCATCAGCGCCGACCCGGCCTCGCGCATGATCGTGCGCACGTCTGCGAAGTCGAGGTTGATCAGTCCGGGCACCGTGATCAGGTCGGTGATGCCCTGCACGCCCTGTCGCAGCACGTCGTCGGCGATGCGGAACGCGTCGACGATCGACGTGCGCTTCTCGACCACCTGCAGCAGGCGGTCGTTGGGGATGATGATCAGCGTGTCCACCTTCTCGCGCAGCGCGCGGATGCCCTGCTCGGCCTGGTCGCCGCGCTTCTGTCCCTCGAACGTGAACGGCCGCGTCACGACACCAACCGTGAGGGCGCCCAGCTCGCGCGCGATCTCGGCGATGATGGGAGCCGCGCCGGTGCCGGTGCCGCCGCCCTTGCCAGCGGTGACAAACACCATGTCGGCGCCCTTCAGCGCCTCCTTCAGCTCGTCGCGGCTCTCCATCGCGGCCTCGCGGCCGATCGATGGGTCGGCGCCGGCGCCGAGGCCACGCGTGATCTTCGAGCCGATGTGGATCTTGACGTCGGCATCGCACATGAGGAGCGCCTGCGCGTCGGTGTTGACGGCGATGAACTCGACACCGCGGAGGCCGGCGTCGACCATGCGGTTGACGGCATTGGTGCCACCACCGCCAACGCCCACGACCTTGATAACGGCCAGGTAGTTCCCGCTCTGATCCCTCATGATTTGCCTTACCTCCGTCGCGGCCCCTGCTGCCGAACTCCATCTCACGGTCAGCCTGAGAGTGCTCCCAAAAAGACGTTGAGCCCGCCTGGCGAGCCGAGGTCCACTCGGCCTACAGGGGGCATGGTCGCCAGGGTACCTCGCCCAACCCTCGGTGTCAAGCCGAACCTGATGGAGTGAAGTCTCACCCTAAACTTGAGGGTAAGGTCGATCGCAGGCCGTAGGCGGGGCGGCCCGGCGCGGACACGTCGATGTAGGACAGGTCGTGGCGCTGCTGCCCGGTGATCCGGCGCATCACGCGCTGCACGACAGCCAGCTTCAGGGCCAGGTCGTCGGGCGTCCCCAGGCGCAGGGTGATGTGGGTGCCGACCAGCGCGGACACCGTCCCCGAGTCGGCCGTGAGCTTCGTGATGCGACCGACGCGGCCCCGGAATCCGGCCGGCGTATGGGACAGCACCGACAGCGCGGCGCGGACGTTGGCGTCGCCGGTGGTGCTGCCCACGAGCAGCGTGGTGCCGGCGGGCAGGGACACCGCGGGCAGCCCGGCGGGGGCCTTGGAGCGCATCTCCAGCACGCGTCCGTCGGGAGAGACCAGGTAGTCCGACTTGCCAACGGTGACGACCATCGACGGGTGCTCGACGCGGACGGTCACGGCCAGGGTGTGCGGGAACGCTCGATCGACCGCCACCGAGCGGATGTAAGGCATGTCGCTGAGCGATCCGGCGATGGCCCCGCGGTCGACCGACAGCAGGTTTCGGCCGTGCGCCTCCCGCTCGACGGCCGCGTGGATCTTGCGCTCGAGCGCCGGCGGCGCGCCGGTCACGCGAACGCTGTCGACGGCGAAGGCGGAGGACATCGCGATCAGCTTGTACCCGGCCAGGGCGACCAGCGTGCCCAGCACCACCAGCAGCACGGTCAGCCTGCGTCGCCCCTGAGCGCGAACGAGCTCGCGCCGGCGAATCAGGAGTGCGTCATCTATGCCCGACACGAGCTGCACGGCCACGTTTTCGGCGGCGGCCGAGGGAAACCTGCCGGCGACCCCTAGCCCGGAATCAGCGGTTGAAGCGGACGGCGCGCCACTCGGGCAGCTCCGGGATCACCGGGCCCTCGCCGGGCTCTCCCCAGCGCGCCGCCAGGCACAGCAGCGCACGCGGAGCACTGACCGCGATCACGACCAGCGCCGCCTCTCCGGACTGCCGGTCGAGGAGCAGGAGCCCGAGCGTCGCCAGGATCAGCAGCGGCAGGCCGTAGACAACGGTCGCGGCCTGACCAGGCGTCGCGCCGTTTCGCGTGAGTGCGGCAACCGGGTTCACGTGCCAATCGTAGCGCTCATGGCGCGCCGGCCGGCATGGGTACGATCTGCATGATGGGCAGGCGTCACGACAGCAAGCGCCGCGGCCGGTTTCGGCGGAAGGCGATCTTCGCCGCAGGCGTCGTCCTGCTGGAGGCCGTTGCGCTTCGGATCCGGTCCGGCCGGTTGGGCGGAAACGTGATCGTGCGCTGCCGGCGGGGCCACCTCTTCACCACGATCTGGATTCCCGGCGGCTCGCTGAAGTCGCTGCGACTCGGATGGTGGCGATTCCAGCGGTGCCCGGTCGGCCATCACTGGTCGGTCGTGACCCCGGTCAAGGCAGCCGAACTGAGCGAGCAGGAGCGCCGCAGCGCCAACGAGGCCCGCGACATCCGCGTGCCCTGATCAGTCGCCGGGCAGGGCGATCGGCCCCAGCATCTGCACCTCGTGCTCCAGGTCGACGCCCTCCTTGCGAGCCCGGCGCCGCGCCTCGGCCATCAACGCGATCACGTCGGTCGATGTCGCCTGGCCGCCGACGTTCTCGATGAAGTTCGCGTGCACGGGCGAGATGCGGGCACCTCCGATCGCGTAGCCCTTGAGGCCGCAGCGCTCCAGCAGCTGCCCCGCCCCCAGCTGGTCGGACGGGTTCTTCCAGACGCTTCCGAACGTGCGCACGCCCGAGGGCTGCGCCTCCTTGCGCCGCCGCTGCATGTCGCGCACGGTGGCCGCGATCGCGACGCTGTCGCCCGCCGTCAGCGACAGCCGCGCCGCCGCCACCACCTCCCCGGTCGTCACGTTGGACCCCCGGTAGCGCATCGCCAGGTCGTCGGCACCGCCGCTGCGCTCGCCGTCGCCCGACAGCACCAGCGCCTCGGCCAGCACGTCGCGCATCTCGCCCCCGTAGGCACCGGCGTTCATCCGCACCGCGCCACCGACCGTGCCCGGGATCGCGCAGCCGAACTCGACACCCGAAAGCCCCCACTCCGTCGCACGCCTCACCACCGCGGCCAGCGACGCGCCGCCGCCGCACGCGATCGCATCGCCGTCGCGGTCGATCGCAGCCAGCTCGCCGGCCAGCCGCACCACCAGCCCGTCGAAGCCGGAGTCGGCCGCCAGCAGGTTCGAGCCCAGGCCTATCACCGCCATCTCGACGCCTTCCGCCAGCCGCCAGCGCAGCAGGTCGCGCAGCTGCGCAGTCGTCTCGGGCCGCGCGAAGTAGGCCGCCGGCCCACCCGTGCCCACCGTCGTCAGCCGCGCGATCGGGACGTCGCGCTCGACGAACGGCGGCGCCTCCGTCACACCTGCTCCAGCAGCATGTCCCCCACCCGCCGCACATCGCCCGCGCCCATCGTCACCACCATGTCGCCGCGGCGGATGCGGCTGCGCAGGTAGCGCGCGCCGGAGTCCAGGGTGGGTTCGTAGGCCAGCGGCATGCCCGGTCGCGCCTCGCTGACCGCGTCCACCACCAGCTTGGCGGTGACGCCCTCCAGCGGATCCTCTCGGGCCGGGTAGATCTCGGTCACCACCACCTCGTCGGCGATCGCCAGCGCGCGCCCGAAGTGGAACGCCAGCGCCTCGGTGCGCGAGAACAGGTGCGGCTGGAAACAGACCACCACCCGGCCCGGCGCCCAGGTGCGCGCGGCCTCGATCGTGGCCGCCACCTCGGTCGGGTGGTGCGCGTAGTCGTCGACGATCCAGATGCCGTCACGCTCGCCGCGCAGCTCGAAGCGGCGGCCGGCACCGGTGAACTCGGCCAGGGCCGCCGCCGTCTCGGCCACGTCGACGCCGGCCAGGGCGTGCAGGCCGGCGATCGCCGCCGCAGCGTTGAGGGCGTTGTGGGCGCCGGGCAGCGCCAGCGTCACGTGCAGCGGCGTGCCCTCCGGCGTGCGCAGCCAGAAGCCCGTGCTACCGGCGGCCTGCTCGACGGCGCTGACCTGCCACTCGACGTCCCCGTAGCCGAACCGCTGTGCCGTTGCCTCGGTGGGCAGCGACAGCGACTCGTGCTGGATCAGCGCGCCCGAGGCCGGCAGCTCCATTGTCCAATCTGAGAACAGGCGCTCGAGCTCGCTGATGCCGGCGAACCGCGTGTGGTGGTCGAGCTCGATGTTGAGGACGACCGCCACGCGCGGCCGCAGCAGCGACAGCGAGCCGTCCGACTCGTCGGCCTCGGCCACCAGGATGGTGCCGCCGCCGGGGCCTGCGTTCCCTCCCAGCTGCGGCACCTCGCCACCGATCAGGTAGGTGGGATCCAGTCCCAGCCGCTGCGCCGCGTAGGCGATCATGGCCGACGCCGTGGTCTTTCCGTGGGCGCCGGCGACGCAGGCGGATCGCCGCGATGCCACCATCTCGGCCAGCAGCTGGGCCCGGTGCAGCCGCGGCAGCGCCAGGTCGCGGGCGGCCAGCAGCTCCGGCTCGCCGGCCGAGATCGCCGACGACACCACCAGCTCCATCCCCGGCTCAAGGTGGGCGGGGTCGTGCTCGAGCGACACCGGCAGCCCGAACCTCGTCAGACGGTCGGAGTACGGCGATGCGGCCCGGTCGCAGCCGCTCACATCCGCGCCCCAGGCATAGGCGACCGTGGCCAGCGCCGACATGCCGGCGCCGCCGATGCCGAGCATGTGGAGGCGGCGGCCCGACCAGTTCACGGAGCCAGCTCCAGCAGATGCTGCGCGATCACCGACGCGGCGTCGGGCCGCGCCAGCCTGGTGGCGGCGACCGCCATCCGCTCGCGCCGCTCGTGGTCGGCCAGCAGCGCGTTCACCTCCTGGCGCAGCCGCGTCGGCGTCAGGTCGGCGTCGGCGACCATGACGGCCGCGCCGCCCAGGGCGAAGTGCTCGGCGTTCCTGGTCTGGTGGTCGGCGGTCACGTTCGGGGAGGGTACGAGAATCGACGGCTTGCCGGCGGCGGCTATCTCGAACACCGACCCGCCGGCCCGCGCCACCACCAGGTCGGCCTGCTCCAGGTAGTCGCGCAGGTGCGGCGTGTACGGGAGCACGTGGTAGCGATCCGACGCGGCCGCCTGGTAGCGGTCGAACTCGCGCTCGCCCGTCACGTGCACCACCGTGAAGCCCGGATCCTTCTCCGCCCAGGCGCCGACGGCGGCTTCGTTCAGCGTGCGCGCGCCCAGGCTGCCGCCGAACACCAACACCATCGGCCGCCCCGAGTCGAGGTCGAGGCCGTGCCCGTCCGGCCCGCGCTCCGGCAGCGGACGGCCCGTGACCAGGTAGTGAGGCGGCCGCCTGCCCTCGATCGGGAAGCTCAGGAACACGCGGTTGACCAGCGGCGCCGCCATCCGGTTCGCCAGGCCCATGTGCGCGTCCACCTCCAGCAGCGCCGAGGGCAGACGGCTGGTCTTGGCGGCGGCCAGCATCGGACCGGACACGTACCCGCCGGCGCCGAACACGACGTCGGGCCGCACCCGGCCGATGATCCGCCGGCAGGCCAGGGGCGCGCCGCCCGCCCGCCACATCGCACGCAGCAGCTGCGGGGAGGGACGCCGCGGCAGGCCGCTCGCGGCGAAGCGATGGAACGGATAGCCGGCCTCCGGCACCAGCTGCGACTCGATCCTGTCGCCGCCGGCGAACTCGACCGTGGCGCCGCTAGCCCGTAGCGCGGCGGCCACCGCCAGCGCCGGCACGACGTGCCCCGCCGTGCCGCCGGCGGCGATCAGCACGCGTGGGCTTGGCCTGCTTGGGTTCAGACGCCTTCACATCCTTCTTCGGGCTGCTGCCCGGCTTGGCAGCCTTGGCGGATACCGCGCCGGTGTCCGCCACGTTCAGCAGCACCCCCACCAGGCTCAGCATCACGACCAGGCTGGAACCGCCCGAGCTTATCAACGGCAGCGGCACCCCGGTCAGCGGCAGGAAGCCGAGCACGGCGCCGAAGTTGACGATCGCCTGCCCGGCCACCAGCGTCGTGGTGCCGGCGGCCAGGTACTTCCCGAAGGGATCCTTGCAGCGCAGGGCGATCCGGAAACCGAGCCACGTGAACAGCGCGAACGCCAGCACCACCGCCAGGATCCCTACCAGGCCCAGCTCCTCGCCGATCACCGCGCCGATCATGTCGGTGGGCGCCTCCGGCAGGAAACCGATCTTCTGGGTGCCGTTGCCCACGCCGACACCGGTGATCCCGCCCGACCCCAGCGCCAGCAGCGCCTGGATGCTCTGGTACCCGGCCCCGGCCGGGTCCTTCCAGGGATCCAGGAACGACCGGATCCGCTCCATCTGGTAGGGCTCGCGGGCGACCGTGTAGGCGACGCCGACCACCCCCACGATCGCCACGCTGCTGAACAGCCGCAGCGGGGTGCCGGCGACCAGCAGGATGCCGCAGACCATCAGCGCGATCGCGATGGTGGTGCCGAGGTCGGGCTGGGAGTGGATCAACAGCAGCACCACCAGCACCACGGCGCCCACCGGGTTGAACAGCTGGGCGAGGGTGCGCGGCGGCTTGCGCCGCGAGGCCAGCACCGCCGACGCGAAGATCAGCACCGCCGCCTTGGAAAACTCGGAGGGCTGGATCGAGATCGGCCCGACGAAGATCCAGCGCTGGGCGCCCTTGATGTTGACGCCGATCCCGGGGATCTTGACGGCCACCAGCAGGGCGATCGAGATGAACAGGATCGGTGCGGCGAAGTAGCGCAGGCGCCGGTAGGAGAAGCGCGCCAGCACCAGCATCGCGATCACCCCCACGGCCGCGTACACCGCCTGGCGGGCGAGTGCCCCCACGGGGTCCTGCCCCTCGACCACGGCCGTGCCGCTGGACGCGCTGTAGACCATGATCAACCCGAAGGCGACCAGGCCCAGCGTCACCAGCAGCAGCAGGTGGTACTCGAGCTGCGGCGAGGAGCGGGCGGCACGGCGCCGTACCCGCTGGACGTCAGCGACCAACCGGCACCTCCTGCGCCAGCTGCGCGAATGCCAGGCCGCGCTCGGCGTAGTCGGAGAACTCGTCGAAGCTGGCGCAGGCCGGCGACAGCAGCACCACGTCACCGGCCTGGGCGCCGGCCGCGGCGGCGGCCACCGCGGCCGCCATCCGCGGGTGGCGGCGGTGCGGCACGCCCGCGGCAGCCAGCGCGGCCGCGACCTGCTCGCCCGCCTCGCCGTACACGTCCACCGACACGACCGGGCCGGCGGCGACGGCCGCGGCCAGCCCGGTGAACGACGAGCCCTTCAGCGATCCGCCCAGCACCAGCCGGACGCCGTCCCGGTATGCGGTCAGCGCCTTGATCACCGCCTCCGGATTGGTGGCCTTGGAGTCGTCGACGAAGGTGACGCCCTCACGCACGGACACCGTCTGCAGCCGGTGCGGCGGCGCAGTGAACGAGCGCAGCGCGCGGTCGCGCGCCTCCCGGGACACGCCGGCGGCCTCCGCCGCCGCAGACGCGGCTAGCGCGTTCTCGAGGTTATGGTCGCCACGGATCGACGAATGTTCCCAGTCGATCCGGTCGGACTGATCGCGGCTGAACCACACGCGACGGCCTGCGCCGGGGATCTCCGCCTCGCGCAGCACCGGGTCGTCGGCGTTCAGCACGGCCGTGTCCTCGGCCGTCTGGTTCTCGAACAGGCGCAGCTTGCTGCGCAGGTACTCGGCGAACGTGCCGTGGCGGTCGAGGTGATCGGGGGTGACCTGCAGCACCACGCCCACCCGCGCCCGGAAGCTGTCGATGTCCTCGAGCTGGAAGCTGGACAGCTCGCAGGCGATCCAGGTGGCGGGATCCACGCGGCCGGCCAGGTCGCAGAGCGGGCGGCCCACGTTTCCGGCCACCTCCACCGGCACGTTGCCGGCGCGCAGCATCGCGCCCACCAGCTCGGTGGTCGTGGTCTTGCCGTTGGTGCCGGTGATGCCGATGATCGGGCTTTGGATCAACCGGTATCCCAGCTCGACCTCGCTCCAGACCGGAACGCCGGCGTCGCGGGCGGACGCGACCAGGGGGTGGTCTCCCGGCGCACCGGGCGACTTCACCAGTGCTGTCACCCCGGTCATCGACACCAGCTCTCCACCGAGTCGGTATTCGACGCCGATCGCCCGAAGCCTCGCCGTGTCCACGTCTGCGGCGTCGTCCACCCCCACCACCTCCGCGCCGGGCATCGTGCGCCGGATCGCCTCGCCGGCGGCCAGGCCCGAGCGCCGCAGACCCAGCACCACGTAGCGGCCGTCGCTCACCGGAACTTGGAGTAGGCGAGGTAGTAGAGGACGAAGCCGCTGGCGCCGCAGATCGAGGCCAGGATCCAGAACCGCACGATGATCTTGTTCTCGGTCCACTCCAGCATCTCGAAGTGATGGTGGATCGGCGCCATCAGGAACACGCGCTTGCGGGACACCTTGAAGCCGATCACCTGGATCGCGACCGACAGCGCCTCGATCACGAACACGCCGCCGATGATCACCAGCAGGAACTCGGTCTTGGTGAAGACGGCCATCGCCGCCAGCGCACCGCCCAGGCCGAACGAGCCGGTGTCACCCATGAACACGTCGGCCGGGTAGGCGTTGTACCAGAGGAACCCGACACAGCCGCCGACGATCGCCGCGCCCATGATCGCCAGGTCGATGCGGCTGGCAGCGCCCTCGGCGGTGAGCCCGCCCGGCGACAGGAACGCCACCACCATCATGGCGGTATAGGTCAGCATCGCGATCGTCACCGTGCCCGCCGCCAGCCCGTCCAGGCCGTCGGTCAGGTTGACCGCGTTGGCGCCGCCGGCGACGACCAGGAACAGCAGTAGGTAGTAGGCCGGGCCCAGGTCCAGCCGGACGTCGAGCAGCGGCAGGTAGACGTCGGTCGAAAGGTGCTGCCGGTGCGCCACGTAGCCGAGCCCCGCGGTCACACCCAGCAAGGCCAGCATCTTCCAGCGTCCCGAAAGGCCCAGCGACCGGCTGTGGACCAGCTTGAACCAGTCGTCGACGAAGCCGATCGCGGCGCAGGCGATGGTGACCCCGGCCACCGTCAGCCCCGGCGTCGTGCGCTTTGTCAGGACGGCAAACGTGAGCAGCGCGCAGGACAGCAGGATCAGTCCGCCCATCGTGGGCGTCCCCTGCTTGGACATGTGGCCGGCGGGCCCCTCCTCGCGGATCTGCTGGCCGAGCGCGTGCCGGCGCACGAAGGCGATGAACGCGGGTCCCGCCGCGATCGAGAGCAGCATCGCGATCACGCCCGCGAGCAGCACCAGCTTCACGGGGCGATCGCCTCCACGGCGTCCTCGAGACCGACCGACCGGCTGGCCTTGACCAGCACCGCATCGCCGGGCCGGATCACGTCGCCCAGCGCCTCGCGCAGCTCGGCGACCGTTGCAAACCACCTGCCGCCGTAGGCGCGGGCCTCCGGCCCGACCGCGACCACGACCTCGATTCCCAGCTCACCGAGCAGCTCGCCCACCTCGCGGTGGTACTCGCCGGCGTCCGCGCCCAGCTCGGCCATGTCGCCCAGCACCGCCACCCGCCGCCGACCGGCCGCCGATTCCGACAGGTGGCGCAGCGCGGCGGCCATCGAGGTCGGGTTGGCGTTGTAGCAGTCGGCGATCAGCAGGCCGCCGCCGGGCAGCTCGATCTCCTCGCCGCGCCAGCGCGAGAAGGCGACGTCACCGGCGCCCAGCGCCAGCTCGTCCAGCGGCAGGCCAAGGCTGTCGTAGGCAGCCGCAGCGGCCGCCAGGTTGAGGGCGTTGTGACGCGCGGTGAAGTTCACGGACACCGACAGGGTTCGACCGCGAAGCGCGATCTCCGCCTGCCCGGCGCCGCCGGTGGCGGTGAACGCGCGCAGCTGCACGTCGGCGCCCTGCTCGGCCCCGAAGCTGACCACGGTGCAGCCGAGCCCGGCCAGGTACGGCTCGAGCAGCGGTTCGCCGTATGGCACGATCGCGGTGCCGTCCGCGGGCAGCGCCTGCAGCAGCTCGGCCTTGGCCCGGGCCACGTTCTCGATCGTGCCCAGCAGCTCCAGGTGGACGGGGCCGACGCCGGTGACGATCCCGATCTGGGGGCGCGCGATGGCGGCCAGGTGGGCGATCTGCCCCAGGCCGCGCATGGCCATCTCCACCACCGCGACGCCGGTCACCGGCTCGATCCGCGCCAGCGTCAACGGCACTCCCAGCTCGTTGTTCTCGTTCTGGCGGCTGGCAACGACGGCCGTGTGCGGGGCAAGCAGCGCGGCCAGGATGTCCTTGGTTGACGTCTTGCCGGTGGATCCGGTGATGCCGACCACGCTGGCCGTGCCGCGCAGGCGCACCTCGCGGGCGACCACCGCCAGGGCGTCCAGCGGGTCGTCCACCGCGATCCGGCCCGGGCCCTCCTGGCCGCGTGGCACCAGCGCGGCCGCGGCGCCGGCGGCCAGCGCGTCATCCGCGAAGTCGGCGCCGTTGGCACGCTCCCCTGCGAGCGCCACGAACAGGTCGCCCGGGGTCACCCGCCGGGAGTCGATGGCGACGCCGGTGACGACCGACTCGACCCGCGTCTCGCCGTGCGTCAGCTCGGCGATCTCCGCGGTTGTCATCTCGATCACGCCGTCTGCCCCAGCTGCTGCAGCGCCTCGAGCGCAGCCGTGCGGTCGTCGAAGGGCACCGTGCGGTCTGCGAACTGCTGCCCCTGCTCGTGGCCCTTGCCGGCGATCACGACGATGTCGCCGGGGCGGGCGGCCGCAACCGCCAGCTCGATCGCGCGGCGGCGATCGAGCTCCACCTCCATGTCGATGCCGTTCATGATCTCGGCAGCGATCGCTGCCGGATGCTCGCTGCGCGGATTGTCGTTGGTGATGATGGCGCGGTCGGCCAGCCGTCGCGCGACCCCGCCCATCAGACGCCGCTTGCCACGGTCGCGGTCGCCGCCACAGCCGAACACACAGATCACGTCACCGGAGGTGATGCGGCGGGCGGCCGTGAGCACGTTCTCGAGCGAGTCGGGTGTGTGCGCGTAGTCGACCAGCACCGTGAACGGCTGGCCGGCGTCCACCGGTTCGAAGCGGCCAGGCACGCCGTGAAGCGCCGCGATGCCGGCCCGCACCGCCTCGTGCGGCAGCTCCAGCAGCTCGCTCAGCGCCACCACGCAGAGCACGTTTGCGACGTTGAAATCGCCGCGCAGCCGTACGTCCAGCGGCAGCAGGCCGCGCGGCGTCAGCGCGATCAGCGAGATCGCCCCGCCCTCCCCGATCTCAACCGACTGCGGTCGCACGGCGGCCCGCTCGTCATCGGCCGCGTAGCTGAGCACCGGGCCGGCCGCCTCCATCACCAGCCGCCGGCCGTAGGGGTCGGCGACGTTGACGGCAGCCGGCCACGCGTCGTTTTCGAACAGCCGGCGCTTGGCCAGGTAGTACTCTTCCATCGTCGGGTGGAAGTCGAGGTGGTCCTGCGTCAGGTTGGTGAAGGCCGCGGCGGCAAAGCGCGTGCCGGCCACCCGATCCAGGGCCAGCGCGTGCGACGACACCTCCATCGCGCAGCTCTGGTCGCCGGCATCCGCCATCTGCCGGAACTGCGCCTGCAGGTCGATGCTCTCGGGCGTGGTGCGCTTCACCTGGGCCACCTGGCCCCCAATCCGCGACTCCACCGTACCCAGCAGCGCGGGCCGCAGCCCGGCCGCCTCCAGCACGGAGTACATCAGGAAGCAGGTGGTGGTCTTGCCGTTGGTGCCGGTCACCCCGATCACGTCGAGCTCGTGGCTGGGGTGGCCGTAGAATGTGTCGGCGGCGGGGCCCATCGCCGCCCGCGAGGAGCGCACCAGCAGCTGCGGCAGGTCGATGTCGAGGAAGCGCTCGACCACCAGCGCCACGGCTCCCGCCGCCTCCGCGGCGCCGGCGAAGTCATGGCCGTCGACGCGGAAGCCGGGCACGCAGAAGTGCAGTGCCCCCGGCACGGCCGCAGCGGCGTCGTAGGTGAGCGCCGTGATCTGCCCCGTCGCACCACCCCGCACCTCGAGCGGCCCGATCGTCCCGATCAGGTTCGCGAGTTCCAAGCCTGGCGGGGAGGTTAGTTGACCGGGAGGTTGCAGGGCTTGTCGGGCGGGATCGCCAGATCCTTGGTCAGGAACGTCGCGATCTGCTGGAAGGCGGGGGCCGCCACGACGCCGCCGAAGATGTTGGTGCGCGGCGAATTGACCACCACCAGCACCTCGACCCGCGGGTTGTCGGCCGGCAGGAAGCCGACGAACGAGGCCACGTAGTTGCGGGTCGAGTAGCCGAGGCTGTGCGGCAGCGCCACCTGCGCGGTGCCGGTCTTGCCGGCCACGGTGTAACCGCACACGGAGGCCCGCGTGCCGGTGCCGGCGGCGGTGTCGACGACGCCCTTCAGCATGCCCACCAGGGTGTGATCGACGGTCGGGCTCAGCACCCGCCGCGAGACCGGCTTCGGCGCCGGCCGGCCGCCGATCTTCGCCACCACGTGCGGCTCGACCATCACGCCGCCGTTGGCGATGCCCGAGTACATGGCCGCCATCTGCAGCGGCGTGACCGAGATGCCCTGGCCGATCGGGATGTTGCCGATCGAGGAGGAGTACCACTTGTCGGGCGGCATGACGGCACCCGCCGCCTCGGCCGGCAGCCCGATGTCGGTGCGGCTGCCGAAGCCCCAGCGCCGGATCCAGTCGTAGAGCGGCTGCTTGTGCACGAACTCGGCGATCGTGACCGTGCCCACGTTCGACGACTGCTGCAGGATCTGGGCAGCCGTGAACGTCCTGGTCGGGCGCACTGCGTCGTCGTGCACGATCCGGTCGCCGACCCTGATCGCGTACGGGATCCGGAACTGCGTCTGCGGCGTGACGATCCCCGCCGTCAGCGCGGCGCCCATCGTCACCACCTTGAAGGTCGAGCCGGGCTCGTAGGAGTACTCGACCGCCATGTTGTGGGTGTCGCGGTCGAACTGCTTCTTCGAAAGGTCGTGCACCTTGTTGTTGTCGTAGCCGGGCGCCGTCGCCATCGCCAGGATCGAGCCGTTGCGCGGATCCAGCACCAGCGCCGTGGCGTTGTGCGCGCCCGTGCGGCTCACGGTCGCGTCCAGCACCGACTGCACCTTCTGCTGGATGGAGCGGTCGATCGTGAGCTGGACGTCGCGGCCCTGCTGGGCACGGCGCAGCGTGACGGTGCTGAGCGGGACGCCGCCGGGGCCGCGCACCTCGAGCTGTTCGCCGGGGTGGCCGCCCAGCACGTTGTTGTACTCGTACTCGATGCCGGAGCCGAGCGTGCCGCTGTTGTTCGAGTCGACGTAGCCGATCAGCTGCGCCGCCAGCTTTCCGGACGGGTAGTCGCGGCGAACGGAGTTGACTGTGAACAGTCCCGGCGGGTGCGCCGACATGATCTCGGCGGCTACGGCAGGGTCGAGCTGCGACAGCACCCGCGCCTGCACCACGTGCGGCGCCGTCAAGCTCGCCTCGAGCCGCTTCACCTTGGCCTTGAACGCCTTCTTGTGCTTGAGCTGGTAGCCCAGCTTCTGGGCGATATAGGAGGCGACCTGGCCTGGATCCTGCACCCTGGCCGGGTAGACCATCAGGTCCTTCGCGGGCACGTCGACGGCCAGCGTGTTTCCGGTCGCGTCGAGGATCCGGCCGCGGTTGGTGGGCACCACTTTGGTCGAGTTCTGCTGGCCGTGGGCGCGGGCGGCCAGGGCGCTGGCCTGCAGGATCTGTACGTACAGGGCGCGGCCGATCACGACCGCGAAGGCTGCTGCAAAGACGAACATGATCAGCCGCAACCGCTGGTCGGACTGCTTGCTCACGGCGCCGCTTTACCGCCCTGCCGGCCGGCAGCCCCGCCGGCGCTCGTGGCGAGGTGCCTGGCCGCATGTTTCAGCGGGTGCAGACGCAGGTAGTCGTTTCGTAGCGGCTGCGCCGAGACCATGCCGTAGCGGGCCGCGTCGGCGTTGATGAGACCCGCGCCCGATCGCTCGGCGATCTGCGAGCGCAGCGCGTCGTTCTGCGAGCGCAGCGCGGCCTCCTGGCCCTCGATCTTGCTGGCCGAGATCGAGTTGCGGAGCGCGCCCACGTTCAGCGCCACGATGCCGCCCAGGAGGGCTGCGATCAGGAGCACCCACAGCACACCCGGGGCGACGGGCGATCGCCCCGCGCGCGGACGCGCCAGCGTGGCCGGCCGGCGGCGGTTCTGCCTGCGCTTGGGGGCGGTCTCGGTTGCCGGCGCCGCGCGACGCGGCCGGGACGGTGCCGCCGGCGCCGGGGCGACGACGCTCACGCCTGCGTCCTTTCGGCCGCGCGCAGCTTGGCCGACGCGGAGCGCGGGTTGACGCAGCGCTCGTCGACGCTCGGCACCACCGCCCGCGTGGTGAGCGCGCGCAGCAGCGGCTCGTGGCCACAGACGCAGATCGGGAAGTCGGGCGGGCAGGTGCAGCCACGGGCCTGGTTGCGGATGAAGCGCTTCACGATCCGGTCCTCGAGCGAATGGAAGCTGATCACGGCCATCCGGCCTTCGGGCGCCAGCAGCTCCAGCGCGTGATCGAGGCCCTCGCTGAGCGACTCCAGCTCGTCGTTGACGGCGATCCGCAGCGCCTGGAACGAGCGCTTGGCCGGATGTCCCTGCCCGAACCGGCTGGGCGTCGGGATCGCGGCCTTGATCACGTCGACCAGGTCACCCGTGCGGGCGAACGGCTCCCGGGCGCGGCGGCGCACGATGGCGCGGGCGATCTGGCGGGAGAAACGCTCCTCGCCGTAGCCGCGCAGGAGCTGGGAGATCTCGCGCTCGTCCCACTCGTTCACGATCACGGCGGCCGTCAGGTCGCCGGTGGGATCCATGCGCATGTCAAGCGGAGCGTCGGCGGCGTAGCTGAAGCCGCGCTCGGGCCGGTCGATCTGCATCGACGAGATGCCGAGGTCGAGCACGAGCGCGTCGGCCCGCAGGCCGGTGGCGGCCAGGTTGCGCAGCACCAGCGCGAAGTTGCCGTGGATGAACCGCGTGTCGGCCGACGCCCCGGCCGCGAAGCGCTTGAAGTGCTGCTCCGCCTCGGGGTCGCGGTCGATGGCGATGTAGCAGCCGTGGCCGCGCAGCTGCGGCTCCAGCAGGGCGGCGTGTCCGCCGGCGCCGAAGGTGCCGTCGACCACGGTGTCACCCGGCTGCAGGTCGAGCAGCTCGGCCACCTCGGATGCGAGGACGGGCACGTGTTCCACTGAGTGGCTACTGCTGTGAGAGACGTTCGGCAACATCCTCTACGCTCCCCTCGGATTCTGCCTGCTGGCGCGTCCAGGCCTCGCCGTCCCACACCTCGAGGTAGTCGCGCGCGCCGGCGACGACGATGTCCTTGTCCAGCTGGGCGTGCTGGAGCAGCGACTGGCTCAGCATCACGCGACCCTGCCCGTCCAGCTCACACTCGTTGGCGCCTCCGTAGAACCAGCGGCTGAGCCGGCGCGACTCCTTGTTGAAGGGGTCGAGCCGCTCCAGGCGTGACTCCACGAAGGAGTCCCAGTTGCCGCGCGGGAATACGAACAGGCAGCCGTCGAAGCCCTTGGTGACGACCACGCCCTCCGCGAACGCCGCGCGGAGCTTGGCGGGGAGGGTGAGGCGGTTCTTGGCATCAAGTCGTTGAGTGAATTCGCCGAGCAGCAAAGGGTCGATCTCCCATTTCGCCCCACTCTACCCCACTTTGCCCCACCATGTCAATGCGAGCGCGAAACCCCTGCATAACGCAGCGCGAGATCGCGCCGGCGCCGTTGTCAGACCGGACACGAATGTGTAAAGCGGCGAACAAACATGACTGTTAGCTGCTCGTAAACATCTGCAGATGAACTTTGTTGGTGTCCATCCAGCCTGGTAGAGTCCGCCCCCATGCCGTCGTGTGCACCAGAACGGCGACGCTCCCGCGTGACCACCGGCGTCCGCCGCACCGGCGCTCTGGTCGTGATTGCGGCGTTTGCCGCAGCCGCCCTGGCGGGGCCCGCCGACGCCAGCAAGATCAGCGATACCCGCGCCCAGGTGCGGGCGATCGAACAGCAGCTGAACGCGATGGACATCAAGCTCGAGGCCTCGATCCAGGCCTACGACGGCGCCCAGCAGCACCTCACTGACGTCCGCCACCAGATCCAGCAGAACACGATCAAGCTGCGGGTCGCCGAGCACAACCTGAAGGTGTCGCGGGCGCATCTGGCCGTGTTCATGGTCAACGCCTACAAGGGCACCGACGTGAACGACGACCCCGCCGCCTACGTGCTCGGAGCCGGGTCGTTCACCGATCTGATCACGCGCGTCGAGGACGTCCAGCGGATCGGAGCATCGGAGCATGCGCTGCTGAAGCAGGTGACGACGGCCGAGCGCGAGATCTCGACCCGCCAGGCGCAGCTGAAGAGCGAGGAGCGCGACGCCGCCAGGCTGGTCGCCCAGAAGCGCCAGCAGAAGGCGGCCATCGAGGCCGGCCTGCAGCAGCGCCGCGCGCTGCTGTCCAGCACCAAGGGCGAGCTCGGCCACCTGCTCCACGAGCGCCAGGTGCGCCAGCAGCAGGCGGCCGCGGCCGCCGCCGCCGCCCTGGCCCAGCAGCAACAGCAGCAGCAGGCGCAGCAGGCCGCGCCGCCCTCGAACGGCGGCGGCAGCGGCTCGTCCGGTGGCGGCTCCTCCGGCGGCGGCAGCTACAACCCGCCCCCGGCGGGCACGCTCGGCCAGCAGGCGGCCGCGATCGCACAGCAGTATCTGGGCGTGCCCTACGTGTGGGGCGGAGCCAGCCCATCCGGCTTCGACTGCTCCGGCCTCGTGGTCTACGTGTACGGGCGCCTCGGTGTCTCGCTGCCCCACTACACCGTCTCGCTGTGGAGCTCGGGCGCGCACGTCTCGCGCGACCAGCTTGCGCCCGGCGACCTCGTCTTCTTCTACAACCTCGACCACGTCGGCATCTACCTGGGCGGCGGGCTGTTCATCCACGCCCCCCACACCGGCACCGTGGTGCAGATCTCGAGCCTGAACAGCTCCTGGTATTCGTCCGCCTATGACGGCGCCGTGCGCATCTCAGGTTAAGACTGCGTAAGGACTGCGTTCGAGCGCGATGATCCCCCTATTCATGGGATCGATCACCGGATAAACTGGGTTTGCGATCACCTCATACCGGAGCAGTCCCAGTAGGGCGGTATGGAAGTGGGGTCTTGAGATTGGTGATCGTGGGGACCGTATCTCTTAATCCGACGCCAACCCGAGGGGCGTAGAACCTCAACCGGCGAAGGGCGGGAATATGGACCGAAGCGCGAACGTTTGAACTGACGCGGCGGCCGCAGCCTCTGGCCTGCCTGAACACAGTGAGCGAGGAGTTGATTCGTATGACTGAGCAGCAGATCATCGAGCCGGAGGCCCGGCTCCTGGTCGAGCTCGGCCAGGAGCGTGGGGTGCTGTACGAGGATGAGCTGGCGGCTCTGGCGGTTGAGATCGACCTGGACACGGACGACGTCCAGGCGCTCCGCGATGAGCTGACCGGCCTCGGCATCGAGGTGATCGACCCGCCCGCCCCGGAGGAGCGTGTCGAGGTGGTCGACGTCGAGATCGCGACCACCAACAGCCTCGATCTGTTCCTGCGCCAGGCGGGCCGTTACCCGCTGCTGACCAAGGACGAAGAGGTGCAGCTGGCGAAGGCCATCGAGAGCGGCGACCTGATCGCGAAGCGGCGCATGATCGAGTCCAACCTGCGGCTGGTCGTGTCGATCGCCAAGCAGTACCGCGGACAGGGCGTGCCCTTCCTCGACCTGATCCAGGAGGGTGTGCTGGGGCTGAACCGCGCGGTCGAGAAGTTCGACTGGCGGCGCGACCTCAAGTTCTCGACCTACGCGACCTGGTGGATCCGCCAGGCGGTGCAGCGGTCGATCGCAAACAGCGGCCGCACCATCCGCCTGCCCGTCCACGTCTCCGACAGGCTGCGCGCGATCGAGCGCTCGCGGCGCTCGCTCGAGGCGAGCCTTGGGCGCGAGCCGACCGACGAGGAGATCGCAAAGGCGGCCGAGCTGACCGTGGACGCCGTGGCCGAGACCCTCAGCCTGGCCCGAAAGACCGTCTCGATGCACGAGCCGGTGGGCGAGGACGGCGACTCCGAGCTGGGCGACATGATCGCCGACCCGGATGCCGGCAACCCCGAGGAGCTGGCCGAGGCGCAGCTGCGCCACGAGAAGCTGCGCGAGGGGCTGGGGCGGCTGGGCGAGCGCAAGCGCCTGATCCTGGAGCTGCGGTTCGGGCTCGACGGCAACGACCCGCGCAATCTGGAGGAGATCGGCCGCATCGTCGGGCTCACCCGCGAGCGCGTCCGTCAGCTGGAGGCCGAGGCGCTGCGCGAGCTGGCGGCGTCGGCCGACATGCAGCCGCTGCGCGCGGCCTGACCGATAGGCACCAACTCACTCACTGTGCTGCGGCCCTCTCCGGAGGGCCGCAGTCGTTAACCGCCGTAGCTGATCAGCTCGAGCAGGCTGCCGTCGGGGTCGCGGAAGTACACGCTGGTGCCGATCCCGCGGGCGCCGTCGCGCTGCACCGGGCCGAGCTCGACCTCGACGCCGCAGCTGGCCAGGTGGGCGACCGCTGCGTCTATCGGGCCGTCCCACACGAAGCAGATGTCGCTGCTCCCCGCGGGGCTCTCGCGCAGCGGCAGCGGAAAGGCGTCGAATCCGGGCCCGTGCACGTTCAGCTGGCGGTCGCCGAAGCGGTAGGCCACGACCGGGCCGCGCGGCACCACCTCCGCGCCCAGCACGTCGCGGTAGAACTTGTTGGATCGTTCCCAGTCGCTGACGGTGACGACGGTGTGGTCGAGGTCGACGTTCACAGGGCGTGTGGCACGTGGTGCTTCCAGTCGACGGCGGCGACCCGCGCCGCCACCCGCTCCACCACCGCCCGGTCGACGCCGCTGCGGGCGGCTGCGGCGGCAACGTCGAGGCCCAGCTCCTCCAGACAGACGATCGCCAGGTCGGCATCGTGGTACGTGAAGCCGAGCTCATCCTCGTCGGTCTGGCCGCCCCACAGCCCGGCCGTCGGATGCTTGATCAGCACCGCCTCGGGCTGGCCCATCATCTCGGAAGCCAGCTTCACCTCGGTCTTGTAGAGATCCCAGATCGGCTCGACGTCGGAGGCGGCGTCGCCGAAGCGGGTGAAGTAGCCGAGGTAGTACTCGCTGCGGTTCTCGGTGCCCAGCACCAGCGCGTCGCGCTCCTGGGCGAGGTCGTAGATGGTGATCATGCGGGCGCGGGCGCTGGCGTTGCCGAACCGCAGCGGCGCGTCGTGGACGGTCGGGCGGGCGGCGGCGATGCCCTCCAGGATCGGCTCGATCGAGACGTTCATGAAGTTGGCGGCGGGCAGGCCGGCGGCGGCAGCGCAGGCGCGGGCGTCGTCGATGTGCACCTGCTCGGTGTGACGGGACGGCAGCGTGATGGCGAACACGTTCTCGGGGCCGAGCGCGCGGGCGGCGATCGCGAGCGACAGCGCCGAGTCGATGCCGCCGGAGAGGCCGAGCGCGGCGCGGCTGCGGCCGGCGCCTTCCACCACCTCGCGCAGTCGCCGCACCTTTGCCTCCAGGATCGGCGCCAGCTGTTCGCGGCCGCGCAGCAGGTGCGCGCGGTCGAGCGTGCCGCCGGCCGCGCGGATCTCGCGCAGCGCCCGCTCGCCGTCGCCCGGCTCCACGTCGACCGCGGCGATCGCGTCGCGAAGCACGGTGGTCTCGAAGCCGGCCGCGATCGCGTCCAGGGCGGTGGCGCGGACGCAGTAGTCGGTGGCGAGGCCGGCCACGACCACGTGGGTGACGCCGCGCTCGCGCAGCCGGTCGGCGAGGTCGGAGTCGTCGAAGTCGGAGTACTGCTCGCGGGCGGGATCGCGTCCCTTGTCATGGATGATGTCGAACGACAGGCCGACCACCGACGGGTGCAGCTCGGCGCCGGGTGTGCCGGCCACGCAGTGCGGCGGCCAGGGGCCGCCCTGCTCGCGGAACGAGATGTGGTTGGCGGGGTGCATGTCGCGGGTCGCGACCAGCGTGCCGGCGGCGGTCGCGGCCTCGGCGATGACGGCCCCCAGCTGGTCGCCGCCATCCACCCCCAGCGCGCCGCCGGGGCAGAAGTCGTTCTGCACGTCCACGACGATCAGGGCGGTTGTGGATGGGTCGGTCACGAGGAGAGCTCGGCTCGCAGGGCGTCGACGGCAGGTGAGTGCGTGGGCGGCACCGTAGCGGGATCTCGCAGCGCTCGCACCGCCTCCGGCAGCAGCGCCAGCTCGGCGGCGGCGCGGTCGCGGATCGCATCCAGCGACGGCGGGTCGCAGACGCGTCGTCCCGCGCGCAGCACCGGCTCGAGCAGCGGCCTCCCGTCGAGCGGCTCATCGACCAGGCCAATCACGTCGCCGGAGGCCGATCGGAACACCTGGTGGCGCCCGGGCAGGGTGGCCTTGCGGGAGGAGCGCTTCATGACCGGGCGGCCGGCGCTCTCGACCAGCTTGTAGACGCCGCCCAGGGCGGGATCGTCGCCGCCCGTGACAAGGCGGGTGCCGGCGCCGAAGCCGTCGAGCGGCGCGCCGGCTCCGACCAGCGCGGCGATGCGGTACTCGTCGAGGTCGCCGGAGCAGACGATCTGAGTGGCCGTCAGGCCGGCCGCATCGAGGACGGCGCGCACCTGGCGCGAGAGCGCGTCGAGGTCGCCGGAGTCGAGGCGGACGGCGAAGGGTGTGACGCCGGTCAGCTGCGCCGCCTCGGCGGCGATGCGGGCGCCGGAGATGGTCTCGTAGGTGTCGATCAGGAGCGTGGGCCGGGTCGGCTGGTCACGCAGGAAGGCGCAGAAGGCGTCCAGCTCGGTGGGGAAACCCATCACGTAGGAGTGCGCCATGGTGCCGGTGGTGGGGATGCCCCACTGCATGCCGGCGGCGACGGTGGCGGTGGCGACGGCGCCGCCGATGTAGGCGCAGCGGGCGGCGAGCACGCCGGCCTCGCCGCCGTGCGCGCGGCGGAAGCCGAAGTCGAACACGGCGCGGCCGGCGGCGGCCTGCACGATGCGGGCGGCCTTGGTGGCGATCAGGGTCTGGAAGTTGACCTGGTTCAGGAGGTAGGACTCGACCAGCTGGCAGACGAGGCGTGGGCCTTCGATGCGGAGCAGCGGCTCGGTGGCGCGGGCGACGGTGCCCTCGGGCATGGCGTCGAGGTCGCCGTCGAAGCGGAGGTCGCGGAGCTCGTCCAGCAGCGGGGCTGAGCAGGTGCCGGAGCGCTCGAGGTAGTCGAGCGAGCTGTCATCGAAGTGGAGCTCGCGGAGGTAGCGCTCGGCGGTCTCGAGGCCGGCGGCGACCAGGTAGCCGCGGTCGCGGGGCAGCTCGCGGACGAACAGCTCGAAGGCGACGCGGTCGGAGGCGGTGCCCTGGGCCAGGTAGGAGGCGGCCATGGTCAGCTGGTAGCGGTCGGTCAGCAGCTCGGGCGGCGGGCAGAGCGTCATGTGGCGCGCCGGTAGCGGGCGCTCTCGGCCAGGATCCGGGGCTCGCGCTCTGCGAAGCGGTAGATGGTGGCCGGCCGGCCGCCGGTGGGGCGCTCGCCGGCCTCGGCCAGGACGCCCCAGCCCAGCGCGATGCGGCGGAAGTTGTTGGGCTCGAAGGCACGGCCGATGCCGGCCTCGTAGACGTGGCGCAGCTCGCTCATGGTGAACCGCTCGGGCAGCATGCTCCAGGCGACGTTCTGGTACTCGAGCTTGTAGGCCAGCCGGCGGCGCGCGTACTGCAGGATGCGGTCGTGGTCGAAGGCCAGTACCGGGCCGCGGTCGATCTCGGCCAGCAGCTCCTCGAGCGGGCGCCAGGCCGCCTCGCGGGCGTCCGACCCGGGACGCAGCGAGACGCGGCCGCCGTCCACCAGGGCCAGATAGCAGCAGGAGATGACGCGGCCGCGGGGGTCGCGGTCCTGCTCCGAAAAGGTGGCCAGCTGCTCCATGAACACGTCCGAGACGCCGGTCTCCTCGCGCAGCTCGCGCTCGGCCGCCTGCTCGAGCGTCTCATCCGGGTGCAGGCCGCCGCCCGGCAGCGCCCAGTAGCTCTCGTAGGGCTCGTACCGACGGCGCACGAGCAGCACCTGCATGGCGCCTTCGAGAAACGCGAACGCCGCCACGTCGGCGGCCACCTTCGGATGTGCTGGGTCGCTGACCACTTATAGACCTCGTGACGATATTAGCAACTCGAGCGCCGATCTGCCCGCCGTGCAACACCCACGCCTGGCACCGGTGTTGCACGAATTCCGATAGCAAAACGGGCTTTGCGCTACGAAATTCGTAGAATCAGGGCCTGTTTTCTACGAAATTCGTAGTTTGGACCGCAACACCGGTGCCAGGCGCCGGTGTTGCATCCGCGCCCTACCGCGAGGGAGAGATCAGGATCGTGCGGGTGGAGGTGTAGAACTCACGCGCCGCCCGGCCCTGTTCTCGCGGCCCGAAGCCGGAGGCCTTCTCGCCGCCGAAGGGCACGTGGAAGTCGACGCCTGAGGTGGGCTGGTTGATCCGGACGAGGCCGGTGTCGAGGTCGCGGGCGAGCTCCAGCGCGCGGTCGAGGTCGCGCGTGTAGACGCCAGTGGAGAGGCCGTAGCGAACGCCCCGGGCGATCTCGGCAGCGGCGCCGCTGTCCGGCGCCGCCAGCAGCGCGCAGACCGGGGCGAACACTTCCTGCTGGGCGACCTCGGCGCCGGGGTCGTCGGTCTCGATCAGGGTCGGCTGCAGGTAGTTCCCGGCGGTGTCCACGGCATCGCCGCCGGTGATGATGCGGCCACCGGCATCCTTCGCCCGCGCGATCGCACCCAGCGCTCGCTCGCGGGCGGCGGGCGTGATCAGCGGCCCCACCTGGCAGCCGAGATCCTCCGGCGCCTCCACCACCATCCGCCCGATCGCGTCGACCAGCGCGTCACGCATGTCCGACAGCACGGGCCGCTCGCAGATCACGCGGCCGGTGGCCGTGCACTTCTGGCCGGCGTAGCCCATGGCGGCGGACGCAATCATCCCGGCGGCTGCCTCGACGTCGGCGTCCGCCAGCACCACCGCCGCGTTCTGGCCGCCCATCTCGCACTGCGCGACCGCGCCCCGCTCCGTCAGTGCCACCGCCACCCCGCGGCCGACTGCCTCCGACCCCGTGAACGAGACCGCCG
Organism: Thermoleophilia bacterium; assembly: GCA_025934255.1. Taxonomy (GTDB): domain Bacteria; phylum Actinomycetota; class Thermoleophilia; order Gaiellales; family JAICJC01; genus JAICYJ01. The sequence goes on along the minus strand of JAICYJ010000011.1, from coordinate 27,195 downwards.
CGACGCCCGGATGCGCCACCAGCGCCGAGCCCGCCTCGCCAGCGCCCTGCGTCAGCTCGACGGCGCCCTCGGGCAGCGCCCCCCGCAGCAGCTCGAACAGCGCCGCCGCGCACGCGGGCGCGTGCTCGCTCGGCTTCCACACGCAGACGTTGCCGTACGCCAGCGCCGGCGCCAGCTTCCAGAGCGGGATCGCCACCGGGAAGTTCCAGGGCGTGATCAGCCCCACCACTCCCCGCGGCTCCCGCCGCGTCAGCAGCAGCGAGCGCCCGTCCGCGGGTGGGAACGACTCCCCGTCCGGGTCGAGCGCCACCTGCGCGTAGAACCGCAGGATCGCGACCGCCCGCGCCAGCTCGCCGCGGGCCTCCGTGATCGGCTTTCCCACCTCGCGCACGACCAGTGCGGCCAGCTCCTGCGATCGCGCCTCCAGCGCGTCCGCGACCGCCGCCAGCCCCGCCCCGCGCGCCGCTGCCGGGGTGCGCGCGTAGCCGCGGGCGGCGGCCGCCGCGCGCTCCACCGCCCGGTCGACCTCGATGCCGCCGGCCGGCATCACGGTCGTCACCACGTCGTCTGGCGACGCCGGGTTGACGCTGACGATCTCGGCCGACGTGGCGGACATCGCGCGGCCGCTGCTACTTCGAGACGTAGACCACGAAGGCCAGCAGCAACAGCAGCACCGCCACCATCAGCAGCACCCACCAGCGAGACAATGACTCGTTCACGCGCTCCCTCTCGTCGTCCACAAACGGCTCAGGAGCGGAGTCTACAAAGGATCAAGGCTGGCCTGCCGGCATGGGAGTCGAACGTACGCCGCCGCGGTCGACGATACTTGCGCACATGCACCGCTGGATGATCCAGGGACTGCAACGTCGCCCGAAGTGGGAACTCCTGGCGCTGTTCGCGCGACTGGCGGCGGGAGTGGCCTTCGTCGGGTTCGGGCTCGGCAAGTTCCTTCGCCACGAGTCCGAACGAGACGCATTCGAGCGCTACGAGATCCCGTTTCCCGACACCGCGACATATCTCATCGGCGGTCTCGAACTGATCGGCGGGGTGGCCCTGCTGCTCGGCCTGTTCGTGCGCCCCTTCGCATTCCTGCTGGCCTGCAACATGATCGGAGCGATCATCACGGCAGGACGCACGGAGGGCGGCCCGGTGCACTTGCTGCTGGCGCCAACGCTGCTGGCGGCCACCCTGTTCCTGCTGTGGGCGGGTGGCGGGACCGCGTCGCTCGACGGGCGCCTTGCCTCTCGACGAACCGGTGCCGCCTGACGGCAGAGTCGGTCCTACGCGACGCCCCCTGGGCGTTCTTGCGCGGAGAACGGGCAGACGCAGCTGCGATCGGCCGGCCGCCGGTGGCCCACGTGACGACGCGGTGCCCGCCGCTGGTGAACGCGGTGGCGGCGGCCATGTCCCGAGACGGCCTGCGCCAGATCGACCGCCATGCCCTCCAGCGGCGTGTGGAACCGCACCAGTGCACACGCGGCCACCAGCACCAGCAGCACCAGCGCCAGGTACTCGACCGTCGATTGACCCCGCTGCATGCGATCCACCGTATGGACGCAACCGTCACGTGCGCGCGACGACCGGTCACGACTGCGCAACAACGCCGGTCGGTGGCTGCATTCGCTAGGGTCGCCCGGTGAGTGTCGAGCGCATGCAGCTGCCGGACGGCCGCCTCTTCGAGTACAGCGCCGCCGGCGACCCTGACTGGGAGCTGCTCATCTTCTGCGTCGGGACGCCGAGCGCCGTCGTTGACTTTCCCTACGTGGCAGACGCCGCCGCAGCCCGGAGCCTGCGCTCGGTGATCTGCTCGCGGCCCGGGTACGGGGGATCGACGCGCAATCAGGGACGCACGGTGGCGGACGCGGCCGCCGACATAGCAGCGCTGGCCGATCACCTGGGCGCGGACCGCTTCCTGGTGGCGGGCTGGTCGGGCGGCGGCTCCACCGCGCTGGCCTGTGCCGCCCTGCTCCCCGACAGGGTGCGAGCCGCCGTGACCATGGCCGGCACCGCTCCGCCGGTCGAGGCCGGCGACGTGTGGACGACGTGGTTTGCACCGGCAATGGTCGACGAGATCCGGGCGCTTACGACGAAACCTCCGGCCGAGCTGGTGCCCGAGTATGAGCAGGATGCGAAAGGGTTTGCCGCGCTGACCGGTGCGCAACTGACGCTCTCGGACAACCAGAGCGCCGCCGACAAGGCCGCGCTGATCGAGGTGCCCGAGGTAGCGGAGTGGCTGGCCCAGTCGATCAAGTCGGCGGTGTCGTCCGGGATCTGGGGATGGCTCGACGATGACCTGGCCTGGGCGCGCCCATGGGGATTTGACGTGGCCGACATCCGGGTGCCGGTGATCGTCCGGCACGGCGACGAGGACGGCTTCGTGTCGATCGACCAGGGCCGCTGGCTGGCGGCTCACATCCCCGGCGCACGGCTCGACGAGATGCCGGGCGGCGGGCACACGACCGTGGGCGTCCCCATCGACCCCGTGATCAGGGACCTGCTTTACGCCGCCGGGCCGCGCTGACGGCCCTCAGCCGGCGAGGAACGAGCCGACGGATCTTGACGCGGCCAGAGCCAGCGCTGTCATCACCGGCAACATCGCCGCCGGCACCAGCAGGAATACCACCACCAGCAGGATCCGGGGAGCCGCCTTCGCCGCTCGCTCCTGCACTGCCCGGGCCTGCTCGGTGCGCGTCCGCGCGGCCTGACGGCGCAGTCCCGCGGCCAGCGGCACGCCCAGCCGATCGCTGATCCGAAGCGCGGTCGCAAGCCGCATCAGCGACGGCGACGCCGTGCGCTCGCCGAGATCGCGGAGCTCCGCCGCGCGACGGTGGCCGAGTTCCAGATTGGCGGACACCGCCTCCAACTCCGCCCGCAGCGGCCCCGACGCCGAGGCGGCCGCCCCGCGGATCGCCTCGTCGATGGAGATGCCGGCCGCCACGGCCGAGGCGATCAGGTCGATCGCAAGCGGCGCCTGCCGCTCGATCTCTTCCGCGCGCCGCGTCGCCGCAGAGCGCAGCCACAGATCGGGAAACAGCCAGCCGAACCCGGCGCAGCCCGCGGCCACCACGAGGCCGACCGGCGACTGCAGGAGCAGCAGCCCGGCCGCACCCACCGATGCAAACGTCACCACCGAGCCCAGCCGTGCATCGTCGACGTCCTGCTTGCCCAGCCGGGCGCCCAGGCCGGATCGCTCGATCAGCCGATCGCGCCGGAACGGCGGCGCCGGGCAGCGCAACCCCAGCCGCCGGCAGGCGTGACCCACCGTCACCAGCGCGTCCAGCCGGTGCGTGACCCGCCGCGCGTCGCGGCCGTTCAGCTGCCGATCGCGCCGCCACGCCGCCCGCGCCTCCGCCGCTGCCACCAGGCACACGGCAAGCAGCAGCCAGCGGATCACGGCGCCACCGCGGCCAGCTTGCCGATCACCGCCAGACCTGCCGCGGTGGCAGCGCCGGAGGCGGCGAGGGAGCCCAGGCCGAGCGGCGAACCGACCAGCGCCGCCAGCGCAGAGGAGTCGATCAACGCCAGACCCAGCACCGACGCCAGGGGCATCGCGGCCACCATGCGCGCCGTCGCCCGCGCCTGCGCCGTTGCCACCTCGGCCGCCCGCCGCTGGGCATCGCGCTCGACCAGCGCCTCAGCCAGGCCGTCGAGCAGCGTCGCCAGATCGCCGCCGACGCGCAGCTGAACGGCCACCGCCGACGCCAGCACCGACGCGTCCGGGCCGCCGCGCAGCCCGGCCAGCGCCTCGGTCGGGGGCATGCCCAGCCCGATCGCCGCAGCGGTGACGGTGAGCTCCGACCGCGCCGGCTCGGGCATGTCCTCCGTCACGTCGCCGATCGCCTGCGCCAGCGTGCGACCGGCTCGTACGTGCGCCGCCAGCTCCGCCGCCACCAGGTGCATCTGACCGGCCACCGCCCGCTCACGCCGGGCCTGTGACCGGCGCCTCAGCAGCCGCATCGCAGCTCCCGCAGGCGCGCCACGAGCTCGGCATCCAGCCTGCGGAGCTCCCCTTCGGCCCGATCGTGCCCGTGCAGCGACCGCACGAACCGCCTGCCGTCGGCGGCGCGAGACACGTGCACGACCACATCGACGGCAGCGAACACCTGCTCCCGCGCTGCGGCGTGTGGAAGCTCCAGCCCGGCCATCAGCACCATCGTCTCGATCCGCCGCATCGCATCGCCCGGCGACGAGGCGTGCACGGTCGTCAGCGACCCATCGTGCCCGGTGTTCATCGCCTGCAGCATGTCCAGCGCCTCGGCTCCGCGCACCTCGCCGACCACGATCCGGTCGGGCCGCATGCGAAGCGCGTTTCGCACGAGCGCGCGCAGCTCGATCGCACCTCGACCCTCGACGTTCGCCGGCCTCGTCTCGAGCCGCGCCACGTGCGGCTGGGCCAGGCGCAGCTCGGCAGCGTCCTCGACGGTGACGATGCGTTCGTCACGCCCGATGTAGGCCGCCATCGCGTTCAGGAGCGTCGTCTTGCCGGTTCCGGTGCCGCCGCTGACAACGACGTTCAGGCGTCCTCCCACGCAGCCGCCCAGCAGCTCGGCCTGGGCAGAGGTCAGCGAGCCACGCGCGACCATGTCGTCGATCGAGAGTCCTTCGGCCGCAAATCGCCTGATCGTCAGCAGCGGCCCATCCAGCGCGACTGGCGGAAGCACGGCGTTGACGCGGCTGCCGTCGGGCAGGCGCGCGTCCACCATCGGACTGGACTCGTCCACGCGCCGGCCGACGGCGGTCACGATCCGCTCGATCACGTGGCGCAGGTGCGCCTCGTCCTCGAACCGGACCTGCTCCCGCCGCAGCAGGCCGCGCCGCTCGGCGTACACGTGGTCCGGCCCGTTCGCGATCACCTCGGTCACGTCCGGGTCGCGCATCAGCGGCTCCAGCGGCCCAGCCCCGAGCGCGTCGTCGAGCATGGCCTCGACCAGTCGATCGAGGTCACCCGGCGGCAGGGCCGCCTCGCTGCGCAACAGCGCCCGCGTGCGCGCGGCCAGCGCGGCCCGCGGATCCGCGCCCGTAACGCCGTGCTCGAGCACCTCTCGGCGAATGCGGTCGCGGTAGCGCGCCACCAGGCCGGCCGGATCGGTCACGCGACCAGCTCCCCGAGCAGCTCCTCCACGGCCGGGTGCGGACGGCCTTCGGATCCCGGCAGGACGCCTTCGCGCACCACCGCGACCACCGGCACGCCCACGGCCCGCTCGATTCCACGGAGCGACATCTCGCCGCCGCGCGACCACCGATTGACCACCAGGCCCACCGACCCACCGGGAACGCCCTGGCGATCGAGCCACGATGCGGCGCGCGCCGCGCAGTCGACCACGGCCGGCTGCGGTGTCGACACCAGCAGCGAACGGTCGGCGCTCGTCGCAACCGCCAGAGCGTGCTCGCCGGTGGCCACCCCCAGGTCGGTCAGGGTCAGCGCCGCCACCGCCCTGCTCTCGCGAACGAGTGCCCGGGCCAGGTCGGGGGACACCATCTCGGTCGCGCCCGGGTCGGCCGACCGTGCCACCAGCTGCATCCCGTCAGGGTGGGTGCAGACGAGCGATCGCAGCGCGTCGGCGCTGAGCGCGTCATCCAGCCCGGCGACGTCCGCCAGGCTCCTGCGTGGGGCACAGCCCAGCCGCTGAGCCGCGTCGTCGAAGCCTCCGGCCATGTCGATCAGGAGCCCGCGCCCCGCACGGGCGACGCTTGTGGCCAGAGCACTCACGCCGCAGCCGCCCTTCGCTCCGCAGATCGCGACCACGCGGCCCGCCTGCCTGCGCGACTCCTGCTCGAGGCGGGCACCGGCGGCGCTGCCGACCGACCGCACCAGCTCGTCCGCGTCGGGCGGCAGGCCGAGCACGCCACGAGCGCCCACCGCCAGGGCGGCACGGTGGGCTCCGATGTCAGGAGCCGCGGTCGCGACGATCACGGGCACTCCGCCAGACGTGCGGATCAGCGGCGCGGCCAGCTCGATCGCCGTCTGCCCCGCCGCGTCGCAGGCCACGATCACGTCGCAGACGGGGCGCAGTCCGGATATCGCGGCGGCCGGATCCAGCACGCCGCCGCAGACCAGGCCCGGGGCCGATTCGATCACCGCGACGACGCCCGCCGCCACGGCAGGATCGCCACCCACGACCAGACACCGCCGCTCCGCGCTCACGGCCCGCTCCGCCCCACCAGGCGCAGGGAGCCGGCCGACTCGGCCTGGATCAGCACCGGGACGTCCCGCGCAGGTACGCGCAACGTGGCCACGGCGGCTCCGTCGACCGTCCGTGACGCGATCACGAGCGCATCGGCCAGCACCAGCCGCACGCGCGGCGCGCGGCCCGGCCGCACCAGATAGAGGTCGGCGGTCAAACCGTCGGGCGGATCCAACGGCAGGCCGGCGGCCTCGTCCAGGCGCAGCGAGACGTCGCGGCCGTCCTGACCGGCCGACGCACGGGCCAGCTCCGAGTCCATCAACGGAGCGCCTGCCGGCAGCGCCACGGCTGCGAGCTGACCCACCGCGACGCCGGGGTCGGCCAGCTGGTGTGGGTTCGCCCAGGCGACCGGCACCGCTCCCGTGGCCAGATCCGCTGGCGCGATCTGCTGCCCCGGCGCCACCGGGCGGCGCATCGATACGACTCGCTGCATCGGCTGGGGTGAGGGGCGGCCGGAACCACCGCCGAACCCGTACAACGCCGCGAGCGCCAGCACGAGCGCCAGCGCCCCGAGCACCACGCTGCGCCGGCGGTGCCGGCTCACGAGTGCCTGCCCGGGCTGCAACGGCGACAGTGGCGGCCGACCACCGGCAGGCCGCACCAGTCGCAGCGTGGCGCGGCACCGAACTGCTCGCGCAGGCGTTGCAGCTGGGCGGCCGAGAGCGGTGGCGCGCCCAGCAGCTCGACGGCCCATGACGCGCCCAGCGCTGCGGCAACGCCGTGCGTGATCCGCCCCACCGAAACTCCCGAGGCGGTCAGGTCGGCCAGCGACGCGGCGACGGTCCGCGGCGGCGCCGATCCCGAGGCGGCGGCCGCGCACAGGTAGCCCCGTCCGGACACCGTGCGCGCGGACGCCGCCAGGTCACGGGTGTGTGCACCCGACCACCCACCTCCGTCCCAGGCCACGGCCCGGCGCGGACCGTGCACGCCGGCCCGGCGCGGTCGCGACCCGAGCAGCGGCGCCACGGTCGACGCCAGCAGCAGGTAGGTGCATCGGCGTTCCAGCTCGACCACGAGCGCGGCCAGCTCCTCAGCGGCCCATCCTCCGGCCGCGGCGCTGCGCGCAACCTGCACGAGGTAGCGGCCGCCGATCCCCGGCAGCGACGCGCACACGACGATCCGGCTCCCTGCCCGGCCCGGAGTGCCGATTCGCGCCACCCCGGCCAGCGCGGGCTCGACGACCAGCGCTTCACACCCCGCAGGCGGCTCGTCCGGCGCGACGACCACGACCACCTCCGGGCGTTGCTCGACGTGGGCCAGCCGCAGGGGGGCGGGGCGACCGCCGCTCACAACGCCACCTCCCACGCCGGCAGGCCCACTGTGAATCGCGTGCCCTCCCCCACCGAGCTTTCCACCTCGAGGTGGCCTCCGTGCGCCTCGGTCAGCTCGCGCACGACGGCCAGTCCCAGACCGGCACCCGGCTCTGCGCCGTCGGGCTGGTAGAACTCGTCGAAGATGCGCGGCAGGGCGTCGGGCGGGATGCCGCGCCCGCCGTCGGACACCGACACCCGCAGCTCGTGGCCGGTGCTGTCACCGTCGATCCTGACCGATGTGCCGGGCGGGGCGTACTTGATGCCGTTGGTCAGCAGGTTCGCGAAGATCTGGCGCACGCGGTTCTCGTCCCCCATCACAAGCGATCCGTTGCCTGTCCAGGCAAGATCGATGCCGACCTGGCGCTGCTCGGCAACGCCGCGCAGGCGCTCTGCGACCTCCTCGACGCAGTCGCGGAGCGGGAAGGTTTCCGCTGACACGCGCAGCTCGCCGGCCTGCGCCCGCGACAGCTCGAGCAGATCCTCAACCAGGTAGGCCAGGCGCTCGCACTCGCCGTTGATCACGTCCAGCCGACCGGCCTTGACCGGATCGTCCTCGGCTCGCCGGAGCGTGTAGACGTACCCCTTGATCACGGTCAGGGGCGTGCGCAGCTCGTGCGAGACCTTGCCGATGAAGCTGGCCCGGGCATGACCCTCGCGGGCCAGCTGGGCCGCCATGGTGTTGACGCTCGCCGCCAGCGCATCGATCTCGGCGGGACCACCGGCCGACACGCGTGCGCCGTACTCGCCGGCGCTGACCTGCTCGGCGAACGAGCCGATCTCGTGGACGAGGGCGACCACCCGGCGAGCCTGGACGGCACTCGTAACCGCCGTCGCCGCAAAGGCGGCGACGGCGAGCGCGAACAGCATCGGCGGATCGTTCCGCTGAGCCGCGCCGGCCACCACCCCCGCCACGATCAACGCGAACGGGGTCGCAAGCCGCAGCCAGTAGCCGCCCAGCCTCATTCCGGTGCGCAGACGCGGTAGCCGTGGCCCCACACGTTGGCGATCCAGGCCCGGTCGGAGCAGGCCGCCAGCTTCTGCCGCAGCCGGCTGGCGTGGGAGTCGAGCGTTCGCGTGCGGCCCGGTGACTTGAACCCCCAGACCTGCTCCAGCAGCTCCTGCTTCGAGAACACCCGCTCCGGTTCAGCCGCCAGCGTGGCCAGCAGCTGGAACTCCTTGACCGACAGCTGGACGCCGATGCCGCCCACCTTCACCTGCTTGGACAGCGTGTTCACGACCAGCTCGCCGACCGCCAGCAGATGCCGCTCGTCGACTCGCGACACGCGCTTCAGCAGGCCGGCGATGCGAGCCAGCAGCTCTGGGTAGTGGAACGGCTTGGTGACGTAGTCGTCGGCGCCGCGCGACAGGCCGCGGACGCGATCGGTGTGCTCGGCTTTGGCCGAAAGCATGATGATCGGCAGGTCGGGGTCCCACGGCTCGTTGATGCCGTCGCCACCGCGCACGCGGCGGCACAGGTCGATGCCGCTCATGCCGGGCAGCACCACATCCAGCAGCATCAGGTCGGGCTGCGACTGTGCGAGCAGTTCGATCGCCTCTTCGGCGGTGCCGGCGGTCAGCACCGAGTAGTCGTCTGCACAGAGGTTCTCCACCAGAAACTCCACGATTCGGGGCTCGTCCTCGACGACGAGCACGGTTGATCCAGCCACGTCTACTTGGCTCCTTCAGGGTTGGCCGGATCGCGAGTGGGCGCTCGGGCCCGAGTCCGGCGGGGGTCGGTTGTATGCCACCCGCCGCCAGGGGGCACGGCTCGCATCCTAGGTCGCGATATTGACAATTGGAAGACCTGTCACGGAATCCGTTGCAATTTTGTCCGAAATTCGAAGATTTCTCCAAGATATGTCCGCGATTTCGATCCAGACAACGCTCTTTGTCCATTTCGTGTGTCGGCGCTGCGCCATGCGCCGGCATCGGCTAGCGTCGCGCCGTGTTGTTTCGCCTCAACAGCGTCGAGCTGGGCCTGGTGCTCGCCGCGATCGTGTTCGGCGCGACCGGGATCGCCGTGCTGCTCGGCCGGCGCCACCGCGAGCACTCGGAGATGCGGGAGCCGTTCGCCGTGCTGCAGGGCGCGCTGCTGGGCGTGGTCGGGCTGATCCTCGCCTTCGGGCTGTCGCTGGCCGTCGGCCGCTACCAGGATCGCCGCGCCGCCGTCGTCGATGAGGCAAATGCGATCGGCACCACCTACCTGCGCGCGCAGATGCTGGCCGAGCCGGTGCGCAGCCGGTCGCTGGCGCTGCTGATGCAGTACACGGACGAGAGCATCCGGCTCAGCTCGGACGTCCCGGAAAGCGCGAACGCACAGCGCACCATCGCCGCCCAGAACCTGCTCCAGCGACGGCTGTGGGCGCTGGCCGGGCAGGAGGTCGCGGCCTCACCGGTGGACACCGCTCCCCGGCTCTACGTCGAGACCCTGAACGACATGATCGACGCACAGGGCGTGCGCGTGGCCGGGCTCAACAACCGGGTGCCGACCGAGGTGTGGGTGCTCGAGATCGTCGGTGCGGCCGCGGCGGTGGCGATGCTCGCGTTCTACCTGGCAGTGTTGGGCCGCGGCCTGCTGACGGTGATGATTGCGGCCGGGCTGGTGACGATGCTGCTGTACGTCAGCTTCGACCTCGACCGCCCCACCCGCGGCCTGATCACGGTGCCCAACGCGCCGCTCGTGAGCCTGCGTGCGTCGATGATCCTGCCGCCGGCGGCCAGCGGCCCGGCCCAGCCCTAGGCCGGTTCAGCGCTCGATCACCAGGTAGTCACCGACCGCGACGCCGCTGCGCGCGATCGCGCCCACCGGCAGCTCCAGCGCCACCTTGGCCCCGCGGCAGAAGGACATGCGCCAGGGCTTGAACCCCTCCACCAGCTTCAGCACGCGGCCGTCGTCGGCCGCCCACACCACGTCGATCGCGAACCGCATGAACCACATGTGGATGGAGCTGGTGGGCTGGATCCAGAGACCCTCGTCCTCGGCCATGCTGGAGCGGCCCAGCAGGCCCTTGCTGCGCGTCCACGCGGTGGTCGCGAGCACGCCCTGCTCGCACACCACCGGCCCTCGTTCCAGGCGGATCCGCGGCACCTACACTTCCCTCCCGTGGACGCTGACTACCACTCGGGCGACGACTTCGTGGTCGAGTTCCTCGACTACCGCTACGGATTCTCGCGCACCGACTTCGGCCAGCGGGTGGTCGCGGCGGCGGTGCGGCTGGAGCTGGTGCCGCAGCGCGACCTGACGGCCGATGAGGCCGACGACCTGGTCGAGCTGGCCTCGACCGGCGCCACCGCCCACCCGCGCAGCGGGCTCGGCGAGCATCTGCGTGACCAGGCCGCAGCGATCGACCAGCTGCACGGCGAGACGCTGTGCTACTGGCTGCGCAAGCTGGTCTTTCGCGGTGCCTGGCTCGATCATCGCGTCAAGGCCGGGCTGCTGGACGTGGCCTTCGACGAGGCATCCGGCGGCTTCGCGTACCGCATGCCCAGCGACCAGTCGCCGCTGGTGGAACTGGCCCCGGTGCCGTCGTGGGCCGAGCTGCGGTACACGGACGGCTAGGCCGCCGGCACGAACAGCAGCAGGTGCGGTCCGACCTGGATCCGGTCGCCTTCCTCCAGCAGCCGCTGCTCGATCCGCTCGCCGTTGACGAACGTGCCGTTCAGGCTGCCCTCGTCCTCGAGCACCACCCCGATCGGCTCCACCCGCACCGTGGCGTGGCGCGCGGACACGGTCGGCCCGGCCAGCACCACGTCGTTCTCGTCGTGGCGGCCGAGTTTCGTCAGGCGCCCGCTGAGCTCGTAGGTCTGATCCTCGCCCAGGCGCGGGCGCCAGACCAGCGACGGCCGTTCGCCCTTGGCAGGAATGACCAGATCGTCGCCCGCGGGCTCCGGATCGATGATTCGTGTGTAGCTGACCTCGTCGTCGAATGCGTGCATCAGTGACCTCCCTGGGACGGCTGTTCGAGCGTACCAGCGGCCGCGGACGCCGCCGAGTAGAATCTGGCTGATGGAGACCGGTCGCACCCCGATGGAAGAGGCGGAGGCACAGCTCTACCGCCGAATCCAGGAGCTGCGAACCCGTGCCCGCGGCGACCAGCCGGCGCCCGATGTGGTGGCGGAGGCGCGCCCCGCGATGCCGGATCTGCGCACCATCCTGGCCCGCGCCGAGACGCACGTGGACGAGCTGCGCACGACCGCGGCCTCGCTCGAGGAGAGCCTGCCGGCGAAGGTGGAACGGGCGGTCGAGCGGGCCATGTCGGAGCACTCCGACGCGCGCCGCGCCGACGAGCTGCGAGAGCTCCTGCGCGGGCTGTCGCGACAGGTCGAGCAGGTCAACCTGGACCTGCTGGCCGAGCGGCTCGGCCGCGTCGAGGACCTGGAGCTGGTGGTCGACCTGATCTCGACCGGGATGGCCGCGCTGCGCCAGGACATCGCCACGCTGGCGGCGATGGTGGAGCAGGTCGGCGGCGGCGTCGACGGCGTGATCGAGAAGCTCGACCAGCCGCTGCAGGTGACGGTCGAGCGGCCGCAGCGAAGCGGCGTCCGCGACCTGTTCCAGCCGACCAGCGACGACCCGCCGGAAGCCAGCTAACCCGGCAGCACCGCCACGCAGTCGATCTCGACCTTGATGCCGCCCGGCAGTCCTGCCACCTGGATGGTCGTCCGCGCCGGCCGCGGCGTCGGGAAGGCCTCGGCGTAGACGGCGTTCATCTCGTCGAAGTCGCCGATGTCGACCAGGTAGACGCCGCAGCGAACCACGTCCGCCGGACCCGCGCCGGCCGCCGCCAGGATCCGGAACACGTTCTCGAGCGCCAGGCGCGTCTCGGCCGCCACAGTGTCAGCCGTGTAGTCGTCGTCGCGCAGCGGGCCCGGGCCGGCGACGTACACGAAGCGGCCCTCGGCCGCCACGGCCGGCGAGTACGGGCCGAGCGCGCTGGCGTCGACGACGACCGGCTCGCGGCTCATCGCGACTCCGCCTCGACCGGCCACACCTGCGGGTTGGCCAGGTTCGGGGGCCGCTCGCCGCGCAGGATCTGGGCCAGCCCGCGGCAGGCCAGCCGGGCCATGCCGTCGCGCGTCTCGCGCGTGGCCGATGCGATGTGCGGCACCATCAGCGCATTCTCGCACGCGAGCAGGGCCGGGTGCACGTGGGGCTCGTTCTCGAACACGTCCAGTCCGGCGCCACCCAGGTGGCCGGAGGCGAGGGACTCGGCGAGGGCGGCCTCGTCGACGACCGGACCGCGGCTGGTGTTGACCAGGATCGCGCCCTGCTTCATGCGCGCCAGCTCCGCCGCGCCGATCAGGTGGCGGGTGGACTCCGACAGGGGCACGGTCACCACCACGAAGTCGGACTCGGCCAGCACCCGCTCCAGCTCGGAGCGGTCGCGTCCGGCGAACAGGACGCGCATGGAGAAGCCGTCGGCGCGGCGGGCGACGGCGCGGCCGATGCGGCCGGGGCCGATGATGCCGAGCGTCTTTCCGTGCACGTCGGTGCCCAGCAACAGGTCGAAGCTCCACGACTGCCAGCGGCCGGCGCGCAGGTAGCGCTCGCTCTGCCCCAGCCTCCGCGCCGCGCCCAGCAGCAGCGCGAAGGTGAGGTCGGCGGTGGCCTCGGTCAGCACGTCCGGCGTGTAGGCGATCGGGATCCGGTGCCGCTCCGCGGCGGCCAGATCGATGTGGTCGAGCCCGACCGAGACGGTGGCGAGGCCGCGCAGGCCGGGCGTGGCCAGGAAGGCCTCGTCGATGCGGTCGATCAGGTAGCAGACGACCCCGTCACAGCCGGACGGGTCGCTGCCGCGCACCAGCTCGTGGCCCTCAAGCTCGGCCAGGCCCGCCGGCGACACCTCCTGCATGATCAGCACCCGCATCGCTATCCTCCCCACCAGACAGACCGGCAACGGTATCAGCGGTTGGCAGCGGAGGTCGGCGCATGGCTGTGACGAAGGTGATCGAGGTGATCGGAAGCTCCACCGAGAGCTCCGACGACGCCGTCCGCCAGGCGCTCACGGCCGCCGCCCGCTCGGTGCGCGGGATCCGCACGATCGAGGTCGTCTCCACCACCTGCGAGGTGACCGACGGCCAGGTCAGCCGCTGGGACGTGCTGGTCAAGATGCAGTTCCCGGTCGAGCCGCGCTAGCGATGGTTCCCGAGCAGCCTCTCCAAGCGACCGAGCACGGGCTCGTCGCCGCGAGCGACGGCTGGTTCGTCGTGAACGCGGCCGAGGCGCGATGGCGCGAGCGGCCCGGGCGCGGGGCCTACTGCGACCTCGAGGGCGACTCGGACTTCACCCAGGTCGGGATCAACATCCAGACGCTGGCACCCGGCGAGCCGATGGCGATGTACCACTGGGAGGCTGACCAGGAGGACTTCCTGGTGCTCGCGGGCGAGGGAGTGCTCGTGATCGAGGGCCAGGAGCGGCCGCTGCGGCGGTGGGATTTCGTGCACTGCCCGGCCGGCACCGAGCACGTGATCGTGGCGGCCGGTAGCGGGCCCCTGGTCGTGCTGTGTATCGGCGCCCGCGGTGAGTCGACCGGGCCGAACTGGGGTGCCTACACGGTGGACGCCGCGGCCCGTCGGCACGACGCCGGCGTCGACCAGGAGACCACCGACGAGCGGATCGCATACGCCCGCTTCCCGGAGCCGACGTACACTGGCTACCGGCCGGGTTTGCTGCCTGATTGACGGCCGCTGCGCGCGATTCGCAGGGTGTAGGCTTGGGCATTCCCAGGCGAGAGGAGCCACGGCATGAGCATCAACCGTTTCCCGTACCAGGACGACATTCTCCGGCAGCTCAGCGGCGGCAGCGCGTCCGTCACCGAGATCGCGACGGCGATCGCCGGCGAGGGGCGGCACTCGGCCGAGGGCCACGACTCCGACGAGCTGCACCGGTCGGTGGCCGAGAACGTCGACCACCTCGTGCATCTCGGCCTGGTGGAGTACAGCGGCTCCGGCGCCGACCGCGCAGCGGCGCTGACGACCGCTGGTAGCGAGGCGGTCAGCTCGCTGCCGTAGCCGCCTAGGAGGATCCACGTACTGTCAGGTGATCAGCTTCGAGGACGCGCCGAGTGACCTGGACGGACGGCATCTCGCACGTCCTTGAAGAGGTGGTGCCTGCCGCCGACGGAACTCCCGGTGTGCGCGGAATCTGGTTAGTCGACCGCGAGAGCCACCGGCGCTTGTCGGTGATGCTCTTCGACGATGAGGCCAGCGCGGAGGCGCTGTTTGCCGCTGTCGCAGAGCGGCGCGCGACGGATCCGGAGCGGAATCGGCCCAAGCCGACGGGGGCGCAACGCTATGAGGTGTACGCCACGGTCCTTTGATTGAGACCATCGTCGTCAACGCGCCTTCGTGGCCGGGGTGGCGGCGCGCCCGGTGGCACCGCCGCCACCCCAAGGGCGGGCTCACAGACCCGCCCTACTTGGCGCCTCCGGTGGCGTGCTCAACGGCGGTCTTGATGGCAGCCGTGACAACGCTGCCGATGCCGTGATCCTTCCCGCCGAGGTACGAGCCGACGGCGAGCAGCAGCACGCCGATCGCCATGGCCAGGCCGGCGTACTCGACCGTGCCCTGGCCCTGCTCGGCGTCGGCGCGGCGGACGCGCTCGGCCAGGTGATGGGAGCCTGTGACCAGCCAGGCGGCGGTGCGATGAGACATGGATGACCCTCCTTGCGGGCGTTCGTGATGACCGGCCCAGCCTGCCGCGAGCGCCCGTCACGGAACAAGGCGGCGCCTGTCACGAAACACCCGCGAGAGAGTGCCGGCGATCACGTGGGCTACCGTACGGGCGGCCGCCGCGAGCCCGCGCGGGGTGTCAGATCAGCACCGACCTGCCGATACAAAGACAGATGCGACGATTCACAGTCCTGCTGCTGGTGGTGTTAACAGCGGCGCTGGTCGCCCCCGCGGTCGCCGGAGCCAGCAAGCTGATCGTCCGCAACGCAACGCACATCACCCTCAAGGTGAACGCCAAGAACCGGGCGGTGATCAGCTACCGCGCCAAGGGCATCACGCGCCACGTGCTGGTGTGGGGCGCGATCAACGCCAAGCCCCCCGATCCGGCGCATCCCGATAGCCAGGTCAAGTTCCACGTCGACTACTCGGGTGGCAGCGTCAGCCCCTGGGGCTCCGGCTACTGGCGGCGCGTCAAGAACGCGTGCACACCCTGGAAGGGCAGCGGGCTCACCCTGACCGTGAAGGTCTGCACGATGCCGGACGGCTCTCACTGGGCGCTGCAGAGCTGGAAGCGCCTGATGCCGAACGGCGGCTACAAGTGCTGCCTGTCGCCGCAGCAGGGCAAGCGCGAGCTGCACATCTCACACTGGAAGGGCCCGCTCGCCCAGCTCTGGCTGAAGTGGAACTGGACGCAGGCGACCTCGCAGTACCCACACCTGGACAAGCTGTTCGGCCGCGCCACCTACAAGGGCGTCGGTACCTATGGGTTCTCCAACACGAGAACCGGCGCGCCCACCGACAGCTTCGGCCGGCTCGTCTTCGTGGACACCTACAACCCGCCCAAGTGGGGCAAGGGCTGGCGCCGCGAGAACAGCTTCCTGGTGCACCGGCCCAGCGACGGCGGCTTCTGCGACACGCTGTGGGCCAACCGCTTCGGCCGCCACAACGCCAGCGGCTACGGGGAGAAGTACCGCGCGACCGTGGACGGCCCCGGGGTGACGCCGATCGTGCGCTGGAAGGGGCCGCCGCCGGGCAACTACTCGCAGTCGCCCGTGCAGACCCGCGGCGGCCTGGCCGACTTCACGATCACCGGCTCGGGCCGGCAGCCGTTCGACGCGCTGCTCGACTCCCAGCTGGACACCGAGCAGCAGATCCTGGCGGGTTCGTCCGCCGACAAGTGCTTCCACATCCGCTAGCGCCGCTTCGCTGAGGTGCGGCGGCACGCCCGCCGTTCCGCCACCGATACACTGCCGGTGCTATGGAAACGGCGGCCGAAGTCTTCGTCAGATGCCTCGAGAACGAGGGTGTGCGCCACGTGTTCGGCATCCCCGGCGAGGAGACGCTCGACCTCAACGAGGCGCTCGACCGCTCCTCCTCGATCGAGTTCGTACCGGTACGCCACGAGCAGGGCGGCGCCTTCATGGCCGACGCCTACGGACGGCTGACCGGGCGCGCCGGCGTCTGCCTCGGCACGCTCGGGCCGGGCGCCACCAACCTCGTGACGGGCATGGCCGACGCGTTCCTCGACCGTGCCCCGGTGGTCGCCCTGACCGGCCAGACCGACCTCTCGGAGATGCACAAGGAGAGCCACCAGTACATCGACGTGGTGCGCATGATGAAGCCGGTGACGAAGTGGAACGCCCGCGTCCACGACCCGGACATCATCCCGGAGGCCGTGCGCAAGGCGTTCGCGGTGGCCGAGCGCGAGAAGCCGGGCGCCACACACCTGGAGCTGCCGGCCGACGTGATGGAGCTGCCGCTTGCCGCCGACCCGGTGCCGCGGCGCCCGCCGGCGCTGGTGGAGCCGGTCGCGGCCGAGCTGCACCGCGCCGCCGAGCTGCTGCAGGCGGCCGAGCGGCCGGTGGTGCTGGCCGGCAACGGCATCGCCCGCCAGAACGCCTCACCCGCGCTGCGGCGGTTCGTGCAGCAGACCGGGCTGGGCGTGATCACCACCTTCATGGGCAAGGGCGTGATCGACGCCGACGACGAGCACGCGCTGTTCACGGCCGGCCTGCGCGCCCAGGACTACCCGCGCGGGTTCATGGGCCAGTCCGACCTGGTCGTCTGCGTCGGCTACGACCTGGTCGAGTGGTCGCCGGTGAACTGGAACCCGAACCGCGACCGCCGCGTGATCTGCATCGACACGACGCCGGCCGAGAGCGACGCGCACTACGTGCCCGACGTCGAGCTGACCGGCGACATCTCGCACATCCTCACGCACCTGGGAAACCTGGTCTCCGACAAGCCACCGGCCCGGGTGGTGACACCGCCGTTCAACCAGATGATCCGCGACGCGCTGGAGTCGCACTCCGACGACGGGTTCCCGATCAAGCCGCAGCGGGCGCTGCGCGACCTGCGCGAGCTGATGGGGCCGAGCGACCTGCTGATCTCGGATGTGGGCGCTCACAAGTTGTGGATCTCGCGCCTGTGGCCGGCCCACGAGCCGAACACGGTGCTGATCTCCAACGGCGCGGCGGCGATGGGATTCGCGCTGCCGGCCGCCGTGGCCGCCAGGATGGTGCTGCCGAAGGACCGGCGGGTGGTCACGATCTCCGGCGACGGCGGGTTCCTGATGAACGTGCAGGAGCTGGAGACGGCCAAGCGGCTGGGGCTGGCGATCGTGAACATCGTCTGGTCGGACAACGCGTACGGGGTGATCGAGGTGCATCAGCAGCGCAAGTTCGGCCACCTGGCGGGCACCAAGTTCACGAACCCGGATCTGGTGATGCTGGCCGAGAGCTTCGGGATCGCGGGCATGCGCGTGTCGTCCGCCGACGAGCTGGTGCCGACGCTGCGGCGTGCGCTCGATCTGGACATTCCATCGGTCGTGGAGATCCCGATCGATTACCGTGAAAACAGGAAGTTTTCGATGAATCTGGCCGACCTGGTGAAGGTCGGAGAGGGAGTCTGACAATGGCGATGACCGAGACGATCCAGAAGCTGTACGTGGACGGCGAGTGGTACGAGACCGGCGAGGCGAAGGACGTGACGTCGCCTTACGACGGCAGCGTGGTCGGGCGCGTGGCGTTCGGCGGCGGCGCGGACGCGACTCGCGCGATCGACGCGGCGGAGCGGGCGATGCAGAGCCCGCTGCCGGCGCACAAGCGCGCGTCGGTGTTGGACGGGGTGGCCGCGCTGCTCGCGGAGCGGCGCGACGAGTTCGCGCGCACCATCGCCCAGGAGGCGGGCAAGCCGATCGCGACGGCGGGCATCGAGGTTGATCGCGCCGTGCAGACGATCACCTTCTCGGCGCTCGAGGCGCGGCGGCTGACCGGCGAGACGGTGCCGATGGACGCGCACCCCGCCGGCGAGGGCAAGGCCGGCCTGATCCTGCGCGTGCCGATCGGGATCATCGGCGCGATCTCGCCGTTCAACTTCCCCCTGAACCTGGTCTGCCACAAGGTCGGCCCCGCATTCGCGGCAGGCTGCGCGGTGGTGCTGAAGCCGGCCGGGGCGACGCCGCTCTCGGCGCTCTTGCTGGCGCGCGCGTTCGCCGACGCCGGCCAGCCGGCCGGCTGGCTGAACGTGATCGTGGGCCGCTCGGGCGAGATCGGCGACGTGCTGACCGAGGACGAGCGCGTCAAGATGATCACCTTCACCGGCTCGTCGCAGGTGGGCTGGGGCATCCGCCAGCGTGCCCACAAGAAGAAGGTGTCGCTGGAGCTCGGCAACTCGACGCCGCTGATCGTGCTGGCCGACGCCGACCTCGACAAGGCGGCCACGGCGATCGCCGCCAACGGCTACGCGTTCGCCGGGCAGAGCTGCATCTCGATTCAGCGGGTCTACGTCGAGGACGCCGCGCACGACGCGTTGATCGAGAAGCTGGTGCCGAAGGTGCAGGCGCTGAAGGTGGGAGATCCGCTGGATCCGGATACGCAGGTGGGGCCGGTGATCGACGGCGAGAACCGCGACCGCATCAAGGCCTGGGTGGATGACGCCGTCGCCGGCGGTGCCAAGCTGCTGTCAGGCGGAGAGGTGGGCGACGACGGGGTGCTGCGCCCGACGTTGCTCGACGACGTGTCGCTGGAGATGGAGGTCGCGTGCCACGAGGTGTTCGGGCCGGTCGTGGCCGTGGCTCGCGTGTCGGGCCTGGAGCAGGCGATCGCGCTTGCCAACGGCACCGACTACGGGCTGCAGGCGGGGGTGTTCACGCAGGACATCACCAAGGCGATGCGCGCGGCACGGGAGCTCGAGTTCGGCGGAGTCACGCTGAACGAGGCGCCCACGTACCGGGCCGACCAGATGCCGTACGGCGGCGTCAAGGAGTCGGGCAACACGCGCGAGGGGCCGAAGTTCGCGGTGCAGGAGATGACCGAGCCGCGGATGATCGTGATCAGCCTATAGCGACGGCGAGACGCCGGTCACGGGGCGGTCACGGGCCGCACCCCCGCCTGCGCCCAGATTGGAGTCAAACACCGCTCCCGCCCCCGCCACGGGTTCGTGACCGCGCCGTGACGCGTGTCACGGCTGCTGTGACAGGGGATTCGCATGGTTGCGCAGATCGCGCCCGAACCGGCCTCTGAGGCCGCCTCGGGGTGCGATGCAGGTTGGTGCCAGGTGCGTCACCTGGCCGTAACCGCGGCGTGCGGAAGCGGGGACCTTCGCAGGCAACATCGCCGTCACAGCGACGTTAACGGCGGCGGTGACGCGCGGCTACTGCTGGTAGCCCTCGACCACGTCGGACTTGCGCAGCTGTGCGCCGTCGTCGTCGAGGTCGAACTCGCGCAGCGCGCGACGCTGCCGCAGCAGGTCCCAGCACTGGTCGAGCTGCACCTTGATCTCGGCCAGGCGCCGGCGGTCCGAGTCCGTCGACCTGCCCTGCGACTCCGCCTCCCACAGCTCGTGCTCCTCCGAGACCAGCTGCTCGATCGTTCCGTGAACCTGTTCGTCGCTCATCCCCGCTCCTGTCGTGTCGTCGTCGCAGGTAGCGTACCCGCGCTGAAGTCACGCCCCTGCGCCACTGCTGTCGCGGAGCGTGGCCAGCTCATCCCAGGTGGCGTAGCGGGTGTCGCCCGTGCAGGTGCCGATCTGGTTGATCGTGGCGTTGGAGCTGGCCGCGATGCCGCGCGTCTGCAGCAGCCCCGCGATCGTCAGCAGCGACACCGCGCCGGGGCGAAGCGCGCACGAGGCCGTGCCCGCGCCGATCATCGACCGACCGAACATGATCGTCAGGTAGCCGGGCAGCGGCTGCGCCGGCGGCGCGGTCGGGTAGCGCGTCCACAGCTGATAGCTCGTCGTCCCGTGCAGGACCTGCACGCGCACGCGGTACTGGCCGGGTACGACATTGAGCACGATCAGCTGCGGCATCTCGGCGCCCGTGGCCGCTGCGATCCGCGTGTAGGCACCGGTCGGCCCGCGCTTGAGCAGAAACAGGGTCAGCTTCGCGGAGGGGTCGTCCCACTCCAGTCGCAGCGCCACCGCGCCCGTGGTGGTCGCCGTGAACGGCTGCACGACCACGTTGCCGGCCGACAGCGTCCCCGTCACGGTCCCCTCGCTCGCCCGCGCCGCGGCTCCGGTCATCAGCCACGCGGCCACGGCCGCCAGGCCGAGAACCGCTGCGAATCTGCGGGAGCTCATCGCCCAACCCGCTCACGGATCAGGCACGTGTACCGGCTAGGTGCCGACGGCCGCCAGCACCGCGGTCACGCCGGCCTCCAGCGCCGACAGGCTGTAGCCCCCCTCCAGCACGAACGCCGGTCCGCCGCACGGCTCGCGCAGCGCCGTCGCCATCTCTGCGAACGCCGGCGCCGTCAGCCGCAGCGAGCAGAGCGGGTCGTCGGCGGCAGCGTCGAAGCCGGCCGACACGATCATCAGATCGGGCCGGAACGCCACAAGGGCGGGCAGCGCCTGCTCGTGGAATGCGGCCAGATACGCCGACTCGCTGGTGCCCGCCGCCAGCGGCAGGTTCACGGTCGCGCCGGCGCCGTCCCCCGCTCCCGTCTCGGCGGCCGCGCCCGTCCCCGGGTAGAACGGGTACTGGTGCAGCGAGACGTAGAGCACGGCCGGATCGTCGTAGAAGATCGCCTGGGTGCCGTTGCCGTGGTGGGCGTCCCAGTCGAGCACCGCCACCCGCTCACAGCCGAGCGCCTGCCGCGCGTGCGCGGCCGCGATCGCGACGCTGTTGAAGACGCAGAACCCCATCGCCCGCACCGGCTCCGCGTGATGGCCGGGCGGCCGGCCGCAGCTGAACGCTGCCGCGCCGGGGTCGCCGGCCACCGCCTCGACCGCCGCGATCGCGCCGCCCGCCGCGCGCAGCGCCGCCTCCCAACTTGCCTCGGTGACGATCGTGTCCGGGTCGAGCGCACCCCCGCCGCCGGCGCAGAACCGCTCGATCAGCTCGACGTAGGCCGGTGCGTGGACGCGCTCCAGCGCCTCGCGCGACGCCGGCGGCGCCTCCCGTCGCTCCGCCCCGGACGCGGCCACCGCCGCAGCCACCGCGTCGTAGCGGCCCGGCCGCTCCGGATGGCCCGGACCGGGGTCGTGCAGCCGGAACAGGTCGCTCATGTAACAGGTGGGGAGCGGCGCTTGTGACATATGCTGTTTGGAGGAAATTTGCGGCCCAGCGCGTCAAAATGGCCAAATTATCCCCGAGTTTAACGCGTACTTAACATTTCGACGCGCGAACTCAGGCCGCAAACGGGCATAATGACGCTGAGCCCGTCCCCGACCTTGTGACAGTCTGGAGAGCCTTCATGTATCGATTCAGCCGCGCGATCTTCGTCGAAATCAAGGATCTCGTCGATCCGCACCCTGAGACGGTATCCATACCTGAGGGCAAGCGCCGCGTGCTGCAGTCCTCCGAGGCGACGATCGAGCGGCTGGCGCGCGACCCCCACTACTTCGCGAAGCCGGCCCAGAGCCTGTTCCACGAGATCCGGCATCTGTTCTCGATCTCGAACCAGGCACGGGTCTACAACACGATCGACCGTCACATCAGCGCCGCCGTCACCTACATCCTCGAGGAGATCGAGCGGAACGGCGAGGGCATGGCCAGCTGCAAGGCGACCACCCGCAAGGGCAAGCCGTGCCAGCGCACCCCGCTGCCCGACCGCGAGTACTGCCCGTCCCACCAACACCTCGAAGAGCGCACGCACGTAACCGCGTAGCGGCGCCGGGTCCGGCCTACAGGCCGAGGCTCAGCTGCTGGTGCTCCTGGAACCCGGACACGCCTACGCCCACCAGGCGTAGCGCGCCCGGCCGCTGCTCGAGCGCGCGGTCGAGCAGCATGCAGGCCAGCTCGCCGATCTGGTCGGCGTCGTCGGTGCCGACCGCGAGCGAGTGCGAGCGCGTCACGATCGAGAAGTCGGGGTAGCGCAGCTTGGTGGTGATCGTGCGTGCACTGCGGCCGCTGCTCTGCAGGGAGCCGGCCAGCGGGGCGGCCATCGCGCGCACGCGCAGGTGCAGCTCCGCCCGCTCGCTGATGTCGACGTCGAACGTCTCCTCGCTCGAGATCGAGACCGCCTCGCCCGGCTCCGATGACACCGGGCGCGGGTCGATCCCGCGGGCGCGGTCGCGCAGCTCCAGCCAGCCGCGACCGGGCAGCGCCTCGCCCATGCGCTCGTCGTCAAGCGCCGCCAGCGCGCCGATCGTCTCGATGCCCAGCGTCGTCAGGCGCTGCTCGCTCTTCGGCCCCACCCCCGGCAGCCGCCGCACCTCCAGCGGAGCCAGGAACGCCGCCTCCTGGCCGTCCGGCACGTAGGTGATCCCGCCCGGCTTCCTCATGTCCGACGCGATCTTGCACACCACCTTGCAGGCGCCGACGCCCAGCGAGGACGACAGCCGCACCTGCTCGCGGATCGCCTGCTGGACGATCGCGGCCTGCTCCGGCGGGTCGCCCTCGGCCAGCACCAGGTAGCCCTCGTCGATGCCGATCCGCTCGACCACGGGGGCGTGCGCCCGCACCGTGTCCCAGACCCGCCGTGACCACTCGCGGTAGGCGGCGTGGTCGGGTCGCACGAACACCGCCTGCGGGCAGCGCCGCAGCGCCTCGGCGCAGCTCATGGCTGAACGGATGCCGTACTTGCGGGCCTCGTAGCTCGCCGTCGACACCACGCCGCGCCCGCGCGGGTCGCCTCCGACCACCAGCGGCGTGCCCCGCAGCTCCGGCCGGCGGTGCAGCTCGACGGCGGCAAAGAAGGCGTCGAGGTCGAGATGCGCCATCATTCCCCGAGCATACCGGCGGTTTCAGCCGGAATATCGGGACAGAATCGTCACCGACCATGCGGCCTGGGTGGCGCGGCACCGGTAGACTGAATCCCTGCTTTGACGCACGACTCCGACAAGCTCATCCGCCAGCTTTCGCTCGTCGCCTACCTGATGGCGGAACAGCGACCGGTCACAGCCCGCGACGTGAAGAACAACGTCGAGGGCTACGCGAACATGGGCGACGAGGCGTTCGCCCGCCGCTACTACGCCGATCGCTCCGAGCTGCAGGGTCTGGGAGTGCCGATCACGTCGGGCCGCGATGAGTTCACCGGCGAGGAGCTGTACAACCTGCGCCAGGAGCACTACTTCCTGCCGCCGATCGACCTCACCGACGCCGAGTTGGCGGCGCTGCAGACCAGCTTCTACCTGCTCGAGGGCCAGTTCGCGTACGCCGAGCCGCTGCGCCTGGCGCTGCAGAACCTGGCGCTGGGCCGCGCCAACACGGCCGACCCCGGCCCCAAGACGGCCACCATCGACCTGCTCGGCAGCGTCTACACGCCCGAGATCTCGCAGCGGCTGGCCAAGCTCGAGCAGGCCATCAGCAAGCAGCGCACGATCCGCTTCACCTACTGGACGGCGCGCAGCAACGCCACCGCCGAGCGCACCATCAACCCCTACGGCCTGTTCGAGCTGCACGGCGTCTGGTACGTGGTCGGCGACGACTGCAGCCAGGAGGGCCCGGAGGCCAGAAAGACGTTCCGCATCTCGCGCATGCGCGGCGAGATCAAGTTCGCAACCCGGCGCGAGCGGGACTTCCGGATCCCGGCCGACTTCAACGTCACCGCGTACCGCGATCGCAAGCCGTGGCAGCTGGAGCGCGAGCCGGCCGGCGTCGCGCGCTTGGCGGTCTCGGCCGACGACACCTGGCTGGTGAACCGGCTGTACGGCGGACACGGCGACCTCGAGGAGCACGACGACGGCAGCGCCACGCTCACCACCGAGTACTCGAACCTCGAGGCGCTGTCCCAGGCCGTGCTGCTGATGGAGGGCCGCATGCAGCCGCTCGAGCCGGACGAGCTGGTCGCGATGGTGCAGTCCGACCTCGATCGGCTGGTGGCGCTGCACACCGGCGACCCCAGCCAGCCGGCCAAGCCGTCGCGTGGCCGCGCCGCCGTCGACGATGCCCCCGGCGCGCTCTCCCGCACCCAGGGCCCGGTCGCGCCGGAGCGGTTCGCCCTGCTGCAGGCGCTGCTCGCGTTCCTGCTCGAGCGCTGCGGCGATGAGTCCTCGGCGACCGTGTCATCCGCGGACATGCGCGACCGCTTCCACCTCTCCCAGCAGGAGCTGCAGGAGCACCTCGACCTGCTCAACCTGGTCAACTTCGGCGGCGGCTGCTACGCCGTCTACTGCTCCACCGACAACGGCTCGATCCTGGTCGACAAGGAGCTCTACGGCGACACGTTCCGCCGCCCGGCGCGCCTGTCGCCGCTGGAGGCAAAGGCGCTGCTGCGGGCGCTGGACGTGGTCGCGCCGGTGCTGGCAGCCGAGGCCCACAGCTCGCTGCAGACCGTGCGCGACAAGATCGCCGGCGCGTTTGGGCAGTACACCCTCTCCGACACGCCCGAGCCGCAGGGCGGCGACGAGGAGTCGGCCGTGACCACCCTCAACGAGGGCGTGCGCCAGCAGCGCCTGGTGCGGATCGGCTACCACTCGCGCTCGAGCGACGAGTTCTCGAGGCGCGTGATCGAGCCGTATCTGCTGCGGCGTGACCAGCGCGGCTGGTACGTCGAGGCCTACGACCGCAGCAAGGACGGCCGTCGCACGTTCAAGGTCTCCTACGTGCGCGACGCCGAGCTGCTGGATGAGACCTACCAGCCGCGCGAGGAGATGGCCGACCTGCACCCGGAGCTGGGCGGCGAGGTGGGCACCGCGCGCGTGCTGTTCGCGCCGGAGCGCGCCCGCTACGAGCGCGAGGGCCGGCGCGACGTGACGATGCTGACCGACGGCTCGGCCCTGGCCGCCGTCAGCTACGGATCGCTGCGCTGGCTGGTGCCCGAGATCCTGAAGCACCGCGGCCACGCCGAGGTGCTCGATCCGCCGCACGTGCGCGAGAGCGTCCTGAAGGCTGCGAAGAAGCTGCAGCGGTCGTTCACGCAGGCGCCCGCCCGGAGCTGAGCTCGACGTTGCGCAGCGCCACCCGCGCGTTCCGCTGCAGGTGGCGGCCGTCGTTGTCGGGGATGTAGAGCCGCCGGTACCGATCCGCCAAGCGCTCGGGCGACTCCTCCAGCCACTCGGCCAGCGGCGGGAACACGTCGTCCACGGGATCGGCCGGCAGCGTCTCGGCGCGGCGATCGGCGCCGCGGTTCCAGGGGCACACGTCCTGGCAGATGTCGCAGCCGTAGACCCTGTCCTCGAACGCTTCTGCGAACGGCAGCTGCGGCAGCCGCGACTGGGACAGGTACGACAGGCAGCTGCGCGCGTCGAGCACACCGGCCTCGACGATGGCGTCGGTCGGGCAGGCGTCGATGCAGGCCCGGCACTCCCCGCAGGCGTCCCATGCCGGCTGCTCGGGCGCGGCGCTGGTCGGCTCCAGCTCGAGGTCGGTGATCAGCACGCCCAGCACCACCCACGAGCCGTGACGGCGGGTGATGGCGAGCGTGTTCTTACCGTAGACGGCGATGCCGGCGCGCACCGCGGCCTCGCGGTCGACATGGGCGTTGCTGTCGACGTGCACGACGAAGCGGCCGCCTGGCGACTGCTCCTGCATCCAGCCGCCCAACTCTCGCAGGCGATCGCGCAGCAGCGCGTACTCATCACGCCGGGCATA
The DNA here is from genome assembly GCA_025934255.1 of Thermoleophilia bacterium. GTDB lineage: Bacteria > Actinomycetota > Thermoleophilia > Gaiellales > JAICJC01 > JAICYJ01. The sequence goes on along the minus strand of JAICYJ010000011.1, from coordinate 1,054 downwards.
GCGGGGCATGCGGCCGCGCGGGCGGTCGTCCGGCTTCGGCGGTTCCGGCCGCGCGTAGCTGTGCGCCGCCACCACCACCGAGCGCGCGTCCCGCAGCGCCGACTCGGGGTGGCACGAGATGTCGGGCCGGCGCATGGTGAAGCCCATGTCGGCGAAGTAGCCGCGCGCGGAGCGCTGCTCGATCGCCCGCTCGGTGCCGGTGTAGGGCTCGGCCCGGCAAACGCCGCAGGCAGCGATGCCGGATGCCAGCGCTCGCTCGACCAGCGCTCGGGTAAGCTCGGCCGTGTTCACGGGGCTCAAGGGTAGCCCGCAACCTCCCAAAGGATCCTTCCATGCAGTCACGTTCCGTCGCCGTACCCCGCACCGATGTGGTCGTCAGCACGGTGGCGGTCGTCTCCGTGGCGCTGCTGACGGCGCTGGCGGCCCAGATCTCGATCACATTGCCGGGCACTCCCGTGCCCCAGACGCTGCAGACGATGGCGGTGCTGGGAGGGTCTGCCTACCTCGGCAGCCGCCGCGGCCTGGCCGCGATGCTGCTGTACGTCGGGATGGGCCTGTTCCTGCCGTTCTACGCGGGCGGCGCGCAGGGCTGGAGCGAGGTCACCGGCGCCTCCGGCGGCTACCTGGTCGGCTTCATCGCGGCCGGATACGTGGTCGGCAGGCTGCGGGAGATGAACGGCTCCCGCTGGGTGGCGACCGTGCCCGCGATGCTGCTGGGAAGCGTGGTCGTGTACGTGCCCGGTCTGATCTGGCTGAAGCACTCGGTGCCGTTCGACTGGGGATGGACGATCCACTACGGGCTGACGGTGTTCATCGTCGGCGACCTGCTGAAGATCGCCGCCGACGCCGCGATCCTCGATCCGCGCGCCCCCTGGGGCAGGCTGTTCGACCGCATCCGGTTTCCCGATCGCCCCTACTAGCTGTCCTGCCTAGACAGGTTGTGAACGGTTGAGGGTACGTCCGGCCCTCCTTTGAGGCTGTGGGTCTTCCGGGACTCACGCTCAAAGGAGGGCGCGGATGTTGCTGCACGCTAACGCTAAGCTCGGACCGGCGG
>JAICYJ010000086.1 GCA_025934255.1 Thermoleophilia bacterium | reverse complement strand
GCCCGCGCCCTCCTCGCCGGCTCGGGAGGCGGAAAATGAGCGACTTACCTGCGGGGGCGGAGCTGGATCGGCTCGTGGCGGAGAGGGTGATGGGGTGGCGCTGGCACCAACCGCCCAAGTACGACTATCACGGCCCGCTACCGGAGCAGGGCGCGGTACTCGTTCCGCCCGGATTCGACGAGAAGGGATTCGAGTGGCCGCCGAAGGGCGTCATCCCCGTTGGTTTCTTCTGCAGCGCGTTCAATCCCTCGACCAACATCGCGCATGCGTGGGAGGTGGTGGAGAAGATGAATGCCGCCGGCCTGTGGCAACTCCTGAGCCAAGATTGGGCCTTCAATTGGTGCTGCGGGTTCGCGAAGGCCGGGGAATTCGGACCATCAGGCGGCTGGTGCGATACCGCTCCGCTCGCGATCTGCCGCGCGGCGTTGAAGATGGTGCAGCCATGAGCACCCGTACCGAGCGCACCGTCACCATCCACCTCATGGACTGTTTCACCGGACAGACCGCCACGTGCTCATGGGTCGAGGGATGGCATCCGGACAAGCGCTCGCCGCACTGGACCGCCGACTACGCTTTGGCCTACGGCTGGACGGAGGGGAATTGGTCCTGTGACTGCAACCGCTACCGCGAGTGGCTGCTTGCCACCAGGCCCCATCTCAACCACCAGGAGCGGGAGGCCGCCGAGGAGGGCAACGACATCTGCGGCGAGCCGCGTATCCGCGCCCGCTACCAGGAGGGAACCGAACCGTTCGACGACTGGCCGGCCGATGAGGTCGAGCGCCTGGTTATGGCGGCGCGGATCCGCGAGAGCCGCAAGGGCTTGGAGACGTGCCGATGAGGCCCCTGGAACTACTCCAGTTCGCCCGGCCCATCATCACCAGAGAGGGATTGGCGGCCATCCAGCTTGACCGGCGCGCATTCAACGCGCTCAAGAAGGACATCGAGGCCACCATGCTCAGCGGAATGCACCGTGACTCCGGACTGTGGATGGTCCCGAAGGACAGCATGCGGTACAACGGCACGCTGTACGTGGTGGAGCCATGAGCCTGCGCCACACCCGCCTCCTGCGCATCATCTCCATCACCCTGCGCGGTGAGCAGGTGCCCTGGATGCGCGCATTTGCCTGGCGCGGCTACACCTACCTGATCGACCGCCTCGAGCGCGAAGGCATCCGGTGGCGGCCATACGAGGGGGTCGCGTCCTGGGGCCATTACCCAGGCTGGGACCGGCGGTGGAAGCCATGCCGAGGCTTCGCCAGCAAGTACACGGTGCGCGACCGCACGCGGCTGGGCGCCGAGTTGCGCCGCATGCGCCGGGAGGTGAAGGCGATCAACGCACGCGGGGGCCTGCGCGGGCTTGGCTGGACCATCGTGGCGAACGGCGATAACCTCGCAAAGGAGCGGTCATGATCGACCCGATCACCTACCAGGGCGTGCCGATCGAGATGGATCCGACCTTCCCGGATCCGGAGGATTTGCCGGAGGGAACCCACGTCGCCATCTCGCAGGAGGCGGTTGACCGATGGACCCGCGCCGAAAAGCGCATCGGTAGGCCATTGCGAGGCTTCGCCGAGATCCTGGGAGCCATGCTCAACGAGGACTGGAGCCCGTAGTGGGAGCGCCGCACAAGAATATCAAGGTGACGCCGAAGGTCCGCGCCTTCGTCGAGCACTACCTCGCCGACCCGAACGCGACGGCGGCGGCTCGCAAGGCCGGGTACAAGGGCAAGCAGCACACGCTCGAGGTGCAGGGATCCTACCTCCTGAGGAAGCCTGAGGTTCAAAAGCTGATCGCCGAAGGGCAGCGCCTGGCCACCAACGAGCGCATCGCGAGCGCCACGGAGGTCCGCGAGCTGTGGACCAGGATCCTGCGCGACGCGAAGCAACCGACCATCGACCGCCTGCGCGCGTCGGCGCTGCTCGCCAAGTCCCAGGGCCAATTCCTCGGCCAGGAACCGTTGAGCGATGGCGGCGGCGATACCTACGTGTTCGTCTGTCCGCAGCCGATCGCGCAGGCCGAAGCCTGGGCCAAGGCCGTGCGGGCGGAGAGGATCGCCACCAGTGACGAGTAGCCCACCAGGCGCAGCGATCCCCATGGTGGTCTGGCGACCGAACCCAGGCCCGCAGACGTGGCTGCTGCAATGCCCGGTCGAGGACATCCTGTTCGGCGGCGCGCGCGGCGGCGGCAAGACCGATGGCCTCCTGGGCGACTGGATCCAGCACAGCGGCCGGCACGGTCGCCACGCCCGCGGCATCATCTTCCGCAAGACCATGCCGGAGCTCGAGGACCTGATCGAGCGGTCCAAGGAGCTCTACCAGCCGCTCGGCGCGGTGTACCACGAGCAGAAGAAGACGTGGATCTTCCCGAACGGTGCCCGCCTGCGCATGCGCTACCTGGAGCGCGACCAGGACGCAGCGCGCTACAAGGGCCACCAGTACACCTGGATCGGCTTCGAGGAGATCGACACGTGGGAATCGCCTGAGCCCATCGACAAGCTGCAGGCGTGCCTGCGCAGCCCGCACAACGTGCCCTGCGTCATGCGCGCGAGCGCCAACCCCGGCGGACCAGGTCATGATTGGGTGAAGGCGCGGTACATCACGCCGGCGCCGCCGCTGACGCCGTTCAAGGACGGCGACATTACGCGCGTGTTCATCCCGAGCCGCTTGGCCGACAACCCGAAGCTCAGCAACCCCGACAAGTACACCGCCAAGATCAAGGCATCCGGCCCCGAGTGGCTGGTCAAGGCGTGGCTGGAAGGCGACTGGAGCGGGCCGCCGGTGGGCGGCATCATCGACCCCAACTGGATCCGCTCGTACACCACCGAGCCGCTGCTGGGTTCCATCGACATCGCCGCCGACCTGGCCTTCAGCCTCAAGCAGACGGCCGACCGCACCGCCATCGGCGCGTTCGGCATGGCGGCCGGCGGCGAGGTGTGCTTCAAGCCCGACATCCGCATCGGGCGGCTCAACACCATGGACAGCGTGGAGGCCATCCTCGACCTGGCCGAGGCGTATGACGCCAACCGCCTGTTCGTGGGCAAGGACATGATCACCGGCAGCATCGGGCCGTTCCTCGAGAAGCGCATGGAGGAGCGCAAGGTGTGGCTGCTCATCCACGAGATTCCCCAGCACCAGGACCAGCTGCTGCGCTCGCACTCGTTCATCGCCCGCACCCAGCAGGGCAAGGTCCTGTGGCCGGAGGGTGATCTGTTCCGCAAGGTGATCTACCCCGAGCTGGTCAGCTACGACGGCAAGGGCGAGCAGCACGACGACATCGTGGCCATGGCTGCGCACGCGTGCATGGGGCTCGACATGATGGACGAGTACCGCGCGCCGGCGAAGCCCAAGTACGAGAACCCCGACAAGAAGCGGTGGGCCGAACTGGACCGGCGTCGGAACCACGGCAAAACCACGGCTATCAAGCCACTGTTTGGAAAGTGACCATGCCCACACCCATCAACGACCTCTGGATGAAGGAACCGCTCAGCCTGTTCGAGGATCGCATCGCAGCGAATCGGGCGAAGGCGGCACGCTTGGGCTGGCGCCACTTCCACGTGGTCATGATCTGCGACCCGCACGTGCTCATGGGCGTGCCCCCGGAGGGAGGAGAGCCGAAGCGCGTGCCGGATTTCGGCGCGCAGCCGACCACGGACCGGGAGTTGCTGCTGCAATTCCTCGCGGCCTACGAGACCATCAGCGCCAAGTATCTAAACGCGATCACATTGGATCAGTACCTCAGGGAGGCGCCGCGGGCAGCCGAGATTCGAGACCACCTGAACGCTCACAGCGTCGATTACCAGTTGCTGCTGGCCAAGTACATCAGCCACGTCGGCGAATGTGAGGGGGCATGGTTCATCGACAAGGAGAGCAGCGTACATTTTTCGGCGGATGAGTCCGCCGCCCTCAAGGCCGCTGCGGACATGGCAGAAAAACTCGATCACGAACGCAACGCCAGAAAGGGGACGTGACCATGGCCACGGACCGTTACCCAGTAGCGTCCCACGTGCATGCCTGTTCCGGCTGCGGAAAACGCGTGGCCATCTGCGTTGAGCCTGACGGCACTCTGCTCTACAGCGAGGACGCGGCGGAGCTGGGATCCATCGAGAAGCTGCAGGCGGAGATCAATGAGCAGCGCGCTCATGCGCCCACGCGCAACTACACCCGTATCCGAATCACCGACACCACCACGGAGAATCCCAATGGCTGACAAGATCACCGACCGCGAACTGGACGAGAAGCTGGAGGAGTTCGGCATCGAGTACGCCGCCAAGGCCGCGGTCGAGCTCGAGCACCGCACGCACAAGCTGACCGTCGACGAGATCCTCATCATGAAGGCCAAGGAGATGTACGACCACTGCGAGAAGCACCCGACCACCAACGAGCCGGCGCGCGTCCACGCCTCGCAGATCCTGGGCGTGCTGAACCGGGTCAGCGATGAGACGCTGATCGAGCTGTTCAAGAAGCACCGCGGCGACGCGGTGAAGCCGCTGAACACCTGCCGCCGGGTGCTGGCGCGGATGGTCGAGATCCTGATCGACCGCAAGGGCCTGCTCCGCTACGTCTGAAGCCTGACGAAAGCCGTCGCCGGCAAGGGCCGGGCTCGCCAGGCTGGGCGAACAAGCATCCGTGCCCATCAGCCCATCAGGCACGGAGATCCAAGTCCATGGACGCGCGCGAGGACCCCGCTGGCACACCACCAGCGGGGTTTTTCGTCGCATAGCAATTTCTCGTATTCCAGAATAATTCCATCAGCATAGAAATCGGCTATGCACCCCCGCGCCAACAACGGACGAATCGCGGACGCCATCCAGACCATCCAATCGCACGGCGACGCCTTCACCTCCGCGTGGCTGCGCCAGCGCTGCCACCTGAGCCTCAAGCAGGCGCACAACGCCATCTCCCAGGCCATCGCCCGCGGCGTGGCGCTGCGAACCGCGCGCGGGCGATACCGCGCCCTCTCCCAAGGAAGCGCCTCATGAGCCTCACCGCAGCCGATGTCGGAACCACCAGCTCGACCGCCATCCCCAGCGTGATCGGGACCGCGGTCGCGATCGACACCGGCAACGGCAAGGGCGTCGCGCTCTCCAACAGCGGAGGCAAGCCGCGCCTCGTCTCGATCGTGGGCGACGCGGCCTGGGCCTGGCACCAGAACGACAGCGTCGCGATCGCCAACATGCGCGCCGTTGCCTCGGGCGTTCCCTACCGCGTGCAGGTGCCACCCGGGCAGACGATCAACCTGTACATGAAGACCGCGTCGACCGCCAACGTCGTGGTCGCGCTGGAGTTCTAGACGTGGACGTGCCGACGCCCACCGATCAGCGCCGTCCCGACAGCGTCACGCTCGCCGTGCTGGTGAGCGAGATGCGCAGCCTCAAGACCACCGTCGAGCGGATCGGCACCAAGGTCGAGGAGTGCCGGGAATCCCAGGGACGCGTAGAGACGCAACTCGCGGTCGGCGCCGAGCGCATGCAGGCCCTGGCCACCAAGGACGACGAGATCGACAAGCACCTCGAGGCCACCGACGCCCGCATCGTCGCCGTCGAGGGCGACAAGCGCGGGATCGCCGGCGTGCTCACCTCCATCGGCGCCGCGGCGGCCGCCGTCTACTCCATCTTCAAGGGCTGAACCCATGGGACACCGACGCTCCTGGCGCGACTGGCCCGCGTGGCCGTTCCTGCTCCTGCTCGCCATCGCGGCGCTGGCCGGCCTGTCCCTGCTCACCGGGTGCAGCACCCGTGAGTCGGCCAAGGCGCTGGTGCAGGCCGACCAGGCGGTCGAGGGCGCAGGCGCGGTGCTCACCGCCCCGGCCGTGGTCAACGCCGTGGCGCAGCTGCCGCCTGACGTGCAGCAGGTGGTCACCACCGCCATCCAGACCTCGCTCGATCTCCTGTCCTCGGCGCGCACCTCACTGGCGCCGGGCATCGCCATCCTGGGCCAGGGCAAGCCGGTGCAGGTGGACACCACCGCCCAGCAGGCCGCGGCCGAGCCCAAGCGGTTCATCGTCGCCGCGGCCGGTCAGGCCGGGCGCGCGCAGCAGGAGGCCGAGGACCTCGCCTGGTGGCGCCAGGTCGGCGGAGCCGTGCTGCAGGTGGGCCAGGCCGCGGCCGGCTCCTGGCTGTCCCAGGCGCTGCTCGCCGCCGGCGGGCTCAGCGGCGTGGTCGCCATCGGACTCAAGGCCCTGGCCGTGATCCGCACCAAGACGCAGGCCGTGCAGGATGCGGTCGCTGCCGGCGACGAGCTCGCCCAGGCGTCGCCCGACCAGGTCGCCGAGGTGAAGGCCGCGCACCTCAAGCGGCAGATGGCCAACGGCACGCACGGCGAGATCGCCAAGGCCCTGGCGGCAAAGCGAGCCCAGCGTGCGTAAGTACCGCGCCGCGCCCACCGACCTTTCGGGCAACGCCCAGCCCCTGTGCACCTACACGGTCAAGGACGCTGGGACGGAGACGCTCACCACGCTCTACGACGAGGACGAGGTGTCGGAGCTGCCGAACCCAGGCACGGCGAACAGCCTGGGCGAGATCATCTTCCGCGTGCCGGAAGGCACCGTGGTCGACATGACCGTCACGAAGGCGAGCAGCAGCTTCTCCCGCACGTTCACCGGCATCACCATCGGCGGCGGCGGTGGCGGTCGCGAGTACCACGCGCGCTTCGACTTCGGCGCCAAGGGCGACGACGCGCACCACGCGCTGTCGTCCGACGAAGCCGACGCCTACAACGCCAAGTACGGCGCCTATGGCCTCGTGGTCGAGGCCGGCGACTACAACGACTGGGCGGCGCTCCAGGGCATGCTGTTGGTGGCCGCCTCCACCGGCCGCGCCTGCTACATCCCCACGGGCATCTACCACACCAACAAGCCATTGACGCTGTCGTGGACCGCGACCCCCATCAGCGGTGCGCCATCGGCGCCGGCGGTCACCAAGATCTACGGCGACGGCTACTCCTCGCAGATCAAGGGCGCGCTCACCGACGCCGGCCGCGCTGTGCTCGAGCTGCTGGGCGAGAGCAACGGCAACGCGGTCAACTGCGAGGTGTCGCACCTGCGCCTGTCGATGAACGGCGGCAACGCCGGGGCCTACGCGCTGCGGGTAGGCGACAGCTGGGCCGGCATCTACTGCCACCGCGTGGCCTGCGAGGGCGCCAACGGCCTGGCGTTCAAGGTCGCCAGCTCGATCTCCTACGCCGACCTCAACGCGCATTTCAGCCAGTGCCGGTTCATGTCGAACTACGGCGCCGCCTGGTACCCCGACGAGACGCTGGCGACCGTGTTCAGCGTCTTCGCCGAAACCGGGGGCTCGTACTGGGACAACGCGCTGTTCGAGTCGTGCCTGTTCGAGGGGCTCGTCGTCCCGCGCGCGTTCGTCCTCAACTTCCATAATTGCCAGTTCTATACCAACGCGACGCGGCTGCCGGACTTCGCGTACGACTACAGCCAGAACGTGTTCGTCACCCTGGGCACGGCCAACTTCCTGAGCTGCTACTTTGAGGACCATACGGTGGCGATCAGCGCGGTGCCGTTCACCGCGGACGTTCGCGGCATCTCCATCCGCGACTGCCAGTTCACCGGTGTGACCAACCTGGGCGGGACCGCGTCGCGCGCGATCTCGATCTACGCCGGTCCCAACGGCCAGATCGGCACGTGCGTCATCGAAAACAACAAGATCGGCAGCGAGTACTACGCCGACGAGTGCATCGACCTCTACGGCGTCCATGGGCGCGTCTCGCACAACATCAACCTGCTGCACATCGGCACGCCGATCCGGATCCGCGAGCGGTACTGCAACCTCCAGGTCGACAACACCGAATTCAATGAGTTCGGCTCGCTCATCTGCAATCACACCTCGACCGACTTCTACAACCGCCTGGAGCGCCTCCAGCTCAACAGCACCGACGCTGACGGGCTGCGCAGCAACGGCGGCGCGGACTTCGACGGGCAGGTCTATTCGATCGACTTCATCGTCAAGCGCATCGGCAACGGCGACACGCCGGGCATCCTCCAGGGCTTCAGCTTCGACAACGCCGCCGGCACCGACCGCGTGGTGTTGGGTTGGTCCTCGACCACCTACACCACCGGCGGCGCGGTGCCGTGGATCCCGGACGACTCGCCGTTCCTGTACATCCCCACCGGCAGCACCTTCCGCATCGGGTTCGGGACCGCGGTCACCGCCCACGAGATCACCGAGGGCATGATCCACAGCAACGGCGGCGTGTCGGCCTCCAAGACCGACTACACCAACGTGGGCAACGTGCCGCAGACGCTGCGCTTCACCGTCAACCACACGCAGCTGGCGATCGCCGCGACGTCCAACGTTATCACCTTGTTCCAACTGCAGCCTGGGCAGTACATCCTGGCATCGTTCATCAAGCACGGCCAGGCGTTCACCGGCGGATCGCTCTCGGCCTACACCCTGGCACTGGGCAACAACTCCATCACGGACAAGTACGCTGATGCCTTCGACGTCTTCCAGGCGCCCGGCAACGGCAAGATCGGCGCCAACGGCAAGGTGGGCATGGAGGACGGGCTCAGCGGTGCGGCGCAGAATGTGCAACTCACGGCGGTGAGCACGGGCTCGACGCTGGACGCGGCCACGGGCGGAACCGCCGAAATCTGGATCGTGATCGGGAAGCTGCCGGCATGATGGGCGACCTCTACGAGCGCCGCGTCGAAGGACTCGGATCCCTGGGCAACCTCGGGAGCATGGTCGGCGGCTCCGCCGAACCTGAGACGCCTGGCGTGCCGGCTCCGATCGTGGACTACAGCTGGACCAGCTTCACCGGCGTAGACTGGACGGCGAACGACGTGCAGGTCGACCCGGACGTCAGCACGATCGAGAACAGCGCCGGCGTCCTGGGCCAGAACGATCGCATGATCGAATTGGGCACGACCGCGTTGCACTATCTCTCGGCCAGCACCACCTTGACCCTCGGGACGGTCTACACCGTCTCGCTGGTGGTGAAGCCGGTCGGCACGCTGCGCAACGTCATCTACCTGAACACCTACGACGCGAGCCAGGCGTACATCGCCGTGAACCTCGCGACGCAAGCCGTCATCGACTCGCTGCACGCCTCTGGCATCAGCGTCACCGCGGTGGGCAACGGCTACTACCGCCTGCAATTCTCGTTCACCTCCGCCGGTGGCGCGCACGGACTCGACATCTTCGAGGCCCTGGACGACGGCACGCTCAGCTACGCCGGCACCAACCTGCCCAGCTACGGCATCATCCTCGAATCCCTGACCATCACCCACCCGGCGGCCTGACCATGGACACCGCTCTCGATTCCACCGACACCCCCGAGCCCATCGACCAGGGCCAGGATCCGGCGCCGTCCTACGACGCTGCGCAGTGCGACCAGCTGCGGGAGTTCGAGAAGGAGGCGATCCCGCCGAACTCCATCAAGTCGATGCTCGACAAGATGGAGGAGGACCGGGAGTACGTCCACACCGACGCCAACCTGCCGACGATGGAAGGCGGCGTCTCGACCAACTACATCTGGCGTTTCCAGCAGATCCACCAGGCCAAGGTGTACGCGAAGAACCCCAGCGTTTCGGTGCAGCCCAGGAAGAAGATCGGGCAGATCGATCCGGACATCAGCCAAGCCATGGGCGATTTCGCCGAAACCATGGACCTCCTCATCCAGGCGCAGAGCGAGGAGGCCGGGTT